>NZ_JBEBRB010000015.1:0-48699 GCF_040395035.1 Parapedobacter lycopersici | reverse complement strand
CCCATGCGTTGATCGTACCGGTTGCCATCAATAACTCCTGGCAGATGGTACGTTATGGATTCTTCCCGCTTAACACGTTTCTCAGCATGTCATGGGAAGTGTTACCCCCTATCGATCCCCAGGGACAGTCTCCGGAAGATGTGGTAGCAGAGGCCGAGGCGCGTATCCGGAGTAAAATCCGATAGCGCACGTTATCTTATTTCACGTATCGGCCTTTCCATTCGTATTTCCCGACGTTTCCGGCTAGACCGATATAAACCATATAGATAATGTGCAACAGCGAGAGCACAGGGAGGTACCCGAGTAGAGAAACTCGTTCCGTGAAGCGGCATAACGGATAAAGAAAAATCAGCTCAACGAGTAATTTCGACCCGAAAGCGACGATAAATACGCTGAACAGGCTGCCGATAAAGAAACTGCCTACCCCTGCCAGCAACAGCAGCAGGTTGAAAAGCCATATGGCAACTCCCAGAGCCACAATCCCCTTGTTTTTGTACTGTGTACTTTTTGAGGCCCACCGTTTCCGTTGGCTAATAAATTCCCGCAGGTTGCTTTTCGCGTCGGTATATACAATGGCTTGGCGCGACTTGCAGAATCCGATCCGTCCGGGATATTTCGCAGTTACTTTATGCAGAAATAATTCATCGTCGCCGGAAGCTAGCCGGTCAATACCGTTAAATCCGCCAAGGTCATGGAATACTTTCCGTCGGTAAGCGAGATTGGCACCATTACATGTGGATGGATAACCATTTCCTATACCTGCAGCACCCAATCCGATGAGATAAAGGAACTCCAGTGTCTGCAGCGTTTCGAAAAAGCTGCGCTCTTCCGAATAGGCAACGGGGGAAGACACCAGAAAATGTTGGTGACTTTCCATATAATGGATGACAGTAGCCAACCACTTCGGTCCCATCCGGCAATCGGCATCGGTGGTTACAATCACATCGCCCTTAGCCATGGCAATCGCTTCCGTGATCGCCTTTTTCTTGTATGAATTCAACGGCCTGGATTCGTTCATTTTAAGCAGTTTCACGCCCTGACCGGCGAAAGACTGAACGATGGCCGATGTATTATCAGTGGAGTGATCATCTATTACAATAATCTCCAGCAGTTCTTTTGGAAATTCCTGTGCCAGGATATCCGTGAGTGTACGTGCAATGTTGGCTTCTTCGTTGCGGGCTGCGATCAAAATGCTAACCGTTACAGCCGCGCCGGGCTCCTGCTGCGTAGCGACGGTGGGTAAAATGTGCCATCCCCTACGCATGTAACAGACCAATACCATGTACACCACCGCAAATACAGCAAGTAAGGTGCTAATGAGTTGTATTGCCAAAGAAGTTAATTTTTAAAACGAATACCGAGCCTAAAATGGCAGGCAATATAAGATTTATGAACCAAATACACGAAGCGATCGCCATCACCGCAATATCGTGATCGGTAATGTGACTATAGAGGTAACTTGCTGTCACGCTTCGCAGGCCAAAATCAAACAGGTCCAGTGTGGGGAGTGCTGCCTGCACAAAAAACAGGATGAAGATCATCAACAGCATCGGAATAAAATCAATACTGGGAATAAGCACCAGCATCAGAATGCAGTACTGTGAAGTAAATACCACAAAACGTCCGAGAGACTGAAGAAAGATGACGGTTAATTCGCGACGGTCGTAGCGGTTCAGCAGTTCAAAGAAACGATAAAACCGCTTCATGAAGCCGATGTGCCGGATCAGCCGATCGATCCACCTCACGTTAAAATACAGCAGCAGGAAAATTCCTGCATAGCTGATTGCCAGCACCCACATTCCGATCTCACCCCACCATCCGATGTCAAAAAAACGAATGGTAAACCAGGCGATACTCAAAGATCCGGCCACGCTGGTTAGCACGAGCTGCGCCAGTGCACCGACGCCCATGGCTACCACGCCAAAAATACGTTTACGGGGTTTGAGGAACATAACCCGACCACCGTATTCGCCAATCCGATTGGGCGTAAAGGCGGCCCAGGTAAGTCCGCAGAAAACAGCCTGAATGGATTGCCAAAGGCTGATCCGTTCGATATACCGGCATAGGTATTTCCATTTTACTGCCTCTAAAATCCAGTTGACAAACATGAGTACCACAACAATCGTTAATGTGATGGCTACGGTACCGGCGCCAAGGTTACGCATTAACCGGTTGAATTCCATCAAATTTTGATGGTTATTGAGTTTATGATAAAGTACCCAAGCCACCAGTAGTAGAATGGTAATCTTAATGACAATACCTGCTATCCTTTTTGCCCTGTTGGTCAAACCCAGTGTTTTAGCGTGCAATGTTACTAATTTTTTATGGAATGCGGCATTTATCCCCTACGGAGAGAACAGAACAACTTTCGCCAAACTTTCCATTTCAGGGTCAATAGGTTCAATTGAAAACCGTAATATTGTACCATGCGCATGACCAAGGCAAGTGAACGAATTATCCTGGGTATTGACCCGGGAACAGTGGTATTGGGTTATGGTGTGTTAAGGGAGGTGGGAAATACGCTCACCTTGATCAGCCTTGGTGTCATCAAGCTTGGTCATCTTGATGATCACGGCCTTAAATTACAGCGTATTTTTCAAAAAACCAGTGCGCTGATCGCGCAGTATAAACCAGATTGTATGGCACTGGAGGCTCCTTTTTATGGGAAGAATATCCAGGTTATGCTTAAACTGGGGCGTGCCCAGGGTGTAGCCATGGCAGCAGCCCTCAATAACAACATTCCTATTTTTGAGTACGCGCCACGGAAAATCAAACAGTCGGTCACCGGCAACGGTAACGCCACAAAAGAACAGGTTGCCGCAATGTTAAAGACGTTACTGAAATTTGAGGAAAGCCCGCAATTCCTCGATGCGACAGACGGGCTTGCCGTAGCGGTATGCCATGCATTCCAGGTGCATGCGCCGGCGGGCAAAAAGAGTTATACAGGCTGGGAGGCGTTTGTAAAGGACAATGCAGATCGGTTAAAATAATCAACTTTTTACCTGTCGGATCACATTTTTCACATTCATCTCGATAATATCTGTCATGGTACGGCAGCCGAAGTAATGCTCATTCCGATAAAAATCGGCATATCCTTCGCGCAATTGCTTAACGTGGACGGCGGTAGACAATTCCTCGGTATTCGAAACATCCCGCAGTGCGGCTATCCGATGACGCTCGCTACGGACTCGATGTACAATAGAAGACCGTTCTTCCTGCTGGTACTGCAATACCGTTGTCGCAGTGAGATGTTCCATGCATAGTTGTACATAAGCCAGGTTATCTTTAAAAAATTGCGGCATGTATATTTTGGGGTTGCCTTCGTAAAACTGCTGATCAAAATCGATGGCGCGGATGCGGAACTGAAAGTCATCAAAATCAGGCGTAATCTGAACGACAAAATTATAAGCACGCATATCACCCAATAGGGTAATCATGCATCGCTCATTAAATTTTACAAATTCCTTGGCGATGCGTTTTGGATTATAATCGGGATTATTGATCAGTGACTGTGTAAATACGTCGCCCGGTATACCGACGATATGCTCTTCCACCAATGTCTGTCCATCTACGATATAGTTAACCGGGTTGGGCGAAATGATCTGTTCAAGTTCCAGTCCATATATCCGCGAAGCATCTGCCTGCTTCACATAAAAATAGTCATAGACATCGTTAAGCCGGTTAACGATCCTAATCCGGAACGGATGGCTATTGCCAAATGCACAATACTCTACCCGGTCAATATATTTATGTTCAACAATACGGGTATTCCCCGATGCCTTGAGTTTGGCATAAAGGATTTTTAAGCCGTTATAAAGATTTTCCTGTACATGCGGTGGATACAGCGGCGTTTCCCACAGCGTGTCTTTACCGTTTTTATCAATTACCGGCGATGTCTCATAAAATTCCATCAGATCTGCATAGCTGATGGGCATCCGTGCATCCCGTTGGTAAGTGCGCAGGTATTTACGCAGTCCGGAAGTTACCGGATATATCGGCTTCTTCTTCGAAATCCGAACATCGTATGCCTCTCCATTTATTTTTCCTGCTTCCAATTGTGTTGTGTCTTTTGATACCTGGACATAGCCGGCGGTTTGATTTCCGCTGTGATACCCAAAGATACGGATTTGTTCGCGCGATATTTTTATCTTTGCGGCAATTTAAACAAACAGATGTATCCATGGCATTACAGTGCGGTATTGTAGGCTTACCTAATGTAGGCAAATCCACGTTATTTAATTGTCTTTCCAATGCTAAGGCGCAGGCAGCCAACTTTCCATTTTGTACAATTGAGCCGAATGTTGGTGTGATCACGGTGCCTGATGCCCGGTTGAACACACTGACAGACCTCGTGAAGCCGCAGCGTGTGGTTCCGAATACGATTGAAATCGTGGATATCGCGGGGTTGGTAAAAGGAGCCAGCAAAGGTGAAGGACTTGGGAACCAATTCCTTGGAAACATTCGTAATACGGATGCCATCATTCACGTACTACGTTGTTTTGATGATGGCAATGTGGTGCACGTCGACGGATCTGTAGACCCGGTACGCGACAAAGAAATCATTGATACGGAATTGCAGTTGAAAGATTTGGATACGGTTATTAAACGCATCCAGAAAGTGGAAAAGATGGCCAAGACGGGAGGCGACAAGGATGCGAAACGCACTTACGAAATACTCAGTGTGGTCAATCAGCACCTAGCATCTGGGAAATCTGCGCGTACCGCACCGATTACAGAAGAAGACTTTGAGTTTATTGCTGATTTGGCTCTGCTTACCGTAAAACCAGTCCTCTATGTATGTAATGTGGATGAAGCATCGGTAAATACGGGTAACGGCTATGTGGACCGGATCCGTGAAACGGTGAAAGAAGAAAATGCCGAAGTATTGGTGATCTCGGCACAGATCGAGTCGGAAATCGCGCAGCTGGACAGTTATGAAGAACGGCAGCTTTTCCTGGAAGACCTTGGCTTGACGGAATCCGGTGTCAACAAACTGATCCGTGCAGCCTATAAACTGCTGGATCTAGCCACTTACTTTACGGCCGGCGTACAGGAAGTTCGTGCATGGACAATTGAAAAAGGGTTTACCGCGCCGCAGGCTGCCGGGGTAATCCATACTGA
Source organism: Parapedobacter lycopersici (assembly GCF_040395035.1). Lineage (GTDB taxonomy): Bacteria > Bacteroidota > Bacteroidia > Sphingobacteriales > Sphingobacteriaceae > Parapedobacter > Parapedobacter lycopersici_A. Next base: position 43,578 of record NZ_JBEBRB010000015.1, on the reverse strand, counting down.
CTTTGAAAAAGGGTTCATCCGCGCAGAGGTTATCAAGTTTGAAGATTTCGTTAAATTCGGTTCAGAGGCTGCTGTAAAAGAGGCAGGCAAACTGAGTGTGGAGGGCAAAGCCTATATCGTGCAGGACGGTGACATTATGCACTTCCGCTTCAATGTATAACGTGTATTGCATTGGTGAAAGATCCTGCAGATAACCGAACCTGTCGATTTTTACGCCAAATGAAAATTTATATGAATTAACGCAGACAAATCATATCTTTGCAATCCCGTTCCCGTAGTTCAATGGATAGAATTTCAGATTCCGGTTCTGAAGATAGGGGTTCGAATCCCTTCGGGAACACTAAAAAGGCCTTAAATGGCCTTTTTTTATTATACCGATACCAATGCCTGGTGAATGTCCCTTACTAATTGTTCCTCCGCTCCTGTCCTTCAACGAACCCGGTGAGTTTCAAGAATGCCATCCTGCTATCTTTGGCTACTCCAAAAATAATCCCTGAATGTCACCTTCCTAATTTTTACAGCGCCAAGTAATCCTTGCCTAATGCAGGCCTAACAAATGGCATCTTTATTGTAGTCGATTTTTCGATAATCAACAATAAAAGAGATGCTTAACAAACCCATCAATATAGGTGTCGCAAAGGGGGCGCAGAAGATAATGATCGAAACGAAAGGTAATAAAGTAATATCTATTATTTTCGATGTGGAGCATGACCAGCTGTTTATCTATCCGGATAACGCAACATCATCGGGGTTTAATACAGACAACGTGGATATATTAAGCAATGGGTATTTGGTTTTAGATCTGGATTCTGCAAGCTGATTCGTTTTGAATAGCATCCAAATTAAAAAAATCAGCCAATCGACTGATTTTAATTGATTTTTCCCGATTTTACCAGCCCTTTTTACTGCCCTTTCCCCTGGGTCATTACCTTGACTGTCTGAAAAATAATATTCAAGTCTGCCCGAAGCCCCATCTTTGAAAGATATTCCAAATCAAAAGCCATCCGGTCACACATCTGGTCGACGGTTTCCGCGTAGCCATACGTAACCTGTCCTATGGATGTAATACCTGGTTTAATACGGAATAGTTCCCGGTAGGCTGGAGTACGTTTGGTTATTTCATTAATAAAATATTCCCGTTCAGGCCGTGGTCCTACAACAGCCATATCACCTTTTAACACATTCCAGAACTGTGGTAGTTCATCCAAGTGGGTTCTGCGCATAAACCGGCCCCATTTTGTCACCCTCGGATCGTGATCGGATGCCAATTGCGGACCGTTCTTTTCGGCATCGGGACGCATGCTCCTGAATTTATAGATAAAAAAAGGTCTTCCTTCCTTACCGATACGTTCCTGCTTATAGAAGACCGGGCCACGTGATGTCAGCTTAGTAATGAGCATCAGTACCAAAAATACCGGAAGACCGGCAACGATCACCAATGAAGAAAAAACAACATCAAATACCCGTTTAATGAATACGGTTTCCTGATGCACTAAAATCCGCTTTTTTATAGACTGCAGATTGACGCGAAAGGCTGGTTGATAAGTAAAGAAATCGTCAATGCTCCCCTGCAGCGATACCCCGCCATGCAGTAACATATTGTTATCCCCGGGGTAGGTTATCTTCTGTATTTGCTCTTCCCTTATCATAGTTCTTCAATAATTCAATACTGTTTCAACAACCAATAAAGTGCCATGTTTGTAAAAAGGCAATGGGCGTCCAAAACGGGCTGTAAGGGGACTATTGTCAATAAAAACAGGAGGAAACGTGGGGAAAATTTCCACAATCAGGGCAACCCGACGGTAGCCGGGGAATTACAACGACTTATCCCAATATCGCTTATGCATGGAAAAAGCCCGGCGAAGGTTCAGGGGTAACATCCGGTACCGTAGTCCAAGCTGGTATCCGAACCATTTTGCAAAAAAAGAACAACCGACTTTGGGTAGTAGCAGCGGGTTGTGCCGACCAACGTAGCTGATCTCCGATTTCGCGTATTTCAGTCCTTCTCTATTGGCGTGACCGAAAGTCTCGATGATCCATGGTGTCAATCGATGGAAAACACCAATATCAAAATAACGCGCGAATTCCTGGCCAAGAGTATAATCGTGCGAATGATATACACAGGCGGTCGCCGCATAGGCGATCTTCCACCCTTTCCGCACCAGATTGCCGGCAGTAATCACATCTTCCCCCATAATCGTGTTTTTTGGGAAACCGCCAACGCGTTCAAAGGCAACCCGACGGTAAGCTGCAAACGAGTTGGAGCAAAAGATCGTTTTGACGCCGTACTTATCGGCATCGCGTAACTGCCGTATATATCCTTTTGAAGAATAGTTATATAAACGTGCATGTGCTTCAAGCACAGTGGCATCCGGATTGGGGAGTTGTCTACCATAGGCAATTCCGACTTCCGGATCGTCAAATACCTGGACAATATGCGTTAATGTATCGGCATCGGCCGGCACAGCATCCTGCGTAAAAAAAACATAAATATCTGCCTCCGGAAACCGTTCAATAGCAAATTGGCGTGTCCCTCCGTGATCAAAATCAGCGCTGTCAACCCTGAGAACCTGAAAACCGGCATCCTTCGCCGCTGCAACGGTATTGTCTGATGAACCCGAATCGACCAGTATTCTGCAATTCATTGGATAAGTTTGGCGATTCAGTGCCTGTAGCACCGCTTCCCAGCGGCTTCCTGCATTGAATGTGGGGATATATATATTAACTGTCTTCAAAACCAAAAATACATTGTGTTCATTCTTCAGTGACTTCAACGGATCCATAATCGGGATAACCGGTTACTATTCTTTCTCGCACAATCCGTGCGGTGCCCTGGCCGATTAAGCGGATGGAGTTATCCTGCTTGCCCGCACGATGTTCATTATTTTCCAGCAGCAGTCCATCCGGGTTACGACTCATAAATGTACGTTGCTGTTCGCCCCCCGGCAACGCAACAAACGTATTGTTTGTTACTTTCATTCTTGGTGATCCATCGTCAAAAACGCATGCGTTCCTCGATTCCACCACATTGCTGTCGATCTGTACATGCCCGGCACTTTTGCGTGTCGTAATAGCCGCCCCTCCAGTGCTGTTAATGCGGTTGTTCCGGATAGTGGTGCTGGAGGCATTGACGACCAACAGCGCCCCCAAAGGGTCTTCACTGTGTAGCGTATTATTTTCAAACCGAATGCGACCAGACAAATTGAAATGGACGGGCCCGCTTTTTATCTGATTGCCGGTAAAGACCAGTGAGTCTATCTGAATACCGGTAGGTAATGATACCCTGTTGACTGTATTGTGATCTAAAAAGAGTGATTCGCCGTTTGCATTCGCCAATAACAGCAGGTTTGCAAAGGTATTTTGACGCAGGTTAATAGCAGTAAACCGATGAACAATTTCGATTGTTCCATCTGTATAATTGTTGTTAAAATCAATTTCCCCGCAATTTTCAAGGTAGAGTGCGGGTCGGTTGTTTTTTACCGACCTATTATTGCGGATGACCACATCGCTTACATTAATCAGGGTGGCAATACCTGACCCATCAGGTGTGCTTTGTCCGTCGACAAACCCATTGTCTGTACTGTAATTGGATGCAATCAAGCCATTTATAGGTATCGCCTGATGGGCTGTTCGATTGTTTATGTCAATTGCATCGGCAGCGTTGTATTCAAATCGGTTGTTCGTAATCGCGAAATCTTTTTCCAGCGCCGCGCTGCCGAAAGCGATTTGTATCGCACTCATACCATTGTGATGAATACGATTACGGTCTATTGTCACTCCTGAAGTTGCATGTATAAAAATCCCGTTTTCCCCATTATGATGAATATTATTCTGGTTTAATGTCACGTATTCGCTGGCGAGTACGCGAATACCTGTTCCGGGTTGGTAACTGGATGCAGATTGCCTTGCTTTCCCATAGTTACTGATTTCAGTATCGCTTACCCGGCAATTATTGCATTGATACAGTAAAATGCCTGGGAATGACCGTAATTTTGAAGAATCGCCAACGATGTAGCTGTTACGAATGCTGATGTTCTCGCTCGTTGACACATAAATGGCCTCGTTCATTGTTTCTGCACGAAAAGACAGATCGATGTCGGATACCCGGTGTGCCCTGATCAATGGCCATTTGGAGTGCTGCCGCTGAAGTGTATAATCTTCTTCGTCTTTTGGTGTCAGTTGCTTTAAGGTGCCAATACCTTTTAGGTGAACGTTGGAGCGCAGACGGATGGTCTGTATCAGGAATGTACCCTGTGGAATGACGACAGTATCCCCGGCATCAGCGGCATTAATAGCCGCCTGTATGGCCTTAGTATCATCGGTGCGACCATCGCCTTTTGCACCGTAATCACCCACATTTACGACTTGGCCGATCCCAGCTGCCTTTGCCGCATTGTTTCCTCCTGGTTGGTTGCAACCAACCAGGAGCTGTCCTAACACGATAACAGTAAAAAGCACGGTTTTAGATAAAAACAACAGCTGATAAATCATGATTCGATATTTAAGGTGTTGCGAGAATGATGTCCCATGTTTTCATTGCCGTTTTTTCCCAGGAAAACTCAGCCGCTCGATGATAACCGAGCTGAACGTAGTGCTGGTATATCGTTTTTTCATTTACCAGGGTCTCGATCCCGTGCGTGATGGCTGACACATTCTTCGGATCAACACACAATGCGGCACCCCCCGATATTTCCGGCAGCGCGCTTGTACTTGCAGTAATTACCGGTGTACCCGAAGCCATGGATTCAATAACCGGTAAACCGAAACCTTCCATAAGTGAAACATACAGCGTTGCGAAAGCACCTTTGTAAAGCGCAGGAAGATCGTGCTCCGGAATGTATCCCAAAAAACGTACCCGATGCGCAATGCCAAGCCTATCGATATGGGCGGTCAATGCCGGCTCGGCTTCACCTGAAAGAAAAAACATGAATTCGGTAGGAATAACTGCGTGGGCAAAAGCGCTTAACATGGCCGGCAGGTTTTTATTTTTCCGGCGGTTGCCCACATACAGAAAATAGGGACGGCCGCTAAAATACGCAACCGTATTTTCCCGGAAATTTTCGTCAACCCCATTATAAACTACAGTAATTAAATGATCCGGAAGACCGAGTAATTCAACGAGCTGCTGCTTGCTGAACTGGGACACCGTAATGATCTGTTTTGCTTTTGCCGCACATCTGGCAATGACCTGCTTATAATAAATCCGATGCCATTTTGTGTAGTAAAACAAATGCATCAGGTCGTGTATAGTAATCACAAACGGCACTCGGCTATACAAGGGAGGCATAAACGAGGGACTATAAAATACATCTGCCGGACTTTTACGGATTTCACTGGCAAGTATTACCGGTGTCAGCATGTTCCCTAATCCTACCTCAGCCTGTACGAATGAGGGAACAACATGCACCGGCATACGCGCCATTACTTCGCGATACAGTTTGCCAATGCCGGTATCACCAGCCCATCTTTTGTCAATCAGTATCCGTTTAATCATATCGCTATCATACGTTGCTCAACCTGTTTAAAATTCACCGCCCGCGAACTTCCGAGCAGCAGAATTAACACCAGGTATAATATAATATCATTATCGTAGCCAGAATACAGGATCATCATGATGGCCAGTAACGGGGCAAAAGCGATCCACCAAAACGATTTCCCCGGCTGTTGTTTTAAACAAAAACGATAAAAGAAATAAAGGAATAAGCCATAGGAAAGTAGTCCGATGATGCCAAAATCCAAATAGCAACTCATGAATGTATTATGAATATGCGGCTCTCCATGGTAAAACCGTGCGTATTGGCTGAGAAAGGCGCTGCCGCTCATAAAACCATTCCCCAACGGGGAAATTTCTGTAAAATGTTCAATGAATGTTTTCCAATATTCCACCCGCACACCCATACCGTCATTCGAAGCGGTTATCGTGTCTATCCGGATTACCTTTTGTGCGACGAAAGGTGTAACCAAAAGTGTAATCACGACGAGCATTACCCGCCATCGCACAGAAAACACCAACCACAATAGGCCGTAAACCCCAATAAGCAACGCGACTACCGGGGTGCGTGAGAGTGATAGCCAGGCCAACAGGAATATCAGTAGGACACGCCACCAAAGGATACGGTGCTGCCGGACTACCGGCAGCAATAAATAGATGAAACCCAATAAGGCAATGCGCGCGCCGAACATATTTTTATCGATTAATCCCCAAAAATAGAGCGTTGGCCGGTATAGGGCACTACCCTTAGCCGACGTAGGGCTGCCAGCGATCCATTGGAAGCTGGCTGCTTCGTGATAAACAAGCAGCTGAATGAATGTCAACGCCAATACCACATGCAGCGTAAGATCAATGCGGCGGAGCAAGGTGGCATTATCTCGTTGCGCCACCCATCCAGCAGCAAAATAGAGGAAGCTAAAGTTTATTGGCAGTTTAAGAAAATTGATGATTTCAGTATGGTTGACAGGTAAATCAGTCAAAAAAACCCACCCGGCGTAAGCAGTAAACAGTGCTAAAAAAAACACCCAATAATGGCGTAGCAGCTTGGGCGTATCGACATAAAAGCATAATGCAGCCAGCAGAAATACCAACGGATAAATTTTGATGGGAATAAAAACGGACACAATGGAAAAACAGCATAATGCTTCAGCCATATTCCCTTTGTATTTTTCGATGATGTTATACATCCGCTTTTATTTCTTTATCGCTGCTTGCAACACCGTTTCATATTCGCCAGCCATCCGATCCGGATTAAGCAATGGTGCAATAGATTGCCTCGCACGCTGAGAAAGCTGATTATACAGTACATTATCCTGCCATAGTGCGGTTAACGCCTCTCCGAGCGAATCGGGCTCAGCGGGCTCACATAATAGGCCGTTTACACCGTGGATAACCGTTTCTGGTAATCCACCTCGGTTACTGGCTATGACAGGCAAATTATTTGCCAAACCCTCCACAGCAACCATACCAAGTGGCTCCTCCCAGCAGGACGGCACTACAAGCAGGTCGATACCTGCATAAAAATCCGCGGCGTCTACGTATCCGGCAAACGTGATGCGTGGGTCAGTCGCCACCAGGTTCTCCAGGTGGCGTACATATTCCGCCTGACCCCGGCCTGCAATATACAGACTACCCTCAACCTTGGATTTTCGAAACTGGGTAATTAACCATTCAACCCCTTTAATTGGCGAGAGTGTGCCGATGTAACCGATTTTCAATGGTGCGCCTGGTTCACGTTTACGTGCGCCGGAAACGGCGGGGATACGGCGCGCGTTATAAATGACGTGGTGTGGTACTCCCGCAAAATACCCAACGCCCCTAAACCGGTCCAATATGTTCCGGCTGATACCCACCACGGCACTCGCCTGCAACGACCGGCGCTCATGGCCGGTACGGAGCACGCGGCAACGGAAACACTGCCCATGACAGGCTCCCTCTTCTTTATACATATTGCTATTGGCACACAGTAAATACATATCGTGCAGCACCTGAACGAATGGGATATTGGCCCGGGCAATTTCATCCCATACGGCGACCGACCAGCCGACCAGGTTATGGCACGATACCACATCCGGCTGCTCGATCTGGAGTATATGCTCAATATCCGACCGAATCGCGGCGTTATATCGATCGCGCAAGTGCCATGCCAGTCGCCTGAATGCATTTGGGTGTTTCTGCGAAAACGGCCAATAGTAGTTCCGCAATCCGGCACGGTATACCCGGACACCGTCTACCTGTTCGCTGTGAATACCTTCCCGCGGAGCCAGGCTTAGTACCGCTACGTCGTGTCCTCTCGCCTGCATACTTTCTGCGATTAATTTGAGGGAGATCTCCGCTCCACCTGCCACATAAGGGCTATACAGCACATTAATATAGAGTATTTTCATGTCACGGAATAGCCTATGCGGTTTTGATTATTTTTTTTCGACCAATGCGCGATAAATATGGTCCAGTTGTATGCCTACGGATCGCCGGTCGTGTACCTTCTCAACATGATCGTACAACCGCGTTCCCATTTCTTGCAGTTTTAATGGATTTTCCTGTTTTAGTAACAGTGCGCCGGCAATTTGGTTGGTCAACGCTTCGCGATGTTCCGCAGCATTTCCATATCGGTAATGAAACACCCTGTCCTGCAGCATGCCCAGATCTGTAATGGTGCCAATTTCCGGGCATATAACGGTCTTTTTTAATGAAAACGCAAGAATAGCAGTTCCCGAGTTCAAACTGCTTGTCAAATCATATGGAAGCACCAATACATCCGCTTTCCTGATTAAGCCTGCAAGTTCTTCGTCAGGGATAAAATAAGGGCGGAGTTCCACATTTCCGGCTGATGCAGCTTGTTTCGCAACCTGTTTTCGATACACCGGATCTGTTGCACGGCCCGCGATAACCAGTTGTACGTTGTCATGAAATTGCTGGACAACCCCAATCAGCATTTCCAGATTTTTATAGGGCTTTACCATACCCATAAACAACAGTTGCAGCTGCGGGGCAGCTCGCATTACCGATGAAATAATATCACCATATACACCGATAAAATTAGGGTGTGGGATGTATACAGCCTTCCGTGCTACTTTACTGTCGATGGTTGCGAGCATATGCTCCGATTGATGCGTATGAATAATAATCCGGCGGGTCCATCGCAGCAGAAAGTATACTAGGATTCGACTAAAAAAAGCTGTTTCCTTCTCATGCGATGTACGGTTATGCATGGTCCATATCAATGGTTTTCCGCTTAGCCGGATGGCCGTCAGCACAACCATTTTACGAAAGAAGCTTTTTAATGCAGCAAAGAAATTGCTGTCATCGATATTTTCAAACCAGTTTAAGTGCACCAGTCTGATGGACTTAAAATGCCTAAAACTGGAAAAAAAGTTATCCAGGGCATGTATTCGATAACCTTTGGCATTTAATTCATCTACGATTAAACGGATATACTGGTTTTCATTATTGACGGGTGGGTTGAAAATAATGTCCATGGCGATTTAATTTTGTTTTTTTCGTCCGATGGATTTTGCCACGGCTAGCAGCAGGTCACGATAAGTCAATCCAAAAGTTTTCCGGTTCTTTAACCACATCCCTAATTTACGTAACGGTGACTCTCGCATGGAAAGCATCAACGTATATCGTTTCCGTTCCCGCATCAGCGCAAACTGTTTCGTTAACAACGCATTGTAAACGATCACTTCATCGGGGTGTGGTTGATAAGTTTTTAGAAACTCGCTAAGCCACTGTGCGTACTGCATATTAGCCTGCATTTTCTCCAGGTCATTGCCGGATGAGGTGATGGAGAGGCTATTGCTTCTGTAATGAAAGAGCGGCGTATTGGTGTGGGCTATGCCCTTTTCACGGGATGCAAGAAACGCCGTGATATCATCTGAACCCCAAGCCAGCGGCAATGAATAAAAACCTCCCCTCCGGCGAAGTGCGTCTGTCCGATATACAAAATCAGAAATATATTGTGCCCGCAATTGACGCAACCGGTGCCAAATGCTGTCGCACACCCGCTCGTAAGCCGGCCATGCGGGAGTAAGTTCCATGGGTTGACCAGCTTCATCGATGACGACACTCCGGCAATGGTAAACATCCAATTCCGGTTTAGCTACTATCAGTTCGGAAAACACTTCCAGATATTCCTTCCCAAGTCGGTCATCGTCGCCCATAATTATCGTAAAAGCGCCTTCAGCCAAAGAAAGGCACCTGTTCCAGTTCGCGGTGAGCTGCGATGCACCTACATTTTCCTCATTTTCAAAATAGCGGATACGGGGATCTGTAAACCCCTCAACAATCTGCCTGACTGGCTGGGGCGAACGATCATTTAAAATAATCAATTCGAAATCGCCAATCGATTGCTGTAAAATGCTCTGAATGCATTCCGCTAAAAAGCGACTCTTATATGCTGGTATGCAAATTGAAAACCGAGGCATTATTTTTCACTAATTAGTACCCTTTTAAGGTAGTGGATATCCGTCATTTTAATAACAAACACGAATAGGTAAACAACATATAACAGTACAAAAATAACCGAATTCAAAATTAACAAGCCATATCCGGTGGCTACCGGCAAGTATCCAGTCACATAACGGGTAACCAGCATGCACATTCCGCCCCCAATTGCCGCAGGAAGAAAGGCCCTTGTAAAAAGCCTGAAACCATCCAGTCTTAGAACCTTCGGAATATAATAAGCATAAAAAAATCCAATTTGCAAGACCATATACACCAGATAGCCAATGACTGCGGCTCCCACCTGAAAACGCGTGGCTAATACCACCGTAATTGGTAAGGACAAGAGGCAGGCTGTAGCCGATGAATATACCAAAAAGCGCGTTTTTCCTGTGGACAGCACCATACTGGCAACTGGTGTATTATGCATAGACAATAAAACCGTCAACAGCCATAGTGATAGCCAGACGGTCAAGTGTCCATAGTCATCGCCCATATACAGCCGCAGAATATCATTTGCATTCAATATCAATCCAAAGACCATCAAAGCCAGAAAAATGGAAATGTATTTCGTTGCTTCAAACATTAAACGTTCCATCCGGTTATGATCGCCCTGCGCGTGGATTTTTGCGGACGACGGAAGCAATACCTGCATGAAAACTCCTCCAAACGCTACAATTAGCATGGCAATTGTCTGAATAACCCGATAATCAGTCAGCACTTCGGTGCCATCAGCGAATTTAGCAAGTAGCAATGGTCGTAGGTTATTGGCGGTAAGTTGAAATAATCCCATGATAAAAATAGCCAGGCTATAAGTCAGTATCTCCTTAAATGCCGCACCATGCCATCTCGGTGTAATTAAAGAGCGTACCGGTAACTGAAAAACACGTAGCCGCCAGATATAAAATGGGATGGGAATCAGTGTGGATAAAGTATAACATATAAAATAAGTAATCAATGACCATTGAAAATAAATGGCAAGCAGGGCTACTCCGAAATTAAATACGCTGCTAAGCAACAGGACGCGATTGATATAACCGAGTTCATCCTTGGCACTTAGTAATTGTACGGCGACATTAGCAAGCCAGTTTAATACCGTTGAAAAGGCCAATATGTACATGATCTCCCGGTATATCGGCACCTGGTTAGCGGTTATGTTGAATAAATCCGGACCAAAATCAGCCATCACAATAAAAATAAGTGCGTTTATCAGGCCAACCACACCGTAAAAAATAATACTGGACCGCGACACCGCTCCTACTTTATCCAGTTCGCCACTTTCCACCCACATGGAAAAATACCGAACTGCACCCACGTTAAACCCCAAATCCATAAGACGTAAATACGCGTTAAGCGAAAAAGCAAGCGCAATTAAGCCGTAATCTGCTTTACCATAAAAACTGACCAAAATAGGTATGGTGATAAATTTGGCCAGGGCATCCGTGATTTTGGCCAGGATACCCCATATGGATCCTGAGAAAATCTGTCTTGTCCGATTACCGGGTTTTATGGACAGCTTATCATTCCCTGTTTGCATAGTTTAGCCGATAGTTCACCCGGATTACTGATCGCCGGTTTTGATAATGCGCTGCGTTTTTAACGTTTGTCGACAGCGACGGTTTAACACGGCTGAACTGCAAACACCGTGCCTTACTCCGTTTTATAACGTACAAGCGATCAGCTGTATCGCTACTTATGTGTTAACGCGGAACACGATGTGGTATAAGAATTGAAACTATTACTGTTTAGATCGTCAAATTGCCATGATCCACCGTGAACAGGCCACTAATTGACGACCGGTTTGTTGAAATTTTTCAGCAAAATGCTGATTTACTCACCAGCATTTCCCAGCGTTTAGCGAACCAGCAGACCGTAATAACCAATGTACCGGTATTCCGCACAGCGACAATTAACCAAATATCAAAGATGTTCAATAACGGATCAGTAAAAAATGGACATTAAATAATAATGAACGTGAATGGAACGGGAGAGTTGTGAGATGCCGAATTAGGGAATAATGGTACCGTTATTCAGGATTCGGGAAAAGGAACCGCCGCTAAAAACGCATTCGACACAGCAGCCGCTTTAGGGTTCTTCGACGATCTCTTCTATAATAGTGATTTCCCGGTGATTTACAGCATCAGTAATTGGGCAATAACCTGTCGCTCCCCGTAAAATCAATGCGCTTCCCACAGCCAATTCCGCCAATGCCGCCAATGGTTGTTTAAATATTCGGGTTATCCCGGTATAGCATACAAAAGCACCGGCTGCTACCGACAATACGCGTTCGGACTTCGCAATATTCCGGTTTTCATTCGCTTCAATAAGCCGCTCTTTAACATCTTCGAATATTTCTTTGGCTGTCGTATCCATGGTATTTAAATAAATGATTCAGCATAGTTAACAATTATAATCCGAACTTGTTTGGGTTCTTCCTTGAGCAACCGGTTCCAACCAATTATTCACCGCCGGATACAGTGTACGATCGACCCCATTATCCACCGCATGCAATATTTAATCAAATGATTAAAATTTTTGGTTAAACAGAAACTCTTATTTACCTTTGCTGCAGTATATGGGAAAAACAAGTAAATCCGACCTCAGTACGGAAGAAAAGATAAAAGAAGCCGCGCGCAAGGTGTTCACACAGAAAGGATATGCCGCTACGCGCACCCGGGATATCGCCGACGAGGCAGGCATTAACCTTGCATTGCTAAATTATTATTTCCGAAGCAAGGAAAAGCTTTTTGAGATAATTATTCTCGAGAAAATGCATCTTTTACTTGGGCGGATTGCCCCCGTTTTAATGGATGAGAAGACGACAATCGAACAGAAAGTGGAACAGATAGCCACACATTATATTGATACGTTAATGGCTAATCCGGATATTCCACTATTTGTGCTGGGCGAGATCAAAACTAATCCGGCGAAGTTTGCCACGTTGGTCAACACCAAAACCAAGATCGTGGATTCTGCATTTTTTAAACAACTAAAAGCCAGGCGTCCGGACATAAATCCTATCCATTTTGTCTTTAACATACTAGGATTGATCATCTTTCCTTTTATAGGCAAGCCTCTGCTGCAACTGATTACCGGAGTTAAACCAGCGGAAATCCAAACGTTAATGAATGAACGGAAAACTCAGATTAAAATTTGGGTAGAGGCGATGTTAAACGCGTAATATTTTTTTACCCCGACATTAATCAAATGATTAATTCAAAATAATAAACTGCATGATTAACTTTCGATATACGTCACTTAGTATTTGTAGCCTGATCGTTTACTATACCAGTGCATTCGCCCAAGTGCAATCCCTTTCACTCGGGGAAAGCCAGGCCTTGGCCATGGCAAATTATCCAATGGTAAAAGAGCGGAACCTGATTGCGCAAAGCAGCGCTTATTCCATCGAAAGGGCAAATGCCGGTTACCTGCCACAACTCACCATTAACGGTCAGGCTACGTATCAGTCTGCGGTGACTCAGATCCCTTTGCAGTTACCTGGCATGGACGTTCCTGAACTGAGTAAGGACCAGTATAAAATTTACGGAGAAGTAAATCAGCTCATGTACGACGGCGGGGTAACCAAGCTCCAAAAAGAAGCAATTGACGCCAGCGCCGATATCGAAGAGCAGGCACTTGAGGTGGCACTTTACCAAATTAAGGAGCGCATTAATCAGCTATTTTTCGGCATTCTCCTCCTGGATGCGCAAATAGCTCAAAACGGACTACTGAAAAGAGATGTGCAAACTGGCTTGGATAAGATCAATGCCGCTATTGCAAACGGCATGGCGCTTAAAAGTAACGGCAGCTTATTGGAGGCCGAATTACTCAGGGCTCAGCAACAGGCGATTGAATTACAAGCTACACGTAGTGCCTATTTACAGATGCTCGGCTTATTTGTCAACCGGCCGTTAGGTGAACATACGGTATTGGAGACGCCTGAAGCTGCAGTATCTGCACAGGAAATCAATCGGCCGGAACTTCAGTGGTACAGCCAGCAGCAGCGGGGGGTCGAAATTGAGAACCGGTTGCTTACCGCAAAAAACTTACCGAAGCTGAATTTATTTTTCCAGGGGGGAGCTGGACGACCTGCTTTAAATATGCTTAGTAATGATTTTGAGGCATATTACTATACTGGTATTCGATTATCCTTTCCATTGACCGGTTTTTATACGCTGAAAAAAGAACGCGCATTACTTCATATTAAAACACAACGTATTGAAACAAAGAAAGCGGCTTTTTTGTTTGACACCAGCCTGTCGCTTCATCAACAAAATGCTGAAGCAATAAAATACCAGCAGCTCCTAAAAACAGACGATGATATTATTGCGCTCCGAACTTCAGTTAAGCAGGCCGCACTCGCGCAATTGGAAAATGGGGTGATCAATACAGCTGAATACATGCGTGAGGTCAATGCGGAGGACACTGCCAAACTTTCAAAAATCATGCATGAAATTCAATGGCTGGCCGCGCAGTACCGCATAAAAAATATATCCGGAAACTGATCATATCAACATCACTATGAATAAGATAAACTCAATTATGCTGGCGATTTTATTCGCTTCATGTACGGCTGATCAACCAGACTACGATGCGATGGGTACTTTTGAAGCAGTGGAAACAATCATTTCCGCGGAAGCGAATGGCGTCATTAAAGCATTGGAAATCCAAGAAGGACAAGAATTACGCTCGGGGCAAGTAGTCGGCTATATTGATAGCAGCCAACTTGTGTTCCAAAAACAACGGCTTCAATCACAGTTGGAGGCAGTGCTTAGTAAAAGACCCGACGTTGCGGCGCAGGTAGCAGCTTTGCAGGCACAGCTTCAGCATGCCATCCGCGAACAGCAGCGCATTTCCAATATGGTGAAGGCCGATGCAGCAACTCCCAAGCAATTGGATGATGCAAACACGCAGGTTACCGTTATTAAACGGCAGATTTCCGCTCAACAGTCGACTTTGGGCATTACATCTTCCAGTATTACAAAGGAGGCAGATCCATTAACCGTACAAATTGCCCAGTTAGCAGATTTGCTGGCAAAAAGCCGTATTGTCAACCCTATAAACGGCACCGTACTGGTGAAGTATGCCGAGGCCAACGAAATGGCCACGGTGGGCAAACCGCTCTATAAAATTGCTGACCTTTCAACTATTATTCTCCGTGCTTATATAACGGGTGTACAATATCCACAGCTTCGACTTAACCAGACTGTAACTGTTCTGGTGGATGCAGCCAACGGCAAGTATCGCGAATACCGTGGTGTGATTGAATGGATCAGTGATAAGGCTGAATTTACGCCAAAAACCATCCAAACTAAAGACGAGCGGGAGAATCTGGTATACGCTACAAAAATCCGGATAAAAAATGATGGGTTATTGAAAATAGGCATGTATGGAGAAGTGAAGTTTAGCGGCTCCGACAATAAGCAGTAACCGCTATTAATAAGACGAAAAAATAGTGGAATATAGCGCTGGACCTTGTTAAAATAGTTAATATGATTGCCGTAAATCACATTTCGAAAACATATAACGGCGGAGCTGTAAAGGCCGTAAACGACGTGTCATTTACAGTGGACCAGGGAGAGTTATTCGGACTCATCGGACCGGATGGTGCAGGGAAAAGCAGCATTTTCCGCATGCTAACTACGCTATTGCTACCCGACAGCGGTACGGCCACTGTAAATGGCTACAATATCGTAACGAACTATCAGCAGATCAGAAGCAGTGTGGGTTATATGCCGGGGAGATTTTCATTGTATCAGGACTTAAGCATTGAAGAGAATCTCCATTTTTTTGCCACGTTATTTAACACTACCGTTGAGGAAAACTATCACCTCATAGCCGATATTTACGTGCAGATCGCTCCTTTCAAGAAACGCAGGGCCGGCAAGCTATCAGGGGGGATGAAACAAAAACTGGCCCTATGCTGCGCATTAATACACAAACCTACTGTGCTCTTTCTTGATGAGCCCACCACCGGTGTAGATCCCGTTTCACGCAAGGAATTCTGGGAGGTGCTTGGGCGTCTGAAACGGCAGGGGATCACCATTGTTGTGTCTACACCATATATGGATGAAGCGTCGCTATGCGACCGGATCGCATTGATTCAGCAGGGTAAAATCCTTTCCGTTGATACTCCACAGCGGATTGTAGCAGCTTATCCGGATCAGCTATACGCGGTAAAAGCAACTGATATGCTACGTCTCGTCCAGATATTACCCGCTTTTCGGCCTCCGGTCAATAGTTATCTATTTGGTGAATATATCCATGTGGATGCGCTGGGCATAGACGGGGATGCCTTAAGAGGTGATCTGGTCCGCTTTCTGGCCGCCGAAGGGTTTAAAGGCATTGAGGTGGTACCAATATCACCTACAATTGAAGACTGTTTTATTAAAATGCTTACGTCATGAACCCCGAAGAGACCGTAATTAAGACGGCAAACCTGACAAAACAATTCGGCGACTTTGTGGCTGTCAACCACATCTCGTTTGAGGTATACCAGGGAGAGATATTTGGCTTTCTCGGTGCAAACGGTGCCGGTAAGACCACAGCGATGCGGATGCTTTGTGGATTATCCATACCCTCTTCCGGAAATGCTACCATTGCCGGATTCGATGTTTATCGGCAAACGGAGCAGATCAAACGCCAGATCGGTTATATGAGCCAGAAGTTTTCATTATATGAAGACCTCACTGTGAAAGAAAATATCCATTTCTTTGGTGGAATATATGGATTGGACAATCGAGAGTTAAAAACGAAAAGTGATGCGCTAATTGCACAGCTGGGATTGCAATCGGAAGCAAAAAAACTGGTCAGGGAGTTGCCCCTGGGCTGGAAACAAAAACTGGCTTTTTCAGTGTCCGTGCTACATAGGCCGAAGATCGTATTCCTGGATGAGCCGACCGGTGGAGTTGATCCGGTGACGCGTAGGCAATTCTGGACACTGATTTATGAAGCCGCCAGCAACGGCATTACTGTATTCGTCACCACGCATTATATGGATGAAGCAGAATACTGTAACCGCGTTTCAATTATGGTGGACGGAAGTATCGAAGCGTTAGGAACACCCCAGCAGCTAAAAACGCAGCTGAATGAAGCAACAATGGACGGCGTATTTTATCAACTGGCCCGGGGAGCTAAAAGAGAAGCATAATGGAGCAGTTCATTGCATTCGTAAAAAAAGAATTCTATCATGTATTGCGCGACCGCCGGACATTATTC
This sequence comes from Parapedobacter lycopersici, assembly GCF_040395035.1. Taxonomy (GTDB): domain Bacteria; phylum Bacteroidota; class Bacteroidia; order Sphingobacteriales; family Sphingobacteriaceae; genus Parapedobacter; species Parapedobacter lycopersici_A. The sequence goes on along the minus strand of NZ_JBEBRB010000015.1, from coordinate 26,426 downwards.
ATTCTGTTTGGCATGCCACTTGCGCAAATACTCATCTTTGGATTTGCCTTAACCAACGAAGTCAAAAATGCCCGTCTTGCTGTATTCGACCAAGCGAAAGACGAAGCCTCACAACAGCTGATTAACCGCATAATAGCCAGTGGTTATTTTGAACTACAGGAAGATGTAATGGAAAATTCCCATATGGAGGATGCATTCAAATCCGGTAAAATAAAACTGGCTATTATTTTTCCAAGGCATTTCGAAAATGACCTGCTCCATCAGCACCACGCACAGATACAGGTTATTGCGGATGCTTCCGACCCCAACACGGCAACCACACTAACCAGCTACATTTCATCGATCATCGGGGATTATCAGGCTGAGTTAACCGGAGGCGCGGCAATGCCTTACCAGATCATACCCGAAATCCACATGTTGTATAACCCGCAGCTGAAAGGCGCTCCTAATTTTGTCCCCGGAGTGATGGCATTGGTGCTTATGCTGGTTTCTGTCATGATGACGGCCATATCCATCGTGCGGGAGAAAGAAACCGGAACGATGGAAGTTTTACTTGTGTCACCATTTAAACCGACATGGGTTATCCTGTCGAAAGCCGTTCCCTACCTGATTCTATCGCTTGTTAACGTATTGACGATTCTCTTGATGAGCGTATCCGTTTTGGAACTGCCAATCGCCGGCAGCTGGGTGCTACTGTTGGCAGAGAGCACCTTATTCATCATCACTTGTCTGACACTTGGGATCTTCATTTCCATCAAAACTAAATCCCAACAGGTAGCGATGCTCATTTCACTGATGGGCATGTTATTGCCGACCATTATGTTCAGCGGCTTTATGTTCCCTATTGAGAATATGCCCCTGCCCCTACAGCTGATCTCCAATGTGGTACCAGCCAAATGGTTTTACATCATCATTAAATCGATCATGATCAAGGGTCTCGGTTTCGAAGGAATATGGAAAGAAACCTTAATTCTAGTTATGATCACCCTGTTTTTCTTTATCCTCAGTTTGCGAAGTTTTAAAATCCGGCTGGAATAATGTAAGTAATAAACTAACCATTACGGAAAACTAACGGCAACAATATGAGAACCATCAAGTTTTTACTACAAAAAGAATTCAAGCAGATTTTCAGGAATAGGGCGATCCTGGTGCTAATTATGGTAATGCCAATCGTCCAGCTGACCATTTTACCGCTTGCCGCAGACTACGAAGTAAAGAACATCAACCTTTCCGTTGTAGATCAGGATCACTCGCCCTACTCAAGGCAACTGATTTCAACCATCACTGCATCGGGCTATTTCAGGTTACAGGGGTACCACCAGTCCATTCAGGAAGCATACCCGTTGATTGAACAGGATGAATCTGACCTTATATTGGAAATACCTCAAGGATTTGAGCGTAACCTGATCCGCGAAGGCAAACAGCAGTTATATATTGCCGTCAATGCTATTAACGGCACAAAAGCTGGTTTAGGCGGAGCCTACCTCACCCGGATTATACGCGATTACAATCAGGATATCCGAATGGAATGGATCCCACCTACCCGTTTCCAAGCGTTGCCTTCCCTTGAAATCGTATCCAGCAACCGCTTCAATCCATTACTGAATTATCAATTTTTCATGGTGCCGGGGATCTTGGCGATTTTACTCACCATGGTAGGCGGTTTCCTGTCTGCATTAAATATCGTCAAGGAGAAAGAAGTCGGCACTATTGAGCAGATTAACGTTACACCGATTAAAAAACACCACTTTATCCTTGGCAAACTCATTCCTTTCTGGGTACTGGGAAACATCGTGTTTACGTTGGGGCTCTTGGTATCCTGGCTAGTCTATGGCATCTTTCCACAAGGTAACCTGCTTGCAATGTATTGTTTTATCTGGATATTTCTCTTTGCGATATTAGGGTTCGGTTTGCTGGTATCCACTTATACGGATACCCAGCAACAGGCGATGTTTATCATGTTCTTCTTTATGATGGTCTTTATCCTGATGGGTGGCTTATTTACCACGATCGACAGCATGCCTGGATGGGCAAAATCGATATCCCGGCTAAACCCGGTAAGCTACCTGATAACAGTAATGCGTATGATTATCTTGAAAGGAAGTAGCTGGATAGACATCCTCCCCCATATGGGAATCATGTTCTTATTTTCGGGCATCTTAAATGGTTGGGCGATATGGAATTATCGAAAGACAAGCTAACGTTGTATCGAATGTAATTTAACCGTCATTATTGTCGTCTAGCCTGAAATGGGAGCCAAACATTTGAATAAAATTGTACATTTGACCTATACACAAAAAAAGTCAAAAGGTCTGTTTCTCATTTTGCCGGTATGTTTTAATTTCACATCATGCAAACAAAAGGAATCTTATTAAACTACGAAGGCACCGTGGATACCAATGGGCAGCATTGGGGTGCTATACTGTGGCACAAATTTCATAAATACATTACCGGTTTAGAAAAATCAGCATTTACCGGCGCCTATACTTATGCGGAAACGGTCCTGATCACGGAAAAGATCATCCAGCCCAACCATGTGTTTTTTGACGTCCTGATCCATAAAATTACACAGCAGTTTCACTACTTAACTAATCAGGGTTATCAACTGGATTACACGGATGTACATGCCATCGCTAAAGAATGCAACGATCTGGCGCTTAGGACACTAAGAAAGACGAAGAGTATATTGGAAAGGTTGTCCCATACCTTTCCCATTGTACTGGTTGCCAATTTTTACGGCAACTTGAATACGGTACTTGCTGAATTCAATATCAAACAATATTTTACGGATATCATCGAAACGGACGGTGCAGCCATGAGATTCCCTACCGAGGGTTATGAAAAAGGAATCAACCGTTTGGGTTATTTACCGGAGGAATGTGTAGCTGTTGGCGATTCGTATCACCTGGATATCCTACCGTCCAAAGCGGCAGGGTGTAAAGTCGTATGGCTTAATGTCATGGGTTGGGAGGAATGGGGTATTGATGAACTGGAGATATCGGATGCTGAAATTGGCGACATCGACCAGTTGCCGGGCATACTTGAAACCTGGAATGCGCAACCCGGGTCTGCCCTACATTCGCAGCTGGCAATCCAATGATAATAGCCATCGTTATTTATCGCCATTATAACCTATGTAAACCTGCCGATAAAAATAAAAATGTGCATATTGCCACTCCAAAGGACATATACACATGAAAGTAAAAAAATACTCCGGTGAGCTTGTTGAGTTCGATGTCAATCGCTTAAAAGGCTCATTATCAAAATCAGGTGCAACACCGGATGTCGTCAATGAAATCTGGGAATCCATAAAACCCTCGCTTTATGAGGGGATGTCTACGCGGTCGCTTTATAAAATGGCTTTCCGGCTGTTAAAAAGCAAAGCCGATGTCTTTGCAGCCCGATACAGCCTCAAGAAAGCACTGCGCGACCTCGGCCCTGCCGGTTATTACTTTGAAAAATGGATAGGCCGGCTTTTTGAGCATGCGCAATACCAAACCGTTACGGGACAGTTGCTGGAGGGGCACGCTGTAAGCCATGAAGTCGATGTGGTGGCGCAGAATGAAACGGAGATGCTGGTGATTGAGTGCAAATTCCGAAATACAGTAGATGCAAAAATCAGCGTAACCACCCCAATGTACTTCCTTTCACGAGTAAAAGATCTACAGGGCATCGATTTCAACTTCTTTGGTAACACACGACAATTTACAGCGGGCTGGCTGGTGACCAATGCCTACATGACGACAGACTCCATTCAATTCGCAGCATATTACAATATCAATTTGTTATCCTGGGATTATCCTGTTGAAAACAGCATCAAACGTCGGGTAGATAATGCGGGATTGTATCCGGTGACTTGCCTCACTACCATTGTAAAGGCAGAAAAGGAATTGTTACTGCAAAAAGGGTGCATCCTGGTAAAAGATATTATTAATCAGCCAGCTTATCTGCAGGCATTGAATCTTACGCCTCGCAAACAGCAACGGCTTTTACAAGAAGCCATCGAATTGGTGAACCACCATAATCAATAAAAACATGAGTAATAAATTTCATAAAGAAGAACGTAGTTTTTTACAGGGGGCCCGCGCCAGATGGAAAGAGCTTAAATACGTGGGCGGCGTAGTTATGCAGTTTTTAAAGGGGTTCCGTACCTTACATTTTATCGGGCCATGTATCACGGTATTTGGCTCAGCCCGCTTTAAGGAAGATCACCCGTACTACGAATTAGCCCGAAGCGTATCCAGGGAGGTTTCCAGACTCGGCTTCGCGATAATGACCGGTGGTGGACCGGGCATTATGGAGGCGGCCAACCGTGGTGCAAAAGAAGCAGGTGGCTTTTCGGTTGGATGTAACATCCTTCTTCCACATGAGCAGGCCCATAACCCATACCTCGACCGCTATGTAACGATGGAATATTTCTTTGTGCGTAAGGAGTTGCTACGTAAATATTCATTTGCTTTTATTGTATTGCCCGGTGGTTTCGGCACCCTAGATGAATTCTTTGAAACGCTGACATTAATCCAGACAGGTAAAATTGAACGATTTCCCATCGTGGTGATGGGTGTGGGTTTCCACCAGGATATCATTGCACACGTCCAGCGGATGATGGATGAAAAAACAATCAGCCCTGAGGACATGGATCTGTTGCTGTTTACAGATTCTGTCGAAGAAGTCGTCAATCACATCCGGAAACATGCTGAGGGAGATCCTTGCATCAAGCTTAATCCACCGCGCAGGGCTTCTTGGTTATTGGGTGAAAAACAGCTAAAGAGAGCCTAAAACCGGCCTGAATGAAAATCCTTTGGAAATACCTGAAACCACAGCGCAAATACATCTATTTTGCGCTTTTACTTGCAGGTATTGCCCAGCTACTTACGATGATCGACCCACTCATTTTCGGGAAAATCATTGACGATTATGCCAATAATATGCGTAATCGGAGCGAACAGGAGTTAGTCCGCGGTGTGGTATTCTGGCTATCTATTGCAATCGGCATCGCGCTGGTGGCACGACTCAGCCGCTCCTTTCAGGATTATGTCATGCGGCTTGCCACACAGCGGTTTGGCATGCAGATTTTCAACGATGGCCTACGACAAACACTGCGATTATCTTTTCAAGAATACGAGGAGCAGCGAAGCGGTGAAACACTGGCCATCTTGCAGAAAGTACGTACCGATACAGAGCGTTTTATCAGCTCCGGCATCAACATCTTATTTTCATCCCTCGTAGGTTTTGGGTTCCTCATCTGGTATGCAGTGACCAAACACTGGGCATTGATTCCAATCTTTCTCATAGGGTTTATTGTCATCGGTTCCATCACAGGAATGTTAAGTCGAAAAATCAAAATCGTACAACGCAGCATCAACCGCGAAACCACGAAAATGTCGGGTATTATCACAGAGTCGTTGCGTAATATCGAATTGGTAAAAAGCCTGGGACTTACATTTCCAGAAATACGAAGAATGCGTGGCCATACGCAAACCATATACGAGCTGGAAATGCAAAAGACCCGCCGGGTACGTTTCTTGTCATTCCTTCAGGGCACCACATTGAATCTCCTGCGCCAATCGATCCTCTTCACGCTATTGTGGCTGATCTTTCGCGATATCCTCACACCCGGGGAATTGATTGCCATGCAGTTTATTTCAACGGCGATCTTTATGCCATTGCAGGATATTGGAAATATTATTGTCCAATACCGGGAAGCCGAGGCATCCATTCAGCTATTCGATAACCTCATGAAAAAGCCCATTGAGCAACGACCGGCGGATCCTGTGCCAATAGGATCATTGGAAGAAGTGGTGTTTGAGCAGGTGGTCTTTCGGCATAAGTCGGCCGCATACAACGCCATTGACGAAATATCGTTTTATGCAAAAACCGGAGAAACGATCGCATTTGTAGGTCCGTCCGGATCTGGCAAGTCCACGCTGGTCAAGTTATTAGTGGGGTTGTATCGTCCTGTATCCGGTGAGATCCGGTTTAATCACGTTTCTGCTGAAAAAATCCGGTTTAATGAAATGCGCCGACAAATCGGGTTTGTTACCCAGGATACCCAGCTTTTCGCTGGCACCATCAAGGAAAACCTGCTTTTTGTGAAGCCGGATGCCAGCGATGAAGAAATCCGGTCGGCCTTATACAAGGCGAATTGCGATCAGCTATTGGCTCGTAGCAGCAAGCATATCGATACACTGCTCGGTGAAGGAGGATTGAAACTTTCGGGTGGTGAAAAACAGCGGATATCCATTGCACGGGCACTTATCAGAAACCCCCGGTTACTGATTTTTGATGAAGCTACCAGCGCCCTTGACTCGCTTACGGAAGAGGCAATTACCGAAACTGTAAGGAAAATATCCGGGGAACGCGAACAGATTACGATACTGATTGCCCACCGGCTTTCCACCATTATGCACGCCGATCGGATTATCGTGCTCGAAAAAGGAAGGATTGTGGAAACCGGGACCCACGATGAGTTAGTTGCTTCAAAAGGTCTATACTATGCCATGTGGCGACAACAAATCGGTGAAAGACGGTAGCGGACGGCTATTCCAATCCCAAATTAAATGTCTGTCGCAATAAATCCAGTGTGGGATTTTTGGCGGCCATCGCCTGATATTTTTCCTGGGCCGTATAAGGTTTCCGTACGACATCGCCATCCAACTGCACGGGAATAAGGTCAATCGCAAAATTACGCAGCTTTACCCGTAACTCATTGAGGATATCAATCTTTGACGTGTACAGCAGTTCCTGTTGAATGGGGTTCTCCACCAATACTTCTATCCGGTAATCCGGCAGTAGTTTCGGGGCATTCGCCGTCATTAATGTGAATAGATTAATTTTATTTTCAGCTTTCAGCCGATCGGCAAAGGCATGCCACTGTTGTAACAACTCTTCATAGCCAAATGATTCACGTTGTTCGCCATGGCGCAATTCAGGCTCAGCAGCCGTTGCCTCGGTCTCAGCCTGGTCGAGCATCCGATTTAAATCCGGAATCACATGTCCTAATTTCACGTTCCCCCACGAGCTTGTTTCACTACCCGGTCGATCGGCACGGACAGCATCCGGTACTTTCACAGCATCAACCGCTGCTGTGGCATCCGCTACCGCCTGTTGGATCGGCTCCGGTGGTGTTGGTTGTAATGACTCCGCTTGTTTCGGCGGAACAAGCGTCACGGGCTTATCCGATCCGTCATCTTGTGAGGGAGTAACGGTGACGCGGGGATCAGGCTTTTTTTTTTCAGTTGGCACTGTCGCAGACGGTGCCGGCTGATGCTGCGCAAGCTGGATCGCTGAAGCGATATGGCACATTTTCAATAATGCAAGTTCCACTTGCAGGCGCTGGTTTTTCGTCGTGCGGTAATTAATCTCACATTGGTTGCCTATATTCAGCGCAGATAGCAATACGCCGGCAGACACCTGTTGTGCCTGTTTCAAGTACCGTTGCTTAATGGTATCGCTGGTTTCCAGCAGTTTGATTGTCGCCGGTTCTTTAACAACCAGTAGGTTCCGGAGATGCGAAGCCAGGCCGCTGATAAAGTGGCCGCCATCAAAACCATGTGCTAAAATCTCATCAAGGGCAAGCAGTGCTACAGCAGCATCTTCCTGGATAATGGCATCTGTTACCTTAAAATAATAATCGTAGTCGAGTATATTCAGGTTATCGATAACAGCTTGGTATGTTAACGCCTTGTTGGAAAAGCTAACAATCTGATCAAACATCGACAGGGCATCGCGCAGGCCGCCGTCTGCCTTTTGAGCGATGATATGCAACGCGTCGTCGTCATAGGATACACCTTCCCGTTGGGCAATGGCGGCAAGATGTTGCGCCATATCATCCACCTGAATACGGTTAAAATCAAAGATTTGACACCGGGAAAGAATCGTTGGAAGGATTTTATGCTTTTCCGTGGTAGCCAAAATAAATATAGCATAGGATGGCGGTTCTTCCAATGTCTTCAAAAATGCATTAAACGCCTGTTGCGACAGCATGTGTACCTCATCAATGATGTAGATCTTGTATTTGCCGGTCTGCGGCGGTATGCGCACTTGGTCAATCAGGCTCCGGATATCATCTACCGAGTTATTGGATGCCGCATCCAGCTCATGAATGCTGAATGAATTACCATTTTGGAATGCGTTGCAGCTGTTGCATTGTCCACACGCTTCTACATCCGCAGTAAAATGCTCGCAATTGATTGTTTTGGCTAAAATACGGGCACAGGTAGTCTTCCCTACCCCCCGCGGTCCACAAAATAAAAAAGCCTGCGCAAGCTGTTTATTTTTAATGGCATTTTTAAGCGTACCGGTAATATGTCGCTGGCCAACTACGCTATCAAAGGTAACTGGACGGTATTTTCGGGCCGAAACAATAAAATTATCCATCGGTACGAAGATAGGGATTTTTGTGATATCTTACTTCTGATTTCGGCACTTAGCCACTCGTCCGTCTGGGCACCCCATCGTCATAAAACACCAAAATTTTCGGATAATACACCTGAATTATGATATTTATTTTAAGTTTGCTTACCTAAGAGTACATTTATGCATGTTTACGGAATAAAAAATTGCAACACAGTAAAAAAAGCGCTTACCTGGCTGGAGAGCGAAGGCATTCCTTTTACATTCCATGATTTTAAGAAAGAGGGCGTGTCCGTGGAAAAGCTGGAAGCCTGGGAAAAGCAAACCGGGTGGGAGGCACTGGTCAATAAACGCGGCACCACATGGCGCCAGCTTTCCCCTGTTGAACAACAGGCGGTAGTGGACGCACCATCCGCTAATGCGCTCATGCAGGCAAAAACCAGTGTCATCAAGCGACCGGTTATCGAAAGCCCCAAGGGTATTATCCTAGGGTTTGACGAAGCAGAATACCGGAACAAACTGAAATAATCAAACGAGTTAGTCGATAAATTCTTACGAAATGAAGCAACCACTTTTAGTAGGCCTAATTTGCGCAATGGCTTGGGTGATTCCCCATGAGGTGAAGTCACAGCAAACAAACAGCAAATACAGTTATACAGAAGCGTTCGATCCATTTTTCTATACAAAGAACGGTAATCCATACCGCTCTGCAAGCGGCCAGCCCGGACCTGCGTATTGGCAAAATACAGCAGACTATAAAATTTCGGCGCGGCTGAACGAGCAAGCACATGAAATAACCGGTAGTATCACTGTTGAATACACCAACAATAGTCCGGATGAATTGGACTTCGTCTGGTTTCAGTTGGACCAAAACATGTTTTCGCAACAGGGCCGGGGCCAGCAGATTGTGCCGCTGACCAATAGCCGATACGGTGATTCCATGTCTGATTTCGATGGCGGGTACGCCATCAACTCCGTGCAATTGGGGAATGGCACTGCAGCCAAACACCTCATTAATGACACTCGCATGCAGGTTTTCCTGCCTGAACCGCTTGCGGCCGATGGCGGAAAAACGACCATTCGTATCAAATATGCTTATACCGTCCCTATGCATGGTGCCGACCGGACCGGTATTCTGGAAACACAGAACGGCAACATATTCGCCATTGCCCAATGGTTTCCCCGCGTAGCAGTATATGACGATGTACTCGGTTGGAATGTACAGCCTTATACCGGACCCGGTGAGTTTTACCTGGAATACGGCAATTACGAAGTGGATATTACTGCTCCGGCAAACCACATCGTCGTCTTAGGCGGCGAACTCCTCAATCCCGAAGAAGTATACACCCCGACACAGCTGGAGCGACTGGAACGCGCCCGGCAAAGTGACAAAACAGTGCTTATTCGATCGGCTGAAGAGGTTATCAAGCCCGATTCGCGTCCGCAGGGAAAGCAGGAGCTGACCTGGAAGTTCAGGCTTGAAAAAGCACACGATGTTGCCTGGGCTTCATCCGCAGCCTTCATTCTCGATGCTGCAAAGATAAACCTGGAAAGCGGAAAGACCGCATTGGCAATGTCGGCGTATCCGGTTGAAAGTAATGGAGGAAATGCCTGGGAGCGATCCACAGAATATACAAAAGCGTCCATCGAATTTTATTCCAAAATGCTGATGGAATACCCTTATCCGGTAGCCGTTAACGTAGCCGCCGATGTGGGTGGCATGGAATACCCGGCTATTGTATTCTGTGGCTACAAGGCTAAAGGCGCATCGCTTTGGGGCGTAACAGATCACGAGTTTGGCCATATCTGGTTTCCCATGATTGTCGGCAGCAACGAAAGGTTGCACGCATGGATGGACGAAGGCTTCAATACATTTATAAACACACTATCCACTGAAGCATTCAACGGCGGCGAATATAACCGCCCCATGGGCGATGCCAATCGTTTAGCGCTGATATACACCCGTCCGGATCTAGAGCCCATTATGAGCACACCCCAAAGCATGCAGGAACGCAATATTGGGACGTTGGCCTACCGAAAGCCGGGTTATGGTCTCACATTATTGCGCAACGAAATCCTCGGCCCGGAACGTTTCGACCGGGCGTTTAAAACCTACCTGCAATACTGGGCATACAAACACCCCACTCCGGATGATTTTTTCAGAACAATTGAGAACGTTGCAGGGGAAAATCTCAACTGGTTCTGGCGTGGCTGGTTTCAGCATAACTGGCGGTTCGACCAGGGAATCCGTGAGGTTGCGTACCTGGATGGTAATCCGGCTAACGGTGTAATCATTACCATCGATAATCTCGAAAAAATGCCAATGCCAGTAGTACTGGACATCACAACCCAAAATGGTGAGACGCATCGCGTGAAACTACCGGTAGAAATATGGGAACGTAATACGTCCTGGACATTCCGCTATCCTTCAACCGAAGCTGTCGTTGCGGTACAACTCGACCCGGACAAAGTGTACCCCGACCACAACCCGGCAAACAATCGCTGGCAGGCTAAATAAATGAAGCTTCGCTGCCAATCATACGCCTTTACATGGATAAACCGGCAGCATGAAACAAAATCGGAATTGTACCGTTACTTAGAGTAAGATGCCACAAAATTCAACAGCCCCCTCACTTATCATCGGCCGGCTTATCTTGGTACACTTAATACTGGCCGCAACGTTGCTGCTACCGGATACCGGGATGGCACAGCAAACAAACAATATCCTGAACGGTATTGTCCTTAAACTGGGAAGCGGCGAGCCACTGCAATATGTGGAGATAACAAACATCAATACGGGAACGACCGCTGAAAGTGATGAAAAAGGAAATTTCAGCATTGAGGCAAGCAAAAACGAACGGCTGCGATTTGAATATCCGGGATACCGTACTGACACCTTGGTAATCATTGAGTTCGACTTAAAACGGGTATACCTGACGCCCGATGGAAGTGCGATCCTGATTGACGAAGTGCGGATAGAGGCGCTATCCGATAATCAGCTGATAGCTGAGATTGAACGTGCAAAACAGGAGGGGCAGATAGCCGAAGCGTCCCAATCGCGTGGTGGGATACGGATTTCGCCATCCCGTTGGTTTGGGCAACGAGGTAAACAGGCACGCCAGCGCTACGAACTACTGCTTGCCGAACAGGAAAGAAGAAAAATAGATAGTCGGTTTACCCCCCAGCTCATTACCTCCCTCACACCATTGTCCGGACAGCAGCTCGGACTGTACATGACCAAATACCGGCCAACGGTCGATTTTATTTCTTCAGCAAACGACGAAGCACTCCGGCTTTACATCATGGACACTTATGCTGCCTTTAAAAAGTTAACACCGACAGAGCTTTCTGAAATTAAAGCACCTACCGAAAACCAATAATGCGCTTTTTGGGGTTGCCATATGGCTGAATAGCCGATAACAACCAGTTTCAACGTTCTACCCTAAAGGAAACTTTACAGATGGCACCGTAAGAGGTAACCTCTCCGTTTTTTACATGCACTTTAAAGTCCTTTACAAAGACGGAATCGATATGATCAACCGTATTGGATACCTCTCTTACTGCATTTCGTACCGCATCGTCAAAACTCGTGTCGGATGAAGCAATTACTTCAATTACTTTTACAATAGCCATAATCACTACGTTTAAAAATGAGCCATACAAACCCACCTTGGGTTCCATCAGTATAAAGACAAGTGATAAAGTAATTGGTTTTAAAAATTTCCCAAGCTTTGGGAAATTCCTTCCGAAATTCCAGGCTTATATATCGAGGTGGCCGAATATCAAAGCTCACTTAGCCGCTTGCCGATGTAATGGGTAAATCGGCTATGCTTCGGCTCCCCAATCATTTGCCGGGTGTAAATGCTATAGTGTCCGGATAATAAATAGGATACAATACAGGCTATCGCAACATAAATACCGCATTCCACACCAAAAAGCTCAATGCCCATAAGCATACAGGCAAGCGGTGTGTTGGTCGCACCTGCGAACACCGCTACAAACCCCATGCCCGCTAACAGTCCCATCGGCAACGGGATAAAAAATGACAACGCATTACCTAATGCCGCACCGATGAAAAACAGGGGTGTTACCTCGCCGCCTTTGAAACCAGCTGCTAGCGTAACAATGGTAAATATCATCTTCAACACAAAATCATACGGCAGTAATTGTTGTTCGAACGATGCCACTATGGTAGGGATGCCCAATCCAATGTACTTCGTGGTACCCACTGCCAAAACAGCGAGCGCAACGATTGCTCCTCCCACAAATGAGCGCAGCGGTAAAAAGCCTATCCGTGCCTTGAAGATGGAGCCCACGCTGTGCATCGCCCTGCTGAACAACGCTGCACATATCCCAAATGCAATACCTGCTATGATGGTATAGAGGACGTAGTGGAACGTTATATCGGGGATGCTGCCGATCGCATAATGCGTATGTGGCGCATTCCACATCTTCGCCACCGAGTCGGCAAGAATGGCGGATGCAAAGGCTGGGAAAATAGCACCATATTTAATTCGGCCGATTAAAAAAACCTCCATACCGAAAACCGCACCTGCCAATGGGGTGCCGAATACAGATCCGAAACCCGCTGCCACGGCTGCGATAATAAGTATCTTCCTTTCGTTGACCGTCAATCTGAAAGGCCTGCTGAACTGGTCGGCTATGGCGCCGGCCATTTGCAGAGCCGTCCCTTCGCGGCCGGCCGACCCACCGAAAAGATGCGTTGCGATAGTACCGATGTATACCAATGGGGCCATTTTGAATGGGATGATGCCCCCTGGCCGGTGAATGGCATCAATAAGCAGGTTATTTCCCGCTTCAACATCCCTACCCATGTAATGATAGAGCAGTCCGACGGTCAGGCCGCAAACGGGCAATAATGCAATCAGCCAAAGGTGGGTTTCCCTGGTTACAGTTGCCCATTCAAGCGAGAACAGAAAACCCGCTGACACACTGCCCACGCAGATACCGATTACTAAACTAATAGCCAGCCACCTAGCAATATAGGGTACGACAGGATGTCTCCTAAAAAAAACACTAATATAAATTTTGATTCCCCGGGTGAAAGATTTCCGCTGATTTTTTTGTTGCATACCTGTCCTGATTAAACGTGCTTGTTTATCCACTTAACCAGGCGTCATCAGCATCCCCTGAAGGAGCGGTTGGGCAAGGAAGAACACCATTTCCTTTTACTGGCGTAAAAGTAAAAATAAAATGTGATTAGGCAATAAGCCCGTTGCTTTTTCATACGTGTGGAGGAAATCCGCACCTGACGAAGCACCGCTACGTTGTCATTTTACAGCTGTAAACAGCGACGTGAATACATTACGTCACTGTTTACAGCTGGTTATGAAGCTAAAGACATTAATTCTCCCAGCGACTAAGGTATTTCTCGATATCTTCTTTCGTGACCGTTAATTCTTCAGGATATTTGTCAAACCAAGCGCGGAATTCACTCTTGATCTGCTCGCTCCACTTTCCGTGAATCTCCCCCGATGGATATTTTGACTGGCGAAGCAAATAACGTTCAAATTCATCCCGCAAGGCTGTCATCTCTGATGTCGCTACCAATCCCCCAACTAGATGTGCCGGAATAAAGACTACCCCATAATCATTTGCAAACACCACATCTCCGGGAAATACAGTAACTCCTTCAATCCGAATAGGTGCGTTAATTGATATGGGTGTCATGTCGCGAATGTAGGAGGGGTCATGGCCCTTAATCCAGGCATTGAACCCCGCCGTTTCCTTGAGTTCCTGCATATCACGGATCGAGCCGTCAAAGACTACTCCCTTACCTGTTTTTCCGTAAATTGCATTTCCTAAACTTGAACCGATTAGTGTGCCGTCTTTCACTTTCCCGAACCCATCTGCTACGTAAACATCTCCTTGGGTCAATATGTCAATCGGCCAAATGTTGTTCCCTCCGCTTTGTGAAAGTCCTTCCTTCTGGCCTGCAACCTTTACTAAGCTATCAAGATCAGGGCGTGCAGGCATAAAGCGGGCGGTAACAACCCGACCGACCATCGTTTCTCCCGGATTTAGCATCTGCCAGTCTTTTGCTACCTGATGATGGTAGCCGCGTCCTCCGAGGTATCCCCAAATCTGCTCCAACGTGCAATGTTCCAATCGTTTCAACATCGCATCCGAAACATGCGGCCGCCCATCGGGGAAGCGCTCACCTTGCCACTGTGCAGTTAATGACTGGACGTATTCCGGAGAGGTACCAACACTCGGAAGCTGACCAAACGCATTGGTCGAAAATAATAGGACACAAAAAACTAAAATGAAATTATTCATCGTCATATGATTTAATAAATGAATGGATTTAACAATAACAGGATAGCACCACGACGCCTATGGTACCCTTATCTTGATTAATATTTTTTTTACCGTATCATATCCATCGGCCTTAAATGCAGGGCGGTGGATTTCCTTAGGGGAAAAGATAAAAAACGTTCCCGGTCCAGCCTCATAATAGTCACCCCCTTCTACCACATACGTTTCCGTATCCTGTCTATCATTATAAGGGGTTTCCACGCTAACGCGAGGATTATTCACCGAAGTGATTCCCATGAACGTTTTTCCAGATATGATATACTGCAGGTCATTGAAAGCAGCATGCGTTTCCCAGTTAACCTCTTCCTTTTCCCTTGCTGGACCATCAGCAACAAAGGCGATAACATGATCAGGAACAATGATATATCTTCCGGGTGCAAGTGCAACAAGATCTTCATTTTTCAAGAATTCAAATGCTTTGTCCCACCATTCCGGATGCAGGTGATACTGGCTACTAAACTCCTGACGATTAATGGATAAATGCGGGGTAAGTTTCAGTCCATTTAACCATTGGTATGTTTCGTACCATGTGGTAACATCCTGCTCGTCCAATTCAACACTGGCTGATTGTGCAAAAGCACTGGCGCACGTCAATATCATAGTGATTATAGTTACCCTTATCTTTAAGGCAGCTGTTTTTTTCATAGCAATTTTCCTATAAATACGTTAGAATTCCGGGTTCTGTGGAAATTCATCTTTATTCGTAAGTCGGTCGATCATATTGCTTGGGATCGGTCGCAGGAGGAACTTCTCCCGGATATTATTGCGGCCGGCAGGATTATATAGCTTCACCCGTTCGATCAGTTTCCCTGTACGCTTTAAATCCGCCCATCTTAACCTTTCACCACCCAATTCCAATGCCCGTTCATTCAGAATAAAATCTAGGTCCAACTGGCTGGCGATAATCTTCATCTGTTCCTCCTTACCGGGCCAAGCAGCTCTTTCCCTGACCCGATTAATAAATTTAACCCCTTCGGTTGACCTATTGAGTTTCATCAACGCTTCCGCCGCAATAAGGTACATTTCCGCTAAACGAATTTCTATAACACTTCTCGTCCCGCTATTGGCATTGATCGATTCACGATTGGGATCGTTCCACTTATTTAACTTCGGATATATTTGAAGTGCCCCTACCGGATTTTCACCGTCATAATAGTCACGGATGTCCATCACTTTATAAGGTTTAGATGCCTTGTACTCATCAGATACCGCATATGGGAGGATTACAAACGCCGTATCACCGATATTCATCCCCTGAGGCAAAGTAGGTGTATAATTTGCCAGATACGTATCCCGCCAGCTTTTATCATAGCGCGAATCATTCTCCCGGTTCGCCTGCATTAAATCAAGGTAAAACCGGGTAGCCATATATCGTGGATAAGGCCGATCATAGATCAAACTACGGGTCATTCCCGGCTGAAGGTCGTAACGGGGTGTAAAGTAAAGGTAAATTGAAGTATTCGGCCCATTTAGTCGGTTGTTTTGTGAGAATTGAATGGACCAAATCGTCTCCATATTTGTGGGAGTGTTCGGGTCCCACAATTCGGCATAGTCCGATACTAAATCGAATCCGTAATCATCAATGACTTTCGTCGCATACGCTGCCGCATCCTCGTCGTGTCCAAGTGTGAGGTAAACTCTCGCCAACAACGCCTCCGCTGCAGGTTTAGCTGCACGTCCCCAATCCGACTGTGTGGGCGGGAGTAAGTCTGCTGCCTTGTGTAAATCGGCTACTATTTGATCATACACCTGGCTTTGCGGTATTCGCGTAGCGGTAGTAGTCACTTCTTTTATCTCCTCGAGTGGCATGGGTAAATCACCAAAATGCATGACCAAAATATGGTAATACCAAGCGCGCAGGAAGTAAGCTTCCCCTAATTTTGCGTTTAGTTCACTTTCCGTTAAACCGGTCACATCCGATGCACGGGAAATTGCCGTATTGCATGCGGAAATCCCGATGTAATAGCCTTCCCATAAATTATATAGGATATTATTACTGGCTTGGAGAGCAGGAGAATACGTATTGAACTCGTTTGCCTCCACATCAGATGCGCTCGTCCATAAATCCGTGCCATATAACATCGGTGCCAGTCCACCTCCATTCATTTGCGAGCGTGTCTGTGTATAACACGCATTTATTAAATCGCTAAATCCCGTTGCTGTATTATAATAGGTATCTGCTGTGGGTTCATTGATATTTTCTTCATCAAGCTGATTGGTACACCCCTGGAATAAGAGCAGGTTAACTAAAGCGATTAATAATGTATTTAATATCGTTTTCATGGTTCAATGTTGAAAGATTAAAAGCCAATGTTGACCCCTGCCACCACCGTTCTGACCGCAGGATATGTTAAAGTGTCTTCCGCCCAATCGGGTTTCATATTGAATTTCCGCACCTCTGATTTCGTCCAATAAAATAAATTCATTGCTGAAAGATATATTCTGGCATTGGATAGATGCAGCAGGTCTAGTGCCGATCGCGGAATCGAATAGCCCAGTGACACCTGCGGGATTGTGATGTAAGTGGCATCCCGGTAAGTCAATGTGCTACCATCAAGACCACCACCTTCATACAATTGGTTTGGGCGGGGATATGCGTCCGTTGGGTTGTCCGGTGTCCAATAATCAAAGATGAATTTATTGTATCGCTTCTTGGAATAGGGTGCGAAAGCGCCAACGGCAGTCATTCCACCCCACCGAACATAAGCAGTTACCGAAAAATCCCAGTTTTTATAAGAGAATTGGTTGGTCATATTAGCCACAAAATCAGGCTCACGGTCTCCTAGGATCATACGGTCTGCAGCCGATATATTGCCGTCATCATTTAAATCCAATACTTTTATTTGTCCCGGAACACGTCCATAGCTCGCAGCATCTGTTGCTTCATTCAGCTGCCAGATGCCGATCTTTTGGTAATCGTAATAAACATTTATCGGATGTCCGATAAACCAACCGTTTCCAATATCATCTATCTTGCCGTTGTACAGTTCAGTGATTCTGGATCGATTGGTATACAATGTGAAATTTGTATTCCATTTGAAATCCTGACGTGTGATGTTAACAGTGCGAAGACCTACTTCAAAACCTTTGTTCGTTGTGCTACCCACATTTTCCAGTACCTGGTCGTATCCAGATGTAATGGGCAGTTTCCGAAACATGAGCAAATCGTAGGTATTGGTATTATAGACTTCGACATTACCGCTGACTCTTCCGGCCCATAGTCCGAAATCAACACCAACATTGTAAACTGCTGTACTTTCCCATTTGAGGTTTTTGTTTGCCAACGCCGCTGGTCGATAGCCAAATCCCGCATTTTCGTTCCAGGAATAGGTCGTTCTTTCCAGACTTCCCTGTGTCTGATAAGGATTAATGGCCTGATTGCCGGTAACACCATAGGAGAGCCTCAGTTTCAGGTTGGAAAGCCAATCCTGAACACCGGCCATAAAAGGCTCTTCGGAGATATTATAGGCAAAAGCGACGGACGGAAAATATCCCCATTTATGATTGTCAGCAAATTGGGAAGCGCCATCGGCACGCATAGAAAGCGTTAATAAATATTTGCTTTTATAACCATAGAATATACGTGCGGCATAAGAGAGCAGGGTCCACTCCGATAGGCTGGAGCTCACCTCATTCACCACATTCGCACTTCCGATATTATGATATCTTGAAGGTTCATAGGGCACATCGGTCACGCCCGCACCACTGGTTTCCGTATGCGTAGCCTGAAAACCGTGGACGCCAGTCACAGTTAATTGATGGTCTTCGTTAAAAGTTTTGTTGTATGTAAGGATACTTTCGTATAACTTAAAGTTATTAATCGCGTTGTCTATATTTGCAGTCGGTAAACCAAGGTTTCGCATAATCGAATAATATCCTGCCGATTCTTTTTCCGTTGCTAGCCTGAAATTCGTTCCTACACTTAAGCGATATGTTAATTCCGGCAGGATTTTCGCCTCTCCGTAGGCATTTACAAATGCGTCCCAACGTTTATTATCATACCGATACGAATCAAACAGGTAATCGGCTAATGGATTTATTTCAAAACCATCGGTAGTAAGTGCGAACCGTGGAGATCCGTCCTCGTTGTATACCTGTCCTAGCGGACTCCCGTTAACGGCATAATATGTCAATGCCCGGGGATCTGTTTTATTGGAATTTATACTGTAATTCAATTGGATCGATGTGCCCGCGGTGATAATGGGCGAAAGTGTAAAGTCCAGATTCGTTCGCATACTGATGCGATTAAAAATATCATCTGGCAGAATCCCCTCTTCATTAAAATAATTCGTCGCAAAATTATATTTCACCGCCTCACTCCCACCCATAATCGATAACTGGTGCTTCTGCTGATGCCCATTTTGCAACAGTAAATCTTGGTAATCAAGCCCCGGCCCACCTGATTTTAACGTTTCCAATTCAATTGCATCGAAAACAGCTTCATCATATTTGGGGTTAACACCAGGGTCCGGATAGCCTCCCGAAGCACGAAATGCCTCCCGGGCCCAGTCTGCATATTGAGTTGCGTCAGCATAGGGCATTCTTCCGTAGCGGAATTGCGCCCCGGCGTAACTTTCTACAAGAAACCGCGGTTTGCCTGATTCGCCCCGTTTTGTGGTAATCATAATTACCCCATTTGAACCTCTCGAGCCATAAATAGCTGTTGATGAGGCATCTTTTAACACGTCGACACTCTTTATATCATAAGGATTAATATCGTTAATGGTCCCATAAAAGGGCATTCCATCGACGATAATCAAAGGATCATTTGAAGCGGTAAATGAGCGGGTGCCGCGAAGCAAAATGGCAGATTCACTACCTGGGTCTCCACCGGAAGAAACAATATCCAGTCCGGCTACCCGACCACTCAAAGCCTGACTAACATTTGCAACCGGCATGTCTGCAAAATCCTCTGCCGAAACGGAACTTACTGCGCCAGTTAAATCCTTTCGTTTTTGCGTTCCGTATCCGACTACCACGACCTCTTCTAATGCCCGCTGATCTGCACTGAGCTGGACATTAATGACAAGTTGATTGTTTATACTGACTTCCTGCGAGATAAAACCTATATAACTGATCTCTAAAACACCATCAGGTGCTGCATCAATAGTAAATTCACCCCGCTCATTTGTCAATGTACTATGGGTTGTCCCTTTTAATGTAACCGTAGCACCGGCAATAGGTGTATTACTTTCGTTTGTAATTGTTCCGCTAACCTGTACTTGAACCGGCATCATAAATGTTGGTTTGGGATTTATTTTACTCCACTTCGGACGAATAAGTATCGTGCGGTTGCTCAACTCGTAATTAAAAGGCTGATTTTTCAGTGCCTGCCGCAGCGCTTCCTCTACTGAAGCACCTTTTATTTCGATGGTCACCGGATTGGCCATCTCACGTAATAAATCGGCGTTGTAAAGTAATTGGTAACCGCTCTGGAGTCTGATTTTTTGCAGCACGGTCCCTAAAGACACGTTTTTTTCAGTTAAGACAATGTCCTGGGAAAAAACAGTGGCCGAGACATGAAGGTTGACCGCCACTAGTAAAACAGTTGTAAGCTTCATGATCAAAAGCCATTTCAATGTGCTTAAATTCATTATATTTGTATTGTTTTAAGGTGATTAATCTGTTACTTATCATTGCGGAATTTGCCTTAATCATACCGGATACGTGGCTGCGTATCCGGCTTTATTTATTGTAAGGCACTGATCGTTTTGTTTATACTACATAGGCTTATCATTTTTAAGGTTTAACTTTAATGGTTCTGTTTTTTATCTCGAAATGAGTATTGCCGGTTTTTTCAAACATTTCCAACACATGGGACAGCGGCACATCTCTGGAAATAAAGCCATTATACCGGGTATTGGGCAAGTAAGTATAATCAACCTCCACATCGTACCAGCGTGATAATTGCCGCATGATCATATGCAATGGCTGATCGTTAAACAAAAAATTACCATCTTTCCATGAATATTCATTTTCAACATTGACCTGGGTCACGTCCAATTGGTCATTCGTCAATACCGCTTGTTCTCCGGGTTTTAAGGTCTTTTGCTGTGGTCCGGCCGCTCCGGTTGTCGCTGAAACCGTAACGCGTACGCCGCCTTCAAGTAACGTTGTCTTTACCGCCTCCTCATCTGCATAGGCACTGATGTTAAACTTGGTTCCGGTCACTTCAACCTGTTGATTCCTTGTTTTTACAATAAATGGCACTTTATATTGATCCCTGTTTTTGGATTTCGTAGAAAGATGTCTTTCTGCATAAAAAGCGTTAGCTACCTCAAAATAAGCCTCACCGTCCAATTCGACTTCCCGTTTGTCGCTGGCAAATTTTGCGGGGTATTTCAAGGAAGAAGCTGCATTAAGCCACACTTTGGTTTGATCCGGCAATATGACCTGATACTGGCCACTTTTTGGGGTTGTCAATCTATGATACAACACACGGTTATCCGCGAAAACAGATCGGCTATTGGCCGCTTTATAGACCAATAATCCATCGGCTGTTTTGCTGATGGTCACATCGCCTATGCGGGTAAGAAAACCTTCCTCCTGTTGTGCCAAGACAATTTCATGTCCATCAGCAAGTGTCAGCACAGCTTTATTCCCTCCGGGAGACACATCCTCTATTACCATGCTGTTTTCGGATTGAAGGGATACTATTGCCTGATTCTTTTCGGGCCAATATAGGTAGCCAATGAGTGAAAACGTGATCAATGCCACGGCTGCCACCGCAGCTATTTGTCTAAAATCAAGCAATTTTGCCGTTTTATCTCCGGCACATCCTGACTGCTGCTCATCCAGTCTTGCTAATATGGATTGATATATGCGCTGGCGTATCTCATCCGCATTTGCTGCGTCCGGGATATTTACAAAATCATCAGCGGCAATGACCTGATCGTCATACCACTTGTGTAACAACTCCTTTTCTGCTAAAGAGGCATTCCCTGCAATAAATTTTTTTGCAATCTCCCTAATATGATTCATAATTGGTGATCCAGTATTTCTGGCTTATCTATTAGGTAGAGTATGGCGACGGAGGTTTACCCTTATCTAATTAATTAAAAAATTAAATAAATAGAGAATATAAACCTTTACCGAAACGGCTCCGTATAATTCTAAGCGCCTTGGTAAGGTGCGCTTCCGCCGTTTTGGTTGAGATATGGAGTGTATCTGCTACTTCATGGAGTGGACGATCTTCCAGTTTATTATACTGAAAAACCAGCCGGCATTTTTCTGGCAGGTCATTTGACAGCGTTTCAATAATTTCAAGGAGTAGCTTATTTTCTAACGCCTCAGCAGCATCTATTGATAAATCCTGATGCCGTTTCCAGTTCTGCTGGTATTCCTGAACCTGTTTTTCTTTGGCAATGTAATGGTAAACAGCGTAACGCACCATAGCGGCTAAATATACTGGCAACGATCGAATCTGAAGAATTGCCTTTCGTTTCCACAGCGTTAGGAATACATCTTGAACGATCTCCTCTGCAGCCGCAGTATCCTTTAGTTTTTGATAGGCCAAAAAATATAGCTTGTCCCAATATCGATTATAAATTCCGGTGAATGCCGTTTCATCTCCATCTTTCAGGTAGAAGATTAATTCTGTATCGTTTTTCTCATTAAAACCAGGCATAATTGGGTAGAAAGCTAAGATATAGAATTAAAAAGTTTATTTGCAAATATGTTTACTAAATCGACTCCGCACATACACGCACTGGGATGTAAGCGCATATTGCGACAGCGCGCGCGAGCCGATGCCTATAAATGATATTTATAGGCACATTGGATGGTGGTTTAAGTAAACAAAGGAATAGCTATGTCAGCGCCTAGCCTATTTCGCATAGGTATTTTCTGTTGATACAGAAAGAGGAAACTCCGTTAGCCCGGGCTTGCCAATTTCTGAAATCCAGCTATGTAGCAATCGGGGATATCCGTTGATTAGTTTGAAAGCAGGACATCATCGATCGTTTCCGTTTAACCTCGAACGAATCTATGTCACGAATTACGGTATTTCTGAATGGCTGTCTGGAGAAATACGTACAGCCGATCGCCGTCAGCAGCGGTTAAGCAAGACCGGCACAACTTGTCATCGCCTGGTTACCTATTCGTTCCGAAGCGTATCTACCGGATTCATCAATGCGGCCTTGACAGCGTGGAAACCGATCGTTGCGAGCGTAATCATCAACATCAATGCGGCCGACAGGGCAAATATCCACCAGGATAATGGCGTACGGTAGGCAAAGTTTGTCAGCCACCGGTCCATGATATACCACACCAGTGGTACGGCGATGACAGCTGCAATACCCGCCAGCTTCAGGAAATCACGGGATATCAGCGCGACCACGCTTGTCGCCGACGCTCCGAGTACCTTGCGGACACCGATCTCCTTGGTACGCTGCACGGTGCTGTATGCAACCAATCCCAGCATGCCCAGACAGGAAATGAAAATAGCCAGCACCGAAAAGTAGAAGAAGAGGCTGCCAAACCGCTGCTCCCCCCGGTACTGATTATCAAAGGAATCGTCGAGAAATTCATACGTAAACGGCTTATCCGGTACTTGGGCTTCCCAGACTTTTTTAATTGCGTTCAGGCTGGTGCGTATGTCGCCACCGGCCAGGTTCACCGAAATGTACTGAAAACCACTTGGATCGATCCGCATGCTCAATGGCTGTATTTTAGTCTGTAGCGAGTGGTAATGAAAATCCTTGACCACCCCAATAATCCGGCCTTCATGCCCCCATTGCTTGAACCGCCGACCTATCGCCTGCTGGGGCGAAGAATACCCAAGCATTGCTACGGCAGCCTCATTCAGCACCATCGCCTGCGTAGCGTCTGTCCCAAACTCCCGGGAGAAGGATCGCCCTGCCGCCATCTCCAGGTTGTACAGGTCGAAATAATCAAAATCCACAAAATACAGATCCACGTTGGACTGTTGTAACGCTCCCTCCACATTCTCAATTTCCGAATAAGCGCTGGTATGGTCGCCACCCGGGACACTGGACGATAGACTGGCCGACCGGACACCGGGCAGGTTAGTAATGGCTTCCTTTACGATTTCCTGAGCGCGGTCTTCGTAACCGTTTATGACCAATACCTGGTCTTTACGGAAACCCAGTTGCTGGCTACGCATGTAGTCCATTTGCTTGTAGACCGTAAGCGTAGCAGCAATCAATGCAAGTGAGAGGGTGAACTGGCCTGCCACCAACCCCTTCCGTAACCAGGTCTTCGCTGGACCGCTGCCGGTGACACCTCCCTTCAGGACTTTCACCGGCTTGAACGAAGACAGTACCCAAGCCGGATAAATACCCGCGAGCAACCCCACTCCAAGCGCTCCGGAACAGAGCGCCAGCAACGCCCCCGGATTACTGAATAAACTATCGGAAATCACCTTACCTGCCAGTTGGTTGAATAGCGGCAGCAACAGGGACGAAAAAACGATTGCAAGCACCACAGCAATCAGGCTCACCAATAGCGATTCGCCGATAAACTGCCGCGTCAGTTGTCCCCTTGCCGCACCGACCACTTTGCGGATGCCTACTTCCCGCGCCCGCTCCACTGCCCTCGCAGTAGACAAGTTCACGAAATTGAAACAGGCCGTCAGCAGGATCAACAAAGCCACCGCACCAAAAATATAAACATGGACGACATTACCCGTTTGCCCCGCATACCGGTAATTACCGAAATGGAGATATACTTCCTTCAAGGGATACAAGCGGAGCGTATAGTGCATCTGCAGCTCTTTCATGAGGCTGCCGATGTGCCGCTCCAGGTAGTCCGGCAGCTTGGCTTCCAGTGCCCGGGGATCAGCGCCGGGATTCAGTAGTAGATAGGTACTGGGATAATGGTTGGTCCAGTTTTCGGCAGACTCCTTCTCCAGCACTTCGGTGAGCGTAGACATCGAGATCAATAGGTCTCCCTTAATCTGCGAATTCGCCGGCATGTCGTGCATCAGGCCCGTGATCCGAACCGTGAGCACGGTGTCCCCGGTGGGGAGAGTCAATTCCCGGCCCATCGGGTCTTCCGTACCAAAATATTTTTTGGCTGCGCGCTCGCTGAGTACCACGCTGAACGGGTCAATTAAAGCTGTGCGCGGATCCCCCTGCACAAGCCCAAAATCGAATACCTGGAAAAAGGAGGAATCGACCGCCAAACCGTGGGGCTCGTTGATCTTCAAGTCACCCTGCTTAACCAATAGATTGACGTCCGCAACCCGCACGAAAGATGCCACCTCGGGAAAATCATGCTTGATATTCGGCCCATTCGGATAATTGGTAATAGCCCCCTCGAACGTTTCGGTAGGTGTACTGACTGTCGTGGTTAAGCGGTAGATGCGATCGGCCTTGGTGTGAAAGCTGTCATAGCTCAGCTCAAAGCTCACGTAAAGAAAGATCAGGAAGCAGGCAGTCATCCCAACGGAGAGGCCAGTGATGTTGATGAACGAAAATATCCGATGTTTCCGGAGGTTGCGCAGTGCAGTCTTAAGGTAATTCCTAATCATACCAATGTCTTATTATAGGTACGCCATGGCAGGCTTTCGCTCCACAGACTTCTTTACGGCAACAACAAATTTGCCAATTGCAAAAAACACGCTGATCCGGTAAAAACCGAAGATGGTTGTTAATTAAAGTGTCCGCAATCGAACAGTGGATGTGCGATCGCGGTCAGTATTTCGGCCGGGAGTGGTAATATCCGCTGAGCATTTTCACCTGGCCTGCGAATTCGGCATGATGACTGTTGAAGTCATCAGTGACACCCAAAGTTGACGGCATCCGGGTGGGTTTGGCATGCCCTGTAATGAAAAAGCCCTTGCTTTCGCAAAGGCCTTTTTGTTTGGTGCGGAAGAGCAGATTCGAACTGCCACGCCCGTAGGGCGCCACCCCCTCAAGATGGTGCGTCTACCAATTTCGCCACTTCCGCAGGGATTAACGAATGCAAAAGTAGCGTATTTTTTTGTTTCTACAAGTCTTTTAATACAATTGAAAAATCACATCAGGAACGGTTTTCATCCTGGTATTGATCAATCAGTGTCTGTATAATTCCGTCTACCAGGCCTACCCTCGGCACAATGATCTGTCTCAATCGGCCATACTTCATCAACGTAAGAAAAATTTCACACGCAGGGATAATCACATCAGCCCGGTCATTATTCAATCCCAGTACATTGATACGGTCTTTCAGCGAAAACGAGTTAAGGTATTCGTAGATCGATTTCAGTTTTGTGTATGAGATCGGCTTGTCTTCCTTATCATTGGCCAGCCTGGATAATTTGTTAATGTTTCCACCGGTACCCACCCCGTACACATTCTTAAACATCCCGGTATGGGTTTTTACCCAGTCTTTCATTTCACTCCACGTTTCTTCATCATCCTGATTATCCAATATCCGGATTGTGCCGATATTGAACGATGCCGATGCCACCAGCCGGGTATCCGCAAACAGGGACAGTTCGGTGCTTCCCCCGCCCACATCAATATACAGGTAAACCTTTTTACCTCCCAGTTGCTGTTCTATATGGCTGTTGTAGATAATTTCCGCCTCCTTCGCACCGTCGATGATCTGCAAGTCAATACCGGATGCCCTGATCTGTGCAACGAGCGCCCCGCCGTTTTCAGCCTCGCGCATGGCCGACGTTGCACATGCCATGTAGGCTTCCACTTTATACACATCCATCAAATTACGGAACGCAGACATGGTTTTCACCAGATCGTCCGCTTTGGGCTGGGATATCGATTGCTCAA
>NZ_JBEBRB010000014.1:0-50037 GCF_040395035.1 Parapedobacter lycopersici | reverse complement strand
GTGACCTTTCTCAAGATTGGTCCCACTAACACGAGTGGCATGGTTGAAATTCTAGCGCTGACTGACGTAAAAGGCATACTTGAGCATCAAAGTTCTTGGTAATTCATAAAATAGGTTATATAAACAACAGTCACAGTCGAAATCAACGGTAACAATCATTAAATCGACCTAGAACCGTCGTTGTGCTTAATGATCGTTAGGATTATTAGCGATATCGGTTGCCGTAAACCCCTGTAAAAATAGGAAAATATTTGAAAGTGCCAAAGGGGTGCACGACAAGCAGCGATTACGAGCGTAATAAATTTGGTGTGCCTATGAAGCTTCTAAATTTCAGGGCCAAGGAATCCTCTTGGTTTAGCTTTTGGCCGATAAACATCAACCCGGTGAAAACCGTACACCACAGAACCCGGGATTAGCTGCAATAATATTTTTGCAGGTATTATATATACCGCTAAAAATAAACGGATTATTTTTCACTCGTAATTTCTGACGACTTGGTTAATAACATATTTGAGAACCTCATGGCCTTGTTTTTTGACCCTGAAATCCAAAGGCACAAAAAACGGGGAATAATCGGCGATGACTTCCAATTGATCGCTGCACAGACTTTATTTTTCCCAGATGGCATACCCGTGGATGTAATTTTTTTCGGCACACTCGAAAATTTCGATAAAAGTCGGGATAAAGGCGGTAAGCCAAAAAAGAAATATTCCACATAAGTTATATATCTTTATTGTCCTAAACATCCGATAAATGGTGGATTATAAATTGACGCAATTGAATGTTACTGTTAGGGAGGTTGTCGTAGGCAACAAACGGCTAACGAAAACCATGTTTAATCAAATTGAGCATAAATCCTGTTTCAATGAAAAGATGGATTTCATTGGTGATTTAATTGTTGGATATACGAAAGATAAAGATGACAGGTTTCTTCTCTGGGTAAATAAGGGAAAATTAAGGAAAACAAAAACTGACACCCTATTATAAATTGTATAAAAACAACATCTATCGAACACCTACTATGATAGATATATTGTCTAATAACTATCAGAAAATGAAAGACTTAAATCTACTAATTTTAGAAAAAAAAGAGGGACTTCAGAATGAAATCCCTCACAGCGGAGAGTGAGGGATTCGAACCCCCGGTCCTGTTACAGACAACGGTTTTCAAGACCGCCGCATTCGACCGCTCTGCCAACTCTCCGCCGCAAAAGTACAAACTCTCTTATATTTTGCAAATTCCGATATGCTTTTTTTTGGTAACCGCCGCAGTTAGAGGAAAAAACGATTTTTCAGCCGTCCATAACAGCCGTAAAATCGTGATTATTTTACCCGATATTGCATGGATACCGGATTAAGTTGTATTTTTGTCCCCAATGCGGGCGCCAATAGCTCAGCTGGATAGAGCAACGGTTTTCTAAACCGTCGGTCTCAGGTTCGAATCCTGATTGGCGTACAGAAGGCCTCTTGATGTTGAATTGAGGGGCTTTTTTATTAAAACGCAAACATACCGGAACAGCCCGTTTGCTTCTTTCGTATGGAAACATTAACTTGTAACACTCCGCAGATACGACGATAAACGCATTTATGAATTTTACGAAACAGACTATAGGGGTAGTGGGAAGCGGTAGCTGGGCAACGGCTATGATTAAGATGCTAGGCGATAACCGTGTCGAAAAATCCATATTTTGGTGGGTACGCAACAAACAGACGGCCGACTATATCAAAGATTATAAACACAATCCGAATTATTTAAGTGCCGTGTCGGTTAAAATTCCGAAACGGAATATTCATACAGATATCCGCACGGTGATAGCCCATGCTGACATCGTTATTTTGAATACACCGGCGGCTTTTCTCAAAGACGCATTAAAGGGAATCACGCCCGATATGCTGAAGGGCAAAATAATCGTATCGGCGATCAAGGGCATTGTGCCGGATGAAAATCAGATTGTCGGTGATTTCCTGCAGCAGCAATATGCCATTCCTATTGATAAAATAGCCGTCGTCGGAGGTCCCTGCCATGCGGAGGAGGTTTCGCTCGAGAAATTATCATACCTCACTATTGCTTCCCGCGATACCCATGTTGCGGCACTGGTGGCTTCGCTTATTGAAACGCGTTATATCAAGACCAATGTATCCGATGATATCTACGGCACCGAATACGCAGCCATCCTGAAAAACATCTATGCGGTGGCCGGCGGAATATGCCATGGCCTCGGTTTCGGCGATAATTTTCAGGCAGTATTGATATCAAACGCGATACGGGAGATGGCGGAATTTGTCAATACCGTAAAACCGATCGATCGGGATATCAAGGAGTCGGCCTACCTGGGCGATTTATTAGTTACCGCCTATTCGCAGTTTAGCCGGAACCGTACCTTCGGCAATATGGTCGGCAAGGGTTATCACGTGAAATCGGCGCAGCTGGAAATGAACATGGTGGCTGAAGGATATTACGCTGCGTATTGCATCCAGAAAATTTGCAACGTTCATCACATTGAATTGCCTATTTGCAGCGCCGTATATCAGATTTTATATGAAAATCATTCGCCGGCAGAGGCGATCAGCCGGTTGGCCGAAAAATTGACTTAGTACATAATCAAATGAAAAACTTCCTGCTTGTTCGCTTTTTTAGTGTTTTGCTGGTGTTTTCTATGGTTTCGTGCCAGTTGTTTCGCGGGGAAACCCGGTTGCCGGCGTACCACAACGGTATGGTGGTCACCGCGCACCCAGAGGCCTCGGCCGTTGGCTTGGAGATACTGAAAAATGGTGGCAATGCCGTGGATGCCGCGGTAGCCGTGCAATTTGCCCTTGCGGTAGTTTACCCCAACGCCGGCAATATTGGTGGCGGTGGTTTCATGGTTTACCGGGGCGCCGACGGATCTGTTGCTGCACTTGATTTCCGTGAGGCCGCACCCGGAGCGGCCAGCAAGGATATGTATCTGGATGCGCAGGGCAACCCCATTACCGATCTAAGCCTTCGGGGGCAATTGGCATCAGGTATCCCCGGTTCGGTCGATGGCATGGTTAAAGCACATGAAAAGTACGGGAAACTGGACTGGAAATTACTCGTGGAGCCGGCTGTCCGGTTGGCTGAGCAAGGGTTTCCGGTTACGGCCCGTCAGGCAGCGGAACTCAATCACCGGAAAGCCGCATTGATGCAGTATAATGCCGCGGGTACCGCGCTTGTCCGGACAGGGGAGTGGCAGCCTGGAGATACACTTGTTCAGCGGGAGCTGGCTCATACGCTGACATTGATCAGCCAGCAGGGCCGGGCGGGATTTTACGAGGGGGAGACAGCAGACCGGATCGTAGCGGAAATGGCGCGTGGCAACGGCATTATTTCCCATACTGATTTAGCAAATTATCACGCCAAATGGCGTGATCCGGTTGTATCTACCTATCGCGGCCACCGGGTCATATCCATGCCGCCGCCGTCAAGCGGGGGTATTGCACTGATTGCGATGCTTAAATCTGTAGAGGCTTTCCCTTTATCGGAATGGGGGTTTCAACAGGATTCTACCATGCGGGTGATGATTGAGGCGGAGCGTCGGGTATATGCCGACCGGGCAACGCACCTCGGAGACCCCGATTTTTACCGTGTACCGCAGGCCATGCTTATTGATTCCGCCTATAATGCCAACCGGATGCGCAACATGAATTTCGGACACGCATCGTTCAGCAGTGCGATTTATGCCGGACCTTTGCCCCCCGGCGAACACGAGGAAACCACTCATTTTTCGGTTGTGGACCAGACCGGCAATGCAGTATCCATTACCACAACCATTAACGGCTCGTACGGCTCGTTCGTGGTGGTGGACGGCGCCGGTTTTTTGCTAAATAACGAAATGGATGATTTTTCGGTAAAACCGGGAGTACCCAATATGTTCGGGTTGACGGGTGGTGCAGCCAACGCCATCGAACCGGGAAAACGGATGCTCAGTTCCATGACTCCAACTATTATCGAGAAAAACGGCAGCCTGTTCCTGGTGGTCGGCACCCCGGGTGGCTCCACGATCATGACATCTGTATTCCAGACCGTGCTCAATGTCATCGATTTCAATATGAATGTACAGGACGCTGTGACTGCGCCCCGGTTCCATCACCAGTGGCTTCCGGATGAAGTGATGGCTGAACGCGATGCGGTCAGCAAGAAGGTCCGCCATATGCTTACCACAACGGGGTATAAACTGGTGGACCGTAACAGTATTGGTCGTGTCGATGCAATTTTAGTGCAGCCTGACGGTAGTTTACAGGGGGGTGCCGATCCGCGGGGCGATGATGTGGCCATGGGATATTGAATTTATTGATTTTACAAAAGATATGACGACAACGAAGGAAACCATAGCGGCGGATTACAGCGGTATACAGGACGGGATATGCCAGGGCCTGGAAGCGTTGGATGGTGTTTCGGTCTTTGAAGAGGAGGTCTGGCAGCGCGATGGCGGTGGCGGCGGGCGCACACGCATCATCCAGCAGGGAGACCTCATTGAACGCGGAGGCGTCAATTTCTCGGCGGTGCACGGCCGTTTACCAGAACCGGTAAAAAAGGCTTTCGGTGTGGATGAGGAAAACTTCTTTGCCACGGGCGTGTCGATCGTTCTTCATCCCCGGAACCCGTTTGTACCCATTATCCACATGAACATTCGGTACTTTGAGCTGAATGACACCGTGCGGTGGTTCGGCGGGGGGATAGACCTTACCCCGCATTATATCGAACAGGATGACGCCCGCTTCTTCCACCAGTCGCTGAAAGACGTATGCGACCGCTCCAATGCCGCATTTTATCCCGAGTTCAAGGCACATGCAGACAAGTATTTTTTCATCCCGCACCGGCAGGAGACACGTGGTATCGGCGGGATCTTTTACGATCGGCTTACGCCCGAGAAGACCGGGGAGTCCTGGGATCGTATTTTCGACTTCTCGCGTCACGTCGGAGAGGCGTTTGTACCCATTTATTCGGAATTGGCCAACCGGAACCGGAATCGGGTATTCACTCCGGAAAATGAACGCTGGCAACAACTCCGGCGCGGCCGCTATGTAGAGTTTAACCTGGTATATGATGCGGGTACCAAGTTCGGCCTCGAAACGAATGGCCGTATCGAATCCATTTTAATGAGTCTGCCCCCGCTCGCGCAGTGGGCTTATAATTTTGAAGCGCCGAAAGGAAGCCCCGAAGCCGATACCCTGGCATTGCTTAAACCGGGAATTGACTGGCTGGCGGAATAATATCATCCAGATAACTTAAGAAAAAACAATGGTTACATTCGACCGTTTTACACTGACTAACGGGCTACGGGTGCTGGTACACGAAGATCCGGCCACTCCGATGGCCGCCGTCAATATATTGTACGATGTGGGCGCCCGCGATGAAAATCCGGACAAAACCGGATTTGCCCACCTGTTTGAACACCTGATGTTCGGCGGATCCGTAAACATCCCGCATTTTGACGGTCCGCTGCAACGCGTCGGTGGCGAGAATAATGCATTTACCAGCAACGATATCACCAATTATTACGTCACGCTTCCGGCGACCAACCTGGAAACGGCCTTTTGGTTGGAAAGTGACCGGATGCTTAGTCTGGCTTTCAGCGAAAAGAGCCTGGAGGTCCAGCGCCAGGTGGTGTGCGAGGAATTTAAACAGCGGTATCTCAACCAGCCCTATGGTGATGTCTGGCTGCGTCTGCGGCCGCTGGCTTATACCACATATCCCTATAGC
This sequence comes from Parapedobacter lycopersici, assembly GCF_040395035.1. Lineage (GTDB taxonomy): Bacteria > Bacteroidota > Bacteroidia > Sphingobacteriales > Sphingobacteriaceae > Parapedobacter > Parapedobacter lycopersici_A. Next base: position 44,315 of record NZ_JBEBRB010000014.1, on the reverse strand, counting down.
TGGGCAACGATTGGCAAAGAACTCGCCCATATCGAAGAAGCCAGCATGAACGATGTCCGGGCATTCTTTGAAAAACACTATACGCCCAGTAACGCAATTATGGTTGTCGCTGGCCACGTGAAGACAGCAGCGGTAAAAGCGCTCGCCGAGAAGTGGTTTGCACCCATTCCCGCAAAACCAAAATACACAAGACAGCTTCCACCGGAACCCGCACAGCTGGAGCCACGCAGGGAAATTGTAGTGGCTGATGTCCCACTCAGCAGTCTTTACATCGCGTTCCATGGTCCAGGCAGACAGGAAGCGGGTTATCATGCCATGGACCTGATCTCCGATTTGCTTTCCCAGGGACCTTCGTCCAGGCTTTACCGGCGTCTGGTCAAAGAACAGGAACTTTTCAGCGAGCTGAATGCTTATCAGACGGGTAGCCTCGGGCCTAATTTATTCGTAGTGGAAGGAAAGCCGTTGCCGCATATTGACATGGAAGCGGCGGAAACGGCGATCTGGGCAGAACTGGAAGCCCTCAAGCAGGAACTTGTTGGTGATTATGAGCTGGATAAAGTGAAAAATAAAGTGGAATCCACGATGGCATTTTCAGAAATGGCCATCCTGGATAAAGCCATGAACCTGGCTTATTTTGAGCTGCTGGGCGACGCCGCTGCCTTTAATCGGGAAACGGCGCAATACCTCGGTGTAACAGCCGAAGCGATTCAGCAACAGGCTAAGCAGCTGTTTAGAAGAGAAAATTCGTCAACATTAGTATACATTGCTACAAAAAATGCTGGATAGAAATCACCCTCCTGTTTCCCATCCGATTGCCGGATTTGACTTAATTGCCCCGCGTGAGCTGACTTTTAAGAACGGACTGAAGGTATTTATTTTTGATGCGGGGGAGCAGGACATCATACGCATGGAATGGATATTTGACCATGTGTTTTTGCAAACGGAAAATACGCTTTTGCACACCTGCGCCTGTGAGATGTTATTGGAAGGCACTGCAACGCATACCAGTAAGCAGATTGCGGAGATGGTTGACTTTTATGGGGCGTTCCTGGTCCCGCAGGTAGAAGCTGACCGGTCGACACTGAGTCTATTTTCATTGAACAAACATTTAAGCCAGTTACTGCCGCTTGTCCGGGAGGTCCTTACCGGGGCTGTTTTTCCCGATCAGGAATTAGCAACTTATATCCGCAATAACAAACAGAAGCTGCAGGTTTCACTCCAGAAAAACAGTGTAGTTGCCCGTCGTTTATTCCATGCCGCCGTATTTGGTGAAAACCGATATGGTATTTCTGCCGAAATAAGTGATTATGACCACATTAATGGTAATGACCTTCGTTCTTTGTTTAAGACACAATACCAACCGGATAATTGCACGTTGCTGCTGTCTGGCAGGGTTACTGACGCGCTTATCACGCAGGTTGAACAGTTGTTCGGCGACGAATGGCTGCCATCCGCGCAGCAGCTGGAACCGCAGCCCGGTCTGGTTTTCCCGGTGGAGAACACAGGCACACTGTTATTGGAAGAGCGACAGGACGCGATGCAGTCCGCTCTCCGTCTGGGATACCGGTCCATTTCCCGAAGCCACCCCGAGTTCCCCGGGTTGCAGGTAGTCAACACACTACTGGGCGGGTATTTCGGCTCCAGGCTGATGACCAACATCCGCGAAGACAAAGGATATACTTACAGTGTTGGATCGGGACTTGTTTCGTTAAAGCATGGTGCTTTTTTTACCATTGCGACGGAAGTCGGAACAGCGGTCACGGCCGCTGCACTTACCGAGATTGAAAAAGAAATCCTGCGGCTGAAAACGGAGTTGGTAAGCGAAGAGGAACTGTCGCTGGTAAAAAATTATTTGATGGGTTCCATGCTTGGAAGCCTGGAAAATGTATTTTCCCATGCCGATAAGTTTAAAAACGCCTATTTTTCAGGTTTGAGCCTGGGATACTACCGTTATTACGACGAAGTTATCCGCCGAATCGATGCCGAAGAGGTATGCAGATTAGCCAATAACTACCTGGATTATGACCGCCTTACGAAAATAGTTGTAGGTAAAATGTAACGCATATGGGATACCGCAGCCTCCGGGAATGTGTTGATGATTTAGCACATCACGGGCACCTCGTCCGCATTAAAGAAGAAGTAGACCCCTATTTGGAGATGGCAGCTATACACATGCGTGTCTACGATGCCAAGGGGCCGGCACTGTTGTTTGAAAACGTCAAAGGGAGCCCTTTTCCGGCGGTATCCAACCTGTTTGGAACCCTCGACCGTTCCCGTTTTATGTTCCGGGATACACTGGAAAAGATTAAGGTGCTGGTCGACGTCAAGTCGGATCCCATGCGGGCACTGCGTAATCCGTTCCGATACACCCATGTGGCGGCTACGGCGCTGGCGGCCCTTCCCTGGAAGAAGGGGAGCGGGGCACCCATCCGATACGGCACTACCCGTATCAGCCAGTTGCCACAGGTGGTCAACTGGCCGATGGACGGCGGGCCATTTATTACCATGCCCCAGGTTTACTCCGAAGATATTGACCACCCGGGTGTGATGGGCGCCAACCTGGGCATGTACCGCATCCAACTGGCCGGCAACGCTTACATACCCGACGAGGAAGTGGGCCTTCACTACCAATTGCACCGCGGTATCGGTGTCCATCAGAGCAAAGCCAATGAACTGGGGCGCCCCTTAAAAGTAAGTGTCTTTGTAGGCGGTCCACCGGCCCATGCACTTTCCGCGGTGATGCCGTTGCCTGAGGGACTGTCCGAACTAACCTTTGCCGGCGCACTGGGCAACAGGCGGTTCCGGTACTTTTATGATGATGCCGGCTTCTGTATTTCCGCAGATGCTGATTTTGTGATTACCGGCACGGTATATCCCGAAGACAATAAACCAGAGGGACCCTTTGGCGATCACCTGGGGTACTACAGCCTGGTACATCCATTCCCGGTGATGCATGTACACCGCGTTTACCACCGCAAAAATCCCATCTGGTCGTTTACAGTAGTGGGACGGCCGCCGCAGGAAGATACCAGCTTCGGCGCATTGATCCATGAAATAACAGGGTCCGCCATTCCCAAAGAGATCAACGGACTTCATGCTGTCCACGCCGTGGATGCGGCGGGGGTACACCCGTTGCTTTTTGCGATTGGAAGTGAGCGGTATACGCCGTATTTGCGGACGGAACGTCCACAGGAAGTACTGACCATTGCCAACCAGGTGCTGGGGAAGAATCAGCTGAGCCTCGCGAAGTACTTGTTTATCGCAGCCCATCAGGACGATCCCAAGCTGGATATCCACGATGTTCCCGCGTTTTTTACGCATATGCTGGAACGCATTGATTTGGAACGCGACCTGCATTTCCATACACAGACCACCATCGATACGCTTGACTATTCGGGCAGCGACCTTAACGCAGGTTCCAAAGTGGTATTTGCCGCCGTGGGCCCTAAAAAACGAGCGCTATCGCCGACACTTCCTTCGGGCGTCATGCTTCCAAGACCGTTCAGCGCATATAAGCCGGTGATGCCGGGCATTATTGCCGTGGAAGCACCCGCATTCACCGATGGTCAGGCTGAAACTGATCGCGTGGAAGCCTGGTGCCGCGCCGTTGCCGATCTTGACTTCTCCGGCATACAGCTGCTGGTACTTTGTGACGACGCTGGCTTTACCGCGGCGAACACGGATAATTTTGTGTGGATCACATTTACAAGGAGTAACCCTTCACATGACATTTACGGTGTGAAGAGCTTTATCAGACACAAACACTGGGGATGCAGCGGCCCGCTGATCATTGACGCACGGAAGAAACCGCACCATGCGCCGGAGCTGATAAAAGTGCCGGAAATCGAAAAACGGGTGGATGCCCTTGCGGTTAAGGGTGGACCGCTGCACGGAATTATTGACTAATGGATAATCGCTTATCCTTTATATTTGAACCATTTAACCAGCTCTTTGTAGCTTGCCTTTTTGCCATACATCAAGATGCCGATCCGGTATATGCGGGCGGCAATCCACGTGGTCAGCACAAATCCGCCGGCAAGTAGGCCGAACGACAGGACGAGCTGCCAGGTAGGGACACCGAAGGGAATACGTACCAGCATCGCAATAGGTGATGTCAATGGAATCATGCTGAGCCAGAACGAGAGCGGTCCGTTAGGATCATTAACCAATACGCCGAACGAAAGAATATAGGCAAACAGCAGCGGTAACGTGATCGGAAAAGTAAACTGCTGGGTTTCGGTTTCACTGTCCACCGCCGAGCCCACTGCCGCAAACAGTGCACTGTACAGCAAGTATCCGCCAAAAAAGTACAGGAGGAACCCGATGATAATTTCCTGGAAATTCACGGTATTCAGCGCCTGCATTACGTCTCCGTAAGCGCCCAGCTCGCTACCGGAAGGCATTTGCTCCTGTGTGGTGGTAACCTGTTCAATCGTCATGTCATCCATGATGGCCATGCGGGCACCGCCCATCAGTGTAGCCGACAGGATGATCCAAAGAATAAACTGGGTAAGCCCGACAAGGCCGATGCCGATAATTTTGCCCATCATCAGCTGAAAAGGCTTTACCGATGAGATAATAACTTCGATGATCCGGTTGTTTTTCTCCTCGATAACACCCCGCATCACCTGCGTACCATATAAAAACAGGCAAATATACACCACAATGGATAGCGTCATGGCGATGCCAACGGTGGCTTCCGCGCTGCTTTGCTTTTCACCTTCAGGGGTTAATTCCCGTGCCTCAATTGTAACGGACGGGCGGATGGCTTCTACCGTTTGGCGGTCAATTCCCGCTTTTTCAAAAGCGATATCGCGGAGAACTTCTTCCAGTTGGCTGCTGATGGTTTTCTGAGTGCCGACATTGGCCATTTCCGACGATAGTAATTCTACCCGTGGCGTTTCGGTTATGTTTTCGGGAATAATCAGCAGCAGTTTCTTCTTGGCGCCCCGGATATTTGCTCTGGCATCGGAAACATTACCGGACGTTTCCACAAACGTGATGTTTTCCGTATTGTGCAGCTTTCCCTTAAACAGGCCGCTTTGATCAATAACCTGTACGGTAGCGCGGTTACTTTCGAAGCTTTTAACCGCAAGCAAAATTGCAATCGCATAAACCGCAATTAGAAAAATCGGAACCAGGAAGGTGATCAGCAGAAACGATTTCTTTTTTACGCGACTCAGGTATTCACGCCGGATAATGAGTAGTATCTTGTTCATTGGTTGGTTTCAATTGCGGTGGACGGCTTCCTTTGGGTTACCTTGTCAACAAAGATGTCGTGTATACTTGGTACAATTTCCTTCAGTTCGTGAAGTTGTACCAGCGGGATAAGGTAAGTGAGCACATCGTTAATGGTCCGTCCCCCCGCGATATGAATGGTTAGCACGGTGCGGTCCTCTACCGTTTCCCGGCTGCTGACGGCAAACAGATCGTCCACTCCCGTAACCGGTTCGTCGCGGGAAAAGTATTCCACGCGGTACGTATTTGTCCGATAAGTATCTTTAATGGCCTTTACCTTTCCGTCCAGTATTTTCTTTGACTTGTTGATCAGGATGATGCTGTCGCACAGCTCTTCCACAGATTCCATCCGGTGGGTGGAAAAGATAATGGTTGCTCCATTACGGTTCAATGCGAGGATTTCCTCCTTGATGATGTTTGCATTGACGGGGTCGAATCCGGAAAACGGCTCGTCAAGAATAATTAAGTCCGGCTGGTGCACCACGGTAGCAACAAACTGCACTTTTTGCTGCATCCCCTTGCTGAGATCTTCTATCTTCTTATTCCACCAGCTTTGCATCTCCATCTTCTCAAACCAATGTTTGATCCGCTCGACGGCTTCCTGCCGCCGAAGGCCTTTTAGCTGGGCAAGATAACACATCTGTTCGCCGATTTCCATTTTCTTATACAGTCCGCGTTCCTCGGGCAGGTAGCCAATCCGGCCGATGTGTTTCGGTCCCAGCCGTTCGCCATCCATGTAAACTTCGCCGCTATCGGGAGCTGTAATCTGGTTAATAATACGGATCAACGAAGTCTTACCCGCACCGTTCGGACCCAGCAGTCCGAAAATACTGCCCTTTGCAATATCCGTAGAGATGTTATCCAGCGCCAGGTGATTGGCATATTGTTTTACGATGTTTCTGATTTCCAGCATGTGTGTTCCGTGGGCTTGCCTGTCATTGGATACAAAGATGTCGTTTTTGTTACGAATAAGCCTTTAATTCTTTAACATTTTTTAACAGCCGCGCGGTTAAACTTTTCCGGATAAACAAGCTCTTACAGGTAAGCGAATGTAACGAATGGCCAGACAGGCACTGTCCGTTTACATGCATCCCGGGAAATGCCATAGCGGCAGAAATATCCCGGCCGGAAAGACAAATTGTTTAATTGTTTATAGTTTTTGGTTTAAGTTTGATGATGAACGTCCGGTCTGCCTTTGGCGGCCGGGCGTTTTTAGTTATGTTTGCGGTGCATCAAACTCGACGCCATGCAACAGATCAGCGTTATCGGCTCGGGGACCATGGGTAACGGCATTGCCCACGTCTTCGCTCAGTATGGATTCCAGGTTTCCCTGGTCGATACGGATGCCGGTGCGTTAGAGCGGGCGTTAGTCAACATTGCCGGCAACCTGGATAGGCAATCCGGGGCTGGAGTCATTACCGGAGCAGCTAAGCAGGCTATCCTCGATCGGATATCACCCCATGCCAGCTTGGGGCCGGGTGTACGGGAAGCCGATCTGGTTGTGGAAGCCATTACGGAAAATGAGGCAGTCAAACGCCAGGTATTTCGGGAGCTTGATCAACTGACTCCGCAACACGCCATTCTGGCCACCAATACATCATCCATTTCCATCACCCATATCGCGGCCGCCACGCAACGGCCGGACAAGGTAGTGGGCATGCATTTTATGAACCCCGTGCCTGTAATGAAATTGGTTGAGGTGATTCGTGGAAAGGCCACCGACGGGTCTACTATGCAAACGGTAGCAGCGCTGGCCAGGCAGCTGGATAAAGTTCCGGTAGAAGTAAACGATGCCCCCGGTTTTGTTGCCAACCGCGTGCTGATGCCCATGATTAATGAGGCAATTTTTGCATTATACGAAGGTGTTGCAACAGTGGAGTCGATTGATACCGTGATGAAACTGGGTATGGCTCATCCCATGGGGCCGCTGCAACTGGCCGATTTTATCGGACTGGATGTATGCCTGTCCATTTTGAATGTGCTGCATGAGGGGTTTGGTACGCCGAAATACGCACCTTGCCCACTATTGGTTGATTTGGTTGCCGCGGGAAAACTGGGAAAAAAGACAGGCAGTGGGTTTTATCATTATTGAGCTATTGATTCATTTGTTGAATACCATTTAATCAGCGACGATGTCCTTACTTTTTCAACCGATAACGATCCGGTCGATTACCGCCAGAAACCGGCTGGCCGTTTCGCCAATGTGCCAGTATTCCAGTACCGACGGTTTTGTCAATCACTGGCACCTGGTTCACCTGGGCAGCCGGGCGGTGGGCGGCGCGGGAATTGTCTTCACCGAGGCCACAGCCATCTCGCCCGAGGGACGGATTTCACCCGATGACCTGGGGATATGGAAAGATGCGCATATTGCCGGGCTGGCACAGGTGACCGAAGTTATCAAAAGCAATGGCGCTGTAGCGGGGATACAACTGGCCCATGCTGGCCGCAAAGCAAGCCACAGCAGTCCATGGAACGGGAACCGACTCCTGACCACTGTCGAGGGCGGATGGAAGCCGCTGGCGCCAAGCGCGGTCGCTTACCGGGAGGGTATGCCATTGCCGGCGGCGATGGATATCTCCCAGATTCAGCAGTTGATCGCTGATTTCGGAAATGCCGCCCGAAGGGCCGTGGAAGCCGGTTTCCAGGTATTCGAAATCCACGCCGCACATGGCTATTTATTGAATGAGTTTCTTTCGCCGCTGAGCAATTTCCGCGATGATGAATATGGCGGTTCTTTTGAAAACCGCACCCGTCTGCTGTTGCAGACGGTTGGGGAGGTCCGGCGGGTTATCCCGGAGATACTACCGCTCTTTGTGCGGATATCCGCAACAGAATGGACAGCAGGCGGATGGGATGAATTGGACTCCATAAAGCTTGCCGTACGGCTAAAAGAACAGGGCGTTGATTTGATTGACTGTTCCTCGGGCGGGAATTCGTCCAACCAGCAGATCGTAACCGCGCCGTTGTACCAGGTGCCGTATGCTGCCAGTATCAGGCAGGCAGCCGGTATCCTGACCGGGGCCGTGGGATTAATTACACGCGCAGACGAGGCGGAGGATATCCTCCGCAGCGAGCAGGCCGACCTGGTTTTCATGGGACGGCAGTTGCTTCGGGATCCGTATTTTCCGCTACACGCCGCAAAACAACTGGGAGTCAATATACCGTGGCCGGTACAATATGAACGAGCCAGGCCATAAGCAGTAATAGAATGGGAAAAAGTAAATACAATAAATTCGAAGAATTAATTCTTCATGAAGATGATAACCTGATTGTGATCAATAAACCGCCATTCCTGGCCTCGCTGGATGAACGTGAAGGGGAGGGGTTGAGTGTGCATCGCCTGGCTAAGCAGTACTACGCTGAAGCCCAGGTTTGTCACCGGCTCGATAAGGAAACGTCAGGTTTACTGCTTATCGCAAAAAATCCGGAAACCTACCGTGCGGTATCCATCGAATTTGAGCGCCGGCGGGTCGCCAAAACCTATCATGCCGTCATCGAGGGCACGCATATATTTGAAGACCTGCTGGTCGACCTCCCCATTCTGAATATGGGAAATAAAAACGTGACGATCGATCGCGCAAACGGTAAACGGGCAGAAACTTACTTTAAATCGCTTCGCTACTTTAAGCACTATACATTGGTGGAGTGCCGGCCCATTACCGGCCGCATGCACCAGATACGGATCCACTTAGCTACCCAACGGGCCTCCATTGCCGGCGATGAGCTGTACAAAGGCAAGCCTGTCTTTCTTTCGCAGATCAAAAAGCGGGGATTTACCATGGGTAAGGGACGTGAAGAAGAGCCGATTATGAAGCGGTTTGCGCTTCATGCACGCGAGTTGCGGTTCACACTTGGGGAAAAGCAGTATCACTTTGAAGCACCGTACCCGAAAGATTTTGCAGCCCTGCTCAAGCAGCTCGAAAAATACGACGATTAACTGTCGGTGCGCCGAATCAACCGGTGCACCGCTTTTTTAGAAAAGCTTGCCGTGCGGACCGCGTACCTGAAGTCCGAGCAACTGATTCAGTTTATCGATAAAATAGCGGGCCAGCAGGGGAGACTCCACCTCCAGGTTTTGATGGACAAAGAAATAAAGGGATTTCAATCCTCCGTCATGCCACTCCTTGATGCGGACAAGCCAGTCGTCCAGTCGCCGGTAATCGCTGGGGTGATTGGCGCCGACATACCGGACAAAAGCGGCGGGGGCGGTGAGCTGCATGTGCAGCATATCGCGCCGCCCGGCGGTATCTACGATAACGGCCGTACGGTGCTCTTCACGAAGCAGGTCATATAGTGCCTGACTTACCCCGGCATCGTTAAACCACTCCGCATTCCGTACCTCCACGGCCAGTGGGATGGCCTTCGGATATTGTTTTATAAATGCCGCCAGCCGGTCAAAATCCTTAGGTTTATAATTATCATGCAACTGAAGAAAACTCATGCCCAGTTTTTCTTCGAATAAACTAATGGCATCACAGAAAGCCGTTACTTTTTCCCCCACATTGAGGAGACGACCATAATGGCTGATGGATTGCGGGATTTTCGGGAAAAACTTAAAATCCCCGGGCGTCTTATTCTTCCATACTTCCACCTGGTGTTTGTCGGGCGAATTATAAAACGTGGCGTTTAATTCGATGCAGTTGAACTGGGTGGCGTAATAAACCAGTTCGTCCTTTGTTCCCCGTGGATAAAAACCTTTAAGGTCCTGTTTATTCCACTTGGCACAGCCGACGTACACTTCGAAATCGGTTCCCTCTTTTTTGAGTGCCTTCCATGTATCGGGGTGAGTCGGGGGCAGGGAGAAATCAACTGCATCCGGGTTAGCTACGCTTCCAAATTTCATAACGCTGTTTTAATTAGAAAAAGCAGTCAACTGTTAGCAGCAAGCATCAAGGGGCCTATGGCTGCTAACAGTTAACCGTTAAGACCTAGTGCTTAAAATGCCGTACACCCGTAACAACCATGGCTACTCCTTTACGGTTGGCCATGTCCACAGATTCCTTGTCGCGGATGGACCCGCCGGGTTGCAGGACTGCAGTAATGCCCGCCTCGGCCGCGATTTCCACACAGTCGGAAAATGGAAAAAATGCATCGGAGGCCATCACGGCACCGTTCAGGTCAAAACCAAACGACTGCGCCTTCAGGATAGCCTGCCGCAGGGCGTCCACACGTGAAGTCTGGCCGACACCGCTTGCCGAAAGCTGTCCGTCTTTAGCCAGTACGATGGTATTGGACTTGGTATGTTTTACAATTTTGTTGGCAAAATAAAGATCGCTGAGTTCATGATCCGTCGGCTGCTTATCCGTTACGGTGTTCATCTGGGTTGGCCCCTCAATCACGAGGTCCTTATCCTGCTCAATGACGCCATTCAGCAGCGTCTTAAACAACTTGGTTGGCAGGGTTACCGGTTTCCGTTTTAGCAGGATCCGGTTTTTCTTGCTGGTGAGCGTATCAAGGGCTCCGACGCTGTAGTCCGGTGCAATAAGCACTTCAAAAAACAGCTTGTTGATTTCTTCCGCCGTAGCATTATCCACCTGCCGGTTGCAGATGATTACCCCGCCGAAAGCCGAAACGGGGTCGCAGGCCAGCGCGTCGTTCCATGCGGTAAGCAAATCCCCGCGTGAGGCCACTCCGCATGCGTTCGTGTGTTTCAGCACAGCAAAGGTGGGTTCATCGAACTCGTCGATAAGCGCCACCGCGGCGTCTACATCCACGAGGTTGTTATAGGATAGTTCCTTACCGTTGAGCTTATCGAACAACGCATCCAGATTGCCATAAAAAACGCCCTTTTGGTGAGGGTTCTCTCCGTAACGGAGCACCTGGGCCTGTTGTTCGCTTTGTTTGAATACCGGAAGCGGCTCTGTCGTATTAAAATAATTGAAAATGGCCGTATCGTAATGCGACGACACGTTGAACGCCCGCTTAGCAAAAGTTTTCCGATGCTCCAGCAGGGTATGTCCGCCGGTTTCCGTTAAAATATCCTGAAGCAGCTGATAATCATTCCGCGATGAAACAATGACCACATCGTTGTAGTTCTTGGCCGCAGCACGGATAAGCGAGATGCCGCCAATATCTATCTTTTCAATGATCTCCTGTTCACCGGCTCCCGAAGCCACGGTTTCTTCGAAAGGGTAGAGGTCTACGATCACCAGGTCGATCTCCGGGATATCATATTCCTGGAGTTGCTGGCCGTCGGCTTCCAGTGGCCGCCGCGACAGGATGCCGCCAAAGACCTTGGGGTGAAGGGTTTTTACCCGACCGCCCAAAATAGAAGGGTAACCCGTGAGGTCTTCCACCGGGACGACCTCATGGCCGAGCTCGCGGAGGAAGGTTTCCGTGCCCCCGGTGGAATAGAACGTAACACCTTGTTTATTTAACAGTTCGATTAATGGGGCGAGTCCGTCTTTGTAGTAAACGGAGATCAATGCATTTTTGATTTTTACGGGATGGCTCATTCGCTATTCAGCTATTTAGTGTATGAGCGGCAAAGATAGAAAAAAATGCAGATAGCTCGCACGGCTCCAATCGATAAATGGGTGAGCAAAAATCCGTTATTGCACGCGAAGCAAGCCTTCACGTTAACGCAAAGGCGTTTCGCTTCATCACAAAGGACGTGGATAAGCGTACTAGCGTTCTCTGCGTAAAAAGCGTCGTGCGACTTGCGTAAAAAAATGAACGTGCTCCCCGAAGAGAAGTTGTAAATCCGCATAATGTCCATGACCTCCTAACGGGAACCATTGGTATGATACCTCAGGTAGCGTGGGTAATTAACGGGTTCACGTTATTCTAACCGGAAGTATTTGCGGACTTGATTCATGTCGGTTGCATCAATGACACTGCTCATGTCCTGAAAATTTGCACCCGGGATAACCAGCACCCTGATCTTGATAAATCTAACGGCGTTGGTAGATGTCCCTGCTGTTTTGGTAATGCGCATGGTACAGTCTGGGGTGCCAGTCCCTGAATACAGGAAACTCGCATTGAAATTATAGAATTTAGATACATACGGAATCTGAATACTGTTGCCATTACCAAATTCGCCATAAACCAAAACCACGCTGTTTTGAAAATCACTAATTTTCAACGGGAAGACAAATTCCAGCGAACTTTCGGCGCCCGCAGCAAATTGGATTCCGGGAAGACCACTATCAGCCCATTCGTATTCTTTGACATTCGCGGTCCCAGGCTCCCCTTGTGGGCCCCTTGGTCCAGTTGCTCCGGTAGCACCCCGCGGTCCGGCTGGACCTGTGGCTCCCGTTGCACCTCGCGGACCGGCCGGACCTATTTCGCCCTGAATCCCCCGGGGACCGGTTTCGCCAGTTGCGCCGGGATCGCCTTTGTCTCCCTTCGCACCGGTAGCGCCCCGATCACCTTTATCACCCTTTGCTCCGGTAGCACCCCGGTCGCCTTTATCGCCTTTATCACCTTCGATTCCGGGCGTTCCCTGCTCCCCCTGTATTCCCTGCGGTCCCATCGGTCCCATGTCTCCTTTTTTACAGCCATAGACAAAACTTAGCCAAATGATGCAACACACCAGGTAACCATACCTTTTGATGGTAAAATAAATGCTTTCCATTGTAAATGCTTTTTGGTTCAGTAGCGAAAGTATCGGTCAACGCGCATTTACATTTGTAAAAAAAGGACAAAATGAAAAAACAGGGCAATTGCAATCCATAATTACCCGAACAAACAACATCGGAGACGGCAGCCGTCCGTTGCTTACATTTTTTTCAGTAGGTTCTCTACAACTTTGGGATAATGCTGATGTTCCAGCTGCTGCCCTTTAAACTTGATGACCTCGAGGCTATCCTCCGGTTCGATCCTGAACCGGGCCTGATAAATCACTTCGCCTTCATCGAAGTTTTCGTTGACAAAATGAATGCTGATGCCCGATTCCGCTTCGCCGGCATCCAGCACGGCCTGGTGCACGCGGTCGCCATACATTCCCTTTCCTCCGTAGGCCGGAAGCAGGGCAGGGTGGATGTTGATGATTTTATTCGGGTATTTTTGAAGGAGGTTCTGGGGCACAAGCCACAGAAAACCCGCCAACACGATGAGATCGATGTTCAGCTTATCAAGCAACTGGACAATTTCATCTGTATGGAAGAATTCATGCCGGTCAAAAATGTGGGTAGGTACTTCAAAATTATCAGCCCGTTGCAATACATATGCTTCCGGATTGTTGCTCAGTACCAAAGCTATTTCGGCCTGGTCGTGGTACCTGAAATACTCCATCAGTTTTTGAGCGTTCGATCCGGAGCCGGAAGCAAAAATAGCGATTCGTTTCTTCACGTGATATGAATTAGTAGTTGGTACGGGGTTGCCACCCAAATTTACATTATTTTTTTTGATGCATTAAATGCTGGGCAAAAATAGCATATTTGCAGGCAATATCATTATCTTAGCACCGATTAACGCCTGAACCTGCTGTAATATAACAATAATTCCCGACGCGTGTCACCCTGTTTTTGTATTAAAATCATGACATTACATGGCGTGTTTTGTTGATATTATTTCTTTATATCTCGTGTTTTTTTGAAAAAATCGTTAAAAAAATAATATTTTGTTGCAAATGTCAATATTTTATTTGTTACTTTTGCATCATTATAGCTATATTAACATTTAACGTTTTTATCTATGTGTGGAATTATTGGTGCTTTTGACCTGAAAGGTAAGTCAGAAGAATTGCGCCCCCAAGTGCTTAAGATGTCGAAAAAGATTCGTCATCGCGGGCCGGACTGGTCGGGGATATATAGCTCGGAAAAAGCTATTCTAGCGCATGAACGTTTAGCGATTGTTGATCCGAAATCCGGCCGTCAGCCGTTGTTTAGTGCCAACGGTAATACGGTATTGGCGGTTAATGGGGAAATATATAATCACCAACAGTTGCGGAATCAGCTGACAGACTATGCATTTTCCACACAGTGCGACAGCGAAGTAATATTAGCACTGTACGAAAAGAAAGGCCCCCAATTTATTGAAGAGCTTAATGGCATATTTGGGTTTGCCCTCTATGATATAGAACAGGATACGTTTTTAATAGCACGTGACCATATCGGCATTATTCCGCTGTATATGGGATGGGACGATGCGGGTACGTTTTACGTTGCGTCTGAACTTAAGTCACTCGAAGGCTATTGCAAGCGCATTGAAACATTTCCTCCGGGACATTACATTTACAGTAAAGAAGGACTGACGCCGCAACGGTGGTACAGCCGTGACTGGGAGAGCTATGCGAATGTAGAAAACAACGTTTCGGACATTGACGTACTGCGCAAAGGACTGGAAGACGCCGTACACCGGCAGATGATGTCGGACGTACCTTATGGCGTATTGCTTTCCGGTGGATTGGACTCGTCAGTCATTGCGGCTATTACGAAAAAATTTGCGGGCAAACGGATTGAATCCGACGATCAGGAGACTGCCTGGTATCCGCAACTGCATTCGTTTGCCGTGGGTCTGAAAGGCTCACCGGACCTGATCGCCGCCAAGCGTGCTGCCGATCATATCGGTACCATACACCACGAAATCAATTTTACTATCCAGGAAGGGCTGGATGCGGTGCGGGATGTCATTTACCATTTGGAAACCTATGATGTAACCACGATCCGGGCTTCCACTCCGATGTACCTGCTTGCGCGCGTGATTAAATCCATGGGGATTAAAATGGTGCTTTCGGGAGAAGGTTCGGATGAGCTGTTTGGCGGGTACCTGTATTTCCATAAGGCACCAAATGCGAAAGAATTCCACGAAGAGACCGTACGTAAACTGGGTAAACTGTATTTGTACGACTGCCTCCGCGCCAATAAATCATTGGCTGCCTGGGGGGTAGAGGGACGTGTCCCGTTCCTGGATAAGGAATTTATCGATATTGCCATGCGGTTGAACCCTGAAGATAAAATGATCAGAGAAGGCAGGATGGAAAAATGGATTGTGCGGAAGGCCTTTGAGAACTATCTTCCTGAAAGCATTGCCTGGAGGCAGAAAGAGCAGTTTTCAGATGGCGTGGGTTACAGCTGGATCGATACGCTTAAAGAACAGGCAGCGCAGAAGGTAAGTGACGCGGAGCTGGCCAAAGCCGCTGAGCGTTTCCCGATTAACCCGCCGCAGAACAAGGAGGAATACCTGTACCGTTCAATCTTTGCGGAGCATTTTCCTTCGGATGCAGCGGCATTGACGGTGCCTTCCGTTAAATCGGTTGCATGCAGTACCCCTGAGGCACTGGCCTGGGATGCTTCATTCCAGAACCTCAACGATCCGTCCGGACGGGCAGTAGCTGCGGTGCATAACGAGAGTTATGAGAAATCCAAGGCAGTAGCGCTGTAAGCCGTTTACTGACCAATCAGGAACATAAAAAAGGCCGGGTGCACGATACACCCGGCCTTTTTTTGTGAAATGTTTTTTGCGGCGACTAACCGGCTGTCCGTTACCCGTCGCCAGCCAACGGACGAATCGCTGCCGCTAGAGCGGCCTGATCCAGATGTTCCGGAAGCTGACGGGGTTGCCATGGTCCTGCAGGGCAATCGGGCCCGGGCCATGCGCTTTGTATTTGGGTATCCCGATATATTCCGTTGTTCCGTCGAGTTCGACGTTATTTTGCACCAATACCCCGTTATGGATCACGGTAACCCGGGCTTTACTCACCAAGATACCGTCTGCATTGAATCGCGGCGCTGTCCAGATAATGTCATATGTCTGCCATTCACCCGGCGGCTTTGTGGCATTTACCAACGGAATCCGCTGTTTATAGATGCTGGCCGCCTGTCCGTTGGAGTAGGTGCGGTTATTGTAACTGTCGAGCACCTGTACCTCATACCGCCCCTGCATAAATACAC
This sequence comes from Parapedobacter lycopersici, assembly GCF_040395035.1. Taxonomy (GTDB): domain Bacteria; phylum Bacteroidota; class Bacteroidia; order Sphingobacteriales; family Sphingobacteriaceae; genus Parapedobacter; species Parapedobacter lycopersici_A. Next base: position 28,242 of record NZ_JBEBRB010000014.1, on the reverse strand, counting down.
CGCTGTTGCCGCGCCCCTGGCTCTCCCCGACAATTTCCGTAGGCGATTTCCATTCCAGGTGTAGCTGATAGTCGGTGAATTCCTGCTTGGTCTGGATGCCGCCTTTGCCTTTTACCACCGTAAATGCACCGGCTGCCACCGTCCATCCGGCCGGCGACGAACCATCGTCGCTGCTGACCCACTGGTCCAGCGAGGTGCCGTCGAACAGGACAATGGCGTCCGATGGCGCCCGGTCGGCATACGTGGTCACCATACGCGGTTCAGGATCCCAGATCTCTGTTTCTTCGGGTTTCATTTTTGTTTGCTGCGCAAAAGCGGAAAGTGTCAGCGAAGCTGCAATCCCGATGGTTATGACTGATTTGATATGCATAGTATAATGTGTAATTTGTTGTCTTTTTTGTGGTCTCCCTTTGCCTTGCTACTTCGTCTTTTCCGTTATCCGAATGCATTGAACCCGGTAATATCCATACCGGTGATTAATAAATGGATGTCGTGCGTACCCTCGTATGTGACGACCGATTCCAGGTTCATCATGTGCCGCATGATCGGATAATCACCCGTGATACCCATTGCGCCGAGTACCTGGCGTGCTTCCCGTGCCACCTGAAGTGCCGTCGCTACACTATTGCGTTTGGCCATCGAAATCTGTGCGGGTGTAGCCCGGTCTTCGTTTTTGAGTAAGGCCAGCCGCCATACGAGCAATTGGCCCTTCGTGATCTCGGTCAGCATCTCCGCTAATTTCTTCTGCTGCAGCTGAAAGCTTCCGATGGGTCTGCCGAATTGCTGCCGTTCCTTGGCATAACGGACAGCCGTGTCGTAACAGTCCATCGCCGCGCCGAGGGCACCCCAGGCGATGCCATACCGCGCCTGATTCAGGCAGCTTAATGGGCCGCGCATCCCGGTGATTCCCGGCAAGATGTTGGTCTTAGGGACGCGCACCTGATCGAACACGAGTTCGCCGGTGGCCGATGCCCGGAGACTCCATTTATTGTGTGTTTCGGGGGTGCTGAATCCCTCCATGCCGCGTTCAACGATGAGCCCCTGAACCTGGCCATCCGGGTTTTTAGCCCACACGATGGCTATATCGGCGAATGGGGCATTCGATATCCACATTTTGGATCCGTTTAGGATTACGTGGTCGCCCGCGTCATCAAAATGAGTCAGCATCCCGGCCGGGTCGGATCCGTGGTTGGGCTCGGTAAGTCCGAAACAGCCCATAAGCGCGCCGCTGGCCAGTCTGGGCAGGTAGGCGGCCTTCTGCTCCTCGCTGCCGTAGGTATAAATGGGATACATCACCAACGACCCCTGCACGGAAGCGGTGGAGCGGATACCGGAATCGCCACGTTCGAGTTCCTGCATCATCAGGCCATAGGCAAGGTAATCCAGCCCCCCGCCGCCGTGTTCCTGCGGAATGGTCGGGCCGAACAGCCCGAGTTCCGCCATTCCCGGAAGCAGCTGGCTGGGAAATTCGGCACGCTGGGCGTAATCTTCGATGATAGGTAGGAGTGCCCTGTTTACCCACTGCCTTACGCTGTCGCGGATAAGCCGGTATTCCTCGCCAATGAGTTCGTCCAGCAGATAATAATCAGGTGGTTGGTATTGGCTCATGATTCATCAGGTTTACCATCTGTCTGACAAGTATACAGATAATTTTCCGTATCAGGTTGGGCGCTGGTTTATTATTGCGCCGGGCCAGCTTCGTTGCCCGTCCGGAATCCGGCCACGGTACCTGCATGACGAAAGCACGTTTTGTCGATAAAGACGTGGACTCACCGTGTACTCACCGTGGACAGATGGTGCACTTACTTCGAAGCAGGTGCAAACCAGTAACGGGCAAACTCCGGATAATGTAAATTTGAGAATACCCACTTTTGGGTATTTTTCATTATCTTGCATCGAGAACACCTAATATCAACTAAATCTACTGATCATGGACGACTTTTTACCCGCTGATTTTGATTGCAGCATGGCGGTGCGGCAGGAAATCATACGCAAACTTACGGCGCTTGAAGCAGTGGCCGACGAACTGCCGGTCTATATCATTCACGATGTGCGCCATTTCTCGGTGATGTATATGTGTCCACGCGGTTTGCAGCTGTTGGGGATTTCCCTGGAAGATGTCCGGCGGCTGGGCTCGGCGTATTACACCAGGTTCTTCAATCCTGATGATGTGGCATTTTACCTGCCCAAGTTCATGGAACTGCTGCAGAATCCCGACCCGCCAAAGTGGTTTTCTTTTTTTCAACAGGTTACCACGGGAAAAGGGAACGGGTTTGAATGGTATTTGAGCGCTTCCCGGCCATTTGTGTTCGATGAAGAAGGGAAACCGATTCTTTCACTCACTTTTGCGCTGCAGCTTGACCCGAACCACCATCTCGCCGAGAAGGCGGAGCGCCTGATGGAGGAAAACCTGCTGCTTAAAAATAACTATCAGCGTTTTGCTTCATTAACCAAACGCGAGAAAGAGCTGCTGCAATACATTGCCCTTGGGCAGAAGACAGCCGAGATCAGCGGCCGCATCCACATTTCAGAAAAAACCATGCACACGCACCGGCGGAATATCAAGCGTAAAATCGGTGCGAAAACACATTATGACATCATCAAATTCGCCCAGGCATTTAACATGGTGTAAAAAATCAGTAGGTTTGCTGTATGGAACAGCTTCAGCAACGAGTGACACTCCGCGATTTGCGGTTTTACGCTTTTCATGGCTATTATCCAGAGGAACAAGTGCTGGGTAACGAATTTATCGTTGAGGTGGAAGCGGTGTTTGACCGTTCCTCCGGTACTGCGGAAACACTGGAAACCACAGTGGATTACGAAGTGGTATACCGCATGGTGCAGGAAGAAATGGCCGTTTCCCGGAAGTTACTCGAAACCGTAGCCGAGTCGATCCTGGTCCGGGTCCGGGCACATTATGCCTTTGTTCACGAGGCGCGGGTAAAGCTCCTTAAAAACCATCCGCCTTTTGGCGGCGACCGGGCCGGGGCCGCAGTGGAACTGATCTGGAAACGTTAAACGGGTATTCAGATGGCCTACCGGGAAATTTCAGCTACTGTCCTAAACGAAATCCGGGCGATCCTGCCCGAACGGCTTCTCGTTACGCAGTCGGTAGACCTCGAGCCGTATTGCCACGATCAGACCGAAGATCTGCGGTTTGCGCCGGAACTGGTGGTGCTTCCCGAGACGGTTGAACAGGTGGCTGCCCTGCTGAAGCTGTGCGGTGCACACCGCATTCCTGTTACGCCGCGGGGTGCGGGTACGGGCTTGAGCGGCGGAAGCCTGGCCGTTCACGGGGGGCTGATGATTTCCATGGAAAAGATGAACCGGATTATTTCGATCGATAGCGATAACCTGCAGGCCTATGTGGAGCCGGGCGTGATTACCGAAGTGCTACAGCAGGCGGTTGCCGAAAAAGGGTTGTTATATCCGATCGATCCCGCCAGCAAGGGCTCGTGCCAGATCGGTGGAAACATTGCGCATGGCAGTGGCGGACCGCGGGTGGTAAAATACGGGACCATCCGCGAATACGTGCTCAACCTCCAGGTGGTGCTGCCGTCCGGCGACGTGATATGGACAGGGGCCAATACGATCAAATATGCCTCCGGTTATAATCTTACCCAATTGTTTATCGGTTCGGAGGGTACCCTGGGCATTGTTACCGGGGCGGTGCTGAAATTAGTACCCCGGCCAAAGCAAACGATGCTGATGCTGGCGTCGTTTCCGACCAATGAAGCCGCGTGCAGCGCAGTGTCGGCGATTTTTCAGGCTGGCCAGACGCCTTCAGCACTCGAATTCATGGAACGTCGGGCAGTGGAGTGGGTCAGCCAATACGAAGGGATAGCCATAGACATGCCGCCTAATGCGCAGGCAATGCTGCTGATTGAAGTGGATGGCGACCGGACGGATGAGCTGTTTGTGCAGTGCGAGCATATCAATGCCGTACTGGATGCGCACGGATGCCTGGACACGCTGCTGGCTGAAACGGCATCACATCAGGAAACACTTTGGAACATGAGGCGCCGTATCGGGCCGTCGGTCAAATCAAACAGCGTATATAAAGAAGAGGATACCGTGGTGCCCCGTGCCCGGCTGCCTGAGCTGATTGCCGGGATCAAGACCATCGGCGCGACTTATGGATTTGAATCCGTCTGCTACGGCCATGCCGGCGACGGTAACCTGCATGTGAATATCATCAAGGGTACGATGAATGATCACGATTGGCACCATCGGCTGAAGGACGGTATCCGGGAAATTTTTACATTGGCCGTTTCCCTGGGCGGCACCTTGTCGGGTGAACACGGCATTGGCTGGGTGCAGCGCGAATATATGCCCATTAAATATAACGAACTTCAGCTGTCGTTGATGCGCGGCATCAAACAGGTCTTTGATCCTCTTGGCATCATGAATCCCGGAAAAATACACCAATAAATGACTTTATGTCACTTTTAAATTCAAAATAATGACACAATGTCGTTATTTTTCCCGCTATTATCGAGTGGAATACCATTTGAAGACGGGATGTTAGCGTTATTTATTTAAAAGGAGATATAAAAATGGCATTAGTAAAATTTTCAAACGGTAATTCAAACAGGGCAGTAGATTCCTGGACAAACAATCTTTTTGATTCGTTATTTAACGATTCCTTTATTTCAGACCGGCTTGTTTCCCGCGTACCGGCAGTGAACATTGCCGAAACGGCCGACGCCTATGCAATCGAGCTGGCTGCGCCGGGTCTGGAGAAGGGCGACTTTAAGATCAATGTGGATAAGGACGTGCTGACTATTTCAGCGGAAAAGAAGAGTGAGCAAGCGGCTGACGACCGGAAGTACAGCAAACGGGAGTATAGCTACAGCTCTTTTACCCGATCTTTTACGCTGCCCGACAGCATTGACCACAGTAAGATCGACGCCACCTATCAGGACGGTGTATTGAAAGTATTGGTTGGGAAGCGGGAAGAAGCAAAGGTGGCTTCGCGACTGATTGACGTAAAATAAGGACCGACCTTATTCGTTGGCAAGTCCCGCTGGAAAAAACAATCCAGCGGGATTTTTTTATTGATACCGTTTATGCTTCTTCGTAATCTTCGCTTTTCGGCAGCCGATTGGCGAGGTCCCGCCACGCATCCGGCAGCGGGGTCAGCTTGCGCCGGACAATATCCATCCACGCCCCGTCAACGGTAACCACCGCACTTTTGACACCGTCGGCGCGGTAAACTTCGTGCCGGAACGTGAACCTGGAGTTGGCAGGATTGTATTTAACCAGCAGTACCACAACCTTAACGTATTCATTCAGTTTGATTTCCTTCAGGTAAACCAGTTCCTCCCGGAATAAAACGGGGCCTATCCCGGCCTCAGCAATTTTGTCAAGCGGTATTCCAAGCAGCTGGAGCATGTTGCTCCGGGCCTGTGCACACAAGTCGGCATAAGCGGAATGTCTTAAATGCCTGTTCGCGTCAATCTGTGCCCAGATTACCTGCCCTTCATAAAAAATATGATCCATAACCCAAACTTAAGAAGAAAACCGGATACCGCAACGCAACCGGAAAAAGTTAACGGTAAAATAAACAGCCGGAGGAATGGCGCGAACAATTCGTATAGCCCGTTTGTTGGCAACCTGTATGTTTAATTCAAGTTGCAAAAAATGTACACCATAACGGCGTGCTACTAAAGAAGGAGGATTTTGATTATGGCTGATGAATTAAAAGAAACCCGGGTGGCTATCCTGACTGCGGATGGCTTTGAGGAAATTGAGCTGACGAGTCCGCGGGACACCCTGCAGATGGCTGGCGCAACCACACACATTGTTTCGCCGAACAGGGAGTCGGTGCGATCCAGGCAGGGGGATGAATGGCACCTGGATTTTACGGTAGACAAGTCGCTTGATGATGCGTCGGCATCGGATTATGACGCGCTGCTGTTACCGGGCGGCGTGGTGAATCCGGATAAGCTGCGGACGAACGAAAAGGCACTGGATTTTATCCACGCCTTTTTTAAACAGGGAAAACCGGTTGCGGCGATCTGTCACGGACCCCAGGTGCTTATTGATGCGGAATTGGTGGATGGTCGGCGGATGACATCGGTTAGTGCCATCCGGAAAGACCTGATTAATGCGGGGGCGCTTTGGGAGGACAGCGAAGTGGTGGTAGACCAGGGCTTGGTAACCAGTCGCACGCCTGACGATCTTCCGGCGTTCAATCGTAAAATACTGGAAGAATTTGCAGAAGGCCGGCATGCCGGCCAGCATGCCTGATTGCTAGTTAACGCCCCTCACATTCATTTTGAGTGTAAATACTTTGTCGCGCGCCGTAATAAAAAGAAAATCGCGTTCCGGTCCGCCGAAACACACGTTGGCGGTCCAGCCCGACGGCACCGGGATGTGGTCAATTTGGTTGCCGTCGGAGTTGTACACGGTTACGCCTTTTCCGGTCAGGTAGACGTTTCCCTGTTCATCAATGGTCATTCCGTCGGAACCCTGGGGTGCAAAAAGCCGTTTGTCGGAAAGGGAACCGTCGCGGCGGATGCGATAGCGGTAAATTTTACTGTCACCGATATCAGCGACATACAGGAATTTGCCATCCGGCGTTCCGATAATGCCATTCGGCTGCTTAAATGCGTCGTCCAGGCGTTTCACCTGTCCCTCGTGGTAAACATACAATGCCTGCGCCTGCATATCGGGCGCGGTGCGTTCCCAGTAGTCGCGCTGATAATAAGGGTCGGTGAAATAAATCAATCCAGCAGGGGAGACCCATACGTCGTTGGGACCGTTGAATACCGAATCGCGGTACCCCGTCACCAATTTCTCCCGGCTTCCGTCCATGCCGATTCGCCACAGCTCGTTGTGTTCATCGGCACAGGCAATCAGAAAACCCTCCCGGTCGACATACAATCCGTTGGAACGCCCCGCGTTTTCCATAAATACCGAAAGGCTGCCGTCGATCCCGTATTTCCAGATGCGGTTATTCGGCTGGTCGGTAAAAAATACGTTGCCGGCCCGGTCCGCTGCCGGGCCCTCGGTAAAGCTGAACTGGTCGCCAACCAGCTGGAGTGTATCGGAGGTAACCTGGGCCAGCCCCGATTGGGTAATGGCCAGCGCGGCAAGCAGCAAAAAGCAATGTCGAAGTATCATAATTCCGGTTTGTCTATTCATCCAAAGCTAACAAATTAGCTGCATCCCGCCAAATGCCTATTCGACGATCTTGAATGCGGTCCGGCGGTTGAGCTGCCTTCCCTCGGCAGTTTCATTGGTGGCTACGGGTTGCGAGGGACCGTAACCTCTGTAACTTAACCGTACCGGCGCAATACCCGCGTCAACCAAATAACTGTGTACCGCTTTAGCCCGGTTTTCAGACAGCTGCTGGTTGTATGCCGCATCGCCCGTATTGTCCGTATGCCCGCCGATCTCGATCCGGACGGAAGGATTCAGTACCAGGAAGTCGACCAGGTTTTTGAGGTCGCTTTCCGATTGGGGCAACAGATGATAGTCGTCGTAATCGAAAAAGACGTTGTTCAATGTTTCCGTTTTGCCTGTTTTGATCCGTGACAGCGCGATGCGGACTTCATACGCATCGTTCAGTTTCGCTGGGTCGTTGAGCGCGTAATGTTCGGAAAAAAAGAGGTATCCCGGCTGCCTGACATGAAGCGCATACGTTTCTCCGAAGGGGAGGGGCGCCAGGAAAGTACCGTCTTCATAATCCGCCTGCTCCCGGTACAACACCTGGTTTGTCTGGATATCGGTTATTGTTACCAATGCCTGCAAGGAGGTATCTGTCGCTGTATCCACTACGATACCCTTCAGATAAGCCACCGGATGTGGCCGCAGGATTTCCGGAAGCGTAACAAAATAGATGTCCAATCCGCCAAGGGCATCCTGCCTGCGGGAGGCAAAAGCGGCCTGCTTGCCATTCATGCTGACGGAAAATGCGCTTTGCTCCCGATGGTCATTAATTGGGGAGCCGAGATTGACGGGAGGTCCCCAGTTTCCGGCAGTGTCCAATACGGTTTTAAAGATGTCTTTTTCGCCGAATCCCGGCCAGCCATCTGATGCGAAATAAAGCGTCCGGTTGTCGGCATGGATATAAGGCGAGCTCTCGTTGCCGGGCGTGTTTACCGTCGGTCCCAGGTTCCGGGGTGTGCCCCACTGTCCGTTTTCCTGAAGGGAAGTCCGCCAGATGTCATAACCACCCTGACCACCGGTGCGGTTGCTGACGAAATAAAGCGTACGGCCATCGGCACTGAGTGTTGGCTGTGCTTCCCACCCCCGTGTATTAACCGGCGCTCCGAGGTTGTGAGGGGTACTCCACCCAGTTACCTCGCGCCGGGATACGTAGATGTCACAGCTGCCGAGTCCTTCGGGACGGTTACATCCGGTAAAAAAAAGGTATTTGCCGTCCGGCGAGATGCAGTGTGCACCTTCGTTATAGGAAGCCGAATTGATCGCGCCCGTCAGTAAGGCCGCAGGCTGCCAGTCGCCGCTGCTGTCGCGTATGCTTTCGTAGAAATTTTCCCTGTTTGCGGTCTTTCGGGTGAAAATGATCGTTTGCAGGTCGGCCGTAAGCCTCGGAAAATACTCATCATATTCGCTGTTGACGGCGGCTCCGGGATTTTGCAGCCGGACCGGCAGCGGCTGCTTGAGGGCCTGCAGGCTGAACGTGCAATCGGCGATATATTTCCGGGCAGCCTGCACCGTTTCAGCCGTTGCACCCGGCATTTCGGCATACCGTTGCAGTGCCGTCCGCGCTTCCGCATATTGGCCGGTGAGCAGGCGGCTTTCGCCAAGTCCGAACCAGGTTAACGGCGTTAATTCCGGCGCCAGTTGCGTCACTTTTTCATAATGTGGTATCGCCTTTTCATAGGCCTTCTGCCGCCGGTAAAGATCACCGAGTTGCTGGTGTGCTGCGGCGAAGCCAGTGTCGGCAGCCACCGCCGACCGGAGCGAAGCGACCGCCTCATCATACTGGCCGTTCCGGAGCTGGACAGCCGCTTTTTCAAATGCCCTTTGTGCCTGTCTGTTATCCGAATGCAACTGTGCATATCCCGGCATGAACACGAGCATTCCGCCTAACCACAGAAACAGGATCAATAAGTAGCTGAATCTCGACGGAAACATCATGTCAGGTTTTAGTCAACCGGCTCCGGGCCTCCGGTCCAACGATTAAACGTCCGCTGATGGCCGCCTGCCTGTCAAGCAATTCCTCCCAGTCGCCGGTGCCGCGCCACAGGGTCTGTTTGAGCGCGGTAAGTGCCGCCTGACTTTTGTTTGTCAGCTGCGCGGCTAATTCTCCTACGGCGGCATCCAGTGCCGCTATATCCGGGTGTATACCATGAAACAGTCCGTGCTGTGCTGCCCAGTAGGCGTCGAAGAACCGGGTGGGATTAAGGGAAAGTACGGTCAGCGCTGAAATCCCGGCTTTCCGTTCGATAGCGGGAGCAATGACAAACGGACCGATACCAAGATCAATTTCGCTGAGCCTGACAGCTGCATTTTCCGTTGCGAGGCAATAATCACAGGCGGCAATCAGCCCCACGCCGCCGCCGACAGTCCTGCCCTGCACCCGGCCAATTATGAGCTTTGGCGACCTGCGCATGGCATTGATGACACGGCCGAACCCCGAAAAAAAAGCCTTTCCTGCCGTCTCATCCGAAATGGCCCGTAATTCGTCAAAACTCGCTCCGGCACAGAATGACTTTTCGCCGGCGCTCCGCAACAGGATAAGCCGGATCTGTTTTTTGGAGCCGGCGTCTTGGATCTGGTCCGCCAGGTCACGCAGCAGGGCAGCAGGCAATGCGTTGTGTGCGGGATGGCTGAAGGTGATCATCGCCAGACCACTCGTATTAATTTCCGTTTTGACAAATCCCGGTTCCATGGAACGACTGTGTTTTTGGACCCAATATGATTAAATGTATTTATTTCCGAACTTATCTTTCACATCTGCGACCACCTGCTTTACACCCTGTTCCTGGTCCTGCGGGCAGATCATTAACGTATCTTCCGACTGAACCACAATGAAATTATGCAGCCCCTTAATAATAACCAGTTTATCTTTTGGGGTGTGAATCATGCAATTGGAAGTGTCGTATACGATGACATTTTCGGACGAAGAGGCAACATTACCGAGGTAATCCTTTTCCGCCAGCTCATATACCGAAGTCCAGGTACCGAGGTCCGACCAGCCGAAATCCGCCGGGAGTACATAAACATTGTCCGCTTTTTCCATTACGGCAAAGTCAATGGAAATATTGACACACCGTACAAAAGCACCGGAAATGAATTTGGCTTCCCGGTCGGTATTATATACTTCATCACCCTCCTTAAATACATCATTCATTTCCGTCTGGTATTTATCAAAAGCGGCGATAATGGATTTAGCCGACCAGATAAAAATACCGGCATTCCAAAGGAAATCGCCGCTCTGGAGAAATGTTTTGGCCAGTTCCAGGTTGGGCTTTTCGGTAAAGGTTTTTACTTTTTTGAAACCCGGTACGGATGCGCTTTTCCCATATTGAATATAACCATATCCGGTGTCGGGCCTGGAAGGCTTGATGCCCAGGGTGATCAGCCAGTCGTTACTGGCCGCGCAGTTCAGTCCCTTCACGATGTTGCGAACAAATTCGTCGGTTTCCAGGATCAGGTGGTCGGCAGGGGCCACCACAATGGTGGCATCAGGGTTCAGCTGCTGAATCTTGTGGCTGGCATAGGCAATGGAAGGTGCAGTATTGCGCATGATGGGTTCCAATATCAGCTGGTTGGCAGTCAGTTTTGGAAGTTGCTGAAGTACCAGATCGGCATATGACTCATTTGTGGCGATGAAGATGTTGCGTTCGGGAACAATCTTGCGAAAACGGTCGTAAGTGGCCTGCACCAGTGTTTTCCCGGTGCCCATCATATCGATAAACTGCTTTGGCAGGTTGGTACGGCTGATCGGCCAGAACCGGCTTCCGACACCTCCCGCCATGATCACAGCATAGTGGTTTTTCATTGGAATAAATTAGTTATTGATATACGCTCTGTTTTCAGCAATCGGTGTTTGGCCGGTTGCTATCTGTTATCTTTTAAATGATCCCTTCCCGCAACAGGTCATGCAGGTGTACAATCCCGTCGTAAACCTGATCGTCATTTACCACCAGCAGCTGGGTGATGTTATGTCTGCGCATCAACTCAAACGCGTTGACGGCCAGTTCGTCGCGGCGGACGGTTTTAGGCGACTGGCTCATGATTTGTCCGGCTGTCAGCTGATCGATGTGACTGTACTTTTCGAGCATGCGACGGATGTCTCCATCCGTAACGATGCCGGCCAGTCGGTTGCCTGCCACAACGGCAACCGCGCCCAGCCGATGCCGGGTAATTGCAACGATCACTTCCTTCACCGGTGTATCCGGCATTACGCTGGGTTTGCTGTTCTGTTCCGCCAGGTCGGCCACCTTCAGGTATAACCGTTTACCCAATACGCCACCCGGATGGAAACGGGCAAAATCCCGGTCGCTGAATGACCGGCATTCCAGCAGCGCAATGGCCAGTGCATCGCCCATGGCCAGCTGGGCCGTAGTGCTGGTAGTGGGGGCAAGGTTGTGCGGGCAGGCCTCTTTTTCCACGGTTGTATCCAGCACGAATGCCGCCTGTTGTGCCAGGTAGGAGTCGGCGTTGCCCACCATGGCCACCAACTGGTTGCCGGTCTGCTTCAGCAGGGGAACCAATACTTTGATTTCGGGGGTATTGCCGCTTTTTGAGATGGCTATCACGAGGTCGTCCGACTGGATCATGCCGAGATCACCGTGTATGGCGTCGGCAGCATGCATAAAAATGGCCGGTGTACCGGTCGAATTCAATGTGGCTACGATTTTCTGGGCGATAATGGCGCTTTTCCCGATCCCCGTGAGCACTACCCGTCCTTTAAGGCGGATAATAGCCTGAACCACGGCTGCAAAACCATCGTCAATCCGAGCCGTCAATTGGCTCAATGCGGCGGCTTCTTCGGTCAGCACGGCGGTTGCAATATTTTTGATTTCGGAATTGCTTTTCACAAATATATTTTATAATTTTAGATACTGATATGCGCAAAAATATGTTATTTTGGGCATTATTTAGTTATCAGTCTGGCTTATTTTGCGAAGGGCGAAATGGAAATCGAGAAAATACTTTTTGATAATTTACAGGAATTTTTTGGTTTTGACACATTCAAGGGCGACCAAGAGGCCATAATCACCAACATTTTACAGAAGAAGGACACCTTTGTGATCATGCCTACCGGCGGGGGGAAATCCATTTGCTACCAGTTACCGGCATTGATGAGTGAAGGCACCGCCATTGTGATTTCGCCGCTTATTGCCTTAATGAAAAACCAGGTTGATCAGCTACGCTCGTTTGGTGGGGACGATAGCATTGCACACTTCCTCAACTCGTCGCTGAACAAGAGTGAGGTAACCCGTGTGCGGCAGGATGTGGTATCGGGCAAGACCAAGTTGCTTTATGTGGCTCCGGAGTCGTTGGCGAAAGCCGAAAACGTAGGGTTCCTGAAACTGATCACTGTTTCGTTTGTCGCGGTGGATGAAGCCCATTGTATTTCGGAATGGGGGCATGATTTCCGACCGGAATACCGTAAAATCAGGCAGGTCATCAACTCCATTGATGAGAACATCCCGGTTATTGCACTTACAGCCACAGCGACACCCAAGGTACAGTCGGACATCCGCAAGAACCTGCAGATGAACGATGCCACGTTATTTAAATCGTCCTTTAACCGGCCCAACCTCTATTATGAGGTCCGCCCGAAGCGGAATGTGGTCAAGGAAATTGTTCGGTTCATCAAGAATAACACCGGTAAGTCAGGCATCATTTACTGCCTGAGCCGGAAAAAGGTAGAGGAGATTGCCGAGGTGCTAAACATCAACGGCATTCGTGCGTTGCCTTACCATGCGGGTCTGGATGCAAAGACCCGGGCTGATACGCAGGATAAATTCCTGATGGAAGACGTGGATGTTATCGTGGCCACCATTGCCTTTGGAATGGGAATCGATAAACCCGATGTGCGTTATGTGATCCACCACGATATCCCGAAGAGCATGGAGGGTTATTACCAGGAAACCGGCCGTGCAGGAAGGGATGGGGGTGAGGGTCACTGCTTAGCTTTTTATTCAGAGAAGGACATTGAGAAGCTGACCAAATTTATGAAAGATAAGCCGGTATCGGAGCGTGAAATCGGCACGCAGATACTGAAGGAAGTGATTGATTATTCCGAATCATCCGTATGCCGCCGCAAGCAGATCCTGCATTACTTCGGAGAGAATTTTGATGAAACCGGCTGCAACAGCATGTGTGATAACTGCAGTTCGGAACGGGTATATTTCGACGCGGATGAATCACTGCTGGATATGCTCAAGTTTATACAACAGCAGGGTGATAAGTTTGATGATCACCACGTCATCAACGTGTTCATGGGGCAGAATAACCAACCCATATCCTCGTATAAGCACGATGTTCATCCCGCATTCGGCAGTGGGAAGGAGCATGGCCCGTTTTACTGGAAGTCATTGGTGAGACAGGCTGTGTTAAATAATTTTCTGGCGAAAGATATCGATAACTATGGGCTGCTTGTCCTGACCGAGGCAGGTAAGCGATTTATTGAAAATCCATACCATGTCAAATTCATCCTGAACAAGCCCATGGAGACGGCATCGGAGGACGGGTCAGAGGAAGTGCTGCAACAGGGGAGCAGCGCGGTGGACACCCAGCTATTGCAGTTATTAAGAGACCTCAGAAAGAAAATAGCCAAGCAAAAAGGGCTGCCGCCATTTGTCATTTTCCAGGATCCTTCGCTGGATGAGATGTGTACACATTACCCCATTACGCTGGATGAGCTGAAGCAGATCCACGGTGTGGGTGCAGGGAAGGCAATGAAATTCGGTGGGCAGTTTGTTGAGCTGATCAAAACATACGTAACGGAGAATGAAATTGACCGGCCCCAGGACCTGGTGATTAAGGGAACGGCCAATAAGTCGGCCTTAAAAGTTTCCATTATCCAGAATATTGACCGTAAAATCGGCCTGGAGGATATCGCTTCGGCAAAAGGCATCAGCTATGAGGACCTGCTTCGCGAGGTGGAATCGATTGTTAACTCCGGCACAAAACTTAACCTGGCTTACTTTGTCGATGAGCTGATCGACGAGGACCGGCAGGACGAAGTATTTGACTATTTCCGAAGTGCCGAAGTGGACTCCGTTGAAGAAGCCCTGCGTGAGTTAGGCACAGATGATTATACGTATGAGGAAATCCAGCTCATGCGGATTAAGTTTATGTCAGAATTGGGTAATTAAGCTGTTAACCGCAGGCTTTTAACTGTCCGGGGTCCGTAACCGCGACCGGCTGATTATGGGTTAATACAAAGCAAATAAAAGATGATTCAACAGCATATTCCCGGCATCAATCATGCCGATTCTCCGAATTTTTTCCTTATGGCCGGACCATGTGCAATCGAAGGCGAAGAAATTGCACTGCGTATTGCGGAACGTATTGTATCCCTTACGGACCGATTAGCCATTCCCTACATATTTAAGGGGTCTTATCGAAAGGCCAATCGCTCTCGCATGGATTCGTTTACCGGCATCGGAGATGAAAAAGCACTTCGTATACTGGCCCGGGTGGGACGGGAGTTCGGGGTGCCCACCGTGACGGATATCCATGAAAGCCACGAGGCAGCCATGGCTGCCGAATATGTGGATGTGCTTCAGATTCCGGCATTCCTTTGCCGGCAAACCGAATTGCTCAGTGCAGCGGCGAAAACAGGGAAGACCGTCAACATAAAAAAAGGACAGTTCCTTTCGGCAGATGCCATGCGGTTCGCGGTCGACAAGGTAGTCGATTCCGGAAACAGCAAGGTATTGCTGACGGATCGGGGAAATACATTTGGCTACCAGGATCTGGTAGTGGATTTCCGGGGTATCCCGGAGATGCGGGGTTTTGGAGTGCCTGTTGTGATGGACTGTACCCACTCCCTTCAGCAGCCCAATCAATCTTCGGGCATTACCGGCGGTAAACCTGCCCTGATCGAGACCATCGCCAAGGCGGCCATTGCCGTCGGTGTTGACGGACTTTTTATCGAAACCCACCCGGACCCGGCAAACGCCAAATCAGACGGGGCCAACATGCTGCACCTGGATCTGCTGGAAGACCTGCTGGAGAAGCTGCTGCGGATACGGGAAGCAATCCGGTAAACGCAGCCAGCTAAACTGTGTTTCTGTAAAGGTGCGGGGCATACTGCAAGATAAGCTGCGGTTCCGTGGTTTTCCCGGAAGTAATTGGTCCTTTTGTTATGCGATAATCGGATGGAAATATTACGTCAAAACCCTATCTTTGCCGTTTGAAGTCGATTTATATGAAGCACATCCGCAACTTTTGCATTATCGCACATATTGACCACGGTAAAAGCACACTCGCTGATCGGTTGCTGGAGGTGACAGCGACCATCAGCCAGCGGGAGGCGCAGGCGCAACTTTTGGACAACATGGACCTGGAACGGGAGCGTGGCATTACGATCAAGAGCCACGCCATCCAGATGAATTATATTAAAGACGGGCAGCCCTATACCCTGAACCTGATCGATACGCCCGGTCACGTGGATTTTTCCTACGAAGTATCCCGCTCAATTGCTGCCTGTGAAGGTGCATTACTCATTGTGGACGCCTCCCAGGGGATACAGGCACAGACTATTTCCAACCTGTACCTGGCATTGGAACACGACCTGGAAATTATACCGATACTCAATAAAATGGACCTTCCGGGGGCAATGCCCGAAGAGGTGAAAGACCAGATTATCGAGCTGATCGGTGGAAAAAGGGAAGACATTATCCCGGCCTCCGGTAAGACCGGTCTGGGTGTGCAGGATATCCTGGATGCCATCGTGGAGCGCGTCCCGCCACCGGTTGGTGACCCGGAAGCGCCATTGCAGGCGCTGATCTTTGATTCCGTGTTTAATTCGTTCCGGGGCATCATGGCCTATTTTAAGGTTGAAAATGGCGTGATACGGAAGGGCGATAAAGTGAAATTCATTGCCACAGGCAAGGAATATGTAGCGGATGAAATTGGTACGCTTAAGCTCACCCAGGTACCTAAAGAGCTGATCCAGACCGGAGATGTGGGGTATATCATCTCCGGTATTAAGGAAGCCCGGGAGGTGAAAGTGGGAGATACCATTACCCACGTGGCCCGGCCGAGCAAAGTTGCCATCAAAGGATTTGAAGAAGTGAAGCCCATGGTGTTTGCCGGTATCTATCCGGTAGATACGGAAGATTTCGAGGAGCTGCGCGAAAGTATGCACCGCCTGCAGCTGAACGACGCGTCACTTGTTTTTGAACCGGAATCATCCGCCGCGCTCGGCTTCGGTTTCCGATGTGGCTTCCTGGGTATGCTGCATATGGAGATCATCCAGGAACGCCTTGAGCGCGAATTTGATATGACGGTGATCACAACCGTGCCGAACGTATCGTACAAGGCCTATCTGACGAAAGATAAAGAGGAAATCATTGTACATAACCCGTCGGACCTGCCGGATCCGAGTAAACTGGATTATGTGGAAGAACCTTACATTAAAGCGAATATCATTACAAAGGCAGAATTTGTGGGTTCAGTAATGTCGCTGTGTATCCAGAAACGGGGTGTCATTATCAATCAGTCTTACCTGACGGCTGATCGGGTGGAGATGGTGTTTGAGATGCCAATGGGCGAAATCGTATTTGATTTTTACGATAAGCTGAAAACCATATCCAAAGGTTATGCCTCATTTGATTACCATCAGATCGGGTACCGGCAATCCGACCTGGTAAAATTGGATATCCGGCTGAACGGTGAACCTGTTGATGCGCTTTCTTCGTTGATCCACCGCAGTAATGCTTACGATTTCGGAAAAAAAATCTGCGAAAAACTGAAGGAGCTGTTGCCCCGGCAGCAATTTGAAATTGCCATCCAGGCATCTATCGGTGCCAAAATTATTTCGCGGGAAAATATCCGTGCGCTGCGCAAGGATGTGACGGCAAAATGTTACGGCGGGGACATCTCGCGGAAACGTAAATTACTGGAAAAGCAGAAAAAAGGAAAGAAGCGCATGCGCCAGGTGGGTAACGTAGAGATCCCGCAGTCGGCGTTTATGGCTGTCCTGAAGCTGGATTAATTTCAGCTGCCGGTACATGGCTGTCGTCTGATAGATGAACGCTAATAATAAGAATATAAACAGGGAATTAGCAACTCCGGATTAAATTAATAATGAAGATGGCGTGAGGGGTAAAACCGAAGGCCAAAAGCAAGCATAGCATATGGAACTACTCGACGGCAAATTGGTATCGGCAAAGATCAAGGAAGATATTAAGCAGGAAGCTGCGGCTTTTCTCGCATCCACGGGAAGGAGACCGCACCTGGTGGCTATATTGGTGGGACATGACGGTGCGAGCGAAACGTACGTGGCCAGTAAAATGCGCAATTGCGAGCTGGTGGGTTTTGAATCCACGAACATCCATTATGAAGCGGATGTTACGGAAGCTGAACTGATCGCCAAGATCGAATCGCTCAACGCCGACGATCGGGTAGATGGCCTTATTGTGCAGCTGCCGCTGCCGGCGCACATCAATCCTGAACGGATTACCGAAGCCATTGACTATCGGAAAGATGTGGATGGATTCCATCCGGTAAACCTTGGCCGTATGCAACGTAACCTGCCATGCTTTATTCCGGCCACACCCTATGGTGTGATGCTGATGCTGGACCATTACCGGATTGATACCGCCGGGTTGCATGCCGTCGTCGTCGGACGAAGCAATATCGTGGGCAGCCCCATGAGTATCCTGCTCGCCCGCAACAGCGTACCCGGCAACTGCACGGTAACATTGACCCATAGCCGTACAAAAAACATCACGGAGGAGGTCCGCCGTGCGGATATTGTGGTGGCCGCCATCGGCAAAAAGCATTTTATTACATCCGATATGGTGAAACCCGGCGCCATTGTAATTGATGTCGGTATCAACAGGGAAACCAGCACGCAGACCAAATCGGGATATAAGCTTTATGGCGACGTGGATTTCGATGGTGTGGCGCCAAAATCCTCCTGGATTACCCCGGTACCGGGCGGAGTGGGCCTGATGACCATTGTTGGGCTATTGAAGAACACCTTGGAGGCTGCCAAAGGGACCATTTACCCGCGCTGATATTTTCCAATCTTTTTACCGAATTTGGCTTTATCTTTACCATTTCATGAGCAATTGAAATGAAGATACTGATTATCGAAGATGAAGCGGACCTGCGGGAAAATATCATCCAGTTTCTCCGCAAGGAGCAATACCTGGTTGAATCCGCTTCGGATTTCCATGCAGCAAAGGAAAAGATCTCCCTGTATGATTACGATTGTATCCTGCTGGATGTGGGCCTCCCGGATGGTAACGGACTGGATATACTCCGGATGCTGAAACTGCTGGAAAAGCAGGAAAACGTGATTGTCATTTCCGCCAAGGACTCACTGGATGATAAACTGGTGGGACTGGACCTGGGTGCCGATGACTACCTCACTAAGCCTTTCCACCTGGCCGAACTCAACGCCCGAATCAAAGCAGTGCTCAGAAGAAAAGCGCTAGATGGCCGCAATATGGTGCGGATAAACAACATGGAGCTTAATTTCGATGACCGTACGCTGCAGATCAACGGGAACGATATTCGACTCAACCGAAAGGAATTTGATATCATGGCTTTTTTTGTTGTCAATAAAAACCGCCTGATCCATAAATCGGCACTGGCTGAGCATGTATGGGGCGACCATATTGATAACGCCGATAACTTTGATTTTATTTATTCACAGATTAAAAACCTTCGCAAGAAGCTGAAAGACTGTGGCGCCGACCTGGAAATACAGGCGATATATGGCGTGGGGTATAAGCTGACCGTATAACCCTTCCGGATGAAACTGCTCAACCATACATTGCTGTATTTATCCGCTTCCCTGATTTTTATTCTCAGTATCTGGGCAGTTGTCTTTTATATCAGCATGATGGACGAGGTTTACGACAGTATTGAGGACGGACTGGAGAATTACAAAATCCTGATTATCCAAAAGGCCAATACAGATACGACACTGCTCCGGAAAAATTATTTTGGCGAGAGTAACTACGCTATCCGGCCGATTGCAAAGGAAAAGGCCATTATGGCTACGGAAGCATTCAAGGATACAGCCATGTATATGGAGTATGAGGAAAGCCTGGAAACCGTCCGCATGCTGACCACCTATTTTTCGACGCCGGACGACCGGTACTACCAGTTGAAAATCATCGCGTCCATGGTAGAAGAGGATGACCTTGTGGCCGATTTGATGCATGCGCTGCTGTGGCTTTATGTGGCCGTGATTGCCAGTGCTTTCATCATCAACAACTGGGTACTCCGTAAAATCTGGCGTCCTTTTTACGAATTGCAGGACGAGCTCCGCCATTTTAAGCTGGGTGAAGACAAATCATTCAATCCGCCGCAGACCCGGGTGTCCGAATTCATGGACATGAACGAAACCGTCGCCGAATTGCTTAAAGCCAATATTGCTGCATTCCAGCAACAGAAACAGTTTATTGAAAACGCGTCACATGAATTGCAGACGCCCCTGGCCATTGCAATGAATAAACTGGAATTATTGCTGGAGCAGCATTACGGCACCGAGGAGCAGACACAGTTACTGGCAAACGCCATCCAGTACCTTGAGCGGCTTACCCGGCTGAATAAGGCATTGCTGCTGCTTTCCAAAATAGAAAACAGGCAGTTTGCCCGTGAAGAGGCTATCGATTTCAATGCATTGCTGCGCCAGCAGACCGATGATTTTAGAGAGCTTCTGGAGTACAAAGACATCCGGGTAGACATTGCGGAGCGCGCTTCTTTGGTCTGGTCTTTCAACGCAGACCTAGCTGATATTTTAGTTACAAACGTGGTGAAAAATGCCATCATACATAACCATCCCGGCGGTTATATTCAGATCCGCGTAGACGGAAACGGATTCAGCATTACGAATACCGGGCATGCAAAACCGCTGGAAACCACCGAGATTTTCAATCGTTTTCATCGCACGCCGGATAATCCGGCATCCACTGGTCTTGGGTTGGCCATCGTACGATCCATTGTCCAATTCTATCATATTCAGGTCACGTACCATTACGAAAATGGGTTGCATGGTTTCACGTTTCATCGGGAACCCCGGCCTGCGGCCGTTAACTAATGTAATCGCGATCGGGATCATCCAATGGCTGGGATGTTCCGCCGGTAACCGGATTTTCCTGGTGTTCGGGTAGGTGCGAGCGTCTTTTTGGGCGTCCGATCAGAAAGCCCACAATGGCTCCGATGAAAAACATGGTGCCCAACACGGCCAGCTTCGGGACAGTCCGCACGCCAAATATCCAAAAATTGACCTCATCCATGTTTTTCATGAGGATAATTGTCACCAAAACAGTTACAATGATCACAAAAAGGGTCTTTGCACGCATAATGTTATGATTTGGGACTAAAATTAGGTTAAAATTCCGCAGCATGCAAATGTGGATTTAAACCGCTTATAGCTAATATGTAGCGAAGCTTTGCATAAAATTTTAACTATTTTTAACTTTTTCTTTCATAAAATTTTGCTTATACAGTACCATATCGTATTTTTGGCGAACAAATAAGAACACACAAAAACCAAGCACAGTTTACGCACACGGAAGGGGTATTGTACTCAAATCATTGGTATAAGGTCATGCTAAATCGATATTGTACCTATGATAGCACCCAAGAGCTAAACAGTTGCATTGCAATTTGAAGGAAGGCAATGTCCCAGTTGACCACATCAGAAAGCAAATTTATTAAGACGGTAATGATGCCGTTTTTCCAACTTGGAACGTATTGCCTTGTCATTAAACCAGGCGAATAGTATCCGGTAACGGATACGGTTTACGCCGGTGAATCCCTTGTCAGGGATAGCAAACTACCTGATCCCGTAAGGGATTGCCCAAATACAATATCAACGCTTTATTATTCAACTATATTTTTAACCAAATTCACAAACACATGAAACAAAAATTACTATGTTTCCTAATGTTGGGTGTATTGCTGATTGGTTCAGCGTATGCCCAAGACAGGAGGATCAGTGGTAGGGTGACGGCGGCAGCAGACGATAGTCCGATTTCGGGCGTGTCTGTTCTGGCTGTTGGCACTAATGTCGCCGCCCAGACAGATGAGGGAGGTGTGTTCTCCATTGACGTTCCTGCTTCGGTGAATGCACTAGAATTCCGTTTTCTCGGTTATGCTACGCAGCGTGTCGAGTTGGGAAATCAGTCCGTGATTAATGTACGGCTGGCTGAAGATGCATCTACGCTGGATGAAGTAGTTGTTACGGCACTTGGTATTTCCAGGGAATCAAGGAGCCTGGGATATTCGGCCACTAAGGTCGGTGCCGACGACATTACAAGGACTTCGCCGGTAAGTATGTTCGATGGTCTACAGGGTAAAATCGCCGGTGCGAACATTACTTCGCAGTCCGGAGCACCCGGAGCATCGACAAAAGTGGTATTACGAGGATATTCGTCCATTACCGGCAATAACCAGCCGCTTTATGTAATCGACGGGGTTCCGGTTAACAATAGTACATTTGGTGAGGACGAGCCGATTAACCGGTCGACGGACTTTGGTAATAATGCCAATGATATCAATCCGGCAGATATCGAGTCGATCAACATCCTGAAAGGTGCAGGCGCAACCAGTTTATATGGTTCTCGCGCAGCCAACGGCGTTATCTTAATTACTACGAAGAAAGGAAAAGCCGGTCGGGTATCTGTTGACTTGAACCATTCAACGACGTTATCATCTATTTTGATGTTGCCCAGACTTCAGAATACGTTCGGCCAAGGCTGGAGCGGCATATTTGATCCGATTGAACAGGGAAGCTGGGGTGCGCGTTTTGATGGCGCCAACAGGCTCTGGGGAAATACAGTGGATAATGCGCGTCTAGTTAAACCGTATGTAGCCTTGGAGAACAACATTCGTGATTTCTATACTACAGGGATGGAATTGAATACCAACGTGGCTGTTAGCGGTGGTAACGAACGGTCTACGTTTTACTTATCTTATGGCAATATCTCCAGTGACGGTATCGTCCCAACAGATGCTGACTCCTATAACCGGAACTCGGTGAGCCTCCGCGGTTCCACGGCATATGAAAAATTCAAAGCGTCCGGATCGATTAACTACGTGGGTCGGAAGGCGAAATTCGTAGCCACCGGCCAGGGCACCAATACCGGCGCGACGATGTTCCAGGAACTTATTCAATTTCCACGGGATATCAGTATCGTAGATGGAAAGGACTACCATGCGAAATTCTATGACATCAACACGTTCTATACCCCTTATGCGCAGAATCCATATTTTGTATTAAATGAAAATGGCAACGATTTCAATAGTGACCGGATTTATGGAAACGCGGAGGTCGGATATGATTTTACCGATTGGTTTTCATCTACGGTGCGGGTTGGTGGCGACTTCACCAATTCACGGTTGAAAGATTGGCAGGCCGTTAGTCGGCCGGATTTCGATAGCCCGAACGCTTCGCGTCAGGCTGACGTCGGTGGCGTGTTGGAAGAAGCTCGTTATTTTG
Source organism: Parapedobacter lycopersici (assembly GCF_040395035.1). Taxonomy (GTDB): domain Bacteria; phylum Bacteroidota; class Bacteroidia; order Sphingobacteriales; family Sphingobacteriaceae; genus Parapedobacter; species Parapedobacter lycopersici_A. The sequence goes on along the minus strand of NZ_JBEBRB010000014.1, from coordinate 5,615 downwards.
GCGAATTCAATACGGACGTGCTGTTAAATTTCATCGCCCCGATCAACGAAGATATTACCTTCGATGGACTGGTGGGCTGGAACTTTAACCAGCGGGAAAGCCGCAGGCAAACTGCTTCGATAGCGAATCTGACGATCCCTGGATTTTATGCGCTGTCTAATTCGTCAGCGCCGCCTACGGCAGAAACAGATTATACCAAAAGAAGGCTGTTCGGTGCTTATGCACAGGCCAACTTTGGTTACCGCGATTACCTGTTCCTTTCATTGAACGCGAGGAACGATTGGTCGTCGACTCTGCCCGTTGGAAAAAATTCATTCTTCTATCCGGCTGCAAATCTGAGTCTCGTATTGACTGATTTAGCGCCTTCATTGAAAGATAACGGGATCAGTTTTGCAAAGTTGCGGGCCAGCTTGGGCCAAACAGGTAACGACGCAGGTGTTTATCTGCTTAGCTCGCTCTTAACAGGTGGCGATGTGCTGCTGGGTTTTGGTAACATCAAGTTCCCGTTAGGTGGTGTGGGTTCTTTCGAGGTGGCTAACCAAATAGGAAACAGCACACTGGAACCGGAAATCACAACAGAGTATGAATTAGGGGCAGACGTTCGTTTTTTGGATAACCGCATCGGAGTTGATTTTAGCTATTACAATAAACGGACGGATGGACAGATTCTTCCCGTGCCGATTGCCCATACTTCCGGCTATGGATTCCTGGTAATGAACTTCGGTTTAGTTGAAAACAAGGGAATTGAGCTAGCTTTTAATGTTACACCGGTAAAAACGGATATTTTTTCATGGGACCTGAACTACGTGTTCGCGAGGAACCGAAACAAGGTATTGGAGCTTCCTGATGGACTTGATGAAGTGGTAATCGCTAACGGATACGATGTGGACTTTGTGGCCATTAAAGGGCAGCCGCTCGGGGTCTACAAAGGTCCGGTTGAAGAGCGCGATCCGAACGGCAATATTGTGGTCAACCCCTCAAACGGAATTCCCTTGCAAGCTGACAATAAAGAGGTCTACGGCACGAGTCAACGGGATTTTACCATGGGCTTAACCAACACCCTGCGCCTGAAGGAATGGAGCCTGGGCTTTGCATTTGATTACAGGAAAGGTGGACATTTTTGGAGCTACACTTCTCAACTTACCGACTTCGTAGGAAATTCTGTACGGACAACCTATAACGATCGGAATGCTTACATCGTGCCCAATTCGGTAAACCGGATTACGGATGCTGAAGGCAACGTTTCCTATGTGGAAAACACAACACCGATCTCCACCGAAGACTATTATTCGGTATTCAGTTCGTCCAATACACAAACTGAATCACGCCGTACCGTATTAGACAAAACATCGCTGCGTCTTCGAGACGTTACGCTGTCGTACGCATTCCCCCAAACAATTGCGTCTCGCATTGGCCTGCAGGGATTGTCGTTAACGGCATTCGGACGCAACCTGCTGCTTTGGGTACCCGCTGAAAATGGGTTCATTGATCCGGATGTCAGCACCTACAACAATGACCTCAGAGGAGATCTCGGCGAATTTGCCGGCGGACCGACTACAAGGTCGTATGGATTATCATTAAGAGCAACGTTTTAATCGAACTGAACGATGAAGATATATATAAGAAGTTTAAGGGGAAGGGCCGCAACTTTCGGCTTGGCATCCCTGTTGACATTAAGTGCCTGCGAGCAGGCGCTGGATATTAACCAGGACCCGAATAATCCCCCTGTAGAACAAGGCACTCCGGAATTGGTGTTTCCGGCTGCTGTTGCGTCCACTGCGGGTGCATTGGGTGGTGAATATGCGATATTGGGGGGGATCTGGGCGCAATACTGGACACAGAGTTCTGTCGCTAGCCAGTACCGTGATTTTGATTCCTATAATGTAACCCAGACCAATTTAAACGGTCGGTTTAACGAGGTGTTTTCGGGTGCCCTCAATGACTATCATTTTGTGATTCAGAAAGCACAGGAAACCGAGAACTGGCATTATTTGCTGATGGGTACAGTGATGAAGGCATACACCTATCAGCTGATGGTGGACCTCTACGATACACTGCCCTACAGCGAGGCTTTCCAAGGTGTTGACAATTTGACGCCGGCATATGAAGGCGGATACGAGATCTATAAGAAGCTGATCGCAGAACTGGATAATGCCATTGCACAGGAAGGCGTGGCAGGGGCCGTGGATCCATCCAAAGATAAGGCACTGGACGTGATTTTCCGGTTTAATATGGATAGCTGGATTAAATTTGCAAATACCTTGAAGCTTAAGCTCTACCTCCGGATGGTTTATGCCCAGCCCGCCGAGGCAGAGGCTGGTATCCGGGCAATGTATGATAGCGGTGCTCAGTTTTTGGATACCGACGCCCAGCTAGCCATCTTCGAGAACTCACAGGACAAGAGCAACCCATTCTATGAATTTAATTTCAGAAGGCTGAACACTACGACAAACCTTCGGGCAAGTGTTACATTTCTCTCCTTTTTGCAGGCTAATGGTGACCCGAGAATTGGCTCCTATTTTACGCCGACTACAGGTACGACGACCTATTCTGGCAATCATCAGGGTGACTTTAATAATCCTGACCCGGCGTTGGCCGATATCTCTGTAGCACGGGCCACTGCAGTAGACCCTGTTCATTTTATTTCGGAAGCGGAGTCTTATTTCCTGCAGGCGGAAGCACTGGAACGTTACTATGCAGGTGCAGGTGCAAAGGATATGTATGATAAAGGTGTGGAAGCCGCGTTTGCACAATATGGGGTAGCCGGCCAAGCTGCTGATTTTACCGCAGCCGGTGGAGTATACGCATATCCTGTGGGCGACTTTGAAACCAAACTGGAGGCGATTATTGTACAAAAATGGGCTTCTTTCCCTGGCGCACATGCGTTGGAAGGTTTCATTGAAAAGAACAGGACAGGATATCCTAAAACCAGTCCGGTTTATTCAACCGATATTTCATACATAGCCGGTCAGCTTGTTTATCCTAAAAACGGTGTTACAGCAGGACAATATCCGAAGCGATTGATCATTCCGCAGGACGAACGGAACCGCAATCCGAATGTTCCGGCTATTGTACCAATAACGACCAACGTCTGGTGGGATCAAAAATAATTTTGATATTAAATAGAAATGAACATGAGAAGATATTTATTGGTTTTGTTTGTCGCGGTTATCGGACTTCAAAGCTGTGAAAAATTAGAAACGGAGGGGGTTTCATTTGAAACCCAATTTGTTGATATACAATTAAATGGAGATGCGTACGAATCAATTGTGCTCGGTGGCGAATTTGTAGACCAGGGAGCGGTTGCCAAAGAGGGTGAAGAGGAAAAGGAAGTAACCGTTCGCGGCACTGTTGATGTAACTAAAGTTGGTGTATACGAAGTGGTTTATTCCGCGATGAATAATGACGGATATCCCGGGTCTGTGACACGGCGTGTTGCTGTCATTCCGGCTGCGGAAAGTGCGGGTGTTAACATCGCTGGAAACTACAAATACAACAATGGTGGCCAGATTGCTGAGATTACAAAATATGCTCCCGGCTTTTATTACATGAATAATATCTGGGGGGGGAGCGAAGTTCCCTGTTATATATTAACCAGCGACGGCAAGGAACTGGTGCTTCCGCTGACCAATACGTTATATGGCCGCGTATTGGGAACAGGAGAATTGGATGGCAATAATCTGGCTTTGACGGTCAGCTTATTGGATCAAGGTGGATTGATCGATGTACCGAGGAATTGGACCAAACAATAACTGTTATTAGCAAGATTAATATGAAAAAGATAATAGGTATTTTTATTTTATTGGCGCTTATTGCGACTTCCTGCCAAAAGGAAGAGAAAGTCGGCGGAACGGCAGTCGAAGCCATGGCAGGTGAATGGTATACAACCGCTTCAAGGACATACGTAGACGGAGATGGTGTCGAACAGACAGACAGCTATGATGCCCATTTCTTCACCTATAATACAGCGGCGAACACAGCAACTGAAATTTGGCTGGATGATGCCGAGTCTTTTTGGCAATTCAAGGGAAAAGTAAACGTGGATCTCAACAGCCTGACTTTTGCTTCTGACGCAATTCAAAATGAGTATTACGATATGACATTTGATGTACTAAACGGCAAGATACTCAAAGGTGCAGCAAAAGGGCCGGGCTCCGATGCACCTACCGATTCGATCTACTTTGAAGTGAAATTCAGCGATGATGACCCGGATATTACAGCCCCATGGGTTATTTCCGGCTTTAAGAAAACGGGCTTCCTAGAAGACGAACCCTAAATCTTACTCCGAAAAATTGCTATTGAGGCAAAACGGCTTTAGTCGTTTTGCCTTTTTAATTTTTAATCGTTACCGTTTACCTTAATGATTATTATAATGTGTCGTAATGTGCAATAAGATCGGCCAGCACCCGATCATCTTTTAAATTGCTGTCCTGTGTTTCCAGGTAAGTTTTTATTGCGGGTTTCCGTTTTCCAAGTACACTTAACAACCCTTTTTTTGTTGGATTGATTTCCAGCAATTTATTATCGATGAATAGATAGTAGTCTGTCTTAACAATAAACTTCACCTCTGTATTACCAGTAAAGTGGTCCGATCGCTGGCTTTTGGATTTTTTTGTGCGTTTTAGCAATATCGTATTTCCCTCATGAAGGACCCTAAACAAAATATTCTTTTCAGGAGAATACCCGCTCTTGAGCACCACTTGGCCGCTTTTATCCTCATAAGTGACGCTTTGGACTGGTGCGTTAGGGGTATATGCGTTGCCCTTTACCATGAGAACGAGGGATTCGGAAGACTGATCGTAATTAAACTGTACGTCCTGATATTGTTGTCCATTTTCCAGTACGATATTCCCAACCAGCCAATCTGTGCTTAAAAAAGGTGATTCCAGCAGGTTTGTTTTGCTATTGGTCATCAGGGATGAATGGGTAGGCGACAAGTAGTCGCCGATGGATATCTCGCGTTGGGCGAGTGCAGAAGCCGAGTAACCCAGCAATACGGTGCCCATCAATAACCCTAATGTCATTTTTTTCATGATCGCATTTATTTACGTATAGTAAATATACGGATTTCGGCTGCAGATCAATAAGGCTGGGAAAACAAACAATCGTTGAAGTCATTTGTGTACCGATAGGGTGTAAGCACAATTAGTAAAAGAAAAGGGGACACCGAATTCGGCATCCCCTTACTTCATGCTTGTGGAATCTGGATTACTCCCCAACCACCTCGAAAGGTACCTGCACTTTTACTTCTTTGTGCAAATTGAGGTTAGCTACGTATTCACCCAATACCTTCGGGTCTTCTTCAAACGTGATGCGACGGCGATCTACGTCAAAGCCTTGCTGCTTTAACGCTTCTGCTACCTGAATGCTGTTTACAGAGCCGAAGATTTTCCCGGTTTCGCCGGCCTTTGCACCGATGGTCAGCTTCACGCTTTCCAGTTTAGCTGCAAGCTCGGTAGCGTCCTTCTTAATCTTATCTTGTTTAAATTGAGCCTGGCGAATGTTTTCAGCTAACACCTTTTTGGACGACTCGGTTGCCAATACGGCAAATCCCTGAGGAATCAGGTAATTGCGGCCGTAACCGGGTTTTACCGATACGATGTCGTCTTTTTCGC
>NZ_JBEBRB010000013.1:0-51014 GCF_040395035.1 Parapedobacter lycopersici | reverse complement strand
AAAACTACTTTTCTGACTGGACAAAACTATGGTATGTCCTCTCCGGAATACTGTTAGTCACCGCCTTGTGCAGTCACGTGCAGGCACAGACAGCTAATTACACGATCAGTGGATTAGTAACAGATGGCAGAACAGGCAGTCCCTTATCGGGAGTAGCCGTACGCCTGGAGGGTACGAACGCGGCTGCATCTACGGATGACAATGGCCAGTTTACCATTACAACATCCGTTGCCGCAGGCACACACACTGTTTCCTTCTCTTCCGTGGGTTATTCACGGCAGGCGCAAACGGTTGAATTCGGTAGTGCCACTTCTGTCCGGGTCGATGCGCAATTGGCTCAGGATGTCGTGGGACTCGACGAAGTGATCGTGACCGGAACTTCGGCCGGTACTACGCGTCGGCAGCTGGGTAACTACGTGGGAAGTGTAAGCGCGGAAGAATTGACGAAAGGCGCTGCCGGAAACGTATTGACCGGCCTGCAGGGCAAGGTAGCCGGTGCACAGATTACCCAGAACCAGGGTGATCCGGCAGGCGGAATTTCGGTTCGCCTGCGTGGTATCAGTTCCATCAGCTCTTCTTCTGAGCCGTTATATATTATCGATGGGGTAATTGCCAATAATTCCACTTCGAGTGTAACCGACAACCAGCAAAACCGTCTGGTTGATATTAACCCAGCGGATATTGAGCGCATCGAGATATTAAACGGCGCGGCAGCGGCAGCCATTTACGGTTCCCGCGCAAATGCGGGTGTGGTACAGATATTTACCAAGCGCGGCACAACTGGAAAGCCTTCGGTAACGTTCTCGACCACCTTGATGGCCAACCAGGTGCGTAAAAAACTGCCGATGAACATGGCGCCTATTAAATTCGGCGGTCCGACGGACGGCCCGGGTGCTTTCACCCAGGACCTGATCACGGCACCTCTTCAGACGACAACAACGGAAGTAACCCGGTACGATTACCAGGATTATATCTTCCGGAACGCATTCGGTACGGATAACAACGTATCCATTGCCGGAGGTACGGAAGGAACGAAATACTATGCTTCCGCTTCCTATTTTGATAACCAAGGTATTATACAAAATACGGATTATACGCGTTTCGGCCTGCGCGCCAACCTGGATCAGGTACTGACGGATTGGGCAACGGTCCGTGCGGGAATCAACTATGTGCGTAGTGATGCCAATGAAAAACCCTATGGAAACGGATTGGTTACACCAATCGGCAGCCAGTGGATCATCGCTAACTTTCACAATATCTGGGAACGCGACGAACTGGGCAATCTGAAGGCAGTAGGTGAGCGCGGCCGTGTTAATCCGGTATCTATTATCGAAGATTTTAAGCAACGGCAGGGAAACAATCGGGTATTGGCCAACTTGGGTGTAAAACTGACTCCGATCGAAAACCTGATTATCGACTACAACGTTGGGGTTGACAATTCTTCGGCAATTGGTACGCTGCTGGTACCTCCATATACGTATAACGTGAGCACAGGCTCTTACGGCGGCGGCCCGACACTGGACCCTTCCCTGAATGGCTATGCCCGGAAAGTCGCTGCTTCTCAGTATATGTTCAATACCGATCTGAACATCACTTATAATGTCGATATTTCAGATAAATGGGCGTCGACCAGCCAGTTGGGTTATTCGTACCAGTACCAGAATGAAACGGCCAGCGAAGTAAACGGACGGGGCTTGGCTCCATTCGTTGAAACGGTGGAGGGTGCGAGCACGCCAGGCCAAAGCCAGGATAACCGCAGTGAGTTTTCGGTTGCAGGCGGCTATTTCCAGCAGACCTTTAAATACGATAACCAATTGTTCATCACCGGTGCTGTCCGCCTGGATGGCTCCAGCATGTTTGGCGTTGATCAACGGAATCAGGTTTACCTGAAAGGTAGCGGTAGCTATGTGGTTTCGTCGACCCGGTTCTGGGAAAACATGGCTGTTTCATCCTGGTGGGATCTGCTGAAACTGCGGTTGGCCTACGGCGAGTCGGGTAACCTGACCGGCATTGGTGCTTACGATCGCTTCAATGCGTATTCTACCCTGTCTTATCTTGGTAAAACGTCGTTCTCCTCGAGTTTTGTACAGGCCAATGAGACAGTAAAACCCGAGCGCCAGCGGGAATTGGAATATGGTGCTGACCTGTCCTTCCTGCAGAACCGATTGGGCTTAACGGTAAACGTTTATCATAAAAAAGTAACCGATATGCTGCTTAACCGCCAGGTGGCACCGACAACAGGCTTCACCAGCCGGCTGGATAACTTCGGCAGCATGCAGAACAACGGTTTTGAATTGCTGCTGCAGGTAGCCCCCGTGCGGAATACCAACTGGAACTGGGATATGACATTTATTTATAACCGGAACCGGAATAAGGCATTGAATATCGGTGAAGGTGTTACCTTCTTTACACCCGGTTCTTCTGCACCGGTAGCTATCGTTAACGGAGAACCGGTAGGTATCTTTTACGGCACCTACTTTGCGCGAGACGAAAATGGTGAACTGTTGTTAACGCCGAGCGGCGCGCCGCAGACCGAGCGCGGTGTTCAATCAGATTTGTTAAACCCAACACCGCAGCGTGATGAAAACGGACAACCGACGGGCGAGGTATTGCGGAAAGTAATCGGTAATCCGAATCCGGACTGGAGCGGCTCATTTGTGAGCGAGGTTTCTTACAAGCGACTGAGCTTCCGGGTACAGTTTGATACCCAGCAGGGCGGCAACATGTGGAATGCCGATTGGCGGACTGCGCAGGGTGTTGGTTCAGGTAAAATTTCAGAAATGGAATACTTAGGGCAATTGCCGCGGGGCTACATTGCCGGAGCATACAACGTCGAAGAATGGCGTGTGCATCAGGGATCTTTCGTGAAGCTGAGGGATGTTTCTTTTGCTTACACGTTCAATAACCTGAAGCCATTCAGCAGTTTAACTGTAAACGTGTCGGGCCGGAATCTGTATTCCTGGGACAACTACGTAGGGTACGATCCTGAGGTTAACTCAAGCGGTCAAAGCACCCTTCAACGTGGCATTGACTTCAGCGCGGTCCCTTTGCCAAGAAGTTTTAATTTAGGTATTCAAGCTAAATTCTAAGTATTACAATCATGAAAAGGAAACTATTTAATATACCGGTGTTAGCCATTGCGATTGCGTTGACGACCGGAAGTTGTGTGAAAGATTATGTGGACCCGGGTCGCGCTACCGAAGATCAGCTGATTGCCGATGTAAAAGGCCTCACGGGAGCCGCAGCTGGCTTACAGCGTTCGTACTCTGTAGACCGGACTAATCTTTATAACCGCGTAACGGCCAGTGGGTTTTTGGCCGGAGAATTATTTCTGCTGAACCAGGGCAACACGGCCGAGTATCAGCTGAGTGTCGGCGGAGATGAACTGGATGGCCGGAATACATTATTGGCTGGCCTGTGGTCAAGAAGCAATAAAATTATCCGCGATGCCGACCTGATTATCGCCAGTGCAGGCAATTTAAGCGATCAGTCGGTAGCCAGTGCCATTGTGGCGTATACCACGATTTTTAAAGCGCTGGCAATCGGCGACTTAGCTATGTTCTGGGAGCAGATTCCGAACGGTAACGGTGAGGAGGTTACCTTTATTCCCCGGAAAGAGGGCTACGTACGTGCAATTGCTGCGATTGACGAAGCATTGGCTGGCATTGACGCCAACCCGATCAGCAGTGCGTTCCTGAGCACCATTCCGGCAGGTATTGATATTCCGAATACCCTGAAGGCACTGAAGGCGCGGTATGCGTTATTTGCCGAGGATTACGACCTGGCGCTCGCGGCAGCTGAGGCGGTTGACTTAACCAAGCCGTCGACGTTTAACTACGATGCCTTGGCGCAGAATCCTATTTTCTCCCAAGTAACGTCTACCAATAACATCTGGCAGCCGATTGACGATTCCCTGGGCTTACCTGAAGGCCTGCAGCCGGATGCAGATGACCAGCGGATTCCATTTTACCTGGACATCAACGAGGAAATTGCTCCCCGTTTCCGGGTAGGTGGTTTTGGCGATGCCCTGGACCGAGCCTGGCCGGTATACCTGCCGGGTGAGATGACCCTTATTAAGGCTGAAGCATATGCGCGCAAGGCTTCACCGGATTACGTGAATGCCCTGCTCGAACTGAACAAGGTGGTGACTAAGACACCTGCCGAAGATGCTTTTGGCGTTGGTGCCGGCTTATCACCGCTGGAATCGCTTTCACCGGAAGGGTTATTGGCTGCGATTTATAAGCACAAATCCATTGAGCTGTTCATGTCCGGCCTGCGTCTGGAAGACTCACGTCGGATGGGACGCCCGCAGGAAGAGCGCAAGCGGAATTTTGTGAACTATCCATTTGCCGAGCGTGATCAAAATCCGAATACACCGGAAGATCCCGCATTTTAATGTCCGGTTTTTACGGAGCCGCGCTTCTGTTGGCGGCTCCGTAAAAACTTTGGTATAATCCACCGGTTCTCTAAATATATTTTATATTTGGCTATTATTGCTGGATTAAAAAATCAATTATGAAACTAACAAAGTTATCTGCCTTGGGGGCAGCAGTGTTATTATTTATGGGCACGGCGTGTGCACAGAAGAAATACGACGTGATTATCGGTACGTATACCAATACCGGTAAAAGCGAAGGGATTTATGTGTACTCTTTCAACGAGGAAACCGGCGCGCTGACCTATAAAAACAAGGTGGGCAATGTCGACAACCCGTCGTACCTTACGGTTTCGCCGGACCGGAAATTTATTTACGCTATTTCCGAATCGGGAGAGAACAGCTCGGTATCGGCGTTTAATTATGACGTGGCTACCGGAGCAATGTCTTTTATCAATAAGCAACCTTCCGGCGGGAGAGGACCGTGCTACGTAGAGATTGACCACACCGGAAAGTTTGTTTTTACAGCGAACTATGGCAGCGGAAGTCTGGCCGCGGTGCCGGTATTGGAAGACGGGTCCCTGGGTCCGGACCTCCAGCAGATCGATCACACCGGAGCAAGCATGGTAAAACCTTCGCAGAAAAGTCCCAGGATGCATTCCGTGGTGATGGATCCGGAAAACAAATTCCTGATTGCGTCTAACCTGGGAACCGACAAAATCGGTATTTACCATTTTGATGCCACGAAGAAAAGCCACCCGCTAACACCGGCTGATCCGGAATTCGTATCATTGGCACCAGGTAGCGGTCCACGCCATTTTGATTTTCATCCCAATGGTAAATTTGCTTACTCGGTGCATGAGCTCGATGCGAACATCACCGCGTTTACGTACGACAACGGTAAGCTGACCCCGGTTCAGACGATCACCATGCTGCCCGATAATTTTGAAGGCAAAACCGGTGCAGCAGATATCCATGTTTCTCCGGATGGTAAGTTTGTTTACGCTTCCAACCGGTTGGATTTGAATGAAATCGTAATTTATTCGGTAGATCAGTCAACAGGCAAGCTGACATTCGTAGGACGGCAATCGTCAATGGGTAACCATCCCCGTAATTTTGCCATCGATCCCACGGGTAACTTCCTGCTGGTTGCCAATCAGAATACCGATGACATCTACGTGTTTAAACGCAATAAAGAAACGGGATTACTCTCGTTGACAGATAATAAGCTTGAATTAGGGCGGCCGGTCTGCCTCAAATTCGTAGCAGTTAATTAACTGATGTAATTACACGCTTTGATCATTGGCCATTTTAACCGGATGACGGGGAAAATGGCCAATGTGATTTTAAATGATTCCGCAATGCCAATGCACGTTGGCAGCCCCCAATGTAACCGAAGATAATTTTTAACCAATTAAGAAAAGACGACACACACCGCTGCACAGCGATGGCGTGTATTTAAAATCATCCCATGACTTGGACACAGACTACCGACCCATTAGGCAATATGGTCTTATCCGCCATTGCCGCGGTCATTCCCATACTTTTGCTGTTTTGGGCGCTTATCATCAAAAAGATGAAGGGCTATAAGGCCAGCCTGCTGGCGACAGCCGCTGCCCTTGTTATTGCCATTGGTATTTACGGCATGCCTGTTAATCTGGCATTGCTCTCGGCCGGGCATGGCGTGCTATACGGTTTATTTCCCATTTGCTGGATTGTCATTACCGTGGTATTCCTGTTTAATGTTACTGTCAAGAGCGGCCAGTTCGAAATCATCAAGCATTTTATGGCATCCATTACCGACGATCGGCGACTGCAGGCTTTGATCATTGCTTTTTGCTTTGGTTCGTTTCTGGAGGGTACGGCGGGCTTCGGTGCCCCCGTTGCCATCACTGCAGCAATGCTGGTCGGTCTCGGTTTCAACCCGCTTTATGCGGCCGGAATCTGTCTCATTGCGAATACGGCCCCCGTGGCATTTGGTGCGATCGGTACACCGATTTTGGTGGCATCGCAGGTATCCGATATACCGGAAATGGCCATTTCGCAAATGGTTGGCCGTACGTTGCCGATTCTATCGCTGCTGGTGCCCTTTTATCTGGTAATGATTATGGCCGGGTTCCGGAAAACAATCGAAGTGTGGCCGGCGATTTTGATTACCGGCGGTTCATTTGCGGGCCTGCAATGGTTTTCCTCTAATTTTCTGGGGCCCAACCTGCCCGATATCATTTCCGGGCTGGGAGCTACCATTTGCCTGATCATTTTTCTTAAGTTCTGGAAACCCCGGCAGGCATGGAAATTCAAACATGAGGATCCGGCGCAGGAGCGGGAACTGCGGGTTTATTCAACTGGACAGATCTTACGGGCGTGGTCTCCGTTTATTATCCTGACCATCATGGTGATCGGTTGGGGGATAGGGCCCATTAAAGCAATACTTGATCAATGGGGTGCTATCACATTTGAAATTCCGGGAATTCACCTTTCAATCCTCGATGTCGAGGGGAACCCCATGCCCCATACGTTCAAGTTCAATTACCTGTCTGCGGCTGGAACCGCCATCCTGTTCTCGGTGTTTCTCTCCTTGCCATTGATCGGCTTTGGCCTGAAACAGGCCGGGCGTGTGTTTGCCGATACGCTGAACCAGCTGAAGTTTCCTATTATTACCGTGGGCGCCGTACTCGGGTTTGCTTACATATTGAACGATTCGGGCATGACAATCAGCATGGCTTATGTGCTGGCCTCCACCGGTCCGTTATTTCCGTTTTTCGCCCCGGTGCTCGGATGGCTCGGTGTTTTTATCACCGGCTCGGATACTTCGGCCAATGCACTGTTCGGTAAGTTGCAATCGGTTACGGCTGCGTCGATCGGCGTCGATCCGGTTGTCGCTGTGAGCGCGAATGTTTCGGGTGGAGTCGTCGGGAAGATGATTTCGCCCCAATCCATTGCGGTAGCTGCCGGTGCAGGCGGACTTATCGGGCGCGAATCCGAACTTTTCCGCTTTACCGTAAAGCACAGCTTTATCATGCTCTTCTTTGTCAGTTGCATCGTTTGCCTGCAGGCTTATGTAATCGACTGGATCATTCCGGCGTATTCGGAAATATCGGCAGTACAGCACGCCGCGGCAACTTCGCCCAATGTGGCTGACGGTGTTCTGTATCTGGGAGTGTTCGCCGCCCTGCTGGCAGCAATCTGTCTGCTGATCTGGCTGTCTTCACGGAACGAGGATCTGATTCCGAAAAATAACCAACAATAAAAACAGAAAGGGGGTATATAGCCCCCTTTTTCTATTTTTATCTCTCCCGTATATTTTTTACCTTAGCATGAAGTCACCTAAACCGGGCTCTGCCTGCTATTGTCATTTTGTTTCAACCAACCGAAATAACACCGGAACATGCGGTTTATAGCGGACACATTCCCTTTGTCCGATTCCTGTTAGCGCTGTCCTCCGGAATCATCGCTGGAAACCTGATCGCTCCGGCATACGCGGTTTATGCAATTCTTGTAACGGTATGCCTGGGCTCCATGGTTGTTTTTCTGGCAATGGCCTGCTTGGATAGACTACGGGGTTGCCGGTACCCCGGGATACCTAGTGTCTTTTTCCTCCTGTTCCTCGCAGCCTCGGGCTGGGTGCGCGTATGGCAACCCCATCCGGCGGTTGACGCTACGCATTTCAGTCGTGCCGGGTCCACAACACTGTCGGGCTACATTGCCGATGAACCATCGGTCCGTGATCGGCATATCCGGTTTCTCCTGGCCGTAACCCATTGTAAGGGGGCGGATACGCTGATGGGCTGTTCAGGAACGCTGATGCTGACTATCCGCCGCGACGATCGTATGGAGCGATCGCCATTTGCCTATGGCGACCGGTTAGTCATTCCGGCGGATTACGAATCGGTTGAACCACCGTATAACCCCGGCGAGATGGATTACAGGCGCTACCTGGCCAATCAGCATACCTGGCACCAGGCCTATTTCCCTGCCACGGATGTATACAAACTGGATTCGCGCGGTGGCCACCCCCTGATTGCTTATGCGCTTGCGCTGCGGGCACGTATGGTTGCGAAATTTGCCCGTTGCCTTTCCGACAGTGTTGCCCTTTCGGTGGCGTCCACGCTGATCCTGGGCTACCGGGCGGCCTTGAGTCCGGAACTGATTGATTCATTTTCCGTCACGGGTACCATCCATGTATTAAGCGTTTCCGGCATGCACGTCGTCATTGTATGCTGGTTGCTGGCCAAACTCCTTGGCCGGATGGGCGGTGGTACTTATGGTCGGATTACCCGGTTGGTGCTGCTGCTCGCCGGTATCTGGGGATACGCGCTACTCACCGGTTTTTCACCTGCCGTGTTGCGGGCTTCCATGATGATCAGTATAATCATGGTGGCGACCGGCTTTGGGTTGTCACACCAGCGATACAACAGCATTGCCGCTTCGGCATTTTTCCTGTTGTGGTACCATCCTAACTGGCTGGTTGATATTGGGTTTCAGCTGTCGTATCTGGCTGTGCTGGGCATGGTTTTCCTGCTTCCAATCCTGCAACGCCTGTTCCGCGTCCGCCATCCTTACCTCAGGCCGGTAACAGACTACGCAGCGATGTCCGTTGCCGCACAAACCGGTGCAGGGCCACTGGCCGCGTATTACTTTCACCAGTTTCCGCTTTATTTCCTGCCGGCCAACCTGCTGATCGTCCTGCCGGTAAGCGCCATCATGTACCTGGGATTTGCCCTGTTGTTGCTGCCTTACGGCGAATATTTAACCTGGATAGGCCAGTTGTTGGAATACCTGATTTTGCTGACCTATTGGCTACTGGACAGCATGGCCCAATGGCCGCTGGCACGTATTGCCGGCATCTGGATGTCGTGGTGGGAAAACCTGCTGCTTTACCTGGCTATTATCCTGTTTGTATGCGCATGTTCCGGGCGTAATAAGCGGATGCTGTACGGCGCACTCGGAGCTGTCCTGCTGCTGGGTTTTTCGTCCAGTATAACTGAATCCGGAAAGGTCGGTAGGCATGAAGTAGTGCTGTTTAATACAGGCCGTCATATGGCAATCGGTTTTGTCGGGCCGGATGACGCGTGGCTCTACAGCGATCTACCTGCTGCCGATCATCCTACCATCCGGTTCCGGGTAATGCCGAAGCTGGAATCCGCTGTTGCCGCCAACCGTATTCATTTTATCCGAAAGGACCGCCCATACCGGGACGACCAGCTTTATATGCGGTCAGGCCTAATCCAGTTCGGCGACAGACGCGTTCTCGTTTACGATGGCGGAAAATCATATCACGGTCGGCTGGATGTGGACATCCTGCTGTTGCGGAACAATCCAGACGTAGGAGTCGACGAACTGCGCCGGGTATTTTCTTTCCGGCAGCTGATACTGGATGGTTCCAATTACGACCGTACTATAACCCGTTTTACCGCGGAAGCCAAAAGCGCAGGTATTCCCGTTTACGTATTGAAGCGCAATTTTGCGTATGTTTGGCCAACTGAAGCACCGTTGCCATGAACATCGCCGCTATCCTCAAAAAATACTGGCAATATGATAAATTCCGTCCCCTGCAGGAATCGATTATCCAATCGGTGCTGGACGGGCGGGACACGCTTGCGCTGATGCCAACCGGCGGCGGCAAATCAATCTGCTTTCAGGTTCCCGCGCTGGCACGTGACGGTATATGCGTGGTTATCACACCGCTGATTGCACTGATGAAAGATCAGGTGGAACAGCTTAAGGTCAGGGGGATTTCCGCTGTCGCCATTTTCTCCGGAATGACAAAGCGGGAGGTGGACATCGCACTCGACAACTGCATCTATGGATCGGTTAAATTCCTGTACCTGTCGCCTGAGCGGCTGTCGAGCGACCTCGTGCAGGAAAGGATACGTCATATGCGGGTCAACCTCTATGCGGTAGACGAGGCACATTGCATTTCGCAATGGGGCTATGATTTTCGTCCCGCTTACCTGAATATCGCACAGCTGCGGCTGCTGCACCCCCGGGTGCCTTTCCTTGCGCTGACAGCCACAGCCACGTCCGAAGTCGTTACCGATATCCAGGAAAAGCTGGCGTTTTCACAAAAACAGGTGTTCCGGAAAAGTTTCTTTCGCGAAAACCTGACCTACATGGTCTTTGAAGAAGAGGATAAAATGGGCCGGATGCTCCGCATCATCCGCCGGATCGGCGGCAGCGGCATCGTGTATGTGCGCAACCGCCGGGAAACACAGGAGGTAACCCGCTTCCTGCTCCATGAAGGGATTTCGGCCGATTTCTATCACGCAGGCCTGGAAACGCCATTGCGTATGGACAAACAGGCGGCCTGGAAAAACAACCACACCCGCGTTATCGTGGCGACGAATGCGTTCGGCATGGGCATCGACAAACCCGATGTCCGGTTTGTCATCCACCTTGATCTGCCGGATATGCTGGAGGCCTATTACCAAGAGGCCGGAAGGGCAGGCCGCGACGAACGGAAGGCACATGCCGTGCTACTCTACCACAAAAGCGACCGTGTCCGGCTGGAAAACGCATTTACGTTAAGCTTTCCCTCGGTCGATTTCATCGGCATGGTTTACCAACGGCTGGGGAATTACTATCAGCTGGCTTACGGAGCAGGCGAACAGCTGGTGCTTGATTTTGATATCGGCGATTTCTGCAACAAATACAAGCTGGACGCAATCCAGACACTCAACGCCCTCAAGTTCCTGGAGCGCGACGGCTGGATCAACGTATCGGACAGTGTGTACCTGCCTTCGCGGGTAAAAATGGAGACAAATGCGCAGGAACTGTATAAATTCCAGGTGCAGTATGCCCGGTTCGACAACCTCATCAAAACGTTGCTGAGAAGCTATGGCGGCGCGTTCGACCATTACGTCCAGGTCCGGGAGCAGGAGCTGGCGAAGCGGACTGGAACCAGTTACAAAGAGGTCGTGCAATCCCTGGAGCAGCTTCAACAACTTGAGGTAATAAGCTATTTACCTAAAACAGACCACCCCCAGCTGACTTTTCTCCGTCCGCGTGTAGATAACCAGCACCTGTACATTGATCGGCAATACATGGAAACGCGTAAAACGATCAAACGCGCACAGCTGGACAGTGTGTTTGGGTACCTCGATACGGCCGGCTGCCGGAGCACATACCTGCTGACCTATTTTGATGAACCCGATGCCCCGCCATGCGGGAACTGCGACCGATGTATCCGTGCACAGAAGAAGGCAGGCGACGAAGAGAAAATCGGCAGGGAACTCATCCGGCTGCTGGAAACCCATGGTCCGATGACGGTTCACGACCTGGTATCGAAAGCACAGCTTGGTGAGGAAGCGGACTGGATCCGCGTGCTGGGGCAATACCTGGATCAGGGTAGAGTCAGGGTAACAGGCGATCGTTATTCCCTGCGATAGCGCACAGGTTAATACCTGTTTCCTCTTGTAAAACACGTCATTTTTAGCTACTTTTGTGACCGCATTCCAATGCTTGTTGCACATATTAGCTACACTGATTACGATTAACAATATTATGTCAAAAAACACCAAAATTCTTTACACCAAGACCGACGAGGCGCCTGCGCTGGCGACGTATTCGTTCTTACCTATTGTCAAAGCGTTTACGGCCCCCGCAGGGATTACCGTGGAAGAGAAAGATATTTCACTTGCTGGCAGGATTCTCGCCAATTTTCCCGAGCAGCTGACCGCTGAACAACAGATAGGGGATGCCCTCGCCGAGCTTGGTCAGCTGGCTACCACGCCGGAGGCAAATATCATCAAGTTACCGAATATCTCGGCTTCTATCCCGCAGCTGAAAGCGGCCATTAAAGAGTTGCAGGCAAAAGGTTATGCGGTTCCCGATTATCCGGAAGAAGCAAAAACGGACGAGGAGAAAGCAATTAAGGCACGATACGCCAAGGTGTTGGGTTCGGCGGTAAATCCAGTGTTGCGGGAGGGGAATTCCGATCGTCGGGCACCCCGCGCGGTGAAAAATTACGCCAAGCAGCATCCGCATTCCATGGGCAAGTGGAGCAGCGACTCCAAAACCCGTGTAGCTTCCATGACCGATGGCGATTTTTATGGAAGCGAGCAATCGGTTACGGTGCCGCAGGCAACGACCTTTAGGATTGAATTTGTTGCGGAAGACGGCACGAAAACCGAACTGAAAGCCGCCGCACCACTACAGGCAGGCGAGGTCATCGACTCCTCGCGCATGAGCCTGGGCGCATTGAAAAGCTTCGTTGCGGGAGAAATCGCCGCGGCGAAGGCTTCAGGTGTGCTTTTGTCGGCTCACCTGAAAGCAACCATGATGAAAGTATCGGATCCGATTATCTTCGGTGCGATTGTGGAAGTCTATTTTGCCGACGTTTTCGCGAAATATGCAGCATTGTTTGCCTCGCTGGGCGTAGATACCCGGAACGGACTGGGCGATGTCTATGCGAAAATCTCCGGACATGCACAGGAAGCGGAGGTCAAGGCGGCTTTGGACGCGGCGATAGCGAACGGCCCCGACCTGGCCATGGTTAATTCGGATAAAGGAATTACCAACCTGCACGTGCCTTCGGACGTTATTGTCGATGCATCCATGCCGGCAATGATCCGCAGTTCCGGAAAAATGTGGAACAAAGCAGGCGAACTGCAGGATACCATTGCACTGATTCCCGATCGGAATTATGCCGGTGTATATGAAGCGACGATTGAAGACTGCAAGCAGCATGGCGCTTTCGATCCCGCCACGATGGGATCGGTGTCCAACGTGGGTTTAATGGCGCAGAAGGCAGAAGAATACGGTTCACACGATAAAACATTCCAGGCAACAGCTAAAGGCAAGATCCAGGTTGTTGATGCGGCAGGCAATGTGCTGATGGCGCAGCAGGTGGAAGCGGGCGATATTTTCCGGATGTGCCAGACGAAGGATGCGCCCATCCGCGACTGGGTGAAACTGGCGGTTAACCGTGCCCGGAACAGCAGTACCCCTGCGGTATTCTGGCTGGACGAGCAGCGCGCACATGACCGGCAGATCATTGAAAAGGTAAACACCTACCTGAAAGAACATGACACTGCCGGACTTGATATCCGCATATTAAACCCCATAGAAGCAACAAAATTCTCGCTGGAGCGGATCCGGAAAGGGGAGGACACGATTTCGGTAACGGGAAACGTGCTGCGCGATTACCTGACCGACCTGTTCCCTATTCTCGAACTGGGTACTTCGGCAAAAATGCTGTCCATTGTTCCGTTGATGAACGGAGGCGGGTTATTTGAAACCGGAGCCGGCGGATCAGCACCAAAGCACGTAGAGCAATTCGTAGACGAAGGATATCTGCGTTGGGATTCCCTCGGTGAGTTCCTGGCCCTTGCTGTATCTTTGGAGCACGTGGGGCAGACACAGGGCAATGCCAAAGCGCTGGTACTTGCAGAAGCGCTGGATGCGGCTACGGAGAAATTCCTGGAAAATGATAAGTCGCCTGCACGGAAGGTGGGGCAGATTGATAATAGAGGTTCTCATTTTTACCTGGCACTGTATTGGGCAGAGGCACTGGCCGCCCAGCAGCAGGATGCCGGAATTCGCGCATTGTTTGCGCCGGTCGCCGGGCAGCTGGCTACCAACGAGGCACAGATTAACCAGGAGCTGATAGATGCGCAGGGCAAGTCCCAGGACATTGGCGGCTACTACTTTGTAGATGACCGGCTGGCGGAGCAGGCCATGCGGCCGAGTAAGACACTCAACGGTATTATCAGCCAACTGGGCTAATAAACAGCAGGTTATTTCCAAAAGGGAGCTTTCCGTTTAACGGAAAACTCCCTTTTTTTATGTCCAACGCGACAACTGTTGTGTCATCGGTCGCCTTCCGGGTAGTGCTTGCGTGTCCAGTCTACCGTGGCAGCAATCATCTTCCGCAATACCTGCTCATCCGCATCGGCAAGCTTTTTCAGGTACACACAGGCCTTTCCGCTCCGGTGCCTGCCTAAATCGTGCAGCAATGCTGCCCGCCCCTCAAAGTCAGCGGCGAGGTAGAGCACCAGTTCATGCTTGCGCGGCGAAAAACCGATCCGGGGCGCATCCCCCTCGTGTCCACTGTCGTACCGGTAATGGTAACGGCCGAACCCCACGATATTCGTACCCCACATACGGGGCTCCAGCCCCGTTTCGGACCTTATGATGGCAATCAGCCGCAGGCTGTCTTCCCGCCGGGTGTCATTGACCACGGTGCGGATAAAATCAAATGCGTTTTCCGCAGTCTCCACAGTCTTATTCGCAGTGCCAGCCATCGAAGCTATTTTTTGTTTTTGTACTTGTCGTGAAGTCCAACCCCCTGGAGGATCAGCGGCTTGATTTTTTCAATCCGTGATAACCTTGTGGTCTCCTGCTTAGCCTCGGAAATATAGGCGGCGTATTCGTTCTGCCGGTAAGGAGTCAGGTTTTCGAAATGTCGCCGGAGCACATCGTCTGCTAAGGCATCCTCAAGTTGGGGCGGGACGGGCAGTTTCCCTTTCGGCTGCGGTTTCCAGGTTCTTCCCTCGGCTTCATTCGCTATCGCCTCCTCAACATAAGCGCGGATCAGCGCTTCATTGATCTGCTCGCGTGCCGTAAACCGCCATTGGCGAAGGGCATTTGTTTTGCCTTCCTGTGCATTGGTGAGCACATGATGGTTATCCCGGAGAAACACGCCGTTGTAGAACCACAGCGTAAAGTGGGACTTGAAGCCGGCAATTCCAACGACATTCCGTCCGTTGAATGTAAATACCGGTATGCCCCATTTGATGGTTTCTTCCATCGGTGTTTTTCGGAGGATGGCCAGCAACAGTTCCAATCCTCCTTTCCAACGTTCCTGCATGTTGTATCATTCTCGTGCTGTCCCGCATCGGGCTTCCGGGGTTGCCTGGAGGCGGGGCGGTAAACATTTCATTATCGTAAAACAAACTTCGGCAAAGTTTCATTAAAACCAGCGCGGTGCACAAAAAAAACTCCCACCATGCACGGGGCGTAGTGGGAGTTCCAACAGCGGTATTAATTCCGCTGCCTGCTTATTTTTTCGCTTTTTTAGCGCTTTCCTCGTCTTCCAACTGCTCTTTCAGCTGTGCAAGTACATCCAGATCGCCCAAAGTGGACTTCTCAACGGATTCCTTCACTTTCTTCACGGCAGAGGAAGCAGCTTTGGCTTCTTTCTTACGATTGTTGAAATCTTCCATCCGCGCTTCGGCACGCTGGTCTTCCCAGATGCGGGAGTGCGAAATCACCAGACGTTTGTTCTCTTTGTTGAATTCGATGATTTTAAAATCAGCCGTTTCATCCAGTTTCAATGAACTTCCGTCTTCTTTCACGCTGTGCTTAGCCGGGCAGAAACCTTCAACGCCGTAGGGCAGTGATACGATATTGCCTTTTTCACCAACTTTAATTACCGTTCCCTGATGGATGGAATCCAGGGTGAAAATGGTTTCAAAAGTATCCCATGGGTTTTCTTCCAATTGCTTGTGTCCTAAGCTCAGTTTCCGGTTTTCCTCATCGAGTTCCAATACGACCACTTCCAGCTCTTCACCAACTTTGGTGAATTCGTTGGGATGGTTGATCTTTTTAGACCAGGAAAGGTCGGAAATGTGGATCAGGCCATCGATTCCTTCTTCGAGCTCTACAAACACACCGAAGTTGGTCATGTTTTTAACAACCGCTTTTTGCTTCGATCCAATCGGGTAGCGATCGGCGATGTTTTTCCAGGGATCAGGGGTTAATTGTTTGATACCCAAGCTCATCTTCCGGTCTTCGCGATCCAGTGTAAGGATAACCGCTTCCACTTCGTCACCCACTTTCAGGAATTCCTGCGGGCTGCGGAGGCTTTGTGACCAAGACATTTCGGATACGTGGATCAATCCTTCCACACCCGGTGTGATTTCGAGGAATGCGCCGTAGTCGGCTACAGTTACAATCTTGCCTTTTACTTTGGAACCTACTTCCAATGCGGTATCCAGGGATTCCCAAGGATGTTCGGTCAGTTGTTTCAGGCCGAGCGCAATGCGTTTTTTCTCGTCGTCGAAATCCAACACAACCACGTTAATGGTTTGATCGAGGGCCAGCACTTCACGTGGGTGCTCGATGCGACCCCATGAAATGTCGGTAATGTGCAGCAGGCCGTCTACGCCACCAAGATCGATGAACACACCGAAATCTGTGATGTTTTTAACGGTTCCTTCAAGCACCTGTCCTTTTTCAAGTTTGGAAACGATCTCGGATTTTTGGTTTTCCAGGTCGTCCTCAATAAGTACTTTATGCGAAACAACCACGTTTTTGAATTCGTGATTGATTTTGACCACTTTGAACTCCATGGTTTTACCCACGTAAATATCGTAGTCGCGTATCGGCTTAATATCAATCTGTGATCCGGGCAGGAATGCTTCCACACCTTTGATGTCCACAATCAGGCCACCTTTGGTACGGCTTTTCACGAAGCCATCAATGATGGTATCATTTTCAAGCGCTTCGTTGATTTCTTCCCAGGATTTCTGGGTTTTTGCCCGCTTGCGTGATAACACCAGCTGTCCGTTGGCGTCTTCCTGTGATTCCACATACACATCCACGGTGTCGCCGATTTTTAAATCGGGCGTGTCGCGGAATTCGGAAAGCGATACCAAACCGTCTGACTTGAAGCCAATGTTCAATACCACATCCTTGTTGTTGATGGATACCACGGTACCCTGCACAATTTCACCCTTGTTGATGGAGTTAAATGTGCCTGCGTACAATTCTTCCAACTTCGAGCGCTCTTCGTCGCTGTAGTTGCTGAAGCCTTTGTCGTCCTTTTCCCAATCGAAATCGGAATCAGGGGTGCTCCAGGCGGTCGATTTGATTTCATCGATCAGATTCGAATCAGCTTCTGATTCGATGTCTTCCCGTTCTTTCACCAAGGTGTCCTCGGCGCCCTGAAGCTCAGCTTTTTTTGCTGCCAGTTCTTTTTCTACTTCTTGTTTTTTTGCCATTAATTGATTTGTCTCCTTTTCCCGATTTTTATCGGGACTGCAAAGGTATGAAAAAGTTTTATTATTAGGTAGTTATTCGTTATATTTTTCGTAATCTGTGACACCCGACTTCGGTTCGGGGGACGTCCGGCGACGATACAAAAGCATGGTCGGGTCGGCTTCCGGGTGTGTCCGACCGTTGTTCGGGTCGGTTTCGGGGACGCTTCGGGACTTGTTCGACACTTGTTCGAGATGGCTTCGACCGCGCTTCGACTGGGCTTCGACCACGCTTCGAGTCCGCTTCGACGCTGCTTCAGGTGCAACCGTTTGCATTCCGAAGCGCTTCGAAGAAGCTCCGAAGGAATCCCGAAGCGACCCCGAAGGAATCCCGTCGAAATCCCGAATAACTGCCAACGGATACCCGTAAACACGCCGAGGCAGGCCCATTTGGAATGCAACGGAGGGCAATCGTCCGTGATCCGCCGATCATTAGTGGGTTTTATGTTCCTGGGCAGCCTGCTGACTCGCTTTGAACGTGTTGTAATTCCGGGGTTTGACGATTTTAATGCTTTGTTTGGACAGCGCGATGGCGGCATTTAATTCAAAACCGACCAGTAGGATCAGGGAGTTCAGGTAAATCCAGATCATGATCACAATGAGTGTACCGATGGAGCCGTAGAGTTTGTTATACGTGCCGAACTGGTTGATGTAAAATGCGAAGCCCGAGAAGGTAAGAATGGCCAATATGGTCGCCAGCATGGCGCCCGGACTGAAAAATTTCCACCGTCTTGATGATGCAGGTCCGAATTTATATAGGATGCTGACCGTAAGAAAGTAAATCCCGAATAAGATTAGCCATCGCGAAGCAGCAATAACAAAACCCCAGAAAGCCGCATTGATATGGATGTTTTCACGGAGATACCCGATGATGTATCCAGCGGCGGTAAATATGGTCATGCCGATAGCCAATGCAATGATGATCATGATGGTTAACCCAATGGCTACCACTCGCTGGCGCCCCCAGCTGCGGCTTTCCCTGACCAGGGAAGCCTTATTGAAGGCCAGCATCAGCGAACCCACCCCGTTCGTGGCAAAGAAGGTCGCCAGGATAAAACCGACCGACAGGAGCCCGCTGTTCTGGTTCCGCACGATGTCCTCGAGCGTAGTCTCCACAGCAAGGAAAGCATTATGGGGCATAACGACTTCAATGAAATCAAGCAGTTTTTCCTGGAAATTCGTGATGGGGATGTAGGGGATCAGCGTAAATAAAAAAATGATTCCCGGAAAAATGGCCAGCATAAAATTATAGGCCAGTGAAGAAGCCTTGTTGAGAATTGATTCCCGGGCAATTTCCTGAAAAAAAAAGGTGGCAACGGTATACAGCGGTAGGGAGCCGAAACCGGGAAGCACCACGACCTTCGTCCACTCCAAAAATTGATAGTAGGGTTTGAATTTCAGTAAATTGCGGTGTGCCCAACTCATGTTTGTTATCCAAAATAGGGTTGCAGGCGTTCGGTAAAATCTGCGGGTGCCCTGCAGGGCTTATTGCGCTTCATGTCGATGAAGGCCAGCGTCGTATTGCCGGTATTGATCAGTTCGCCTGCTTCGTTAAACAATTCATAGTCAAATGCGATTTTTACAGTCGGCATTTCCCTTAAATGCACCCGGATCACCAGCTCCTCATCGTATCTGGCCGGCTTGATAAACCGGGTTTGCATCTCCAGCACAGGAAGCATGACGCCGCCCGTCTCCAGTGCCTTGTATGATGTGCCGAGGCTACGCATCATTTCTACGCGGCCGATCTCATAATAGGTAGCATAATTGCCGTAATAAACATAACCCATCTGGTCGGTTTCCGCATATCGAACCCTTACTTTTGTTTCAAAGGTAAACATTAGCGTTTGATATTTCGTTCATTGAGGGCCTGCTGGAACCGCCGGGCGTTGACGTTATGCTCGGCCTGCGTTACCGCGAAATTGTGGTAGCCCGAAAAGTCTTCTTTCGCACACATATACAGGTAGTCGTGCTTCTGATAATTGAGTACGGCATCGATGGACGCGATACTGGGCATCATAATGGGGCCGGGGGGGAGGCCGGTGTATTTATATGTGTTGTAGGGCGAATCCAGGGCCAGGTGTCGATACAATACCCGCCTGATGGTAAAATCATTGGCGGCAAAAATGACTGTAGGGTCGGCCTGCAACAGCATGCCCCGGTGCAGCCGGTTGATGTATAGCCCGGCGATCGTGGGCATTTCGGCGACGTGAAGGGCTTCACCCTTGACGATCGCAGCCAGCGTGCTGACTTCCGAAGGGGTGAGGTTCAGGCTGGCCGCTTTTGCCCGTCGTCCATCGTCCCAGAATTTGTTGTACTCCGTAGCCATCCGGTCGATGAAGCCTTCCGCAGAGGTATTCCAGTACACCTCATACGTGTTGGGGATGAACATGCTGAAAAAATCCTGGGTGGTAAACCCGTATTTCGCCGCTACACTGTCGCTGTTAAGCAGGTTAATAAACGCCAGGGAATCCGGTTCCAGCTGGCTGGCCAGCAGCGCCGCGAAATTTTCCTTTAACCGAACGTTTGCGAACCGCAATTGCACCGGATCCTGAAACCCGCCGCCTAACTTATTGATTAACGTACGGTTGTTTGTGCCGGGTTCCAGCTTATACCTACCGGCTTTGACCCGGCCGGGGTAATCCATTTTTTCAGCCGCCCAGCGGAAAGATGCGGTATCCTGCACGATTCCGAGCTGGCCCATGCTGGCTATGAGGTCTTCAAAGTCCCAGCCGGAATGAACATACAGGTATGTTTCCCTGTCGGTGACGTTGGGTGCAAAAAAACGCTGGTAAAACTTAAATGCAATAAAGCCGCCGACTGCAACAGCGACGATCAGCACGGCTACGCTGATCTTGACAATATTCCCTTTCTTTTTTTCTCCCATATGACTGATTTGGTTGGGGCTCCTTATTGGTGATTATTGGTTGGTCAGTGCCACGTTAACGGGCGTTCCGATGCTTACCCGGGGATTTTCCGGTGTGGGGGTCTGCGATACGATGACCGCGGAGAGGCTGTCCACCACGGGACCCATGTAGTTGATTGCGCCGAGCGTCAGTGATACGCCCCGGAGGGCGAACCGCGCCTGTTCCAGGGTTAGTCCGGTTAGGTCGGGTACCTGCACTTCATTGGCTCCCCGGCCGTCGCCCAACACCAGGTCGATGATCGATCCCTTGGGAATGGGTCGTCCGGCATTTAGCTTTTCCCCGCCGAATTTGACATCCAGCACCACGTCGCGTGCAATGTCCGGAATATAGGTGGTGTCACCCAGTTTGAGGCCGTAGCTGTTGAGCATCGCCCGGGCTTCGATGAACGTTTTTTCCACAAGGTCCGGAAACGCAACTTCGGGCGCCGTACGCGTGATGATCGTCAGGTACAGCGTCCGGTTTTCTTTTACCTTGGTATTGGGATCCGGGTCCTGCTCAATCACCAGTCCGGGTCGTGCGTCCATCTGGTATACCGAATCCAGGTCGTACGAGAAACCCTGTGACTCGAGCTTCTCTACCGCCTCGTTGATCAGCATGCCCTTGAGCTGCGGCACGAGTATCGATTCGTCATACCGTGTATACTGCCTGAGCCCGAAAAAGATGACTAAAAAGAAGGCAACCAAGGCAATAAGTGCCGCAATAAGGGTTTTCCTGAAGGTTTCCGTTCTTAGGTATTGGAAGAATTTATTCATATCAAATCCTGCATTGTCGATTTATCCGATACATCCGTATCGCGTATGTCATAGCAATATTAACGCCATAATTTATCATCCACCGGGCACCCCGTGCCTGCCGGCTGCATATCCTGAAAATTTCCAGCTGATCGGTCCGGATCCCTGCTTGCATATCAAAATGAGTTTAGCTATGTTTGCCTGAACTCAACGAACGACCATGCGCACAAAAATAGCATTAATTACCGGTGGATACACGGCCGAGGCCGAAGTTTCTTTGAAAAGCGCCGAATTTGTCGGCCGGCAGCTTGATGCTTCCCGATACGACGTATATCCGGTCGTGATTGCACCCGATGGCTGGTTTCATCCGGCGGAAAACGGAGAAAAATATCCGGTAAACCGTGAAAATTTCACCCTATCCGTTGCTGGCCATACCATCCGTTTTGATGTGGCGTTCATCATGGTTCATGGATCGCCCGGCGAAGACGGCCGTCTTCAGGGATACCTGGACCTGATTGGACTGCCCTATACATCGTGCGACACGCTGACCTCGGCACTGACCATGAACAAAGCGTATACGAAAGCCGTGCTTAACGGCATCCCTGAGCTGCACCTGGCCAAATCCGTACAGCTGTTTGATGCGCAGCGCAGCGAGGCGACAGCATTGTTGAGCGGACTGGCATTACCCTACTTCGTAAAGCCGAACGCCGGGGGCAGCAGTATCGGGATGAGCAAGGTAACGGCGAGCGACCAACTGGAAGCAGCGGTGGAAAAAGCATTCAATGCCGCGAATACCGGAAGACAGGTCATTGTGGAGGAATTTGTGGAAGGCCGCGAGTTTTCCGTCGGCATTTACCGCCGCGCCGGGGAACTGGTGGTGCTGCCGGTAACAGAGGTAATCACCGATCGGGAGTTTTTCGATTTTGAGGCCAAATATTCACCGGGCCTGACCAAAGAGGTAACCCCTGCCGACCTTAGCCCGGAACAGCGCGAGCGGGTGGAACAAATTGTGAAGGCCATTTACCTGCGGCTGAACTGCAAAGGCATGGTGCGTGTAGACTTTTTCCTCCACCGCGGCACGGACCGGTTTTACTTCATCGAGATCAATACCATTCCCGGGCAGACCGCTCAAAGCTTTATCCCCCAGCAGGTGCGTGCGGCCGGCATGAAGGAATCCGCCTTCTACGGCGAGCTCATTGAGCAGGCATTGAAGGCCGCCGCTGACGTGGCCTAATGCTGCTCGGGAGTTACCGCTACCCAGCTGCCGGTGGTTGACGCACTTATGCGGTTGTCGTACATGGCCTCTGCATGTACCGGTGGCAGAAAATACCGGCCGGTATAAGATGCATTCAACAACACGCGGTAGGTCAGTGTTTCCTGCTGCTGGATATTGAAATAAGTAAGCACACGGTCGTCGCGGATGTCGCGGTACGTTGCCGGGGCACTTTGCAAAGCCGTATCGTTGTCGCTGAGCCTGGTATTGATAATTTCCCATCCCGAAGGGAAAATCTGCGTCAGTGCCACCTGTTCATACGTACCCATGTTTCCCGTGTTTTTGAGTGTCACAACTGCAACGAAATCCGTGCCCTGTGTCAGTTGGGCGGGGTTAATGACCTCACCCTGGGGCGTGGTATACCGTACCGTCATGGAAAGCCGTTCGGGATGATTGTCCAGCGGCGGGTTTTCACCCGGGGGCAGTTGGCCTTCGCGGATCACGCGGATATACAGTGTCTTGTCGCCCGGATTCCGGATGGCTATCCGGTTGTTCGGGTTAGCTGCGTCGAGCGTAATCCGGTGGAGGTATGTTTCCATTTCAACCGGCGTATTCTTGCCGTTCAGTGTATAGGTAAAACTGTTCTTGCCGGTTGCACCGCCACCGAATTTGGCAATGGCCAGCAGGGCGTAGGCAGTGGTCTGCGTGCTGTACCAGTTTTCGTTACCCAGACTGGCGGCCACGGCCAGCAGCACCTTTTCCGCCTCCTGCTTCCGGCCCATCAGCTCCAGTGTTTCCAGGATCATGGCCTGGTCGCGCAGGTTGGATCCGAACGTATAGCCGGCGTGGTCATACGGTTTGGATGACGTGCTCCGGCCTTTGATCAGCTGACCGGCGACGATGCCCTGGCCTGCCAGTTGATATGCCGCAGCCAGGCGCCATGCGGCTTCATCCGACAGGTAGGGGAATTCCTTCAGCCGGTTCATGGCTCCCATTTCAGGTACCTTAGCCCGGGCAAGCAGGTACAGCCGGTAGGCTTGTACGAGGTCGCCGCCCCGCCAGTTGTACTGACTGGGCGCCCATTGCTGCGCCATGCGCTGCTGGTACCGTTTCCATGCGTCGAGCATGCCGGCCGGGACAGCATATCCCTTGTCCTGGGCCTCCAGCAGGAAGTGGCCCGCGTAATTTGTACTCCATTCATCGGCATCGCTGGCACCAGGCCAGTAGCCGAAACCGCCCGGGGGCAATTGGTATCCCCGTATCCGGTTGATACCGGCTTTGATGTTGCGGTCCACCGCACGTTTCTGGTCTGCTGTCAACGCCGTCAGCCGGTCGATCATCAGCTGCGGGAATACGCCCGACGTTACCTGTTCGAGGCAGCCGTGTGGATACCGGATCAGGTAGCTCAGCCGTTTGGTCAGGTTAATCGGCGGGAGTGTGGATACTTCGACCATCATGCTGTTGCCGTCTCCCGGGCCCAGCGGCTTAATCTCCTGCTGCCAGTCGGACCCGCCCTTAACCGTCGACTCACTGACGGCGGTAACGAACGGGTTGGGGTTACGGATGTCGATTTCCACTTCGTAAACTGCCGTTTCATTGCCGCTTTTGGCAACCGCTCTGATTTTGCCGACCCCGGTGCTGTTGCCGGCGCTGACGGTGGCATAGGCCATTTTCTCGCCCGGTTCGGCAAACGAAACCGTTTGTTTGGCGTCTGTAACTGACAGGCCGCCACCGGCAGTTACCTGCAGCTGTACCTGTTTAATGCGGTCTTCCATCGCAAAGACCGTCAGGGGCAGTTTAAATGTTTCCCCGGGGCCGACTACCCGGGGAAGCGTAGCCAGCAGCATCAGCGGTTTCTTTACCGCCACGGCTTTTTCAGCGAACCCATAGGCTCCGTCCTGACCGGCCACAACCATCGCCCGCACCGATCCGACATATTGGGGCAGCGTGAATTCGTGGGTATTTTTGCCTCCTTTGCGGAGTGTGAAAGGACCCAGGAATTTGACCACCGGATTGAAACGGTTGGCTTTCGCCGGATTTACGTTCCGGTTGATGTCACCGTCGCCGCCAATACTGAGAATCCGCTCCAGGTCGCCGCCCCATGCTCCGATGACCTGATCGAACAGATCCCACGACTTTACGCCCAGCGCTTCGCGGGCGTAAAAGCTTGCGTGCGGATCGGGGGTCTTAAACCGCGTGAGGTCAAGCAGCCCTTCGTCTACGATCGCGATGGTATAGGTCATGGCCTTGCCCCCCGTTTCCGTTACTGTGATGTTTGATTTCGTTTCCGGGCGTAGTGTTTCCGCGATATCGATCCGGGGTTTCAGCTGGGTTTTCGGATTTTCTACAATCAGCGGTATTACACCGTACATCCGGATGGGCAGGTCATTTGCGGTCTGTGCATGCGGTTGCAGCAGGGTCACGTTTACGAACAGATTAGGTGCCATGGCTTCTTCCACTTTGAACCGGTGTATTGTTTGTCCCTTTTTGGTATCGATCCACCAGCTCCGGAGCACCCGGCTGCCATTTTCGAGACTGATCAGTCCGCGCCCCCCCTCAGATGAAGGGATGGTCAGGGTTACCTCGTCGCCCACGCGGTATTGCGCCTTGTCCGACGTGAACGAAAGCATGGAAGCTTCCGTAGGATTGTTCTGCTGTTCGCGCTGTGCCCATCCGGGCCAGTCGACATACAGCGTCTTGCCGGACGCGTGTCCGCTCTCGGGGTCTACTACACGGATCAGGTAGCGCCCCCAGTCCGGATAGTTGACACGGAGGTTCCATTTGCCGGTTCCATTCCGTACAGTAATGGTTTCTTTTTTGAGCAGCTGGTTGTATTTGTCCTGTGTGAAATTGCCCAGGTATTCTCCTTCCTGATTCCACCACCATTGCCAGCGGATTTTGTAAAACTCGACCTGTACGCGTCGGTTTCCGCTGATCCGCTTGCCGTTGGCATCTGCAATGACAATGCTTACCTCATGGTCTTTATCGGTAAGCAGCATGCCCGATAGGCGGTCGCCCTCGGGCGTACGGATGCCGACATAGCTGTTGTACGGACTGTAAGGCATGCTCACGTTGTCGATGCTGAAGTTACCGCCCGGCTCGAACACCCGCGTGGTGAAACTGGCCCGCAGCATACCCGGCGCGTTATTGACCGCCGAAATATCCGAAGAGAACGCAGCCTTTCCCTGTTCGTTCAGCGTGCCGTCGAACAGCACCTGGCTTTCTGTTGCGTAAGCACGTGTAGGATCGTCAAACGTATACGATTTGAAATCCGGAAACTCCGTTTTCATGGGCGACACTGTGGCCTCCACACGGGCTTTCAGGTTCCGGCCGCTGGCTCCGAACAGCCAGTTTGCCGATAAGCCGATGTTGGTATCGGTGCCTTTGCCCAGTATTTTTTTATTGCCGAAATCGAGGGTGAGCTTAAGCCGGTTTGGCATTACCGTTTCGATTTTCAGCGTTTTCTGGAATGTTGCGCCACCCACATTGATCTTGGCCAGCCAATTGCCGGTGGGTGCGGTGCTTTCGGTGTTGGTAAGGAAGGTGTAAAACCCGTTGGTATGTTTGGA
Organism: Parapedobacter lycopersici; assembly: GCF_040395035.1. Lineage (GTDB taxonomy): Bacteria > Bacteroidota > Bacteroidia > Sphingobacteriales > Sphingobacteriaceae > Parapedobacter > Parapedobacter lycopersici_A. Next base: position 25,222 of record NZ_JBEBRB010000013.1, on the reverse strand, counting down.
TTCGACAAGGCGTTTGCTCAATTGTCCCTTGGGATTATACAGTTCAAACGTAACCGGATGCCCTTCGGGTAAATTAGCCGAAAGGTCTTCCATGATGAATCCGATATACAGCGAATCGCCCGGTCGCCACACCCCGCGCTCGCCGTAAATAAAGCCTTTGATGCCTTTCTGAACAACATCGCCCCCCACGTCGAACCGGCTGAGAGGAAGTGCGGCACCGTCGTCTAATTTAAGGTAGCCCCGTTCATCCCGGCGGGATGCAATCAGCATAAACGGTTTGCGGGATACGTCGAAACGTGCAAAACCTTCGTTATCGGTGGTCGCCGTCTGGATCACCTGCTGCTGGTAGTCGAGTACCTTGACTTCGACACCTGCCATCGGCTGTGCCGTGAGGATATCCGTTGCCACCACCGTCATGCTGTTGTCGTTGCCCCCTTTGACGATCAGGCCGATATTGGATGCCAGCATGTCGCGGCTGGCCCATCGATCCGTCGTATAATAGGAGCTGTGGCAGGGGTTGTCGCGTTCATCCCAATCGTAATCGTATGGATAATAGCTGTTATAGCGTGCCCAGAATTCGTCGTCTTCATCAATATTATCGGCATAATAGCTGCCCTGATACGCTTCCTCGGCCTCCCGGATGGCCTCCATGTCCTGATCGCTGCAGGGATAGATGGAATAACTTTGCCGGAAACCGATAAGTACCCGGTAGATAGCCCCTGGTTCCGTCTTAAGGAGGTGATCGATATCCAGCGAAAACCGGTTTTTTCGCCGCAGGTTGACACTCTTGTCGGTGTCAAGCGCGATGGTCGTCTGTACTACGGGCTTAGCGACCCTGCGTAATTCGTATTTGCTGTCGTAGGTGTTCTGGAAATACTGCGGTACGTTGTTTTCAAAGATCTTGACAATGGTTACATCCACCGCCCGCAGGTTGACCGCTTCAAAGGGCATGGTCAGCCGGTCGGAACCCGGCAGTATGGTACCCATACCCGGTATGCTTACCGCGGGCAGCCTGTTTTCGAAATTTATGTTGGCCGCATAAGCCGTACTGATTTTCTGGGAATTGATGTTTTCCACCCCTTCATTGATGGCAATGGAATAACTGCCTTCAAGTAAATCAGGTGCATATACTTTTACCTCACTGCCATCAATGGTATAGCGGGTGTCATTCGTTTCACTGATCTGGATGAGGCCATCGAGGTTCTGGGCAACCAGCAGGGGATCGGAGAACTGCACCAATACATACTGTTCCGGTTCGTGCACGGCACGGACATCCAGTACCTTGAAATCGCCCAAGCGGGGTACTTCAATTTCCTTTTTGCTTTGCTTTTCGGACCTTATTGGCCGGCCATCGATTGCCAGCATCAGCTTAGTGGCCTGTTTGCCGCGGACAAGTGAATCAATCGTAAATGTCGCAGTACGCGACCCGGGCTGGTGCTGCCAGCTGATGGCTGTCGCTTTGCCGCCATAGGTGGCATTTACGATTTTCTCCACCGCTGCCGGTTCCTCCACATCCGCAAGCAGTACTGTTCCGGTAAATTTCATCCGGTCGGTCGAGTTACCGGTCTGTGCTTTCAGGCCGTCGAATTCGACAAGGTAAGATGGCGCAATGATCTTAAAATCAAACGTAAACTGCTTAAGCGCTTCGCTGACGTCGGCCACCTGGTCCAACTGAAAGGTTGCGACATACGTTTCTCCGGGTTCGAACGGCTTGTCCGGCCGGAATTCAACGGTACGTGCATCTATCCAATACGTTTTGCCCTTGACCGAAGGACTCAGGTCGAAAAGTTTGCGGCTTTCCTCCTGATTGGGCTGGTGCAGGGTATTAACCTGCGTGGCCAGCCGTACCCGCACCGTACCTTCGCGGGAGATCACCCCGGTAGTGTACCCTTCGATGTATTTGGCAAAGGCCGTATTGCCTGCGTTTACCGTATCGGCCTGGCTGTATTTCCATATCGTAAAGATGGCCGCCGCGATGACCACCGCTGCAGCGGCAGCCGTGATCAGGATGTTTTTGCGCGGGATAGGTAGCGGAGTATTACTCATGGTAGTGGATTATAGCTAAGCGAATGTACTGTAATTTAGGGGGAAATGGTAACAGCCGGTGGCAGGAAAATGAAAATCACGGATTTCCGGGATACCTTTAGGCCTTGAGCTTGCTGGGCAGGTAACCGAAATGCCGTTTAAATGCTTTGGTAAAATTATACGGATCGCTGTATCCCAGGGAATAGGCAACCTCAAACACAGGGGAGGAGGTATCGGTGAGCAGCTTGTGCGCATGTCGCATCCGCAGATTGGACAGGTACTCGAAAACCGTAACGCCGAAAAGCGCTTTGAATCCTTTTTTGAGTTTAAAGTCATTCAGTCCTGTTGCCTGGCAGATGTTCCGCAGGCTGATGGGATGCAGCATGTTGGCCTCCACATATTCCCGGGCCATGTACAGTTGTTCCTTTTCACGCGATGACAGGGTGCTTTTTTTCAGGGAGGTCATGGACTCCGCCTGCTGTGCCTGCGAAAGAAACAGCTCCGCAATCTTCGATTCATAAAACAGCTGTTTCATCTGGCCGCGGTAAACACAGTGCTGTAATTCGCTGACGATGGCTGCCTGCTGCGGTGTGATCGGAAGCGGTTGGGGTGCGATATCGGCTTCCTCATTCCGATTTACCTTATTCCAGAACTGCTCCAGGCAATTCAGGTCATCCAGCATAAACCGCCTGAAAAAAGGAGCAGTCATGCTCACCCCAAAACTGTTGATCCGCTGGCCCCGTATGGAGTAATTGCCTTCAAAATAAGGAGAAAAACTGAGGATATGCTGATTGGTCTGGAGGGTTGTTAAGCTGGCATTCCGCCTGTCTTCCCCCATGCAGATACCTTCAAAGGAAAAATACATGGTCAATGTGGGCTCTTTGTAGCAGTCGCTTACGGAAAGCCATTGGTGCCGTTGGCTGCTGACTGAAAAAATCTCCAGGCCACCGAGTGAAAGATGAACATCAGCGTTTAAATCATTCGGATTCTCAATGAAGAGATTTGTAAGATTGGCCTGCAGGAAATCAAGGTAGGCTTCCATATCGTACCATTAATGTGACATAATCTGCAACACAAAATTAAATTTTAATCGGACATCGGTATAAAAAGGAGTGTAAATTTTTGCTATTCCACAAATAACCAATCGATTATAATTTTTGGCGGGTTTTTAATCCGTCTTGAACGGGCGATGGTACAGTTTACTTTTTCATCTTTGGCCTGCACCGCTGACTTCGGTCCGGCCGGTCACCTGACTATCAAAACTGCATCGCATGAATAGTGTATATATGAGACCTTCTCCCGACGGAAAGACGATGATTACCATATTCCGCACGGATGTAGCCGAGCGGCAGCAGGCGCAATTTATTATTAACGAACTGCAGCAACGGTTCCCCGGCGCGCGGTTTTCTTTTGACCTGTGGGACTGTGACCGGGTCTTCCGTATGGAAGCCACGGATGACATCGTCGGGGCAGTAGTCCGTTTTTTTAACGATGAAGGATTGCTATGCGAAATTCTATAGTCCGCTACCCGGCAGCGCCAGCCGCGCCAGGTAATCGTTCATCGCCCGGTTGAACTGCGCCTCATCTTCCAGGTTGGGTAAGTGGCCGCACTCCGGTATTTCAACAAACGTGACATCCGGAATGTGCTGCACGAGTATTTCGGCCTGTTCACGCGTCGTCAGGGTATCTTCCGCACCGCGGATAACCAGCACCGGAACCGGTATTGTTTTTAAGCTTTCTGTGGTATCGGTACGCGAGGCCAGCGCCAATAACGTGGCGCATATGGCGCTTTCCACATTCCTGCGGATGCTGCTTTTGATCAGATCTACTGCTTCAGGGTTTTCGGCCAGGCTTTTCTGTGAAAATACATTGTTGACAAAACCGATGGAGAACGCGCGTTTCCCGTTCTTCAGCACCGACTGGATTGTATCAAACCGCTTCTGTTTGGCCGCGTTATTGTCGGCAAGTGAGTTGGTGTCGGACAGGATGAGGCCTGAAATGGATTCCGGTTGGATTTCATAGGCCCGCAAGGCAATGTAGCCGCCCATGGAAACGCCGCATAACACGGCTTTTCCGATGTTTATTTTCCGCATAAAAACCAACAGGTCTTTGGCAAACACGTCGATACTGAAGAAACCATGACCAATGGTGCTGTTGCCGTGGCCCCGTACGTCTATCGCGATCCCCGTGATGTGCGGTGGCAGTGCCGACAGCTGGGAGCGCCACATGTTTTTATTGAAGGGGAAACCGTGGATGAAAAGCACGGTGTTTTCCGGGTGGGTACCTTCCCGGATCAGGTAGCTTATGCTGATGTCGCCAATGCGGATTCGTTTTCTTTTGATCAGTTCTTCGTGGTTTGCCATATGGGAAGCAACAATATAGTAGTCAATAAGTTTTGAGCTTTTAAAGATAATAAAGTAACGGTATTTGTGGGCATATACAGGGGAATTGGGTATTTTTTCTAAAAATATTTCAGATATACCAATCTGATTTCTATCTTTGCAAACCGATTCGGGAATGCGCTTGTAGCTTAACTGGATAGAGCACCTGACTACGGATCAGGAGGTTAGGGGTTCGACTCCCTTCAAGCGCACATGTTTCACCCCAATAGCCTAATCTGAATCCGATTAGGCTATTATTTTTTACACTTGTATTTACTATGCTAAACCTTGTTTTATTTGGCCCTCCGGGAGCAGGGAAAGGTACCCAGTCACAGAAGCTGATTGATCACTATCAACTGGTTCATATTTCAACGGGCGACCTTTTCAGGGCGCACATTGGCAATCAGACCGAATTGGGCCAACGGGTCAGCAAGTTAATTGCCGATGGAGAGTTGGTGCCTGATTCCGTTACCATCGCGATGCTGGAGGAAGAAATCGGTAAGCACCCGCAGGCAAAAGGCTTTATTTTTGATGGATTTCCCCGCACGGTGGCGCAGGCCGAGGCGCTGGATAAATTCCTGGAAAGTAAGCAGACCGGCATTACCGGTGTTGTTGCGCTTGACGTGACTGAGGAAGAGCTGACCACCCGCATTGCGAAACGCAAAGCCATCAGTAACCGGGCGGATGATGATGCGGAAAAATTGAAAAAACGGATTGAAGAGTATTTCGGTAAAACCGTTCATGTGCTTCCGTATTACGAGCAACAGGGTAAACTGACCAAGGTTAATGGCATCGGCGATATCGAGGTAATTTTCGACGCGATAAAAAGCGTAGTGGATACCTGGAAGCAGTAAAAAAACGCCTGAAACTGAATAGCAAATGGCCCAGGGCTCGAATTTTGTAGATTACGTAAAGGTATGCTGCCGCTCGGGCCATGGCGGCGGCGGCTCTGCCCATTTGCACCGCGACAAGTTTACGGCAAAGGGTGGTCCCGATGGTGGCGACGGCGGGAGAGGGGGGCACATCATCCTGAAGGGAAGCAGCCAGCTCTGGACCCTGCTCCACCTGAAATACCGCAAGCATATCATTGCCGAAGGCGGCCAACCCGGCGGCAGTGCGCTCAGGCACGGTGCCAACGGCAAGGACGAGGTGCTGGAGGTGCCGCTGGGTACCGTGGCGCGTGATGCGGAAACCAACGAAATGCTGTTTGAGATTACCGTCGACGGTGAAACAAAGGTGTTGACCGCCGGTGGGCGCGGCGGACTGGGAAACTGGCACTTTAAAAGCCCGACACAGCAGACGCCCCGTTTCGCCCAGCCCGGTGAACCCGGTAGGGAAGAATGGATTATTCTGGAGTTGAAAGTGTTGGCCGACGTAGGCCTGGTAGGTTTTCCCAATGTGGGGAAGTCGACCCTGCTCTCGGTGGTTTCCGCTGCAAAGCCCGAAATTGCAGATTATCCTTTTACCACGCTGGTGCCTAACCTGGGGATTGTGTCGTACCGCGACAATAAGTCGTTTGTTATGGCCGACATTCCCGGGATTATCGAAGGGGCTTCCCAGGGCAAGGGACTGGGGCACCGTTTTCTCCGCCATATTGAACGGAACTCCGTACTGCTCTTTATGGTTCCCGCGGATACCAACCGGACCATTGCCGAAGAATACGAGGTGCTGCTGAAAGAACTGATTGCATTTAATCCGGAGCTGAAAGACAAACCCCGTATTTTGGCCATTACGAAGTCCGACCTGCTGGATGATGAGTTGCAGGAAGCCCTGAAACAGGAAATCCCGAAAGGCATACCCAGCATTTTCATTTCAGCGGTTTCCAATAAAAATATTGCCCAGCTGAAAGACCTGATCTGGCAGGCGATTAACGGTTAACGGTTAATACTGCTCCTTTTCGTTGGGAAATTCCGCATGCTTCACATCGGCAATGTACCGCGTCACAGCGCCGCTGATTTCATCAAATAAATTGAGGTATTGCCGAAGGAATTTCGGCTTAAAGTCCTGGTTGATGCCCAGCATATCATGCACAACCAGCACCTGGCCATCGCAGGCAGCGCCGGCACCGATTCCAATAGTGGGAATTGTCAGGTCGCGTGTAACCTCGGCAGCCAGCTTCGCAGGTATTTTTTCGAGCACCACGCCGAAACAGCCGGCGTCTTCAAGCAGTCGGGCGTCCGATTTTAATTTCTCGGCCTCCGCTTCCTCTTTGGCGCGTACCGTGTAGGTGCCGAATTTGTAAATGGACTGCGGGGTAAGTCCCAGGTGCCCCATGACCGGGATGCCGGCATCCACAATCCGTTTAACGGTGTCACTGATTTCAATACCGCCCTCCACTTTTAACGCGTGGGCGCCGCTTTCCTTCATCACCCGGACAGCCGCCTTCAACGCATCGCTGCTGTCGCCCTGGTAGGTGCCGAAGGGCAAATCTACCACAACTAACGATCGCTTTGCTGCCCGCACCACCGCGGAAGCATGATAAAGCATTTCATCCAGTGTGATGGGAACCGTGGTTTCGTATCCGGCCATGACATTGGCAGCAGAGTCGCCAACAAGGATGACATCGATGCCAGCCTGGTCCAATATCCTTGCCATGGAGTAGTCGTATCCCGTGAGTACGGCAATTTTTTCACCCCGCACTTTCATTTCACGGATGCTGTGGGTGGTGATGCGCTTGATTTCTTTATTTACGGACATGTGATTCCTTGATTTACGGATATGATGCAAACCTAAAAAAAAATCCGCTATTTGCCGTGAGCCGTGATTAACCGGATGCATCTTTTTCCGGCATCCGGGATTTGCCGGCTGCCGGATTGTGTAATTCATCCTGAAATACGTATCTTACACGAACTATTGAGAACGCCTATGAAAACAATACTGATCCCTACGGATTTTTCCAAAAACGCCTTTGTTGCCGCTGAATATGGCTGTGCGCTGGCCGCCGCATCAGGACAGCGGGTATTGCTCCTGCATGTGTATATTGCCCTGTATTCGGGATATAAGGAAGAGGGCAGCAGCGTAAAGCAAATCAAATGGGCGGAGAGTGAATCAGCGAAGGAAATGGAAAATATTGTAAAAACCCTGAAGAAACAATTTCCGGACGTAACGATTGAAGGCGAATACGTGAAGGGTTTTATGATTGATGTGGTAACCCAAAAGCTGAAAGACGGTCCGTTTTCATTGGTGGTTATGGGAACTAAGGGGGTGTCTAATGTTGCGGAGAGTATATTGGGCAGCACCACTTATGAAGTCATCAAGAAATCGCCGATTCCGGTGCTGGTAGTGCCGACGGATACCCCTGATTTTGCGTTTAAAAATGCCGGGTTTTTTACCGATTATAACGACAGTGAACTGGATGCGCTGCTTACGTTCAGCCGGAGTATCCCGCTGAATCCGAAATTGTCAGTATTGCATTTTTATACGGATGGCGAGCACCGGGATGCCACGGAGAAGTCGTTATCCAAATGGGAACGGAAAGTGCGTGCCGCTTTTCCGGACGGAAACTTCACTTTTAAGGCGGTCCAGGTCGATAAGGTGGATATAAATGCCGTAAGTGCGGCAGCGACCGACGAGCAGCTGGATCTGCTGATCTTTACGCGCCCTCACAGGACATTTTTTCATACGATATTTGCACCAAGTCTCACCAAAGCGGTAGCGGGTTATTCCACGGCAATTCCGTCGCTGTTCATCCGTGCCTAATGACCTCGAATATGCATACCCAAAAGAATAATAACATAACGGATCATCAGCAGTCGGCCGGCGCCCGCTGGCGGGTGGCTATCGCCGGGGAAAACCCGCTGCAGATCGTGGGCGCTGTCAATGCCAACCACGCGTTGCTGGCAACCCAGGCCGGATTCCGGGCGATTTACCTGTCCGGGGGTGGGGTAGCGGCAGGATCACTGGGGGTGCCGGACCTGGGAATAACGACGTTGCAGGACGTGCTTATTGACGTGGAACGCATCACGAACGTGTGCGATACCCCGCTGCTGGTGGATGCCGATACCGGCTTTGGCCCTTCGGCTTTCAATGTTGCCCGTACGGTTAGGGCCTTAATCAAGGCCGGTGCGGCGGCGATGCATATCGAAGACCAGGTAGGGGCCAAACGCTGCGGACACCGCCCAAACAAGGAACTGGTGAGCAAACAGGAAATGGCCGACCGGCTGAAAGCCGCGGTGGATGCCCGTACCGATGCGCAGTTCGCCATTGGCGCCCGCACTGATGCGTTGGCTAACGAGGGGCTGGATCGTACGCTGGAACGCGCCGTTGCTTATGCGGCGGCTGGAGCCGATTTTATTTTTGCGGAGGCAGTAAGTGACCTCACGCAATACCGCGCTTTTGCGGATGCCACAGGGCTTCCCGTGCTGGCGAACATTACGGAATTCGGGATGACACCCTTATGGACTGTTACGGAATTGGCCGCAGCGGGGGTAGCGTTGGTACTGTACCCGTTATCGGCATTCCGCGCAGCTAATCAGGCCGCATCGACTGTATATAGCCATATCCGCAAAGACGGTACACAGCAACAGGTGCTGGATAGCATGCAAACCCGCTCGGCACTTTACGAAAGTATCGGCTACCATCGCTTTGAAAAAAAACTGGACGAGCTGTATGGGAATGACGGCTGATGGGATCGGTGATATTTAAAATGGAAATTTATGGATAAAAAGCATCAGGATACCGGGTTTAAACCAAAAAAATCGGTGGCGCTTTCGGGCGTTCCTGCCGGCAACACTGCGTTGTGCACCGTTGGAAAAAGTGGTAATGACCTGCATTACCGGGGATATGACATCCTTGATCTTGCGGAGTCGGCATCCTTTGAAGAGGTCGCGTACCTGCTGATCCACGAGAAATTACCGAACAAAGCGCAGTTCCAAGCGTATCGGGAGAAACTCCGTTCACTGCGCGGATTGCCCCAGATTGCTAAAAATGTACTGGAACAAATCCGTGCGGCTGCCCATCCGATGGACGTGCTGCGCACGTATACCTCGATACTGGGTACCATTTACCCGGAAAAAGACGATCATAATCCGGTGGCAGCCCGCGATATCGCGGATAAGCTGCTGGCTTCGTACGCTTCCGCGCTGCTGTATTGGTATCATTATGCGCATAACGGCAAACGTATTGATGTGGAAACGGACGATGAAACCATCGGTGGCCATTTTCTGCACCTGCTGCACGGTAGAGCGCCGGATGCGGCATGGAGCAGGGCCATGGAGGTATCGTTGAATTTATATGCCGAACATGAGTTTAACGCCTCTACATTTACCGGCCGCGTCATCGCCGGTACAGGCGCGGATATTTATTCGTGCATCACCGGAAGCATAGGCGCGCTGCGGGGCCCTAAACATGGTGGAGCCAACGAAGTAGCCTATGAAATCCAGAGCCGGTATGCGAGTGCGGAGGAGGCGGAAGCAGATGTCAGGTTACGATTGGAACGCCGGGAGATCATCATCGGCTTTGGCCATCCGGTTTACACGGTAGCCGATCCGCGGAATCAGGTGATCAAAAAGGTGGCCAAGCAGCTTTCGGAAGCGGCGGGTGACATGACGCTGTTCGACGTAGCGGAGCGACTGGAAAAACTGATGTGGGAGGAAAAAAATATGTTCCCGAACCTGGACTGGTTTTCGGCGGTTTCGTATCACCTGATGGGTATTCCGACGGCTTTTTTTACACCGCTCTTTGTTATTTCACGCGTAACAGGCTGGAGCGCGCATGTCATGGAACAGCGGCAGGATGGTAAGATTATCCGTCCGAGCGCCAATTATACCGGGCCGGATAACCGGGAATTCATACCCATTGACCTGCGGCAATAAACCGGACAATCCGACCCGGCAAACAGCAGCCGTTTACTTTAATTACTGACGATCATCAATTAACATCATGTCTTCTACTACTAATGTACGTCCTGAAACGGACCGTGTGATAAACGATATTGCCAACTACGTGCTGGACTATGAGGTCAACAGCGACTTAGCCATGCAGACTGCATATTACTGCCTGCTGGATACCCTGGGCTGCGGGTTTGAGGCACTGACCTACCCGGCATGTACAAAATTACTGGGCCCGATTGTACCGGGTACGGTAGTGCCCAACGGCGCGAAGGTGCCGGGCACGGCTTTTCAGCTTGACCCGGTACAGGCGGCATTCAATATTGGTACGCTGATCCGCTGGCTTGATTTCAATGACACCTGGCTCGCGGCGGAGTGGGGCCATCCGTCTGACAACCTGGGGGGAATCCTGGCCGTAGCCGATTGGTTGTCACGCACGTTGGTGGCGGCAGGCAAGCCGCCGATGACCATGCGTGAGGTGCTGGACGCGATGGTGCGCGCACATGAGATCCAGGGCATACTTGCCCTGGAAAATTCATTTAACCGGGTGGGACTGGACCACGTGGTGCTGGTCAAGGTTGCCTCCACGGCCGTTGTCGGAAAACTGCTTGGCCTGTCGCGCGAAGAGCTGCAAAACGCTATTTCGCTTGCTTTTGTGGACGGCCAGGCACTGCGGACATACCGACATGCGCCAAATACGGGAAGCCGCAAGTCGTGGGCGGCCGGAGATGCAACATCGCGGGCAGTCCGGCTGGCATTGATTGCACAGACAGGAGAGATGGGTTACCCTTCGGTATTGACCGCCAAGACGTGGGGTTTTTATGATGTGCTGTTCGGGGGACGGGAATTTACCTTCCAACGCGGCTACGGCTCGTATGTGATGGAAAATATACTGTTTAAGATTTCCTTTCCGGCAGAGTTCCATGCGCAGACGGCGGCAGAGGCGGCCATGATACTGTATGACGAGCTTCGTGCGCGGGGGAAAACCGCGGCAGACATTGCCCATATCCGCATCCGGACACACGAGGCGGCGATCCGGATCATCGATAAAAGAGGGCCGTTGCATAACCCCGCCGATCGCGACCACTGCATTCAGTACATGATTGCCGTGCCGTTGATTTTCGGCAGGCTTACGGCGGCGGACTATGAAGATGGGGTAGCGACCGATCCGCGGATTGATGCGCTAAGGGCCAAGATGGAAACGGCAGAGGACAGCCAGTTTACACTGGACTACCACGATCCCGAAAAGCGGTCGATTGCCAATGCGCTTACCGTTACCCTGACGGACGGAACGGTACTGGATGAAGTCGAGGTAGCTTATCCGATCGGCCATAAACGGCGCCGAGCGGAGGGAATACCGATGCTGATGGAAAAGTACAAAACCAATCTGGCCCGTGTATTTTCCGAAAAACAGCGGGCCAGGATTCTGGAAGCTTCGCTGGATATGGAGCGACTGATGGCAAAACCCGTTAATGAATTCGTGGATATGATGGTGTTGTAGCCAAAATCTTTATCTTTGCCACGTAATTGCGAAGAGGGGATTATGCCTATTACCGATAAAGACATCATCTACGAAGATAATCACCTGCTGGCTGTAAATAAGCGTGCGGGATACCTGGTGCAGGCCGATCCGGGAGGCGATGAACCATTGGAAGACATGGTCAATCGGTACCTGACCCACAAATACCAAAAACCAAATGGTGCATTCGTGGGGGTGGTCCACCGGCTGGACCGACCTGTAAGCGGCCTTATTCTTTTTGCGAAGACCAGCAAGGGCCTGGAACGGATGCAAAGGCTCTTTAAGGACCGGCAGATCCAAAAGACATACTGGGCAGTGGTGCGCACCCCTCCCGAATCGCCCGAGGGAAAACTGGTCCATTGGCTGTCGCGCGACCGTAAGCAGAACATCACCAAGGCACATCTGCAGGAAGCGCCAAATCGCGTGCGGGCAGAGCTGGATTACCGGTTAATCGGTGAACTGGGCGGATATTACCTAATTGAAGTATACCCGGTTACGGGGCGGACCCATCAGATCCGCGTACAACTGGCTGCAATGGGATGCCCGATTGTGGGCGATCATAAATATGGTTATCCCAGGGGAAGTCTCCGGAGAACAATCTGCCTGCATGCAAAAAAACTGGTTTTTGTCCACCCGATAAAAAAAGAACCAATGGAATTAAAGGCCGGACTACCCCGGGACGGGTTCTGGGAGCGCTTTGAATTGTTTGAACAATAGGTGCCGCGGAGCAAGTAAAAAATCCTTGTTTTTGCAAACGTGTTTAGCTAAGTTTGTAACATGAAATCAATTAAGCGTTTTTTGGGAATATTGGCTGTTGCTGTGGTGTTATCCACGGCAGTATCCTATACAACGGCCCGGGCGCAATGTGCGATGTGTACACTCACCGCGGAGAACGCCACGCAGAACGGTAATACGGATGGGAAAGGATTAAATAACGGGATCCTGTTCCTGCTGGCGATGCCGTACCTGGCTGCCGCGGCTGTCGGCGTGCTTTGGTATAAGAAATACCGGGCCAAGAAAACGGTGAAGGTAGACGACAAACCCATTGTCCTGAATTAATCCGGAACGTACGCTATGCACCGCGTCCATACCTCGAGGATCAAGGCGGTCGCCGCTTCCAAATGCCCGAAATGCCGGGTAGGAAAAATGTTTGTCGGAAGAACTTACAGCCTTAGAAAACAACGGATGAACGATGTGTGCCCGCACTGTGGGTTTCGCTTCGAAATTGAGCCGGGCTATTTTTATGCAGCCATGTACGTGAGCTATGCATTCTCTGTGATTGAGACGATAGCGGCGGCCATGATTGCCTACCAGCTTACACGCAGCGAATCACCGTGGCTGTACCTCGGCGTATTGCTGAGTACCATTTTGCTGTTCTCGCCATTTAATTACCGGTACTCGAGGCTCGTCCTGCTCCATTACCTGACCCCCAAGATTAAGTATGACCCGAAATATGAAGACCTGCTGCAGGAGCAGGGACTGAATGAGGACGACCGGGTGAGTTAAAACGGGTTATTGATTTCGTGCAGGAGAGGCAGCTGCCGATCCTTGTCGGAAACGATGAGCTGGTCTTCCGGAATCGGCCAGGTGATCCCGAGTTCAGGGTCGTCCCAACGTACGCCTATCTCACCATCTTTATCGTAAAACCCGGTTACCTTATAGGCAAACAACGTGTTTTCTTCAAGGGCGAGGAATCCGTGCAGGAACCCTTTGGGGATCCATAACGACCGGGCGTTGCGTTCCGTTAATTCGATGGAAAAGTGCTGCCCGTAGGTGGCGGAATCTTTTCGGATATCGACTGCAACATCGAGTACGCTGCCGCGAAGCACCCTTACCAGCTTGCCCTGCGCATTCGGTCCGCTTTGGGCGTGCATGCCCCGTAACACCCCCCGGCGGGAGTTGGAAAGGTTGTCTTGGACAAATGTTTCATTGACTCCGTTCAGGCGGAACGGTTTTTCGTTGTAGGTTTCGATAAAAAAGCCGCGGCTGTCTTCCCATACTTGGTGTTCGATGACGAGGAGGCCGCTGATAGGGGTTGATAAAAAATTCATTGGGAAAAATCGATTAAATACTTCATTTTACTGTCGAAAAACAATACCTTGCCTGCGTATTCGCTGTTGGCCAGCTGTTGCAAACGGAGCAAATGGGTTTGCTGGAACTGCCCGATAGCCGCTTCATCTTCGGCGTACAGGTGAATGCAATAGGTAACGCCTTCGTGCGGAGAATCTACCAGTTCCAATAGCCGGACAGTTGTTTTGGGGTAGGAACGTAGCTGTTGTTCGATCGCTTCCCGTATTGCCCCGTGGATGTCGGTATCGGCTATGACTGTGACATTGTATAAAAACATGCTGCGAAGATACACAATCTAACCGGATCGTAAGATCCATAAACCGGGCCTGGCTGTACCCTGTGAGGGAATCGGGTGAAGTTGTAAAATTAAGGTTGCATAAAGGGCTTTTAATATAAAATTTTACACCTTTGGATAAGTAGTAAGGAGTATGGTTAATGCTGCGTAATTATGTACAATTATTAATCGTTTTGGCTGTTGCGGCCCTGCTGGGCGCGTGCGATAACAGGAAAAGCCGCCAGATCCCCGTAGAAGATTTTTTTTCTTCTTCGGAGAAAGTCGGGTTCCAGTTGTCGCCGAACGGAAAATACGTGTCTTATTTGGGCTTGTATAATGGCCAACAGAATATTTACGTCATCAGCCTCGACGAAAACAATAAAGAGACGCGCATTACGTCCGAAACGGATATGGGAATTCATTCTTATTTCTGGGCGGATAACGATGAGCTGATATTCACCAAGGACAAGTACTTTGATGATAGCCTTCGGGTATTCGGCGTAAACCGTACGTCGTTGGCCGTGCGGCTCCTTATGCAGCCGTCAAAAGTGAAATTACGGTGGATTTCACCCGCCAAGGTGCAGAATAATGGCCTCCTGGTGTCCCTTAATGAACGCGACTCCTCGGTATTTGATGTTTACCGGCTTTACACGGACGCCTGCAAGAAAGAACTGGTAGCTGAAAACCCGGGCAATATCATTAAATGGTATGCCGATCAGAACGGAGAATTGCGACTGGCGCTGGCCAGTGACAGTGTGCAGGAAACTATGCTGTACCGCGACAGTGAACGGGAAAAGTTCAGACCGGTATTGAGTAATAGTTTTAAAACATCAATTAGCCCGCTGGGCTTTTCGCGTGAGCACAAGAGCCATGTTTTTGCGCTTTCCAACGTAAACCGCGACAAACTTGCGCTGGTGGAGATTGATATGGAAACAGGTGAGGAGGTGCGAGAGATTTACAGTCACCCCGACGTGGATATTGATTACGGCGGGTATTCCAGTGACCGGGGCGAGATGTCTTACGCGCTTTATTCGACGTGGAAGCAGCGCCGGCATTACCTGACGGCCCGGTCAGAACGCGTTTACCGGGCCATTGAGCAGCAGCTCAAAGGGTATGAAATTGACATAATCGACCGGGATACAGCGCACAACCGTTTTATTGTGCATTCCTATACCGACAAGGACCCGGGCGCTGTTTATTACTATGACATTGTCAAAGACAGCCTGGTTAAGCTGGCGGATGACAATCCGGCACTGAACGGGCGGACGATGGCCGCCATGGAACCGGTTAAGTTCCTTTCGCGCGACGGTCGGGAAATCCAGGGCTACCTGACCATGCCGACCTGGCACAAAGGCAAAAAAGTACCCCTGATCGTGTATCCGCATAATGGTCCCGGCGACCGCGTTAAGTGGGAGTTTAATCCGGAAGTTCAATTCTTTGCCAGTCGCGGATATGCTGTCTTCCAGTTGAATTACAGGGGATCAGGCGGCTATGGCAAGGCGTTCTGGACTGCCGGCTTTAAGGAATGGGGAGGCAAAGTACAGGACGATATCACCGACGGCGTGCGGTGGCTGATCGGCGAGGGAATTGTGGACTCGGCGCGTATTGGGATATACGGTACTGGCTTTGGCGGATATTCGGCCCTCCATGGCGCGTGTTTTAATTCGGATTTATATGCCTGTGCGGCATCGTATGCCGGATTTACGAACCTGTTTACTTACCTGAAGGAATTTCCGCCACACCTGAAACCTTACCTGCAGATGTATTATGAGATCGTTGGTAACCCGGAACGGGAACCTGATCTGATCAAGGAAATGTCGCCGGTTTTTTATTCTGACAGCATCCGGATTCCTGTTTTTATTGCTCAGGGCGGCAAGGACAGCTGGAGTACCGTAAACGAAACCAATCAGTTTGTGCAAAAACTAAAAAAGCGGCAAATCCCTGTTACTTATATGCTGCGCGAGGAAGAGGGCCGGTATTTCCATAACGAGGAAACCCGGATCATGTTTTACCGGAAGCTTGGTCAATTTTTTGACAAGTACCTAAAGTAGGGCGGCATGAAGCAGCAGCAACGCCATACGTATCGCAAAAACTATGCGTTAGTTATTGCATTTATCCTGGTTGTCATCGCTTCTTTTGTGCTGGCGGTCTTCCTGGCCCGTGACCTGACGGTCAAGTATGTTGAAAATGAGTTTACATCCAGAAAGACCGAGGTGCTTGAACATAATATAGCACCATTCAACGACTTTTTTCATAATCGGATTCCCGAAATATCATTCTATCAGGGCTACCTGGATTCATCCAGCGTTTATACGTATGTCGATAGTGTGCTGAAGAGTTATCCGTTTATTGAGCGGATTGTTTTTTACGATGTGTCCTTAAGCAATGACCCCCTGGTAAACCGTGGCTTTTCGGCCAATAACCTGGTGATTAATCCGAAGGGTGTGTATGTGTTCCGTGCCCCTGATACCACGTCCGGAACGACGGTAGAGCCCAACCGTCACGGACAGTTCCCCCTTTCCCTCTCGGACGACTTTAATAATATGGCGGTTAAATTTGCTGCATTTATTGAACGGGTTGATACGGCAAAAAGTGTTTATAACGACGATATATTTAAGGTTTTTTATTCCGTAAACCCGGGGAAAATTTCCTACATGAATATCCCCAGAAGAAATGACCTTAAGGTTTATAAGGAGTTGATGTATGGTAAACATCCGCATGAAACAAGTTACGAACAGGATATTTTTACTTTTTTTATTGACCCCAATAAACTATCGTTGGAGAATACGGTTCCCGAACTGTACCAGCGTGTACAGATTCTGCCGTTGGTATATGAGTCGATTGATACCAATCCTGACCTCCTTTCAACGGAAACGCCATTGCCGGGAGCACTGGCCGACTATAAGATCTATTTCAGTTCCAGCCGTTCATTTTTAGGTACCGAGGTCAACCGTCGGTTCTTGCCGGTAATGGCAAGTGTTTTGGCGATATACCTATTATTAGCTATTATTGCTTACTTGATATACCGCAATCTCTATGTAAACAAGCGTATGTTCAAGTTGCAGTATGATTTCATCAATAACCTGAGCCATGAATTCAAAACCCCGGTTAGCGTAATCAAAATTGCCGGCAACAATATCCATCACGCCAAACAGCTATCTGACGGGGAACGGATGCATTACGGAAAGATACTGGATGAAGAAGCGGACAAGCTCAATAATTTGATGAATACGCTGCTTTCCTTTACGCAGATTGAAAATAAATCGATTAAAATAAAACGGGAAGATATTGATTTGCACGAATTTTGTGATAAAATACTGGTTGCATCCAGTATAAAATATGCTGATCTTGCCATTCAGTGCACGGTTAAAACGGAACGGGTATTGTATACTGATCCGGTGCTGCTGAACAGCATATTCCAGAACCTTATCGATAATGCATATAAATACTCCAAACCAAACAATAAAACGTTGCGTATTATCGTGAGTGATTCAAAGAAGAATATTGAAATACAATTTAGGGACCAGGGAATCGGGATAGCGAAAAATGAACTCGCACATATTTTTAAGAAATTCTATCGGGTACAGAATCAATACAATCAACAGGGCAGTGTGGGGCTGGGATTAGCATTCTGTAAGGAGCTGGTCAATTTTTTAGGTGGAGCCATCTCGGTTGAAAGTGAGTTGGGCAAGGGAACGACGTTTAAAATTATATTTCCGACAGACTAAAATTAAAACAACAGATACCCAACACTAAAATAGCAAATAACTATGCATAATAACATCAAAATAGCGATTGTTGAAGACGATGAAAACTTACGGTTTCTCGTTTCACATCGGTTGGAATCGGAAGGTTATTCAATTTTGCAGACCGGCAATGGCGACGAGGCCGAGGCGTTGATACTGGAACATAAGCCGGATATCGTGCTGCTGGACTGGATGCTGCCGGGAAAGCAGGGCTCCGATATCTGTGATAATCTCCGGAAAAGCGGCTTCGCTAACCTGGTCATTATGATGACCGCAAAGTCGCAGGACATTGACAAGATTGATGCATATAGTTTTGGCGTGTCTGATTACATTACCAAACCATTCAGTATGGACGTACTGGTGGCGATGATCGAAAATAAAATCAAGTATTTTATTAACAGCCAGGGGGTGGATTTATACGCCTTCGGCGATACTGAGCACCATCCCAATATTCATTCCCTGGTTCGGGATGGCAAAAAAATTGAATTAACAATCCTTGAAAACCGGATCCTGCTGTATTTTTTGCAGCATGTGGGCCGGGTGATCAGCAGGGATGAGCTGATGCAGGTGGTTTGGGGATACAGCTCCAATGTAAACACCCGCACATTAGATATGCATATTGTTCGTTTACGCAAGAAGATTGAGCTTAACCCGGACAAACCCGCTTACCTGCAGACGGTACGGGGCATGGGATATAAGTTTGTGAATAATCCCGATTGAATACGATAACGATGGGTTGACGTATTTCGTTGGCTTTTTTTGTTTTATTCAAAAAGATTCTCTATCTTCGTGTAAACGAGCAAGGCCACGTCCCAAACGGTGACGTGGTCTTGCTTCTTTTTTTGACTTTATTTTTTTAATTCATAACAAATTATGGCAGAAGTAACGTATTACAGCAAAGAGGGATTGGAAAAACTCAAGGAAGAGTTGCAGTATCTTAAAACAGAGGGGAGAGCCAAGATTGCCAAGGCCATTGCCGAGGCGCGGGATAAGGGGGATTTGTCCGAAAATGCAGAATATGATGCCGCAAAGGAGGCTCAGGGGCTGCATGAGGCTAAAATTGCCAAACTGGAAAGTACCCTGGCCAGCGCCCGCCTGATTGATGAGTCCACATTGGATACAACTAAAGTGCTGGCGCTGTCCATTGTGAAACTAAAAAACATAAAAAACGGGGCAGTAATGACCTATCAGTTGGTTTCTGAAACAGAGGCTGACCTTAAGGCCGGTAAAATATCGGTTAAGTCACCTATTGCTCAGGGGCTGCTTGGTAAATCAGTAGGTGATAAAGCTCAGATCCAGGTACCGGCCGGCGAAGTAGAGCTGGAAATCCTGGATATCTCAAGGTAGGGTCAGTAACGGTTATGTGCGGGTTGCCATAACCGCACATAGTAACCTGGTCAAGCCTTATTCGTTATTTATTCAAACGGCCGCTTATCAAAGTGGCCGTTTTTATTATATTTGTAACTGATCAAACAGTAAAAACATGCCCACCGTCTTTTCTAAAATTGTCAATGGGGAAATCCCAGCATATAAAGTTGCTGAAAGTAACGATTATCTGGCCTTTTTGGACATTAATCCACTGACTAAAGGGCATGTGCTGGTCATTCCCAAAAAAGAAACAGACTACGTGTTTGACATGGACGACAGTGAATATACCGGCTTGTGGATATTCGCCAAAATTGTGGCACAGGGTATAAAGAAAGTCTATCCTTGTGAAAAGGTGGGAGTTGCGGTGGTTGGTCTGGAAGTGGCGCACGCGCACATTCACCTGATTCCCATTGATGAAGTGGGCGACATGAATTTTAATAAGCCGAAATTGCAACTCGGTCCTGATGAACTTGCGGAAAGTGCCGAAGCCGTAAAAAACGCGGTCTTGTCAATTACACAGAACGGATAACCGCAGATACGTTTATTGTTATTCTCCGGATCTCAGTTACCTGATCTCCCTGTCAGTATACCGAGGTAGCTCCTGATTAAAATATCCGCATCATTTCAATTTTATATTCGTAATTTTGTAACCATATTTATGCAAGAGTTCTGGGGATCATTCTTACAATTGCTGGATGCCGAAGCGTTAATAAAGTCAGGCGGTTTCTATCTGGTGTTGTTTGTTGTATATGCGGAAACCGGACTCTTTTTTGGTTTTTTTCTCCCTGGAGATTATTTGCTGTTTTTAGCGGGTCTGTTCTGTGCCTCCGGAATGCTTGACGTGGATATCACGACGCTTTGTGTTGGACTGTTTCTGGCCGGGGTGTTGGGGAATTTCACCGGATACTGGTTCGGTTGGCGAACGGGCCCTATGTTGTTTAAACGAAAGGATTCCTGGCTGTTTAAGCGGAAATATGTTGTAATGGCGGAAGAGTTTTATCATAAATACGGGGGAGCTGCATTGATTATTGGCCGTTTCGTTCCCATTATACGGACTTTTGCGCCAATATTTGCAGGAATTGTACAGCTGAACTTCCGGAAATTTGTACTGTATAACCTGGGAGGCTGCGTGATATGGGTAACGATCCTGACACTTTCAGGTTATTTCCTTGGCCGCGAGTTTCCACAAATCATTAATTACATCGAATATATTATTGTCGGATTCATTATGTTGACCTTTACACCCATCCTGATCGCACTGATCAGAAGGAAAGCCGCTCATCGGACGAAAAAGACAATTGAAAATGAATAATTTAATATAAAATACCTAATTTCTTTCCATAATGAGCATAGCACACCCCTGGCATGAAGTATCCCCCGGTGATGAAATCCCGGCATCGGTAAACGCAATTATTGAAATTCCGAAGGGATCCAAGGCAAAGTACGAAATCGATAAAGAAAGCGGCCTGATCAAATTGGACCGCGTGTTGTTTTCTTCTGTCATGTATCCGGCGAATTACGGCTTTATTCCAAGGACGTATTGCGACGATAAAGATCCGCTGGACATTCTGGTACTTTGTTCGGTTGATGTTTATCCGATGAGTGTCATTGAAGCGAAAGTGATTGGCGTGATGCACATGATCGATAACGGAGAGCAGGATGATAAAATTATCGCTGTTGCCAAACACGATATGTCGGTAAACTACATTAATGACCTTTCGGAGCTGCCACCGCATACGATGAAAGAGATTGTGCGCTTTTTCCAGGATTACAAAGCATTGGAACATAAAAACGTTACAATAGAGCAGCTGTTCGGCCGTTCATATGCGTACAAAGTGATACAGGAAAGTATTGATTTGTACCAAAAAGAATTTGCTAACCTCACATTCACCTAATGGGCTGGGAAATTTTCTGGACATTGGTTTTGATCGTTGTCAATGGTTTTTTTGTGGCGGCGGAATATGCGATTGTAAAAGTACGAGCATCGCAGATCGAAATCAAAGTCAAAACGGGCAGTAAAATTGCTCAAATAGTCAAGCACATTATTGGTAATGTGCGGGGCTATTTATTGGCTGTCCAGATTGGTATTACGGTTTCATCATTGGCACTCGGCTGGATGGGGGTAATGCTCATCGGAAGCCTTTTTATTGATGCATTTGGCTGGTCCGAAAACCTGGGTTATGGACTGGCTTTTCTGGCGGTTGTTCTCATCCATGTTATTTTCTGTGAATGGATACCTAAGGCAATTGCCATGCGGCGACCAATAGGCACAGCAATGAGTGCCGCATTACCGTTGCGCGCGCTGTATCTGATTCTCGGGCCGATTACTTGGCTGCTTAATGGCGTCGTCCATTTTCTGCTGCGTCTGGTCGGTTTCCGGGCCGATATCAGTGAGGTTTACCACTCGGCAGAAGAACTCCAACACCTGCTTGACCAGGGGAAGGAAAGCGGCGCATTGGATACCTCCGAACATGAACTGATAAAGAACGTATTCGATTTTAATGAACGGATCGTTAAGAACATTATGGTGCCCCGGAACAAAATTTCTGCTGTCGAAATGGACTGTCCGGTAGACCAATTTCTGGAGAAGATCACTGCGGAAGGTTATTCCCGTATACCGATATATGATGACAGTATCGACCAGATTATTGGTGTTGTACATACCAAAGACCTGCTGCCCATTATTTCCAATGGAAAGGAACTGGTATTGAAAAACATTATCCGGAAACCTTATTTTATTCCGGAAACGAAGAAGATCAATGACCTAATGGCGGAGTTCCAGCAGAAACGTATACAGCTGGCCATTGTGCTTGATGAATTTGGCGGTACGGCCGGGATGGTGACCCTCGAAGATATCGTGGAAGAGCTTGTTGGGGAAATCCAGGATGAATATGACGAAGAGATTCCCGTTGTGGAGAAAATATCGGAAACGGAATACATGGTAGATGCCAGTGCCAATGTACATGATGTCAATGAACTGCTTCCACTTGAACTGCCGGAAAGCAGTGACTATGATACGGTATCCGGTCTGGTAAGCGACCTGTTCGACAGGATTCCGGACGTGGGGGAACATATGGAATTCCATGGGTATAATTTTATTATTATGAAAAAGACCCAACAGAATATCGAATTCGTTAAGCTGGAACTCATCGACACATCCGACGACCAGGACATTGAATAATAGGTTTCGACGTGCAACTGTTTTATACTCCCGAAATACAACCCGGCGACCGAACGTTCAAACTGAACGAAGAAGAAAGTAAACACGCCGTGCGGGTACTGCGCATGGTGGAGGGACAGCGGCTTCACCTGGTGGACGGCCGGGGAGGATTATATACCGCTGAGATCGTGGATGCCCATCCAAAACGGGCGGTGCTGACAATCCTGGATATGCACCCGGACTATGGAAAACGATCCTATTACCTGCATATGGCCGTAGCACCTACCAAGCATATAGACCGTATGGAATGGTTCCTTGAAAAAGCCACCGAAGTAGGGGTTGATGAAATCACACCGCTAATCTGTGCGCATTCCGAACGGAAAGAGGTAAAGACGGATCGTTTAAAAAAGGTGATGGTAGCGGCCATGAAACAGTCGTTGAAAGCTGCGTTGCCGACATTGAATGAGCCAAAGACATTTGATGCCTTCATGGCTATGCCCTTTCCGGGTAAACGCTTTATTGCACACTGTGCAGATGGCGATAAAAAGTACATGGGCGAATTGCTCCGGCCACAAGAAGCTGCGCTGGTGCTGATTGGTCCCGAGGGGGATTTTGACGCCGCTGAAATCACTTCGGCAACAGCTGCTGGATTTCTGCCCATCACCCTTGGCAATGCGCGGTTACGTACGGAAACCGCCGCCCTCGCAGCATGCCTGGAATCGGCGCTGGTGAACCGCTGATCTTAGTCGATCAGTTCAGCGTCCAGGATCTGTATTTCTGAATTTCCCCTCGATGTGTCAACATTGAGTTTTACTCTTCCCTTCACTTTAATTGGGGCCTCTGTAAACCGTACCCGATCTCCCTTTTTCATAAATATTTCCACCATTGGCGGAACGTCATTCTGGCCACAGAACATGCATTGCATGATTGGCAGCACTGATAACATAAACGTTTCATGATCCCGGCCTCCGTTCAATGGGATGAGGTAACCTGGCAGTGTGATGAGTTTGTTATCTATCGCCTTTAATTCATCTGGGAAAAATGGCGTGTATATGGTTTCATTATTGTTTTGGGTAACCTTATACCGCAGCTTATTGATTGCCTCCCACGATTCATTCATCATAGGCGTATGGTCAGGCACGCCTTGGAATGGCTGTTGCCCCTTTGCTGTTTGTATACCCAATACAACAGTCAGTATAATAATTAACTTTTTCATGTTATTGTGTTCCTGATAATGTCTTTGATATTGATGTGTTATATGCTTTGATGGCCGGTAATGCGGCGGCCAGCAAGCCGATTAATACGCCTGTTGCCAATAACCAGATTTCCTGGAGGTATAACGTGGATGCCTGTAATAACGTCGCTGCGTCGCCCGTTCGGATGCTGATCAGGAAAAAAGCGAGATGGCCGATAATCAGGCCGACCAGTGCTCCTGTAAAGGTAAGTAAAATCCCCTCTGCGATGACAATGCCAAATAATTTTCCCTGCGATGCGCCTAATGTCCGCATAATAGCCAAATCGTATTTACGTCGCTTGAGGGCACTGTACAGGCTGATAAATACACTGAGGGCGG
Organism: Parapedobacter lycopersici; assembly: GCF_040395035.1. GTDB lineage: Bacteria > Bacteroidota > Bacteroidia > Sphingobacteriales > Sphingobacteriaceae > Parapedobacter > Parapedobacter lycopersici_A. The sequence continues at coordinate 1,278 of NZ_JBEBRB010000013.1, read as the reverse complement.
CCATTACCATAATCACATATGCGAGTACCTCAATCGAGTCGATACCGATACCCAGCAGGGAGAATAGCCTCGCGCTCTCGAGGGCAGGCGATGCGGCTTGCATAGAAGTACTTTGGTTAACAAGACGGGGAAGTATCGCAATAGCCGACGGGTTGCTGTATTGAATGAGCAGACTGGTGATTTCGCGGCCTCCGCTGCCAAAGCCTTCCAACATGTTTTTTACCAGTTGGGGAGGCTGGTTGTCCGGAAGCCCCTGACCCGCGATAGGTGCGTTTTCCGGTTCGTTTTCCGGATTTTCGCCGCCGGAACCATGTGCGTCTTCATGCGTATGCCACACACTGGCAAGGTTTGTCAATACCAATCGGTCGGCGACATTCTTTGCAGACTGCAGGATGCCGACAATGGTATAGGGATGGCTATGCGTGTTTCCTTCTTTGCTCAAACCGTGTGCACCATACAGTTGGTCTCCCAATTGGAGTCGATAATCGCGCGCGACCGTTGTGCCAACGACGACTTCGAAATCGGATTGCCAAAGGCGACCCTTTTCCAGTTCCAGGCTGTACAATTGCAAAAAGGAGCTGTCGGTCCCGACAATCCGGTGACCCTGATAATTATCACCCAAAGATAAGGGAACAGCCAGTTTCACCAGTCTGTTTGCGGCTAGGGCCCGGGCTTCACGGTAGCTGATATTTCCCGTCGGATTGTCGATGTGATAAATACTGCTCAGCATAAGCTGGATTGGACTTCCTTTGGCGCCAACTACCAGATCTATTCCCTGGCTATTGTTGGTTAGTTGCTGTTCAATCTGCTTGGATGCCACGAGCAATACACATAATATCCCTGTTCCAAACGCGGTTAGCAAGATCCCTAAAATGGAAGCAGCGGGATTTTGCCGTATATTTTTCCATGCTATATGCAGTATATTCATTTGGCGAGATTGTAGTCCGTTGGCTATTTAAGTGTTGGACGAAGTCCTGCGCCTACCTGGTAGGCATGGGGAATCCGGGTTTTTACCCGCTTATCGTGCGTTGCAATAACCAGGGTGGCACCCTGATCATCTGCCTGTCGAAGCAGCAGCTCAACCACACTGGCCGTATTCCGGTCGTCCAAAGAAGCTGTCGGCTCATCGGCGACTAAAATGGCCGGCCGGTTAATTACTGCCCGGGCAATGGCTACGCGCTGCATCTGTCCGCGGCTCAGGGTATCCGGATAATTGTTTTCTTTATCGGACAAATCAAGTATATCCAGCACTTCGCGGATCCGGCCGATGTCTATACG
>NZ_JBEBRB010000012.1:0-52017 GCF_040395035.1 Parapedobacter lycopersici | reverse complement strand
ACAAAAGAAAAACAGAAACGACGAAAACGACCATAGGAACGAAAATGAGTTCATTACCCAGGATGAACCCCTGGCTACCGAGCCATCATCGGACACAGCTGAAACAGCAACAGCCGAAGAACAGCTAACTGCCGAATTAAAAGAGGCAAACGATAAATACATCCGGCTATATGCCGAATTTGATAATTATAAGCGCCGCGTTGCCAAGGAACGCCTCGAACTGATGCAGACCGCCGGCAAGGATATCATGGCCAGCTTGCTGCCGTTAATAGACGACTTTGATCGGGCATTGAAAGCAATGGAAACCGCCACTGAAGTGGATACGATCAAAGAAGGGATCAGCCTGGTGAGCCATAAACTGAAGAACACGCTGGCGCAGAAAGGCCTGAAAGCGATGGAGTCCATCGGAAAACCTTTTGATCCGGAATTGCAGGAAGCCATTACGAGCGTTCCAGTGCCGGACGAGGACCAGAAAGGCAAAGTCATTGATGAAATTGAAAAAGGGTATTACCTACATGATAAAGTGTTGCGTCATGCCAAAGTGGTGGTAGGAAACTAATAAACAAGCAAGCATGGCAAAACGAGACTATTACGATGTATTGGGTGTTTCGCGCAACGCTGACCAAGCCGAAATAAAGTCAGCTTACCGGAAACTGGCCATCAAGTACCACCCGGACAAAAACCCCAATAACCACGAAGCCGAGGATAAATTCAAAGAGGCTGCCGAGGCCTACGAAGTACTCAGCAATCCTGAAAAAAGGCAGCGATACAATCAATTCGGTCACGCCGGTGCTTCCGGCGGCTACGGGGGTGGCAGCATGAACATGGAAGATATTTTCAGTCAGTTTGGCGATATCTTCGGTGGTGGTGGCAGTCCGTTTGAAAGTTTCTTCGGCGGCGGGGGCAGCTCGCGGGGCGGGCGTCGCATCGTCAAGGGGTCAAACCTGCGCATCAAGGTAAAACTTACCCTGCAGGAAATAGCCAATGGGGCCGAGAAGAAAATCAAGGTCAATAAACAGGTGGTCTGTACAACCTGCGATGGCAGTGGTGCCAAGGACAAATCGTCATTCCATACCTGCCGGACGTGCGGAGGCACGGGGGCAGTAAGACGGGTGACCAGCACAATCCTGGGACAGATGCAAACCACCAGCACCTGCCCGACCTGTAACGGTGAAGGGGTTGAAATCACTGCCAAATGTACAACCTGTCATGGAGATGGTTTGGTCCGGGGCGAAGAAACCATTACCATCAATATTCCTGCCGGGGTTAGCGAGGGCATGCAATTGTCTATGGGCGGCAAGGGAAATGCAGCTCCGCGCGGAGGTGTTCCGGGTGACCTGATCATCCTGATTGAGGAAATCCCCCATGAAACATTAAAACGGGACGGCATTAATGTGATTTATGACCTGTATGTCAATTTTGTGGATGCTACATTGGGAACCAGTGTGGAAGTTCCCACGATCGACGGCAAAGCCAAGATCAAGATTGATCCAGGTACACAGGGGGGTAAAATCCTACGCCTGAAGGGCAAGGGGGTACCTGAAGTAAATTCGTATCATAAAGGTGACCAGCTGGTCTATGTTAACGTATGGACGCCTAAAACCGTCTCTTCAGACGAGAAGCAATTGCTTGAAAACCTCAGGAACTCACCCAACTTTAAGCCCCAGCCGGGTAAAAGCGAAAAAACCTTTTTCGAACGGATAAAAGAATACTTCGAATAATGATCGGGTGCCACATCCGGTATCCGCATACAGAAAGCCAGGTCTTTACGCCTGGCTTTTTTCGTTGTCATGACATTTTTGACATTAATTGTCAAAAAGTCAATACCCTTTAATCTAACCATTACACAATTTGTCAGGTTTATTGCCCTCACATCAAATTAAATCAGCAAACGCTAAATTATTTGTAATCAGCGTATTTTGACAGGCATTACGCAACAAATCCATAAAGCGACAAACCCATGACAAACTAAATGGCACCACGTACGGGTTTGGCATTTGTATTGTTCAGCTGATATCAACAGTCAAAAAGTAAAAATAAAAATGACTGGATGTTTTAACTAAATTTAATACACACATGAAAAAACTATTTTTAACCTTTTCAGCAGCTATCGTTGTAGCTTTTGCAGCACAGGCACAAACCGAAAAAGGAAAAGTGATCCTGGGCGGAAGTGTTTCTTATGACTACTCTAAAGTGAAAGACGCAGACACGGAATCACAAGCATTCGGCATCCAGCCTACTGTTGGATTCTTCGTAAGCGACAACTTCGCTATCGGTACCGGAATCGGATACGGATACGAAGAAAACACCGCTACCGCTGGTGCGACTTTTGAGGCCAACAAATTAAGCACGTTCAATGTGGCACCCTTCGCACGTTTGTACAAAGGTGACGGCGATTTCAAGTTCTTCGGACAGCTTTCTGTACCAATGGCTTGGGGAACTGCCAAATCAGAGGATACCGATCTGGGCACCACAGCACGTTATGGTGTTGAACTGGCTCCTGGTTTCGCTTATTTCCCAACCAGCAAAATCGGCATCGAACTGTCCGTAAGAGGCCTGTACTACCAGAATTCCTCAATTAAACCAGAGGGATCTGATGACAAGGTTTCCAGCAACTCTTTCGGTCTTAACGCCAACTCATTGGCTCCAAGACTCGGTGTACAATTCTACTTTTAATTATAGCCATTAGGCTGCACACACCAAGCGGGTGTCCCGATATACCGGGGCACCCGTCTTTTTTTATCTTACCCCCCTAAGGCACACCATTGTGCTTCGGCCGGCACCGCGGTCCAGCGGACTCCTTAAATCCCGGACACCCGGTCAACCCCATAGCAAACATCCACAACAAATACGCCTTTACATTCACCGGGGTCGCCCCCGCTTCTTCTGCACGAGGCCTCACAGGGACTAAGCCTCTTAGCGCAACAATTTCCAACGACAACAATATCCAGGTAAATTGAACCGGAATGCCGGCTTCGAATTTGCATCAGCGTACCGCGCCCGAATTGCGCTTATGCAGCGCCGTTAGACATGGAGCAAGCACCTTATCACCCGAAATAAAATCGACAGAAATCAGGAATATGGATAAAAAGAAAGGTTTCCAAACGGGGAGAATGGAAACCTTTACTAACCAATTATAAACCTAAATTATGATACCGCAAAGGTAAGGTTTATTTTCAGTTTATCAAATATTTTTTCATTAATTTTAACCCACAAGCAACACGCACAAAATCAGACATTTATAAACAAATACAACCTAAATTGCCAAGCTATTACCGATCCACCTCACCCAGTACAATGTCAATTGAACCCAGTATCGCAATCAAATCCGCAATCAGCACACCCTTTGCCAGTTCGGGTAGCACCGACAGGTTATTGAAACTCGGTCCACGGGCTTTCACCCGCTTGGGAATATCTGTTTTCTCCTGCGTAACAAAATAAAAACCGAGTTCCCCTTTCGGGTTTTCGGCACGCACATAATAGTCCTGCGGTTTCAGGTTAACTTTCTTGGGCACCAACGCCCGGGGGTCAAACTCCGGAGTCCGTTTCAGCGGACCCGAAAGCCGCTCAAGGCATTGCTCAATGATCTTCACGGACTCGCGGATTTCGTCCACGCGTACCTTGTAACGATCCCAGCAATCCCCGGTAGTCCCCGCCTCTCCTTTCCCGACGGGTATTTCAAATTCAATTTCGGGATATACCGAATATCCATCAACCCGCCGCAGGTCCCATTTGATCCCCGAAGCGCGCAGCATCGGACCGGAACAGCCATAATTAATTGCAACATCGGATGGCAATACGCCAATGTTGGCTGTCCGTGAAATAAAGATCTGGTTTGTCGTGAGCAACTCGTCCAGCTCAATAAGCTTAGGTTTAAAATAAGCAATAAATTCGGCACACCGCTCCTCAAACCCAACAGGCAGGTCGTAAAATAAACCGCCCACCCAGATGTAATTGTAAAGCATCCGTGATCCGGATGCCCATTCCAGCATATTCATGATGTGCTCCCGGTCGCGGAAACACCACATAAATGGCGTGAACGCGCCGATGTCAATACCATATGTTCCGATAGCAATCAGGTGGGAAGCAATCCGGTTAAGCTCACAGACCAGCACACGAATGTATTCTATCCGCTTTGGAATCTGCCCGTCAATCCCAAGCATCCGTTCTACCCCCATTACAAACGCATGGCTGTTGTTCATGGAAGCCAGGTAGTCCATGCGATCGGTAAAGGGAATCGTTTTGCCATAATTCATCGATTCCGCATGCTTTTCAAAACAACGGTGCAGGTACCCCAGATGCGGGATTACTTCTTTCACGATCTCACCGTCGGTGATCAGCTGCAGGCGCAGGACCCCGTGTGTCGAAGGGTGCTGGGGGCCCATGTTAATCACCATCTCCTCACTGCCGATAGCGGCAAGGCGCGCCTCATAAGCCCGCAGTGCCTCCTGATAGGGTTTTTCTGCGCTGGTTTCAATTGTATTTTCTGCCATTGCTGTATTTATTTAATGGCAATGCCATGATAGGTTTCGGCTTCTTGGTAGTCTTTCCGTAAGGGGTAGCCTTCCCAATCGTCGGGCAGTAGAATGCGTCGCAGATCGGGGTGGTTTTCAAAGAAAATACCCATCAGGTCGAATGCCTCCCGTTCATGCCAATCGGCAGTCCGCCACACCGAACTGACGCTCGGCAGTGCTGGCAGGCGATCCGGATGCCGGTCGTTGGCGATGCGTACCTTAAGTGTAAGCTGTTGTTTGTATGGAATTGATGCCAGGTGATACACCACTGTGAACGTACCGGCAGTTATCCCATCGTCCACGGCACTGATACACGAAAGGAAGTCGAAATACGTCGCCTCATGATCACGTAAGAACCGACAGACCTCCGGTAGCTGCTCCGGCGCAATATAAAATGCCGGTTGCAGGCCTTCCTGCGCTTCCGCCACGATAGCGGATTCACCAAACCGGCTGATCAGCAATGTACGTATCTTTTCGAAAGACTCCATGTTGCTCAGGGAGCCAGCCTCGCTATTCTCCATACCTCATTTTCTTTTTTAAAAACCAACCGGTCGTGCAGCCGGTTATTCCGGCCCTGCCAGAATTCAATTTGTTCCGGAAGCAGCAGGTAACCTCCCCAATGTTCGGGCCGCGGTATGTCGTCCGTATCCCGGTAATTTTCCTCCAGTACATGCAGTTGATCATCCAGTTCCTCCCGATTTGCAATTTCCCGGCTTTGCGGCGAAACCAGGGCTCCCAACCTGCTGCCTTTGGGTCTCGACCGGAAATAAGCATCAGCAGCCTCAGCAGGTAATTTTTCCACTTTTCCTTCCACCCGCACCTGCCGCTGTAATTCCGGCCAGAAAAACAGCAATGCCGCATAAGGCGTTGCAGCCAGTTCCGTACCTTTTCGACTTGTATAATTCGTGTAAAAACCGAGCCCATGCCGGTCGACGTGCTTTAGCAGCACAATCCGTGAAGAAGGTTTGCCGGAAGCCGAAACAGTGGATAAGGTCATGGCATTAGGTTCCATAACTCCTTTATCAACGGCTTCGTTAAACCACTGCTGGAACTGGACCAGGGGGTCTTCGGCCAGGTCATCTTCGTTCAGCTGCCCCATTTCGTATGCCATCCGCATCCCTGCGATATCTTTTTGTTCCAAGTTCATCGCCTATCTGATTAGGACACAAACATACAAAAAAGCAGCCGCAATCGACGTGTTTCCCGGGCAGAAGACGCGGAAGTTAACCGGAATTTGTCGGATCGCCGGGAATTATTTCTTGTAATATGCCATTGCTTCAGGGATCAGCTTCCGGATGTCGTTGATCCGTCTCGCATCACTGGGGTGGGTGCTGAGAAACTCGGGAGGTGCTCCCCCACCCTGCGACTGCTTAGCCTGTGCCATCCGTTCCCAGAATCCGATTGCTTCATTCGGATCATATCCTGCAATGGCCATGAACACCAGGCCCAGCCGATCGGCTTCGCTTTCCTGATTGCGTGAATAACTCAGCAGTGCGAGCTGTCCGCCCAATCCATAAGCGGTATTGATAATAGCGCGTGTGGTGTTCGACTTGTCTGATGTGGCAATCCCTACTGCCGCTCCTCCGGCCTGCGCCACGATGGACTGCGACATCCGTTCTGCCGAATGCTTGGCAATGGCGTGTGCAATCTCATGTCCCATTACAGTAGCCAGCCCGGCATCGTTCTTCGTTACCGGTAAGATACCGGAATAAACGGCCACCTTGCCTCCCGGCATGCACCAAGCATTGATCTGGTCTTCCTGAACCAGTGTAAACTCCCAATTGAAATCATATTGGTCGGCATAGCCGCTTTCCGTGAGAAATTTATTCACTGCCGCGGAAATATTCCTGCCGACGCGTTGCACGGATTGCGCAGCAGTACTGCTTTTAACTACTTTGGTGGACGGATCCGCCAGAAATTCTTTATACACCAGCGCCGCTTGCTGCTGGATCTCGCCATCGTCGACCAGGCTCAGCTGCCGACGTCCCGTAAGCGGAACCGTTGCACAGCCGATCGCCAGAGCGATAATCAATAAAACGGCTGTTGTTTTAGTAAATAACTTCATGGTATTCAATTTATTACTTGCTTAAGTATAATCAACAAATCAGGTAATGGTTTTGTTCTGTTAACCAAAGCAATTTATATGCCGGTTTCATCCGGATAACTTCGCTTTTTTCGGAATACGACCTTCGACTCTTTCCCCTTGAGCAGCCGCTCGATATTTTTCTGGTGTGTGATTAAGATGAGGGTACAGATACAGATACCATAAAGCAGCACAGACTTAACCGAAGTATGGAATAGAAACACGATACTGAATGGAAATGCAAAACCCGCACAAATGGAACTCAGAGACACATAGCGGGTCAACAGCAATACAATTAAAAAGACTGATACACAAACAAGTGCTGCTTCGAAGTGCACGGCCAGTACCATACCGAACAGCGTGGCTACGCCCTTGCCTCCGCGAAAACCGGCGAACACAGGAAACAAGTGTCCCACGACGGCGATGACACCCAGGGCCAGCTGATAATTCACAAATTGCGCGGCGGTAAGCGGACCGGTAACCGATGGCCCGATGAAATAGGCAAGGTTGGTAGCCGTCCACCCTTTCAGAATATCGATAATCATGACCGCAACCCCCGCCCGGGTACCCAATACACGAAAGGTATTGGTTGCGCCCGCATTACCGCTTCCATATTCACGGACATCCACCTTATAAAAAGCCTGCCCCAGCCAAACCGCTGTCGGAATGGATCCAAATAAGTAAGCCAATATGACTGCGCCGATTAGGTAAATCGATATCATGAATTGCAAATTAATCAAAAAGAAGCAAAAAACAAGGTCTTGGTCTATCAGTCAATAATTTTCGCCTTTAAGCTCATATCCAAGCTTTTCACCGAGTGCGTAAGGGCGCCGATGGACAGGTAATCCACGCCTGCTTCTGCGTATTGGCGGACCTGTGCTGTGGTAATCCCTCCTGAAGCTTCCGTAATGTACCGGCCGTTTACCCGGGTCACGGCTTCCCTGACCAGTTCGGGCGTGAAATTGTCAAACATAATCCGTTCCACGTGACCGGTGTCCAGCACTTCCTGCAGTTCATTCAGGTTGCGGACCTCTATCTCAATTTCGATATTCCGTCCCTGGGTTTCACGGTAATGGTTTGCCTTTTCAATGGCCTGCCGGATACCACCCGCGTAGTCCACATGATTATCCTTGATCAGGATCATGTCATAGAGACCGAACCGATGGTTCGTCCCGCCACCTAACAAAACAGCTTTTTTCTCCAGAAAACGAAGCAAAGGTGTAGTTTTTCGAGTATCCAGCACTTTTGTACGGGTACCCGACAGGATTTCCATGATCCGATGGGTTGCGGTAGCAATTCCGCTCATCCGTTGCATTATATTAAGCAATAAACGCTCCGCCAGCAGCAGGCTATGGATCCGGCCGTGCGCCAGCAGTACAATATCACCGGTCTTTACGGCTTCACCATCCGATTTCAGCAGCCGTACCGCCACGTCGCGATCAACTACTTCAAATACAGTCTGTGCCTCCTCCAGACCGGCCAGTATACCTGCCTCTTTGATTATCAGCTGCGCTTCTCCCTGCTTTTCGGAGGGTATGGTAGCAAGCGACGTGTGATCACCATCTCCCATGTCTTCCCTCAGCGCCTCGGCAATAAAATTGATTAATCTAATTTTTTCTTCCTGAATCATTCGTCAATTGATAAAAAAGCAATGCCATCCCAAATCTATGGCAAAGCAGCAAGGGTTGACCGAGCGGACAATCCTGCAAATCACCGCTAAGATGGATATTTAAAATAAAATAAGAAAAAAAAATAAATTTTGGATTCAGGGTCAATAAATCGATTCGACGCGGAATTCGGTAATCCTGAAGCTGTTATCGCTATTGGTTAATTTATAGGACACCCGGAACGTATCAGAGGCGGTTTCCAGGTTTAAGACCACATACCGGAAGTTTGGATTCGAATCCAGCCGATGGGCAATGGATACACCGGTGGGTAAATTTCTATTGAAGAATTCACGGAGGATAATTTCAGCCTGTACACGGGAATAAACCCCGTCGTCATTGAGCAGCGTCATGCTCACGGTCGACGAGAAAAACTTGGAAAGTTCCTTGGTATCGGCTTCCTTGATGCAAGATGTAATATCGTCGATTACGTCGACGGCTGCGACGCTGGTAATCATCATCAAACACATCATACCCGCAATGCCCAACCGCCTAATCAGTCTAAAACCTTTCTCTTTCACAGTCGTTGTAATTGTTTATTCAAATGTAGGTGCACTTAATGAAACCATAATCGGTCGCGCCGATGTAGCCTATTTTGTACGCAGTAGTACGGCAATTGCCGGTCTATCCGCTTTAATTTGGGTATAGCGAAAAACATGCCATATTTACGGATGTGTGGTACGCGAAACCGCAGGACGTTCAGACGCATCGCCGGATCACACATTAATCGATGAAATACCCCATTAAACCTACCGAAAAAGCGTATATTTGTACCAAGGAACGATAAAATTGTTACACGTATGCTGTATTGGCGCCGATAAACGTGAACAAGTAATCAATAATTATTCGAATGAAAAAAGTAGCACTCATAATCCTGGATGGTTTAGGTTACGGTAAACAGGACCGCTCAAATGCCGTACTGGCGGCCAACACCCCCTACCTGGATCAATTGCTTGCGAATTCACCTAACAGCCGGCTGGCCGCGTCGGGTGAAGCCGTAGGTCTTCCGGAAGGCCAAATGGGAAATTCCGAGGTTGGGCATATGAACCTCGGCGCGGGGCGCGTCGTCTACCAGGAACTGGGCCGTATCCACAAAGCGGTGAATGACGGTGAGTTTCAAAAAAATGAAACGCTGCAACGGGCGTTCCGATATGCGAAGTCCAATCACGCGCGGGTCCATTTCATTGGCCTGTTATCGGACGGTGGCGTGCACGCGCACACCAAGCACCTGCGCGGATTATGCGATGCAGCAAAGCAGGCGGGATTACCTGCTGACCGTGTTTTTGTACACGCATTCCTGGATGGGCGGGATACCGATCCAAATTCCGGCATCGAATATGTACGCGCGCTGGAACAGTACCTACCCTCCAGCACGGGACAACTGGCATCGGCCATCGGGCGGTATTACGCCATGGATCGTGATAATCGATGGGAACGGGTAAAGCAGGCCTATGACCTGCTGGTTCACGGGACGGGCAGCCCTACCCGGGACATCAGTGCTGCCATCCAGCAGTCATACGATGCGGGCGTAACCGACGAATTTGTTAAACCCATTGTCAAAACCGACGCGCAGGGAACGCCGCTGGCCACCATTCAGGAAGGGGATGTTGTCATCTGCTTTAACTTCCGGACGGATCGCGGACGGGAAATCACGATCGCGCTCACGCAAAAGGCATTCCCCGAATACCAGATGGAGCCGCTGAAACTGCATTACGTTACACTGACTGCGTATGACGATACGTTTAAACACGTAGATGTGGTATTCCATAAAGATAACCTCACCAATACCCTGGGCGAAGTACTCGAAACCCATGACAAAACGCAGACCCGAATTGCGGAAACGGAAAAATACCCCCACGTGACTTTCTTTTTTTCCGGAGGTCGGGAAAAGGAATTTGACGGCGAATCCCGCCTCCTTATCCCTTCGCCGAAAGTAGCCACGTACGACCTGCAACCGGAAATGAGTGCGCAGGGTGTGGCCGACGCGATTTGTAACGAGATCAACACACGGGAACCTGATTTTATCTGCCTGAACTTTGCCAATCCGGATATGGTGGGCCATACAGGTGTATTCGATGCCGTGGTCAAGGCGGTGGAAACAGTCGACCGCTGTACACAGCAGGTGGTTGAGTGCGGACTCCGTGCCGGATATACGTTTATTATTATTGCGGATCATGGCAATGCGGAATTTATGGTCAATGACGATGGTTCGGTCAATACTGCACACACCACAAACCTGGTTCCGTGTATTCTGGTAAACAGTGATTTTAAAACGATTGCCGACGGCAAATTAGGTGACGTTGCTCCCACGATCTTAACGATTATGGGCGTTCCTATCCCCGCGGAAATGACGGGAAATAGCTTAGTTTAATGAATCGGGCAAAAAAAATAACAGCCATACCCGCGTATGGCATGGGAATACTGCTGTTTGCGGTAACGTCGTGTTCTTCACCTGGCAGCCAACCGGCGGCCACTGCACCGGTTACTGCTTATTTCAGCCTGGAGCAATACTTCAAAGCAGAGGCCGAACGTCTGCAACAGGCTTCACCGGAAATCAAAAAAACGGTAGTGAAAAGCGGCACGGAAGAGACACGCAACGTGCGGATCGACGGGTGGGAAAATGAATTGCGTCTGTTTTCCGAATCAGACATCAACAAACCTGCATGGCAGCAAAGTTACCGGGTCGACAGTGCGGGCAGCACCGTTACTTACCACAGCCTTGATCCCGGATTACGCACACAGGAGATCATCGTGGAGAAACAACCGGACGGACAGGTTAGGCACATCCGGATCCGTAACCACGTGGAAAACATGTTATACCGGTCCGAAGAGCAACTGGATTATTATCCCGACTCGCTTTACCGGATCGACAAAAATCAGCACGTAGCCATAATCGGCGACAATACCTACCGCATTACCGGCACATTTCCAACGCGCAAATAAAAAAGAGGTTGCAGATAAGCCGGGATTCTCTATCCCTGTGTGCCGTTAAAACGCCACACCGCTTAGCGGCAACCTCTACCAGCAATAAAATCAGCGCTGAACCCGGTCCTATTTCAGGTTATCCCGGTATACCTTCGCTTTCTTTATTTCTGTCTGAATATCTTTTTTACCTGGCGTCAGTGCCAGTACCTGCTCAAAATCAACGATTGATTTATCATATGCGTCAACGGCCACGGCCTTGTCGTAATTTGCCGTTCCCGTAGTGCCGCGTAATATCCCCAGATCGCGGTAGGCAATCGCGCGGTTCTGATACAGTTTTACGTCTTCAGCGTTCAGCTCAATCGCCTTGGTATAATCGGCTATTGCCGCATTCAGCATTTTTTCCCGGTTGCTGCTGCTTACCCGTGTTTCCGTCTGAACAGCCAAAATATTATTCGCCTTTCCACGGTAATAGTAAGCCGCTACGTTATCGGGGGTTAATTCAATGACTTTACTGAATGAATCCTTCGCCTTATTATAATCGCCGCTGTGATATTGCGAGTAGCCCAGCATGTACCATACGTTTTCATCGTCCCCTTCCTGTGGCAGTGCTTTCTGGAGGTAGCCAGCAGCTGATTTAAAATCGCCATCCAGCAGCGCTTTCTGCCCTAACCGGACATTGGGATTGCTCGGTGCGGTTTCCGTTGTCTGTCCATGCGCCATCACAACTCCCAGGCATAACAGTCCGGCTATCAGGCCCCGGTTCATTTTTTTACACGTTGATTTCAATTTGTCTCGTTTCATATTTTTCAATTACAATAAAACCCTTGCGCTGCTGCATTGACACAGCAACTGCCAGTATTCGTAGCAATATCCATGCTACAAAATCCAGCAGTGTTACAAACATACTTAAAAACATAATCACAAACAATGCCGTCATTCACTGAAAATAATTTGGCATACACTTCCTAGCCGGCCACCTGTCCTGTTGTACTGACTTTTTTTCAGCTTTTCAATACGCTGGCGGCAAAATGAATGGCGGAATTGTTAAAATATGAAAAAAACCACGGGTTGGCATAAGGCTTGCAGACACATCAATTAACATTAGTCAGGCAACTAAACAAACAGTGGCTGCCAATATGGCGCCGTTACAAGCTAAAGAACAACATAGATGAGTAATAAATACGATTCATTCTTTGACCAAGGAATCCCCATCATAAACGAAGACACCGAATTTTTCCCATTGCTGAGCCAGCAGGATGAAGACGAGATGACCAATGCCGAACTGCCGGAAACGCTGGCTATTCTTCCGCTGCGCAATACCGTGCTGTTCCCCGGTGTGGTTATCCCGATTACCGTGGGTCGCGACAAATCCATCAAACTGGTAAAAGACGCGTATAAGGGCGACCGGGTCATCGGTGTAGTGTCTCAGCAGGACATGTCTATTGAAGACCCCACATTTGAGCAGCTTAACAAAGTGGGTACCGTGGCGATGATCATTAAGATTCTGCAAATGCCCGATGGCAACACCACGGTTATTATACAGGGTAAGCAGCGCTTCCAGCTTAACGAACTCGTGCAGAGCGAGCCTTATTTTAAAGCATCCATTGAACGGTTTCAGGAGAAAAAACATAAAACCAACCGCGAATTCAATGCGCTGATTTCCTCCATTAAGGAAATGGCACTGCAGATTATACAACTATCACCGCATATACCGAGCGAGGCGGGCATTGCCATCAAAAACATTGAGAGTCCGGGGTTCTTAATCAACTTCATCTCGTCGAACCTCAATGCTGATCTGCCGTTCAAACAGCAGTTGCTTGAAATCGCCAACCTGGAAAAACGCGCATCCCGCGTATTGGAGCAGCTTAATCTTGAGCTTCAGATGCTGGAGCTTAAAACACAGATACAAAACAAGGTAAAAGGTGATCTTGATAAACAGCAACGGGATTACTTCCTTAACCAGCAGCTGAAAACCATTCAGGAAGAGCTGGGTGGGATAACGCCGGATCTCGAGATCGAGGACCTTCGGAAACAGGCAAAGGATAAAAAATGGTCCAAGGAAGTGGACCAGCATTTCCACAAAGAATTAGACAAGCTGGCCCGCATCAATCCGGCCGCTGCGGACTATTCTGTACAGTTAAACTACCTGGAATTGCTGCTTGAGTTGCCATGGAATCATTTCACCAAAGACAATTTCGATCTCCAGCGGGCAAAGAAAATACTGGATAGGGATCACTATGGACTTGATAAAGTAAAGAGCCGGATCATCGAATACCTTGCTGTACTCAAACTCAGGAACAACATGAAGGCACCTATACTGTGCCTGGTAGGTCCTCCGGGTGTGGGTAAAACGTCATTGGGTAAATCGATAGCCAAGGCGCTTGGTCGTAAATATACCCGGATGGCGCTCGGCGGCATCCGCGACGAAGCCGAAATCAGGGGACACCGGAAAACCTATATCGGCGCCATGCCGGGGCGCATTATTCAATCGCTGAAAAAGGCCGGAGCAGCTAACCCCGTATTTGTGCTCGATGAAATCGACAAGGTGGGGAGCGACTTCCGGGGCGACCCCTCTTCTGCCCTGCTGGAAGTGCTCGATCCGGAGCAGAATAACGCCTTTTATGACCATTATGTGGAACTGGATTACGATCTGTCCAACGTGATGTTCATCGCAACAGCCAACTCGCTGAGCAGCATACAGCCGGCCCTGCTCGACCGTATGGAAATCATAGAAGTAAACGGGTATACCATCGAAGAAAAAATAGAAATTGCCAAGCGGCATCTCATTCCCAAACAACGTGAATTGCATGGTATCGGGGCTAAGGACCTCGCCATGCGGGGTAAGGTGATCGAGAAAATCATCGACGAATATACCCGTGAGTCGGGGGTGCGTGGATTGGAGAAAAAAATCGGGTCGATAGTGCGGGGTGTGGCAACCGGCATCGTTATGGAGCAGCCCGTTAAATCACCTATTACCGAAAAAGAGGTCGAAAATATCCTGGGTGCGCCGATTTTTGACAAGGAATTTTATGAGCACAGTGAAACGGCCGGCGTAGTCACCGGCCTGGCATGGACACAGGTGGGAGGTGATATCCTTTATATTGAATCGAGCCTAAGCCGCGGTAAAGGTAAACTGACGCTAACTGGTAATCTCGGCGATGTGATGAAGGAATCGGCCAATATTGCACTGGCTTACCTAAAGTCGCATGCCGACGAATTCGGAATCGACTACCAAGTATTCGATCACTGGGATATACACATCCATGTGCCTGCAGGCGCCACACCGAAGGACGGTCCGTCAGCCGGAATTACGATGCTTACCGCACTGGCTTCCAGTTTTACCCAACGTAAGGTCAAGGACAAACTGGCCATGACCGGGGAAATTACCCTACGCGGCAAGGTGCTTCCCGTGGGCGGAATAAAAGAAAAGATACTGGCCGCCAAGCGGGCAAATATCCGGGAAATTATCCTATCCAAAGCGAACCGGAAGGACATCCTGCAAATTAAGGAACATTACCTGAAAGACCTGACGTTCCATTACGTCAGCGAAATGCGGGAAGTCATTGACCTGGCGCTCCTGAATGCACGCGTGAAAAATGCGAAGAGCCTGGATGTCAACGTTTAATTATTAAGCAAAGAACAGTCACTGCAAGCAGCACCGGCAACATGCCGGTGCTATTTTGTTTATCCGATTAATTTTCTATTTTAGCTACATGCTTACAGAATCGCTGATTATTTTAGCGCTGATATTACTAAACGGGGTTTTTTCCGCTTCTGAAATCGCCATTATATCAAGCCGGAAAGCCCGTTTACAAACCTTATCCGACCGCAAGAATGCCGCTGCCAAGCAGGTATTAAGATTAAAGGAGTCGCCCAACCAGTTTCTCTCCACCGTTCAGATCGGCATCACGCTGATCGGCATACTCACCGGTATTTTCGGCGGAAGCACCATTGCGCAACGCATTGACGTCTATCTCAGTGACGTCCGTTGGCTCGACGGTTACAGCAGTCAGCTTTCGGTATTTATTGTCGTGCTCATCATTACTTTTCTTACCCTGGTCCTCGGCGAACTCGTACCAAAACGCATCGGGCTGGCCATGCCGGAAAAATACGCCATGCTGGTCGCCATACCCATGAACCTGCTAAGCCGGGTCGTCGCGCCATTCGTATGGCTGCTCAGCGCCACCACGGAAGCCATCGTACGGCTGCTGAACGTCAAAACATCTAAAAATGCCGTAACCGAAGAAGAGATTAAAGCATTGGTTGATGAAGGTGCCGACAGCGGGGCAATTGAGCATATTGAACACGAGATTGTAGACCGGGTGTTTAGTCTGGGCGACAAAAAGGCGGTCAATTTAATGACGCACCGCAGCAATATCGTGTGGCTCGATGTCAACGACGATTATGAAACCCATAAAGAAACCATACTGGAAAGCGGGCATTCTGTCTATCCGGTGTGTGAAAACGGACTTGACAATATTATCGGTATCGTACACATTAAGTCGCTGCTGAACAAATACCTCATTGCGGCCCCCATCCAGTTGAAGGAACTCACACAGCCGCTAAACTATGTGCATGAAAACAGTTCTGCATACAGCATCCTCAATAAATTCCGGGCATCCAAAATCCACCAAGCGGTTGTACTGGATGAATACGGGTCTTTGCAGGGCATCGTCACGCTCAACGATATCCTGAGCAGCCTGGTTGGCAATATTTCCGAAAGCGAAAGCGTGGAAAGGCCGGACATTGTAACCCGCGAAGACGGCAGTTTCCTGATCGACGGCCAATATCAGCTCAATGAGCTATTTGAAACATTGGATATTACCGTTTCAGACGATGAAGAAGAAGAGGGCCTCGGCAGCATTAACACGATTGCCGGACTGATCCTCCTCAAACTCGGACATGTACCCAGCGCCGGCGAAAAATTCCAGTGGAAAGATCATGAGTTTGAAGTGGTTGACATGGATGGCAACCGGATCGATAAGGTCCTGGTGACGTTCCTGAGGCTTAATCAATAAGGCCGGCGGCCAACAGTTCCTGTTCCATTTCCCGCTGTAATGCCTGGGCCTCCAGCCGGGCTTTTTCGGCGAAGTCAGTTCCGTTCGATGCGTAAATGATGGAGCGCGTCGCATTGACAAGCAATCCGCAGTCTTTATTCATGCCATATGCACATACGTCGCGCAAGCTTCCCCCCTGTGCACCAACACCGGGTACCAGCAGAAAATGATCGGGCGCATATTTCCGTACGGCCGAAAATGCTTCGCCGCGTGTCGCGCCTACTACATACATGGTATCTTCCGGACTGCCCCAGGTATTCACGCGCTCAATAACCTGCTCGAAAAGCGCCTTCCCCCTTGCATCGGTTATGGTCTGAAAATCGAGTCCGCCTGCATTGGAAGTGAGCGCCAGCACAATTGCCCATTTTCCGTCGAAACCCAGGAAAGGCTGCACCGAATCACTTCCCATATACGGCGAAACCGTCAGCGCGTCGAAACCCAGTCCCGACACCTGCTCGTCAAAAAAAGCCGTGGCGTACATCCGGGCCGTATTGCCGATATCGCCGCGCTTGGCATCGGCGATACGCAGGCATTCCGTGGGAAGCGCTGCCCAGGTCCGCTGCAGGCTCGTCCAGCCGGCTACGCCCCTGCACTCGTAAAATGCAATATTGGGTTTATAGGCCACACAAAGATCGGCTGTAGCTTCAATTAGCTGCCGGTTAAATTCAAAAACCGGATCTTCGTAAGCAAGCAGGTGTTCAGGAATTTTCGTGATGTCGGTATCAAGTCCAACACAAAGAAAAGAACGCTTGTTTTTTATCTGGCTGATCAGCTCGGATCGGGTCATCTGTTTGGAATATGATAAATGATGATGCAGTGTTATCGCTACTGCAAACCTAAGACAAAAATCGCTGTTAAAAAATAAAAAATAGTATCTTTACCCCTAACCATGAAAGTTTTCATCACACGCCAGGTTCCTTCCGTTATTAAGCAAGCATTCATCGATCAGGGATACCAGACAGCCGAATGGACAGAAAGACGCAACCTGACGCCTGAAGAATTAATCCGGTATGCCAAAGAAAGCGACGGGCTGTTCAGTGTGGGAAGCAACCGCATCGACCGCAGCTTCCTGCAGGAATGCCGCCACCTGAAAGTCATCGCGTTGTGCAGTGTGGGCTATGACCGGGTAGATGTACCCGCGGCCACAGAACTGGGGATTCCCATTGGCAATACACCGGGTGTGCTCAGCAAAACCACGGCGGATACCGCTTTCCTGCTCATGCAGAATGTGGCCCGGAAAGCGTTGCACATGCACAAGGAAATCCTTCGCGGCAACTGGGATTTTTTCGACCCCATGGCTAATCTTGGCGTGGAGCTTACGGGTAAGACCCTGGGGATTTATGGCTTGGGCCGGATCGGCTTTGAGCTGGCCAAAAGTTGCCGGCTGGCCTTTGACATGCCGGTCATTTACCATAACCGTGGCCGGAATGAGCAGGCCGAAAAGGAACTGGGTGCCCGTCGGGTGTCATTTGACGAGCTGCTCCGGCAAAGTGATATACTGAGTGTACACGCCAACCTGAGCGATGAGACGCGGGAGGTTTTTAACCGGGATACGTTTTCAAAAATGAAAAGTTCTGCCATTTTCATCAATACCGCCCGTGGGCAGCTCCACCGGGAAAACGACCTGCGGGAGGCCATTGAAACCGGAACGATCTGGGGAGCGGGGCTCGATGTCACCAATCCCGAACCCTCCGCCAGTGACAACCCACTGCTTAACATGCCCACCGTGGCAGTGCTGCCCCATATCGGCTCGGCCACCGTAGAAACACGGATGAAAATGATGCAGCTTACGGTAGCCAATATCGTTGCCGGGCTCCGCGGTGAAAAACTGCCACACTGCGTAAACCCCGAAGTTTATCTCCGTTAAGCGCAAACCCGGCTCCTGCCGGTATGCCCAACGGCTACAGTTCACCCTCAATACCGAGACCAAATAATGCAAAATCGTACTTCACCGGGTCAGCGGCATCCAGCAACCGAAGGTTACCCGTCAGTTCCAATGCCATTTTCCAGTCTGCCTGTTTGCGGGTAATTAAACCCAGTTTGCGGGCTACGCGCTCAACATGCACGTCACACGGACAGATCAGCTGCCCGGGCGACAGCCGTTTCCACAGGCCAAAATCCACTCCCCTGCCATCCGCCCGCACCATCCACCGCAAAAACATATTAAGCCGTTTGCAGGCCGAGTTCCGGCGGGGCGAGCTGATGTGTTTCTTTGTCCGTTCGGGATAGTCGTCTAGACTGAAAAAATAAGTTTGGAAATGATTTAGTGCCGTTTCCACATCGAAACCAGATTGGAGTTCGTGCAGGTAGCACGCGGCCGATGCCAGCTCGATGTCTACCGGGGGTACCGGACTTTCTTCCAGGTATTCTGTTCGGAATTCCCCATGTACAGCCGGCGGAATAAATGCGTTTTCCAGCGACAGATAATGGGAATAGTGGTGATGGAAAAACCGGATAAAATAGAGCAGGTCGGTATCATTGAATGTCCGGTGGCGGAATCCAAGCAATTGCTTCAGGTCATTATCCGTATGGTTGCGAACAAATTCATAAGGCGTTCCATCCATGCGCTGGATCAGCTCCGTACACTTGTTGATAATGGTTTTCCGCTGCCCCCAGGCAAGTACGGCAGCAAAAAAACCCATAATTTCAATATCCTGTTTTACTGTAAACCGATGGGGAATACAGACCGGGTCATCGGCAATGAAATCCGGGGAGTTATAGATGTCAACCCGGCTGTCTAGAAATTCCTTTAACTGCAACGGTAGTCCTCCCGTTAATTACGCCAGAGCCTGCTCCAGATCGGCCAGTAAATCCGCAATGTCTTCCACCCCCACGCTAATCCGGATCAGGCTGTCAACTACGCCTACACGCTCCCGTGCTTCTTTTGGTATGGAGCCATGCGTCATGGTGGCCGGATGGTTAATCAGTGACTCCACCCCACCCAGCGATTCCGCCAGCGTAAACACCTTGAACGAACCCGCGATCCGGAAGGTTTCCGCTAAGGAGGCGTCCTTCAGCACCACAGACACCATCCCCCCGAAATCACGCATTTGCTTCTTCGCCACGGCATGGCCGGGGTGATCTTCAAAACCGGGCCAGTAGACCTGTTCTATCCGGGGATGTTTCCGGAGAAACTCGGCAACTTGCCGTCCGTTTTCGCAATGTGCCTTCATCCGCAGGTGCAGGGTCTTGATCCCGCGTAATACCAGAAACGCATCCTGGGGGCCGGGCGTACCTCCGCAGGCGTTGTAATAAAAGAACAGGTTGTCATACAGTGTTTTGTCATTCATGACCAGCGCGCCCATTACCACATCGGAGTGGCCACCAATGTATTTCGTTACCGAGTGCATGACG
Organism: Parapedobacter lycopersici; assembly: GCF_040395035.1. GTDB lineage: Bacteria > Bacteroidota > Bacteroidia > Sphingobacteriales > Sphingobacteriaceae > Parapedobacter > Parapedobacter lycopersici_A. Next base: position 32,420 of record NZ_JBEBRB010000012.1, on the reverse strand, counting down.
ACATCCGCCCCCAGATCCAGCGGATTCTGGAGGTAGGGCGATGCAAAGGTATTGTCTACCGCGAAAAGCACACCTGCAGTTTTGGCGATCCGGCCGATGGCTTCGATATCGGCCAGTTTCAAAGTCGGGTTTGTGGGTGTTTCCACCCAGATGAGCCGGGTATTCGTGTTTATTTTTTCCTGTACCGCTGCCGGTTCCGATGTATTGACGAAATGGAATTTAATACCGTAATGCGCAAATACCTTCGTGAATATCCGGTATGACCCGCCATAAAGGTCGTCACCGGTGATGACCTCATCGCCCGGGCGCAACAGCTTCAGCACCGTTTCCGTCGCGGCCATACCACTGGCGAACGCCAGCGCATGTTTCCCGTTTTCCAGTGCCGCAAGGCAGTCCTCCAGTGCCTTCCGCGTGGGGTTGGTCCCACGCGAATATTCATAGCCCTTGTGATCGCCGGGCGCCGCTTGCTGGTAAGTGGATGTCTGGTAAATCGGCGTCATGACCGCGCCTGTAGTAGGGTCTGATTTTTGACCGGCATGGATGGCTTTTGTTGCAAATTTATATTCCATAGTGTAATTGGATATCTTTATGTCAGCATGTTTTGGTAAAGGTATCAAACTTTTACCGAACTTGCAGTAGTGCCCTACGGGATTCATCCACAATCCGAGCACCCTCCAAGGGCGGTAAGTCCGGGGTATATACGGAAAAAGGTGGACTCAACGTGGACTCAGGGTGGAGTCACCGTGGACGGATCCCGCACATGCACCTCATCAGCGGCGGCGCAGGAACACGTCATATCGGTTCGATGGGTTAAAAATACAGTGGAGAGGGATGAATAAACCGATAATCCAGGTCGTTAATCAACCGCTCAGGTGACACCACTTTTGCCGTCTGATCAGTATCCGTGTATCCGGCAGGCAGGCCATAGCCGTATTTTTCAGCCGATGCCGCGATCACATCTTTCTTCAGTGGATGTTCCGGACTAACGACATTATACGTCTTCCCCTGGGCTTTCTGCGCTATCATGGCCCTGATGATACAGTAAATATCCTCCACATGGACAAAATTGGCTGTCTGGTAGCCAATTTCACAGATTTTACCGACAAAATGCTTGGCCATAACACGTTCGAGACCAAACAGTCCGCCCAGCCGGAGCAGGTTAACCTGTCTATGCCGGCTGCGCAGCATGGATTCTCCCAATAACAACTTCGGTTCAAGATCAGCTTCCGGAAATGTGTCTTCCGTAATGGTAGCGCTCACCTTGGGATAAATGCCTACAGAGCCGAAAAAAAACAATTGCCTGAACTGCAAGGCGGTTAAAAACCCAAGCAGGCTGGTGAACCGCGACCGGACACCCTCCTGCGAATCTTTGTATGTGATGGGCACGCTGATAATCGCCACGTCAAAAGGCGTATCGCGTAGTTCGGCTGTGGGAACCGCCGGCGCGGTGTCATCAAAATTCACCATTACGGGCGTAACGCCCATTTCGGTCAATTTCACAACCTTTTCCGTGGAAGTGGTTGTCCCCCATACCCGATGTCCTTCACGAAGCATTTCACCCGCGGTATAAGTACCTACCCATCCGCAGCCGATAATCAATACATTCATCATCTATAAGCTAAGAAACAGCAGTGGATGACCATGACGTGAATTTGTTAATAGGCTCTGGCAAACAGCACCCGCTGGGTCGAAGGCTTACCAGTAACTATACAGACGCCGTCTTCCCGCTGGCCAGCCAGCGGAATGCATCGGATGGTCGCCTTGGTCTCCTCTTTGATCCGTTTTTCGGTTTCAACGGTACCATCCCAATGCGCGGAGATGAATCCACCCTTTTCTTCAAGTACCTGTTTAAATTCGTCGTATGTATTCACTTCAACCGTATTGGCATTACGGAACGAAAGGGCTTTAGCAAATATATGCTGCTGGATATCTTCCAGCAGGCCGGCAACACGTGCTGCCAGTCCTTCCTGCGCTACAGTTTCCTTAGTCTGGGTATCCCGTCTGGCGATTTCCACGGTACCGTTTTGCATGTCGCGTGCGCCGACAGCGATGCGCACCGGCACACCTTTCAGCTCCCATTCCGCAAACTTGAAGCCCGGCCGTTGGGTGTCGCGGTCGTCAAACCTAACCGAAATTCCCTGCGCCTTCAATTCCGAAATAAGGGAATCCGCGAAACCGGTGATTCCGGACTTTTCCTCGTCCGTCTTGTAAATGGGCACAATAACTACCTGAATCGGCGCCAGTTTCGGTGGCAGCACCAGTCCCGCATCATCGGAATGGGCCATAATCAATGCGCCCATCAATCGGGTGGATACCCCCCAGGAGGTAGCCCAGACATAGTCGAGCTTACCGTCCTTTGCCGTAAACTTAACGTCGAATGCCTTGGCAAAATTCTGGCCCAGGAAGTGCGAAGTACCCGCCTGTAGCGCTTTTCCGTCCTGCATCAGTGCTTCGATACACAGGGTGTCGAGTGCACCGGCGAATCGTTCGTTTTCCGTTTTCCGGCCCTTCACTACCGGGAGTGCCATCCAGTTTTCCGCAAAATCGGCATATACCCCCAGCATCCGGTTCGTTTCCTCGACAGCCTCTTCCCGCGTGGCATGGGCTGTGTGCCCTTCCTGCCACAGAAATTCCGCCGTGCGCAGGAACAATCGCGTGCGCATCTCCCAACGGACCACGTTGGCCCATTGGTTCACCAGGATGGGCAGGTCACGGTAAGATTCTATCCATCCGCGGTATGTATTCCAGATGATGGTTTCAGAAGTGGGCCGTACAATCAGCTCCTCTTCCAGCTTGGCTTCTTCATCGACAACGATCTGTCCTGTTCCGTCATTTTTCAGCCGGTAGTGCGTAACCACGGCACATTCCGTTGCAAAACCCTCCACGTGGGAAGCCTCTTTGGAGAAGAATGACTTGGGGATAAATAAAGGAAAATAGGCATTGCTATGACCGGTATCCTTAAACATCTGATCCAGTGCAGCCTGCATTTTCTCCCAAATAGCGTAGCCATAAGGCTTGATCACCATGCATCCCCTTACCGCAGAGTGTTCTGCAAGATCGGCCTTAACCACAAGCTCGTTGTACCACTGGGAATAATCGATATCGCGGCTGGTAATTCCTTTACTCATAGCTAATTTTCAATAATTTTGTTGTAACATTGCGCCTTTAATTACGGGGCGTGCATGACCGTTATATGGTACAAAAACAGGGTTTAGGCTACCTGTTTTCAAACCGTTGCAAAGGTAGGCGGTTTTGGCAAATAACAGCAATAAAAAAAATATTTACCCGTTTAAACCAATGCCGCTGGATTTTGTCTATACTACCAAGAGCCCTGGCTTTTATAACTAACGAAAGGATAACAAGGAAATGGAAACCAACAGATTAATAGTCGGCACCACGGCCTTAGCAAGCATACTGTTTTTGGCTTCTTGCGGCGCGCAGCGTCAGACAGCTTTCCGAGACGATGTATACAACAATAATGCACGGGCGGTTGAGCGGGATTATCAAAGTCCTGATTATTACTACGACGAAGCACCGGAAGATGAAACCTATGCTGACGACGGGTATTATGCGGATGAATATTCGGATGATGCCTATTCAAACGAATATTACAACGACGAATACAGCGACAGCGAATACGCCAACCGGATCAACCGTTTTCACTATTACTCCCCGGGCATGTCCTATTACGATCCCTGGTTTGATCCCTGGTACGGGTTTAACTCCTGGTATTCGCCCGGCTTTTCACTTGGCTTCGGCTGGGGCGGATGGGGACTTGGCTGGGGCAGCAGCTGGTACAATCCGTATTACGGCGGCTACTGGGGTTGGGGATCACCTTATTACGGCCGGGGCTATTGGGGGCCGTACTCCTATAGCCGCTGGGGTTGGGGTGGTTACGGTTACGGCTGGGGAGGTGGCTATGGTTATCCCGGTTACGTGATTGTCGACAACCGGACACGTGCGCCCCGTTCAGCCTCACGTGACCGCATCAATACCCGCACTGCCCGTTCCACCGTGCGCAACTCCGATGGAACCATTGCACGCGGCGCAAACGGACGGATCATGACACGCGCTTCGGCTTCCGGACGCCGGCCATCGACCGGTCAGGTAAGCAGGGGTACCACCCGTACACGCGAATCCGTACGGCCTACCGGCACCCGGAATGTACGGGACCGGGAAGGAATCCGGACCGGTGCTCCACGGACACCTACACCGGGCGTCCGGCCATCGGGAACCCGTCGGCCTGCCGGCCAGGATGTCCGGCCATCAGGCACACGCCGGCCCGCAAGTCAGGGTGTACGACCGTCATCTACCAGGCGTCCATCAAGTTCAGCGCGTCCGGCACGCCCGGCTTCACGGCCTAGCAGTGTACGCCCAAGTTCGGGCGGCAGGTCCAGCGGCAGCTCGGTATCCCCTCCCTCCCGTTCATCGGGCAGCATGGGCGGCGGTGGTGGCCGTAGCAGCGGCGGAGGAGGCGGCCGCAGTGGCGGTGGCCGAAGATAAAATTAGTTTTACAGAACCAACTGACTTGCGGCGGCGATTTGCCAAGCATATAATTTAGTTGGTTTTTTTATAACCATTGATTTCCATCTATGAATATCAGCAAAAGCATCGCTTTTTTGTCACTCTTATTAGCCGGTACTGCTACCGGTGTGCAGGCCCAGTATATCGATGAAATACGCCGTTACGCACAGCCCGAGCAGGGGGCCACAGCACGCTTTAAAGGACTTGGTAATGCGCAGACTGCGTTGGGAGGTGATTTGAGCTCGGTTTCAGGGAACCCTGCCGGACTGGGTTTCTTTGGACAATCGGACCTCAGCATCACCCTGGACTATGCCAATGACGTTAATAAAGCCAGTTATTTCGGCACCAACAGTCAAAATAGCATCGGCCGCGTCGGTATCAGTCAGTTTGCAGCGGTATTTAACCTGCCTACGCGACGTGCAATCGGCAGTAACCTGACATCGGGGTGGGTCAATTTCAACATTGGCGTGGGTTATCACAAAACCAATAACTTCAACTCGACACTGGGTTATACGGGCATCAACAGCGAAAGCAGCATCGCAGATTTCATGACTTATGAAAGCGGTAATGTATTCGGCGATTTCGGATGGGAATCCGGGATGATCGATGAGGATGCCGAGGGCTATCTGATCCCAATGACAACGTTGGACAACCGGCAGACGGCTTTTAACCGGGAGGAAGGATTCCAATCGGAAACCAACGTATCTTTCGGCGCCAATTACAGCAACCGGTTCTATATTGGCGGGAGCCTGGGCTTTTCCCGTGTAAACCATCGGGTAAACTCCCTATTCATGGAAGATGGCAGCATCGAAAACGCCGGGTACATTTATCCGCAGAACCCGTCTTCGCGGTTTGTGAATACCGGACATGCGGATTACGATATCTATAACCCACTGCTCGAATCGGACTACGCCTATGATAATGAATATTGGTCGGACACCCGCGGTAACGGGTTCAATGCCAAGCTGGGTATTATCTACAAACCCGTCAGCCAGCTCCAGATCGGTATCACGGCTACTACGCCTACCTGGTACACCCTCACAAATGAATATACTGATTATTTCGGGATTACCAATTACCTGACAGGTGGCACGGAGGACGGACTGGAATATCCCGAGGAAACAACATATTTTGATTACAACCTGCGTACCCCCTACCGGCTGAATGGCGGTATTGCGGTGCTGTTCGGGACGGGCTTGATCAGTGCTGACGTAGAATATGTGGATTATGCGAGCATGCAGTTCACCTCCTCAGATACCGGGACGGACAATAACATGAACAATGAAATCAAGAACACCTATAAAAGCGCGGTTAATTTCCGGGTTGGCGGCGAATATATGATTGCCCCTGATCTTATGATCCGTGCAGGATACGGATATGCCGGCGGGCCTTTCAAAGACTTCGACTCCAACATACAGACTGTTTCCGCCGGCCTCGGTTACCGGATAAACAACCTGTATTTTGACCTGGCATACCAGAATATGTCACAGAAATACAGCTTGAAACCTTATGTGCTGGACGACGCAAACGGACATTACAGTCCGGTTGTCGATGTGGATAATTTCCGCAACAGCGTATTCCTGACCGCAGGCTTCAAATTCTGACAGCAGCAGACGCTTTAACAACCTATCAAAAAGGGACAGTCCGTGCCGGACTGTCCCTTTTTATTTTGAATCAATTGGATGGGTCTGCTATTATGACCGGTTGACAAATGCACGCAGCATCCAGTTCTGTTTTTCGTTAAACTGCATAAAGGCATTCACCATGTCGTTCGTTCCTTCGTCTTCCGCAGCGGAAGTAATTTCGAGAAGGTCACGCTGCATAGCAATAAGTGTCTCGAGGTCGTCAATAACGGCTTTAACCATGTCCACGTCTTTCATGCCAATGGTATCGATTTCTTTGATATCCGATTGGCTAGTGTAATCCTTAAACGTACTGAGTGGTGGTTTACCAAGGGTCAGGATACGTTCTGCAAGTTCATCTATGGTAGTCAGGGCATTCGTATACAATTCCTCAAATTTGGCATGCAGGGTAAAAAAATGATTGCCCCGCACATTCCAATGGCAGCCCCGAAGCTTTTGGTAATGAATGTGGTAGTTGGCCAGCAAATCATTCAAGTGGTCTACTACGGGCTTTAATTTCTTTTCTTCTAAACTGATTACTTTCGGGTTCATGATCTTTGGATTTAATGTTTACAGATTAACAGCTAAAAATACCAAAAGTTTGGCTTGGCATCAGGTTTCACGTCTTTTTCTGACAAAGAGATTATAGTTTGCCTGGCGCTCCACATAAATTTCTTCGCCGATATCGATGAACCCGTCCAGCGCCACGGCATCGTACCACTTGCCTTCAATTTCGACTTTCCCCGAAGGCCGCAGTACCGTTTTGGCAATACCGCTTTTATTGACCAGCTCGAGATCCATCTTCGACGACGTGTACCCTTCCACGGCCCGCTGTTCATCCTGCAGGACCAGGCGCCTGAATGCCCGGGTATTCAGCATGCTTTTACCAAACACCACGAGGAGCACGATCGCCATGACCATGGAAACAATAACAAGCAGAAATGCATTGAACAGCATGCCGGGTGCCACAACGGTGAAATTGAAATAATCGTTAAATACCAGACTGAATGCGAGGCCACAGACCAGAAAGACAATGCCCAGTATACCAGCCACGCCAAAACCGGGAATCACGAACACTTCCAGCAGGACGAGAACAATGCCGGCCACAAACAACGCGATCTCCCAATTGTCTGCCAGCCCCTGAATGTAAAGGGGTGCAAAAAACAACACTGCGGCTATTATGGCGATCACCAGCGCAAAGCCGATACCCGGTGTCTGCATTTCAAAATAAATCCCCCCGATGATCAGGAGAATCAGTATACCACTTACGGCCGGATTAATCAGGAAGCCGATGAGCTGGTCGATCACCGTTATCCGGTGGACGGTTACCTGCGACAGATCCACGCCTTCGGCAGCGAGTACGTCAGCAACTGAACTGACTTCGGCTTCGATTAATCCGATTTTCAATGCCTCGGCGGAGGTGAGTGTCAGGATTTTACCCGCCGGCTTGATGCCGGGTAGCGCCACTTCGCCATCCACGAATGCCTCGGCTATTTTCGGGTCCCGGCCCCTCGCTTCAGCAGTCGCGCGCATGAGTCCGCGCATATACGACTGGTATTTCTCCGGCATAATTTCGCCGGACTGGTTTACTACGCTTGCTGCGCCGATGCTGGACCCGTTACTCATGTAAATCCGATTGGCGGCCAGCGAAATAAGTGCCCCTGCCGACGCAGCATTGTGGTTTATAAACACGACCGTTTCCAACGGAGAATCCAGTATGCGACTCCGAATCGAATCAGCGAAATTCACCATCCCGCCGTAAGTATTCAGCTCTATTAAAATCAACTCGGCGCCTGACTCCGCTGCTACCGAATAGGCATTTTTTACCGTCCGCCACGCATTGGGGCCGATATCGTCCTTTAAATCAAATCGATAGGCCCGTTGTGCGTGCACAGATACCGCCAATATTAACAGCAACCAGCTTAATAATGCTATTTTTTTGTACATTTTACACAGATCGTTATATTTTTGAAGCGGATATGGCACCGCTGGAATATAGCGGCACCATCGCATTCATGGATAAATATAAGTTAAAAACCGCGTTCCAGAAAAGTTTTTTGGGACTGATATGGCGCATGGAGGTTGACACTCGCTCCGGATTGATGGCCGTGGAGACGCGCGACGCCGCTTCGGGCAAGCCTCATTTTTCGGTATTCCGTTATTCTTCGGGGAATACCTGTTTGGCGGAATTTCCGTATGGCGATCGCAACTGGACCCTGGCGGGGATCATAAACGGCCTGCTTTTGCTAAGGGCTTACGGCGCGCAAAGTCCGGACAGTGCGGGTATTGCCTGTATTAATGCAACCGATGGAGAAATCATGTGGGAACAGTTCAACTATACGCTGCTCGCAATACAGGGTGACACATTGCTTGCGCGCCACCGAAATTTCTCTGCAGGATATGAAGAACACCTTCAGGTAACGGATGGAACACCGTTACGGCAGCAACCGACGCAACAACAGGACCAGCCTTCCGGCGAACCCCTGCGTATTCCACACCCCTATACGGGTAAATATCCAGATTTTTTGGCCCATTATGCCATCCATGGCGATCTCCATTACTGCAAGGCCGGATCTTACGAGGTCTGGGCATTCCATGAAACGGCCGGACCGGGCTACCGGATCAGGCTGGCAGTGTCCCATACCTCCGGACTTATCGATGAGCGCATTGTCATTACGGGGTTAACGAAAATGATCCCCGAACTATTCTTTATGATCGGCAGTCAAATATTCCTGATTGGTGATAATAAACAGGAAATTGTTTCGTATTTACTATAATTGTACAGCATTTACCATGAACAGCATATATAGCAGCAACCTTCGTCCTTTTTATCTTCTGATGTTTTTTGTTTTTGGCTGTTGCCTTTTTTCGGCAAACGCCGCACCAATTGATTCCATTGGTGTGGAGTTCATAAATGGCCAGAAAGTCATTATCCATAAACTGACCCCGAAAGAAACGTATTATGGCCTGGGCAGGCACTATCAGGTTCCGGTGAAACAGCTAATTGCTGCGAACAACAACAAAGCGTTGAAAGTCGGCGACACCCTGCGCATCCCCGTGGGCGATACGCCACCGGCGGTGGCATCAGGAAACCGCACGCAACGCAATACCGCAACCGGCGAGCGGCCTGCCGTCCCTAACCTTGCACCGCAGGATTACACCACCTACAAAGTGAGTCGGGGAGAAACACTGGCCATTATTTCCAAGCGGTTTATGATCTCCGTGGGAACCATCAAAAGGGCTAACGGGCTTACTGACGAAACAGAACTACTGGAAGAGGGCACCCTCATTAAAGTGCCAAACAAAGAGCTGCCAGCGGTGGAGCCATCAACGGCGTTATCCGATATCATCAGCGACGATTCATCCGGCGTGGCATCCGCTCCGGAGCTCCCTGCAAACCGCTATGGCATCCGGGAAATGACCGAGAAAGGGATCGGTGTATGGATCGACGACCTGAACCAGGTAGGTGGCAATATGCTGGCTTTACATAAAACGGCTCCTGTGGGCACGGTAGTCAAAATTACCAACCCAATGACCAACCGGACGACCTTTGCCAAAGTTGTCGGCAAATTCAACGACAGCGCGGAAACAAAAGACGCAATCATCGTGATATCAAAATCGGCCGCCAACCTCATTGGCGTATTGGACCGCCGTTTCCAGGTGGAAATTGCATACGGCACACCAAACGTTTCCGAAGATTAACGGCGCATTCAATCGGCATCCGCATGAGTAAGCCTCCTTATGTAATCGGGATTGCAGGAAGCAGCGGATCGGGGAAGACTTTTTTCCTGAATTGTTTTCTTGACCACTTTGCCCCGCATGAGGTTACCCTGATCTCACAGGACGATTACTATATTCCGGCTAATACCAAAACACAGGAAGAGAACAAATTGTATAATTTTGATCTGCCGACAGCCATCGACCGGAACGCCTTTCATCACGATATCCGTTTGCTTTTTGAAGGCCAGGTGGTGTATAAGGAAGCCTACACATTTAACAACCCGGCAATCAAACCCAGCATGCTTGAGATCCGGCCGGCCCCTATCCTGATCGTCGAGGGGTTATTTATCTTTTATTATGAAGAAATCAACAAACTGCTGAATCACCGTATATTCCTGCATGCCGAAGATGAGATTGCGCTCCGGCGCCGGTTAAGACGGGATCTGGTGGAGCGGGGATATTCAGCCGACGACGTCCGTTATAAATGGATTAACCACGTGCTGCCCGCCTACCGGCAATATTTATTGCCTTTCCGCGATCAGTGCGACCGGATTATCATCAACAACACCGACGACCCGGCTCCCATTGTGGCCATCACCAATGAAATATCAGTTGAACTGCGGGAAAAGGTGCTTTCCGCCCGGAAGTGAAAGGCGGTTTTTCGCTACAGGGCCATCTCCGGCTCTTCACCGGTAGCAATGAATTTTCCGGCGGTTGCGTTCCGGATTTCGTCCACGCTCACACCGGGCGCCCGTTCCAGCAGCCGGAAGCCCCCGGCTTCGGTATCCACTTCAAATACCGCCATTTCAGTCACGATCCGGTTAATGCAGCGCACCCCGGTCAGCGGCAGGGTACACGCAGGCAGCAGTTTGCTTTCCCCGGCTTTATTAACCTGCTGCATGGCTACGATAATCCGCTTAGCCGACGCCACCAAGTCCATGGCTCCTCCCATACCTTTCACCATTTTGCCGGGAATCTTCCAGTTGGCGATGTCACCGTATTCGGAGACCTCCATGGCGCCGAGAATGGTCAGGTCCACCTTCTGCGAACGGATCATTCCGAAACTCATCGCCGAATCGAATACTGCTGCTCCGGGCTGCATGGTAATGGTTTGTTTTCCTGCATTGATCAGGTCGGGGTCCTCCTCGCCTTCCATGGGAAATCCGCCCATGCCCAGGAGGCCATTTTCCGACTGGAGCACTACGTGAATATTATCGGGTATATAGTTCGCCACCAGTGTGGGGATACCAATACCCAGGTTGACATAATAGCCATCACTGATTTCGCGGGCAATGCGTTTCGCTATTCCATTTTTATCGAGCATTATCAGGCTTTTTGACGGACAGTTCGTTGTTCAATCCGCTTTTCATAATCAACCCCCTGGAAAATCCGATGAACGTAAATACCGGGCGTATGGATCTGATCGGGATCAAGTGTCCCTGCTTCCACCAGCTCCTCTACCTCGGCCACGGTAATTTTACCGGCCATGGCCATCACCGGATTGAAATTGCGGGCTGTCATCCGATAGATAAGATTACCGGCTGTATCGCCTTTCCAGGCCTTAACCAATGCAAAATCGGCATCAAAGGCCATTTCCATGAGGTAATCCCGCCCGTGGAAACGGCGGACCTCCTTTCCTTCGGCAACCTCGGTACCCACGCCTGCGGGGGTAAAAACGGCCGGCATCCCATATCCCGCCGCCAGGCAGCGAGTGGCCAATGTACCCTGAGGCACCAGCTCTACTTCCAGTTCCCCGCTCAGGAGCTGCCGCTCAAATTCCGCATTCTCACCAACGTAAGAAGCAATCATTTTAGCTACCTGTCGATTCCGTAATAACATTCCGATACCAAAATCATCGACCCCGGCATTGTTTGAAATGCAGGTGAGGTTAGTTACCCCCTTCCGAGCCAGTTCCCGGATGCAGTTTTCGGGAATTCCGCATAAACCGAACCCGCCCAGCAGTAAGGTCATGCCGTCAGTAATATCGTGGAGGGCATCCGCCGCGTGATGTACCGTTTTATTGATCATCTGACGTCAATTGGTATCGTAGTACACAAGTTAGGAAAAAAAACGGCAGTATGCAAGTTGTACCGTGCTGAACCGGCCTGGAAATGTGGCGCATACAGTAATATGGAATTTTTCTAAATAAATTCGTTTTACTATCTTTGCAAACCATGAATGGAGTGTGTGATTTTGAATTAACGGACCGGCAGGCGACTTCGGCTTACTTCACCGATCCGGCCAGCCATAAAGGACTGAACCCCTGTCATCCGTTCTGCGGCTGCGATTTCAAGAAATGCTGTAAGAAGTATAAAAAGGGAAAACGCTGCAAGAAGTGTCCGAAACGCTGACAGCCGGCAGCCTGCTGGATTATTGAAAGAGCAGGCAAACGCGGCGGGCTAATTCGTCCATTGGCCAGTTTTTGGATATGTCAGGTCTACAGCGACGGGATATTCAACCCATTCGCTAAAAAATCGGGTACCGTATACCACGCTCTTTGCTTTAGGAAATCTGCATTCCAGCACCTGCAGGATTTCCATCCGACCGTCACCACACAGTAACATCTCATCCAGCACCCACCAACTCGTAAACGTTCGTTCGGTGCGGGGCGTCCGACAGGTCCGATTCGGCTGCTGAGAACAACCCCATAAGGATTTGTTTATCAGCAGATTTCATTGTTCATTCCTCAATATAATTTAAATCCTTATTAAAGCTTTCCTTTAGCTGGCTTAATGCAAAAATAGCTACTCCGGTCAGCAGGAAAACCATGACATAGGCGGCCGTAATGATGCCCAGGTGGTTCGCAAAAAACTCAAACAGTATGGTGGACGGAATCAATGCGCCGCGCACAAAATTCGGTGCGGTAGTAGCCACCGTAGCCCGTAGGTTGGTACCAAACTGTTCGGAAGCGATAGTAACAAACGTAGCCCAATAGCCGATGGCAATCCCCATGAAAAACGAGATCCAGTGGAAACGCTGCGGCGTCAGTCCCTCGCTGCTTAGGTACCAGACGGTTGATGCAATAATCAATAGCTGAAAAAGAAAAACGGCCAGTTTACGCGACTTGGTAAGCTGTGCGAGCAGCCCGGCGATGATATCGCCCAGGGAGATTCCCAAATAAGAAAACAGGATGCCTTTGCCGGCGCTCAGCGTAACGGGGGCGCCCAGTGCTTTGCCGAATTCAGGTGCCTGGGTAACCAGGATGCCAACAACAAACCAGATGGGCAATCCAATGAGTAAACAATAGATATACCGTTTAAACCGGTCGCCATCCGTAAAAAGCATACTCAGTTTTCCCTTGGCAACCTGCTGCGCATGCTCGACTCCCTTAAACAAGCCCGATTCAAATGTGCCCAATCGCAATACAAGCAACAGCAGCCCCATTCCCCCTCCCACGAGGTACGCATTGCGCCAATCAAACACTTCCGAAACATAATAAGCTACCGCAGCCCCTAGCACACCAACCGCCGCGATAATCATGGTTCCGTAACCGCGTTTGTCTTTACTCATACTTTCGCTTACCAGCGTGATACCCGCACCGAGTTCACCTGCCAGGCCGACCCCGGCGACAAAGCGGATCACGGCATACGTATGTATGTCGTTCACAAATCCATTGGCGATATTGGCCAGCGAATACATCAAAATAGAGCCGAAAAGCACTTTTACACGTCCAAACTTGTCGCCCAGCACACCCCATAAAATCCCGCCCAGCAACAATCCCCCCATCTGCATATTGAGCACGTATTCGCCGTCCATACGCATATCTGACTCCGGAATCCCGATATCACGGAAACTCTGTACGCGCACGATGGAAAAAATCACCAGGTCATAGATATCGACAAAATAGCCAAGGGCAGCAACTAATACCAATAGCAGGGTATTTTTTGTATGCGCACGCGCTTTCAGGTTTTCGTTGGTCATTTCAATAATACATAAACACCGCTAAAATAAAATTTTACGCGAAAAAAATCAGCATCGGCCAACACTTAAAAAAATGACCGGTACACCGACGGACAGGCACGGCGTTAAAACGTTTCCCCTTTTCAGATTTTCTGACTAAATTAGGCGGTAATCAATAAAACTGCATCATTATGATCGCGGGGAATGAAAATGATGGCCAGCTATAAAACAGACCACGGCACGTGACGATAAAAACATTAATACTGCAAGGCGAGGGCGAACAGCTTGATTTTAAAAACAAGATCAGCAGTTGTGAAAAAATTGCCAAGACACTGGTCGCTTTTGCCAACAATAAAGGAGGCAAACTATTGGTTGGCGTTGCCGATGACGGGATGGTCAAGGGAGTGAAAAATGAAGAGGAAGAAAAATACATGCTCCAGCGGGCGGGAAATCTGTATTGCCGGCCGGCCATTGAACCGAGTTTTGAGGAGGTGTACGTTGATGATAAGCTGGTGCTCGTGGTGGATATCGACGAGAGCGATACCAAGCCTCACTATGCACTTGACGAAAATAAAAATTGGTGGGTGTATATCCGGGTAGCTGACAAAAGCCTGTTGGCGGGCAAAGTAACCGTTGATGTGCTCCACCGGAAAAACGGCACAAAAGGTACTTTAATCCGATATACGGATAAGGAAAAGAAATTATTGGCCTACCTACAGGCGCACCCGAAGTCGCCTCTCCCGGAACTGTCAGCCAGTCTACGGCTTTCCAAACGGGAAATCCGGCAAATGCTCGTCAACCTGATTCTGGCTGACGTGATTACGGTCCACCACGATGATCATCAGGAATATTACGCTGAAAAATCAATATAAATGCGCCTATTTTGCCTATATTTGAAGCGTAAACAAGATTAACGCTCATGAAAAAAATTCCCACCGCCGGCTTTGCGCTCCTACTTTTTGCCGCATGTAATGGCGGAAGCAACGACGACGCCGAAATTAAACAATTACGCGACCAGGCGATTGCGGTACATGACGAGATCATGCCTCAGATCAGCACGTTCGACCGTAATACAGTCAGAATCGATTCCCTGCTGGATCATTTACCCCAGCTGAAGCAAACACATGCGAACCTGGATACCGCACAGGCCCGTACCGAGTTAACGGCCCTGAAAGGCAAACTGGAAAATGCCACCGATTCCATGATGGAATGGATGACAGATTTTGATACCGATCCACAAAATAAAACAGCTACGGAAATCAAAACCTATTATGAACAGGAGATTGATAAAGTCACTCAATTGAAGCAGGTCTTCGAAGAAGTAGCCAAGGAAAGTGCGGATCAATTGGCACCTTTCCAGTAAGTGGACTGTTTTTTTACAATATAACATGCAAAAAACTCATTTTATTGCGGGGTTATTCGGTCTTGCCATGGCCTTTAGCTCCGGATGCAGCGGCTCCGGCACGGAGAAGCTCCCCATATTAGGCTCACGTGAGCCGGTAGAAAAAGAAGTGGACGGAAAAATCGTGACCGACACCATATACCATCAGATTCCCGATTTTCAGCTGCTGAACCAGGACAGTGTACGCATCAGCAGCCAGCTGTTTGACAACAGCGTGTACATCGCCGACTTCTTCTTTACAAGCTGCCCGAGCATTTGCCCGATCATGCAGCGCAACCTGCTTGAAGTTTACAACGAGTATAAGGGCGACCCACGGGTGAAGTTCCTTTCGCACAGCCTCGACTTCAAGCACGATTCGCCGGCTGTATTGAAGGCTTATGCCCAGAAACTGGGTGTAACCAACGACCAGTGGCAGTTTGTTACGGGCACAAAGGCGGAGATCTATGGCCTGGCCGACAGCTATATGGTATACGCGAAAGAAGACAGCAATGTACCGGGAGGATTTGATCATTCGGGATATTTCCTGTTGGTAGACAAGGATAAACACATCCGGGGTGCCTATGACGGCACGGACAAAGCGCAGGTGGAATTGTTGCGGAGCGACCTGGAAATCTTGCTGAAAGCGAACGAATAATGCGAAGAAACGGCTACGTATACCTGGCTTTTGCCGCTTTATCCCTATACCTGCTACTGCAGTCGTGCCAGGGTGAAGAAGCGATACGGAAAGCACAGTACACGGCGAATGGCCAGAAATTGTATACCTCCCATTGTCAAAATTGCCACGGCGCTAAAGGCGAGGGACTCGGTGCCCTGTATCCGCCGCTTACCGACAGCAGTTACCTGCATGAACACCGGGACCAGCTGGCGTGCTTCATCAAGCACGGACTTTCGGGTCCCATCGAGGTTGGCGGAAAAGCGTTTAATGGGGAAATGCCGGCGATGCCGCAGCTCACCCCCATCGAAATTGCCTATATTCTTACCTATATCGGCAATACCTTTGGCAATACCGAAGGCTTTTATTCGCAGGAGGAAGTTCAGCAGGCACTGAAAATGTGTGAAAACACCGCACGTTAAGAACAGAAACATTTTGTTAAGTTTGCAGCCAACCTTAATGTAGAAAATAATGATGAAGTTACTCGAAGGAAAAACCGCATTGGTTACCGGCGCCTCCAAGGGAATTGGCCGTACAATCGCCCAAAAATTTGCCGAACAGGGTGCCAACGTGGCATTTACCTACCTGTCATCTGTGGAAAAGGGGCAGGCACTTGAGCAGGAGTTGCAGGCTTACGGCACCAAAATAAAAGGCTTCCGTTCAGATGCGTCCAAATTTGATGAAGCGGAGAAATTAATCGATTCCATTGTTTCTGAATTCGGCACGCTGGACATCGTGGTGAATAATGCAGGCATCACAAAAGACGGGCTCCTGCTCCGCATGACGGAAGCACAATGGGACGATGTGATTAATATTAACCTGAAGTCGGTATTTAATGTTACCAAAGCCGCTTCCAGGGTGATGATGAAAAACCGTAGCGGCGTATTCATCAACATGAGTTCGGTTGTGGGCGTACAGGGCAATGCCGGACAGGCCAATTACGCGGCATCAAAAGCAGGGATTATCGGCTTTTCCAAATCCGCGGCAAAAGAGCTCGGTTCACGGAATATCCGCACCAATGTAATCGCACCCGGCTTTATCCGCACAGAAATGACAGACGTCCTTGATCCCAAGGTGGTCGAAGGCTGGGAACAGGGCATCCCGCTCAAGCGGGCCGGCGAAACGGAAGACGTGGCAAATGCATGCCTGTTCCTCGCATCCGATCTTGCTTCCTACATCAACGGGCAGGTGCTTTCGGTATGCGGCGGAATGTTGTAAGTTAACCCATCCGTTCAGCTGGCTATGGATTTAGCAGATCGTATTTTCGCCATTAAATCCATTTCCGATTTCAACCGGGCTTGCCTGGAAGTATTTGCACTCCAGGCAAGCCGGTGTGCCGTTTACGCCGACTATCTATCACTCCTGGGTGTGGCACCAGAAGTCGTTCAATCCGTTGCTGCTATTCCTTTCCTGCCCATTGAATTTTTTAAGCATCATCGTGTATACTCAGCTGACCGGGATGCCGAGGTTGTATTCAGCAGCTCGGGGACGACGGGGAGCGTGCAAAGCAAACATTATGTGGCGGATGCCGCAATTTACCGGCAGAGTTTCCGTACGGCATTTGAACAATTTTACGGGCAGCCGCACGACCGCGCCGTACTGGCATTGCTTCCTTCCTATTCAGAAAGGGAAGGATCGTCGTTGATCTACATGGTCGACGACCTAATCCGGCAAAGCGACCACCCGCAAAGCGGTTATTTTCTGTATGATCATGGCGCGCTGCGTGACGCCCTGCTTGAACTGAAAGCCAGGGATGTCCCTACCCTATTGATTGGCGTCACTTATGCGCTGCTCGACTTTGTCGAAACCCATGGGGTCGATTTCCCTGGCCTTACCGTCATGGAAACCGGCGGCATGAAAGGCAGGCGGCGAGAAATGATCCGCGAAGAGGTGCACGAACGATTACGTAAGGGGTTTAACGTGGAACAAATCCATTCCGAATACGGAATGACCGAATTACTGTCGCAGGCTTACGCGGCCCGGGATGGCCGTTTTCTCCCTCCGCCCTGGATGAAAATCCTGATACGGGACACCAACGACCCGTTCAGCGGACTGGGCATTGGTAAAACCGGTGCCGTCAATGTGATTGATTTAGCCAATATACATTCCTGTGCATTCATCGCCACCCAGGATCTGGGAAAAATGCATGACGACGGAACCTTCGAAGTATTGGGTCGTTTCGATCAAAGTGATATCCGGGGATGCAACCTGTTGATCCAGTAGCTCCTATTGCAGGCTGGGATCGCTGAATGTATCGCCCTGGTTAACATCGCCGGTATCATACCCCTTCTTAAACCAGTAAGCGCGTTGCTCGGATGTACCGTGGGTAAATGCCTCGGGAACCACTCGTCCCTGCGCTTGCATCTGCAGGCGGTCATCGCCCACGGCGGCAGCGGCGTCCATGCCGTCGCGAATATCGTCATATTCCAGGCGGACTTCCGACTGCTTATTAGCGTGATGCGCCCAGACGCCCGCATAAAAATCGGCCTGCAGTTCCAGCATGACCTGAACCCGGTTATATTCCGTTTCGCTGAGCTGTTGCCTGGCAGCCTGTACACGGTCCATCGCACCGGTCAGCTTTTGGATATGGTGACCAACCTCGTGCGCCAGCACATAGGCCATGGCAAACTCGCCGGTTGCACCAAACCGATTCCGTAGCTCATCGTTAAAATCCAGATCGATGTATACCTTCTCGTCTGCCGGACAATAAAATGGGCCATAGGCTGATGCACCCATGCCACACCCACCGGTTTGTGTACCATCGCGATAGAGCACCAATGTAGCGGGCCGGAAATCTTCTCCGGCTGTTGCGTAGATCGTGCCCCACACGTCTTCGGTGCTGGCCAGCACCACCCGCACGAATTCGGTTAGTTCAGCCTCCTCGGCACTGATTTCAACAGGTCCACTCGTTTGTGTATCCGTTGTCTGCAACTGTTGGAGCAGCTGCTGGGGATCCCCGCCCAGGAAAAGGCCGATGAGCAGGACCACGATCCCGCCAACACCCCCAAGCGCGAGCTTTCCACCGGACGACATTCCTCTGCGGTCCTCAAAATTGGAGCTTTGTCTACTGCCTTTCCAACGCATAATCAATTGGTTTAATAAAAAAAAGCCTCACAGCATTGCAAGGCTCCCCGTTAGTCTATTATTTCCGGTTAAAAAGAAAATTCATCTTTTGAATCCCCGTCTTCTTCTGCAGTCAATGCGCCGTTATCATAACCCGGCTCGTAGCGTTTCTCTACGACCTCCTGATTGGCTTTAATATATTCTACCACATCATTCAGCCCTTCCGCAAATTTTTCAAAATCCTCTTTATATAAGAATATTTTGTGCTTAATGAATACGCCGTCTTCAAACCGTTTCTTGCTTTCTGTGATGGTAACATAGTAGTCATTAGACCGGGTTGCCTTCACATCAAAAAAATAAGTCCGCTTTCCTGCCCTTACTTTTTTTGAAAAAACCTCTTCACGCTCTTTGTTGTCAAAATCTCCCATTGTTAAGCTTATTTAATTGTTTTGTTCTCAGAATCGGGATAAATATAAAGGAAATCCTTTGATTAATACAACTATTTGCAAAAAATAAAAATATTTTTAGACACGGATAAACACATGCTTTTAGGGCCGCTAATCGTGCACTAAACACGCCGTTAGCCGAGAAAAAAAGCCGTTTCACCGAGCTTCGTCAATGGATCGCCTAATAATCATTGTACATCGGAAGAAATTGGGTTACCTTTGAAATGTATGCCCCCGAAGGCGAATAACTAAACAAACAAATGAATAAACAACAGCATCCCAGGCACAGCGGCACGAGTTCCGGCAGAATGTGGGCGGGAATCATTATCGTGGCCATCGGCGCGGTACTCCTCGCGGGTAAACTTGACATGGACTGGCTTGTGCCTGATTGGTTGATCAGCTGGCCCATGGTACTTGTCGTCATCGGCCTGGTTATCTGTGGAAAATCGAATTTCAAAAACCCTGCGGGGTTCATGATGCTCGGAATCGGCGTTTTCTTTCTCATCCAACGAATCACCCATTTTAATATGGGTCCGTTTCTCTGGCCGTTAGTCATTATCGGGATTGGTCTTTGGCTGCTGCTGGATAAGCGCCGCGGGCATCACCCATTCCGCGACCGGCCGGGCCGGGGTCGCACGCGGCCGGATGATTACAGGTGGGATAAACGGGTGCCCGACGACGCCGACGGCAACCAGCCCCCTCCCGGAAATGAAGGAACTGCCGGCGCTTTTGCCGGTCCGGAGGCCGAGGGCACCTTTGATCAGCCGGAGGACAGAAAAAATAAAACCAATTTTACTACCGATGATTACGTGAAATCCACCGCTGTATTCAGCGAGGTGAAGAAAATTGTGATATCCAAAAACTTCACCGGCGGCGAGCTAGTCAATATTTTCGGCGGCACGGACATCAACCTGATACAGGCCGATATCCAGTCGCCGGTGATCATTGATATTTTCCAGCTGTTTGCCGGTACCAAGATCATTGTGCCGGCACATTGGAAGATCCAATCTGAAGTCGTGTCCGTCTTCGGCGAGGTAGATGACCGACGGTTTATCCAGGGCATTCCCCAGGACGAACAGCGGACGGTTTACATCAGGGGAACATCTATATTCGGAGGTGTTACCATCAAAAGCATATAACCGCATCCATGAACCGGAAAGAACGTAGTCAGTGAATACCACACCATACACTTCTTCCAAACAACGATTGGTCAACATCAGCTGTTTTATCATCTGGGTTGCTTATGCATTAATCCAGACCGGTTTACTGTGGTGGTTCGACTCCGATTTTGAATTTGCCCTGCACGATAGCCTGATCAGCGCCACGTGGATCACGCTGTGCTGTTATATTATTGCCAACGCCTTGAATTATTACCTTCCAAGGAAAGAAAAATTCGGGTATATTGTTGTTTGGGGACTGGTACTGGCGGCAATCAGTATCTCGGCTACCCGGTGGACGTTGTTGTACATCGTTCCGGACCAGGCTTATCTTGCCAGGCTGGACACTTCTCTCCCACTGCGGTTCTTCATCAATTCGCTGCTGATCGCCTGGATGGCCATGATTAATATCCTGTGGAACATTCAGCAGGAATACAAGGAAAATGAACAGCGTAAAGCCGATGCCGAACGGCTTGCCCGTGAAGCCGAACTTTACAACCTGCGGCAACAGCTGCAGCCGCACTTCCTGTTCAACAGCCTTAATTCCATTATCGCGCTCATTGGGCGAAAGCCGGAAGAGGCCCGGAATATGACATTTCAGCTTTCCGACTTCCTTCGGGGTACCCTGCGTAAAGACGACCAGCAATTTATTCCCTTTAAAGACGAATTGGACCACCTGCAACTATACCTTGAGATTGAAAAGGTCCGGTTTGGCCATCGACTGACGACACAGCTAACCTATTCCGAAGAATGTCACGCGATGGAACTGCCTGCGATGATTATACAGCCCCTGGTTGAGAACGCCATCAAATTCGGGCTTTATGACACCACGGGGAACGTGATGATCAGTGTTGACGGAGCATGTGAGGATCAGTTGTTGGTTATCCGGGTAAAAAACCCATACGACAGCAAGAACAACAATCCGCGGAAAGGTACCGGTTTCGGATTGCGGGGAGTCCAGCGGCGCTTATTTTTATTATTTGGGCGTACAGACCTGTTGGAAACCAATGCCACAAAACATATCTTTACCAGCATCATACGTATACCCCAGAAATACCCACATGATCAAGGCGATACTGGTAGATGACGAGCCGCTGGCGCGCAGCATACTGAGTGAATACCTGGAAGGTTATCCACAAGTGGAGATCGTGGCCGAGTGCAACGACGGATTTGAAGGCGCCAAGGCGATTATGCAGCATCAGCCCGATGTTGTCTTTCTGGATATCCAGATGCCGAAAATCAATGGCTTCGAGCTGCTGGAGATCATTGACGTAAAGCCATTCATCATCTTTACAACGGCATTTGATGAATACGCCATCCGGGCTTTTGAACAGCACGCGGTTGACTACCTGCTTAAGCCGATCACAAAAAAGAGATTCGATGAGGCAATGGCCAAGCTGCTCGACCGTAAGCCATTGCAGGGTGTGGGCGACGCTACCCAACAACTATTAGACGACGTATCGCATTCGCCGAGGCTGGAACGCGTGGTTGTAAAAACCGGCCATGCCATCAAAATCATTCCCGTGGAAAGCATCATCTACCTGGAAGCGGATGACGATTATGTACGGATACATACCAGTGATGGTACGTACCTGAAGAATAAAACAATGGCTTCCTTCGAAAGGCAATTAAACCCGATGCAGTTTGTCCGCGTACACCGCTCCTTCCTGATCCGGGTCGCGCATATTACCCGCCTCGAATCATACGAAAAGGAAGGGTACCTTGCCATTCTTGATACGGGACAGAAAATCAATGTCAGCAAAACCGGCTATGCACGCCTCAAACAATTATTAGGAATGTAATCCGGATTCCTGTAATTTTGCTGTATGTTTAAAACCGTAAATCGCATTTGCTGCTTCCTGCTGCTGCTCTTACCCATTGCCACCATTACCCTTGCACAAGAGGAGGAAGCTCGACAACAAATCAACCAGGCTGTATTCAATAAAGTGGAATATCATTTCAACCTACAGGAAACCGATTCCATTTATGCGTTGGCCAGCGCCAAGTTCAAACAGTCATTATCGGCCGAAGCCTTCCGAACGGTGATGGAACAGCAGCTTTATCCGTTGGGTCGAATACAATCGGCCGAGATGATCGGTTATGAGAAAAACGCAGGCACTTATAAACTGAACTTTATCAGTGCCCCTCAGCAATTGGTGCTGGGATTGGACAGCGCAAATAACATCGAGACATTTTTGTTCCAACCCTATAAACAGCCGCTTCCGGCACAGACGGGTCCGGTCGTTCCGGCCAGTACCGCAGCATCCGGCCTCGATCGCTTTGTTGACTCCGTTGCCCTTGGCTATTCCCGGAAAGGGAACACACATGCGCTGGCCATTGGCATTATCAGCAACGGGAAGACCCACAGTTATTTTTATGGAGAGACCGAAGCGGAGAACAAACGGTTACCCGATGAAAACACGTTGTTTGAAATCGGTTCTATTACGAAAACGTTTACTGCCACATTACTGGCTTATTTTGCACAGCAGGAACTTCTTAATTTAGACGACCCCATTACCAAGTACCTGCCCGATTCGCTGGCAGTTAATCCCAGCCTTCAGCAAATCACACTGAAGCAGCTGGCCAATCATACATCGGGCTTGCCGCGGCTACCCGCCAATCTGGAACGCATGGCCGCAGCACATCCCGGCAACCCATACGAAGGTTATACACGTGCGCATTTATATGCTTTCCTTAAAACCTACGAAGCTGACATAGCACCCGATTCCATATACGCATACAGCAACCTCGGGTACGGCATACTTGGCGATATCCTGTCGACAGTAAGCGGAAAATCATTTGCAGAACTGGTCCGGGAAATAATTGGAACACCGCTGGAGCTGAACAACACAACCGCACAACCCGATACCGCCCAACAGTATCTTGCAAAAGGCTACAACGAAAAGGGAACTGAAACGCCGCATTGGACATTCAACGAACCCATGACCGCAGTAAGGTCCCTGAAGTCCACCGTTTCCGACCTATTACGTTATACCAGGGCCCATTTCAAGCTACCCGAAACAGCCCTGGAAAACGCACTGGCCTTAACGCGTGAATTTACCTTTTTTACGCCACCTGATACCGATATTGGCCTGGCCTGGCAGATGAACCTTATCGGCGGAAGCCTGACGTACCGCCACTCAGGTGAAACAGGCGGAAGCAGCAGTTTTGTTGCCTTCTCTCCCGATCGGAGAGTGGCTATTGTGGTGCTGTCCAACACAGCGGAACCGGTAAGCCCTACTGCGGCGGCCATCCTGGACTATATCCTGAATATGCCTTAACGCAGAAAGCCGTTTAATTCAATGGCGGGCATTTAAAATGCTTATTGTGGTTAGCTGTCCCGGCGGAGGATTTCCAACGGCGGCCGGTTAATCACACCCCGGCTATTCAGCAGCCCAATCACGACAGTCGATGCCGTGACACACACTAACAGGAGCGCCATTGTCACGATATCGGGCGCAAAGGGTACTTCAAAGCTGAAAAAGGCCAACGCCCAGCCGCCAGTAAGCGCCAGAAAAATACCGACAAGCGAAGCAATCAGGCCCAGGAAAAGATACTCCAGCGCGGTAATGGCCAGCAGTTGCCGCTGGGAGGCTCCCATCGTACGCAGCAGTACATTTTCCCGCATCCGTTGATACTTACTGATCATGACCGAAGCAATCAGTACGACGAAACCGGTCAGGATACTGAACCCGCCCATAAAGCGGATGACGAAACCGATCTTCTCCAGAATTTCATCCAGTATGGACAGAATAAGTCCCAGGTCGATAATGGATACGTTGGGAAACTGCTGCACCACAGCCTGCTGTATCCTTGCGGAGGTTGCTTCGTCGGGTACACGGGTCATCAGCACATGGAACTGCGGGGCATGATCGATAACACCAACGGGGAAAATCAGCCTGAAATTGGTCTGGACCCGGTTCCAATCGACCTCCCGGAAGCTGCCTACCACAGCCGGAACACGCACTCCCTGTACATTGAACAGCAGGCTGTCCCCTATTTTAACGTGAATACGTTCCGCATAGTCCGTTTCCAGCGATACGATGGCAGGACCTCCCTTGTCCACGCGGCCCACCCATTTACCGGCGGTAATCTTTTCTGAATCACTTAATTGCTCGCGGTAAGTCACCCTAAGCTCGCCACCTAACGCCCTACGGGATACCTCCAGGGTGCTGTCCCGTCGCGCGTCGTCCGCGGTTATTCCGTTGATGGCTTCAAGCTGGACCGTGATAATGGGCACCTCGTCCAATACCGGCAATTGCTGTTCTCGCACCAACCGGGCAACGTCGGCGCGCTGCGACGACTGGATATCAAACAACACCATGTTCGGCTGATTTTCACTTGACGACAGCGTAACCCGGGCAATCAGCATGTGCTGCACCAAAAACAGCAGGGCAATAAAAGCCGTACCCAATCCGATAGCTACTACGAGAATCGCGGTCTGATTGTTCGGGCGAAAGAGGTTCGAGAGCCCCTGGCGCCAGAGGTAACTCCATGAAGCCGGGAAAAACCGCCTAACCAATGAAATCAGTAGATTCGCAGCAGCATACAGGAGCAGGAATGCGGCAACTACACCCGCGGTAAAGCTGAGGGTTTCCACCAGTCCGTCCAATTGTAGAAAGGCGTAACCAAATATAAAAAATACGATCAGGCCATAAACCATCCAGCTCCATTTGTCCCTGGTGATATGGGGCACATCAAGCGACACACGGAGTGTATTCAGCGGCGTAAAGTTCCGGATACGGATTAACGGCAGTAACGCAAACAGGACCGATATCCAAATACCCAGGCCAACGCCCTGGACGATGGACCACCAGGAGATCTCGCTGCTTATTGATACCGGTAAAAAATCGCGGAATACAATAGGCAGTAACTGCTGGATGAGTGTCCCCAGCAGCGCCCCGATCAGGGATCCCAGAAAGCCGATCCCGAGCACCTGGATCAGGTAAATCAAAAATGCCTGCAAGGCAGTTGCCCCCAAACACCGCAGTATAGCAATACTATGGAGTTTCTCCTTAATATAGATATGAATGGCACTCGACACGCCAATACAACCCAGCAACAATGCTACAAAACCCACCAGCGACAGAAAATTATTCATATCGGCAAATGACCGGCCGGTTTCCCGCTTCTGTGAGGCAATGGTTTCGGAATCTATGCGCTGAATCTCCAGTATGGAATCCAGTTCACTGACGAGCGCATCTGCATCCACGCGGCCGTCAAACTGAAAATAATAATCGTAATTGATCCGGCTTCCTTTTTGATTCAGTCCTGTTGCCGGCAGGTCAGCCAGCGGAATAAAGACCGCCGGGGCCACTGAAGTGGAAATACCATTTTGCCCCGGGGCACGTTGCAGTATCCCGGCAATGGCAAAAGATACACTGCCCACCTTTATCGAGTCGCCTACCTGTGCATCAAACTGCAACATCAATGTTTTATCCACCAATGCCTGTCGGCCCTGACGAAATGCGGTTCCAGCCGCCTGCGGTACGGTTTCCAGCTCACCATAATAGGGGAAATCGCCTCCCAGTGCACGCACCTGTACGAGTCTTGTCCCCCCGTTCCGCTGAAACATCACCATCGAAGCAAACTGCTGTTCTTCGGAAACCGACCGGCTCAGCTGCCGGATTGAGTCGACAATTGCCTCGCCCTCGTCGGTCAGGATGCGATTGGTATGTAGCACCAGGTCGGCACCAATCAATGTGGCCGCCTGGTTATCGATATCTTTTTCCAGGTTATCGCCAAATGAATAAATGGCAACTAGGGCTGCAATGCCGATGATAATCGAGGATACAAATAAAAAAAGGCGGGATCGGTTTCTACGGCTATCGCGCCAGGCCATCTTAACCAGCCACGCTAAACCTGTATGATATGGACTTGGCTGCATATTACGAGTTACCGGTTTGTGTCGGTGTGTCAGAAAGGATAGCGCCACCCTTCATGCGGATAACCCGCTGGGTTCGCGCGGCCAACTCGGGGTCGTGGGTTACAAGCACCAGTGTGGTACCCGTGTCTTCGTTCAATGCAAACAACAAGCGTTCGATGTGTTCGCTGGTATCCGCATCCAGGTTTCCGGTAGGTTCATCGGCAAAAAGAATCTTCGGCGAATTGGAAAACGCTCTTGCAATGGAAATCCGTTGCTGTTCGCCTCCGGATAATTGCAGAGGATAATGATGTCCACGATCGGCCAGTCCCACTTTATCTAGTAATGAAAGGGCCTTCGCCTTACCATTCCGCTCGCCACGCAGTTCGAGCGGGACCATGATATTTTCAAGCGCAGTCAGCGTTGGCAGCAGTTGAAAATTCTGAAACACAAACCCTACGTGGCGGTTACGTACGCCTGCCCGTTCATCCTCCGTCAATTTGTCCAGTACAATACCGTTCAAGACAATACTTCCGGTTGTCACCCTATCGAGCCCAGCACACAATCCCAGCAGGGTGGTTTTACCACTGCCGGAAGGACCAATAATGGCAGCGGTGGATGCTTCCTCGATTTCAAAATTAATATCATGTAAAACCGTCAACGATTGTCCCCCGCTCCGGTATGCCTTGCTAACCTGGTTAACACTTAAACTGATTGCCACGTATTTATTTTTAAATTCAACATTGCGTAAAAATACACGATTTGATAATAGCTGACGAAAGCCCAGCTAAAATAATACAATTCCAGCACGCTTGGACGCGTGAGCTTATATGTTTCAATTCACAAAGTCGGAATGTTTATCGCTGTATTTAATTCATTCATTCAACAAAAACAGTTATTCACTCCCGAAAACCCATCAAAAAATCAACAAAAACACAAAATGAGCATCAATAATTATAAATATTTATGTTTTCATTAAATAATTTGATGAAATATGAATTTTTTTTTCGATAATTGATCGAAATTTTAAAAATATCAGTAAAACAATAAAAAAATAAAAATAAAAAAATGTCAGGACTAAGATTTAAGGCAGTCGAAGCTGCCATTTCCCGCTTAGACAGCATCAAAACAAGAGAAAAAATCAAACCTTCTCAGGATTTCGGAAGAAACGTATTCACTACGTCTAAGATGAAGGATTACCTTCCGAAAAATGCGTATGAGGAATTGATTGAGACGGTTGATGCCGGTCGTTCCATCAGCCATGACCTGGCAGAGCACATTTCACAGGCAATGAAAAGCTGGGCGATTGGGCACGGCGCAACACACTACACACATTGGTTTCAGCCGCTGACCGGGGCAACAGCAGAAAAACACGACGCATTTTTTGAACCGTTACCCGATGGATCGGCCATTGAGAAATTCACGGCCAGCGCGCTGGTCCAGCAGGAGCCCGATGCATCCAGTTTCCCAAGCGGCGGGATCCGCAACACCTTTGAAGCACGCGGCTATACCGGGTGGGACCCCTCCTCTCCCGCATTTATTTTTGAGACCGGCGGCAGCAAAACGCTTTGCATTCCGACCATTTTTGTATCGTACACCGGTGAAGCACTGGATTATAAAGCTCCCCTGCTGAAAACGATGAACGCCCTGGATAAAGCAGCCGTGGACGTAGCCGGTTTTTTCGACAAATCAGTAACCAAAGTATTTGCATCCCTGGGCATCGAGCAGGAGTATTTTCTGGTTGACCTTTCACTCTTCAACGCACGGCCCGACCTGCAATTTACCGGACGCACTTTATTTGGACACATGTCAGCAAAAGGCCAGCAGCTGGAAGACCACTATTTCGGTGCGATACCGGAGCGTGTACTGGCATTTATGGTTGACCTGGAACAGGAGGCGCTTAAATTAGGTATTCCATTAAAAACACGCCATAATGAGGTAGCCCCCTCGCAATTCGAATGTGCGCCGATGTTCGAGGAAATTAACCTGGCCATCGACCACAACCAACTCCTGCTAAACCTCATGGACCAAGTGGCACTCCGTCATAAGTTCAAAGTATTAATCCACGAGAAGCCCTATGCAGACATCAATGGTTCGGGCAAGCACAATAACTGGTCGCTGATTACCAACACCGGGATCAACCTGTTGTCCCCTGGCAAGACCCCGAAGAATAACCTGATGTTCCTGACGTTTTTTGTTAACGTCATCAAAGCCGTACACGAGTACGCCGATTTGTTACGGGCATCCATCGCCAGCGCAAGCAACGACCATCGCCTCGGTGCAAATGAGGCTCCGCCGGCAATCATTTCCATTTTCCTGGGCAGCCAGCTCAATGCCGTACTGGACGAAGTGGAAACCGCACGGGTAGCCAAAAAGGTCAAGTCAGAAAACATGCTTTGGCATGGCATTCCGAAAATTCCGGAGCTGCAACTGGACAATACCGACCGCAACCGTACTTCGCCGTTTGCGTTTACGGGAAATAAATTCGAGTTCCGCGCCGTAGGTTCGTCTGCCAACAGCGCCGAGCCAATGACCGTACTGAATGCCATTGTCGCTAATCAGCTGATCGAATTCAAATCAGAGGTTGACAAGCAGATCAAAAAGGGCACCAAGAAAGACCTGGCGCTGCTGAATGTTGTACGCAAATACATCAAGGAGTCCAAGGCCATTCGCTTTGAGGGCAACGGATATAGCCAGGCATGGGAAGATGAAGCGCAAAAACGCGGACTTTCCAACATTAAGACTACACCGAAAGCGCTGGATGTATATGTCAGTGAAAAAACAGAGAAATTATTCGAAAAACTGAACATCTTCAACAAACGCGAAGGTGAAGCACGCCACGAAATCCTATTGGAGAATTACTTCAAAAAAATCCAGATAGAGGCCCGTGTTATCGGTGAAATCGTGAACAGCCTGATTGCGCCGGCAGCATTTGATTACCAGAACGATTTAATTGTGAATGTTAAGGGACTGAAGGAACTGGGTTTTAAAGATGGTGCATATGGCTCGCAATTAAACCTTATCGAACGCATCTCGAGCCACATCAACACCATTCTTCTAGATGCGGAAGCGATGCGCCAGGAACGTAAAAAAGCCAACGTGTTGGAAGATATGCGCGACAGGGCCATTGCCTATGACGAAAAGGTAAAGCCTTATTTTGACAAAATCCGCTACCACCTGAACAAGCTCGAACAGATCGTGGATGACCGCAAATGGCCGCTGCCTAAGCTGCGCGAGTTGTTGTTCGTCAGGTAATTTAGTTTTGTAACTAACCATCCGATAAACTTAAATGAGCGAACCGCCTCCAAATGGAGGCGGTTTTTTTGCTGGTTGCTCGTCGGAACTATGTCGCGTTTTTAAACAAAACCGGCAAGCCATTAACCATCCTCTTCCATATCGCTCAACTCCAGCTCCAGCGCCTTGTTGCTCAACTGGATTTCAAGCAGGGAAATCATCAATGAAATGGTAAAGAACAGGAGGCTCAGCGCAAAGGTAAGTTCCGAAAGGTAGTCCTGCTCCCGATAAATGCAATACATACACGCAATGCAGGAAACAAAGCTGAGCACACCCATGGCCTGCATGTTCTTGATCAGTTTTAATCGGTACCGAAGATTCTTGATCTGCCCGTGCAATACGCCGCTTTTCTGATGATCAAGATACTTCGCATGTAAACTCCGCACCAGCGCCGCCAATGCCAGAAACCGGTTTGTATAAGCCAGCATGATCAGGCTGATCGCTGGAAAAAGCAATGCGGCGGTATTAAATGAAATCTTCATAGGTGATCATGTTAGCGATAATGACAATTTAGCTGCCACAAAAAAATCAAAAAAACCTTGCACAACCAAATCGGGCGGCTTATCTTTGTTCCATTGTGTGGTTACACACAAAAATCAATTCCTTTTCCGGGATCTTGATTTATAAAGAAGTGGCGAGAGACTGGCTCCGTGACCCACTGGCAACCATTCACATCGTTGAAAAAGGTGCCAATTCCTGTCCCGATCAATATCGCTTGGGAGCATATAAATTAACAGACAATGAATATCCGCTTAATTAACAGTAAATCAGCCACCCAAAAACTGGCGCATCAAGCAAACACACCGGTCTGTAGTATCATTCCGAACCGGCGAATGTGTGGCAGTACGGCGCACATTGGCTGTCCGTGCTGTTAATCCAACAATACATGCAACCAATAACCGGCCTATCCCCGTTGGGTGATATGCGCTATACTTTTTATATTAAATTATCTACTTTTAAATAAACAATAAAAACATACAACATGGCAAATGAAAATCTAAAATTTGAAACATTACAGGTACACGCCGGACAGGAAGCAGATCCCACCACAGGCTCCAGGGCCGTACCGATTTACCAGACGACTTCGTTCGTATTCAATAACGCTGAGCATGGCGCCAACCTATTTGCACTCAAGGAATTTGGCAACATCTACACACGGATTATGAACCCGACGACCGACGTATTCGAAAAACGCGTCGCTGCATTGGAAGGCGGAGTAGCCGGATTGGCGGTCGCCTCCGGTCAATCGGCACAGTTTATTGCCCTCACCAATATTCTGGAAAGCGGTGAAAATTTCGTTACCACATCGAGTTTATATGGAGGTACTTATAACCAGTTCAAAGTATCATTTAAACGACTGGGCATTGAAGCAAGGTTTGCAAAAGATGACAGTCCGGAAAACATTGAGGCGGCCATTGACGATAAAACCAAAGCCATTTACGCGGAAACCATCGGCAACCCCAGCTATAGCATTCCGGATTTTGAGCGTATTGCAGCTATTGCGAAAAAATATGATTTACCATTGATCGTCGACAATACATTCGGTGCTGCAGGCTATCTTTTCAAACCACTGGAACACGGTGCCCACGTGGTGGTCCAGGCGGCCACAAAGTGGATTGGCGGTCATGGAACCAGCATTGGCGGTATCATCGTGGACGGTGGAAACTATAATTGGGGGAACGGCAAATACAAGCAATTCAGCGAACCTTCTGAGGGTTACCATGGATTGGTGTTCAGCGACGTATTCGGTGTGGACAGTCCGCTCGGGAATATTCAGTTCATCATCCGCGCGCGTGTAGAAGGACTTCGTGATTTCGGTCCGGCTCTATCCCCATTCAACGCATTTCTGCTGTTACAGGGACTTGAAACACTGTCATTACGCGTACAACGTCACGTAGACAACACCCTGGAAATTGCTACCTGGCTGGACAGCCACCCGGATGTTGAAAAAGTGAACTATCCCGGCCTGAAAAACAACCCGAACCATGCTAATGCACAGAAATACCTGAAAAATGGTTTCGGCAGCGTGCTCTCTTTTGCCATCAAGGGTGGGGCAGACAAGGCCAATGCACTGATAGACAACCTGAAACTGATCAGCCACTTGGCCAACGTAGGCGACACCAAAACGCTTATTATTCACCCTGCTGCCACGACGCACCAACAGCTTAGTGCCCAGGAACAGCAGGAGGCAGGTGTTTATCCGGGTGAATTGCGGCTGGCTGTTGGCATTGAACATGTCGATGACATCAAGGCAGACCTGCAACAGGCGTTTGACAAAATTAAATAAAGGGCACATAGTGCCCTCCCCTTTTACCGTGCAATGAGCATAGCAAACACGTTCAGGTACCCTAACGCATTCAGGCTGGAGAGCGGAAAACACCTCCAGAGCCTGGAGATCGCTTACCACACCTATGGACAGTTAAATGCCGCAAAAGACAATGTGGTATGGGTCTGCCATGCATTAACGGGCAACTCGGACGTGTTCGATTGGTGGCCGGGCTTATTCGGCACGCAGGACCTGTTTAATCCGCGTGAGCATTTCATCATCTGCGCCAATGTTATCGGATCGCCATACGGTACCACCAATCCGCTCAGCACCGATCCGGTCACGGGTCAGCCTTTTTATTTATCTTTCCCGCAATTTACGGTCCGCGACCTGGCCGCCGCACATCAGCTACTGGCCGATCACCTGGGTATCGAAAAGATTGCGCTGGCTATCGGCGGGTCCCTGGGCGGCCAGCAGGCGCTGGAGTGGGCAATTACCGATCCGGAGCGGA
>NZ_JBEBRB010000011.1:0-53792 GCF_040395035.1 Parapedobacter lycopersici | reverse complement strand
TCGGCATATCCGGTCCGGATATAATTAAGGGAATCGATCAGGGCATTCGTAGAAGAGGCGCAAGCGGATACAGTCGAAAAATTAAGGCCATGCAAGCCATAGCGCATCGAGATGTGTCCCGGAGCGATGTCCAGGATCATCTTGGGAATGAAAAAAGGATTGAAGCGCGGCGTACCGTCACCATTGGCAAAGTTGCTTACCTCATCGAGGAAGGTCTTCAACCCGCCGATACCTGCACCCCAGATCACGCCGATGCGGTTGGTGTCTAGCTTGTCAAACTGCAGTGCGGCATCCGCAACGGCTTCGTCTGTAGCGGCCAACGCATAATGCACAAATGGATCTACTTTGCGTGCTTCCTTACGCTCCATAAAATCTTCGGCATTAAAACCTTTTACCTCACAGGCAAAGCGGGTTTTAAACTTCGAAGCGTCAAATCGGGTAATAGGAGCAGCGCCGCTTACCCCTTTAATTAGGTTATCCCAAAATTCCGGGACGGTATTCCCAATAGGAGTAAGCGCACCTAACCCTGTTACTACTACTCTTTTAAGCTCCATTTATTACGATTGGCCTAATGAATTTAGTTAGTTAACGTTTTTTTCTAAATAAGCGATTGCTTGTCCTACCGTGCTGATGGTTTCAGCTTGGTCATCGGGGATTGCTACGTTGAATTCCTTTTCGAATTCCATAATCAACTCCACGGTGTCGAGTGAGTCGGCGCCCAAATCGTTGGTGAATGAAGCTTCCGGGGTCACTTCGTTTTCGTCTACACCTAGCTTTTCAACGATGATTGCTTTAACTCTTGATGCGATATCAGACATGATTTTATAGTTTAATTGTTTAATAAATCTGTGCAAAGAAAAATAAATTTCGGCAAATAGTAAAACGTTTTTGATTTTCGCCGGTTAAACCGGCATTCCAGACCGCGCGGACCGCCCTGTGTAAAAGTCCTGTGCGCCCTGTTTTGGTGTTTATGTTTAATTGGTTGACTCCCCCTTAACTGCTGCGTCTGCAATACCATTATCTTTTTAGTATAATGCCATGCTAATCCTTTTTGTTTTTGTAATTTTGCGATGAATATAGAAAAATACTTTGAATAAAGTTACATTAAAATACGAATTAGACTTAGATTTCATCCTGATCGCGATCACCTCCTCCCTTAAAGATTACCGGTTATGCTACTTCATTAATAAGTATGCCGGATTGGATTTAGCCAAGGTCGACGACCACGAAATCTGGCTTTCTTCGTCCGAAGGGCATCGGTATTTTAGCCGATATGCAGCCCTTTCCGAGGCAACGGAGACGGAATATTACCTGTTGGCCAATCGGAGTGCGGAAGGCGGGGTACTTGTTCCCGAAATGAAACATTCGGATTATTTTTTTCTGGTGCGGAATTTTATCGATGAGGAAGACCTGGAAGCATTGCAGGAAGCCGTTGCGTCGATTCCGGAGGTTGTAGTCGCCAGCGAAATATCCCCCCAACGATTGAAATCCAAAGAAAATCTGATATTTTAGCCACGTAATTTAGAAAGTGTATCTTTCACACTCGGCATAGCTGCAGTAAAACGAATTGATTCAGCACATCACAACAGCGTGTGCAATTAAATAAAAAGGATATTACATGGAAAAGGTTCAAAAGCGAACTAAAATTGTAGCCACTTTGGGTCCGGCGTCAGCCAAAAAGGAAACATTAACCAGCATGATCGCGAAAGGGGTTGATGTATGCCGGCTCAACTTCTCGCATGGCAGCCAGGCTGACCACCTCGCCGTCATCAAAACCATTCGGGAAATCAGCAAAGAGCACCAGTTGAATATCGCCATCCTGGCCGACTTGCAGGGCCCTAAAATCCGGATTGGCAAAATGAAGGAAGGCGGCGCCATACTGCTCAATAATGCCGAAGTGGAGATCACGACCAACGAGCTTATCGGTAATGAGCAACGGGTGTACATTACCTATCCGGACTTTCCGAAGGATGTAAAAACGGGCGAGATCATCCTGCTTGATGACGGAAAAATACAGCTGCGGGTGCTGCATACCAATCATGTTGATACGGTACGGTGCGAAGTGGTACACGGAGGCGTGCTCACCTCGCGCAAAGGCGTAAACCTGCCAAACACCAAGGTTTCCATTCCCAGTCTTACCGAAGAGGATCTTGATAACCTCAGCTTTGTGCTTGAACACGATGTGGAGTGGATCGGGATGTCGTTTGTACGGACGGCGGACGATATCCGGCGGCTTAAGGAAATTATCAAGGATAAAAAGAAGACAGCGCGTGTCATCGCCAAAATCGAAAAGCCCGAAGCGATTGAAAACATTGACGAGATCATTTCCGTTACGGATGGAATCATGGTGGCCCGGGGCGACCTCGGTGTGGAAATGCCCATGGAAGACGTGCCGGTACTGCAAAAAATGATCGTTAAGAAGTGCCGCGACGCGGCAAAACCGGTGATCATTGCTACCCAGATGTTGGAGAGCATGATCACGACACCGCGGCCTACACGGGCTGAGGTAAACGATGTGGCCAATTCAGTGCTCGACGGTGCAGATGCGGTCATGCTCAGTGGCGAAACCTCGGTTGGGGAATTTCCGGAAATTGTCATTGAAACGATGAGTAAGATCATTGTACACGTCGAACAAACCTCTTATCCCTATTATATTGCAAAAAGACCCGAGCAGATCGTCGAATCACGGATACCCGATGCCATTTGCAGCTCATCGATCTACCTGGCCGAGAAGACTAATGCCTCGGCCATTGTGGCCATGACCTTTTCGGGGTATACCGCATTTGAAATATCCAGTTATCGTCCGAACGCCGATATTTATATTTTTACCGGCAATACGGTGTTGCTTAACACCCTCAGTCTGCTCTGGGGTGTCCGCACCTTTTTTTACGATAAATTCGAAAGCACCGATGGCAGTATCAACGACGTTAACTCGCTGCTGAAGGAGAAAAGGCTGGTGGATACCGGCCAGATCGTAATCAATACGGCATCCACACCATTACATAAAAAGGGGCGTACCAATACAATTAAAGTTACGGAAATGGAATAATCCCGTCTATGCAGCTGAATGCGGAACACTTTCTTACGTGGGTACAGGCCCGCCTGTATGCCTTAACCAACAGGGAAAAAGCGGATTTGATGAAGATCAAGACCGACCACCTGACCTATTTGGCGACGAAGGACCTGTTCAATCTGTACGACGCTGCTAAGTCAATAGAAAAAGCCGGAATTTCCGGCCTTTTTATTGAAGCGGGATGTGCGCTCGGGGGATCTGCCATTGCCATCGGCAAGGCGAAAGCTGTGCAGCGGCCGTTCCGGATATACGATGCTTTCGGCATGATTCCGCCACCGTCCGATAAAGACGATGCCGATGTACATGCCCGGTACCGGGAAATAAAGAACGGGCGGTCGCAGGGCATTGGCGGAAACCTGTATTACGGATATACCGAGAACCTGGAAACAGTCGTTGCAGCGAACCTGACCCGCCATCATGTGGCTCCTGAACCGAATAACATCAGCCTGATCAAAGGCTATTTCGAAAACACACTCACGATTAATGAACCCGTCGCATTTGCGCATATCGACTGCGACTGGTATGAATCGGTCATGGTATGTCTGCGGGAAATAGTGCCGAATTTGGTGGCGGGGGGGCGACTGATTTTTGATGACTATTACGAATGGTCGGGTTGCCGCCATGCCGTCGACGAATATTTTGGCGATAAGAAGGCGGGGTACCGGTTTATCCCAATGGGCCGGAAACTACATGTCACCAAAGCCGGCTAACACCGGCCATGACCTGCAATGCGCTGATTTGTTTCTTGTTAAAATATGTTAAAAGCTCCGTTTTGCCTTTAGGCTTGTGTATTTTTGTCTGGAATGAGGCATAAAAAAAGCATCGGCTTGATCATCGGCTTAATGACCATCGCACTGCTGGGTGTGGTGGCGATGCAGTATTTTTTCATCCGGCAGTCGTATATCCAGAAGGCCCAGTTGTTTGACGAGTCGGTAAATGCGGCACTTACCACGGTCGCATCGAAAGCTGAGAAGCGCGAGGTTATGGAGTTTGCCATGGCACAGCAGCATAAAAACCGGGAAAAGTACGAACGAGAACAGCGTCGGCTGAAGGAGCAGCTCCGGATTCAGACTGACATCGAGCACATGCGCGACCGGCAGGCGGAATATTACTTGGCCTTCAAGCAACAGGAGCAGGAGCTGTATGACCGTTTTCCGGTGGTGATACCCATCGAAAGCAACGAATTCTATGAAACCTATATCAAGGATGAGCGCAACCAGGAATTTTTGCAGGTTAACGTAGACGTCAACTCCGTAGCTGACGGCACCTTTCAGCGGAGCGATAATACGGTACGCGTGTACGCTACCAAGCCGGTGCCCATGCAGAAGGCAAAAGACGACAGCCTGCGTTACCTAATCATTCTCGGACAGCAACGATACGCGGCAAGGAGCCTCAATTACACGGTAAAGGCGCTCCCTCCCCGGAAGGACATTAAAATGGAGCGGCAGATCGACCATATGGAACAGCAGCTTAAATTGCTTCAGGCCAATACGTTGCTGGATACCATTGCCGTATTAAGCGGAAAAGACCCGCTGATGGTAGAGGGATTTGCCGCCGAGATCGAACTGGCTAAGCGTCCTTTTAATGAGCGGATTAATGCGGCATACATCAAAAATGAATTGCAGCGGGAACTGATAAAACGGGACATTCGATCGCCCTTTAACCTGGAAATCAAAAATAACAACCATACGGTATATAGTTTCGCCAGCTTCAGTGAAGTACAGCCGGCCTCGGAAAGTGTGTATTCGACAGCACTGTTCCAGGCCGACAGTGAACAGTCGCCCGGACGGCTTTCCATTTACTTTCCCAGCAAGAGCGCCATATTGATGAGTAACATGGCGGTTATGCTGTTTTCCTCCGTCGCCCTGCTCCTCGTACTGGTAGGTTGTTTTGCCTATACCATTTTTACGATGGTGCGGCAGAAGAAGATTTCGGAGATGAAAACAGATTTCATCAACAACATGACGCATGAATTCAAGACACCGGTTGCGACCATTATGATTGCAAGTGAATCATTGAAGGACCCCGAGATTTCGGCTGACCAATCCCGCCTACAGCGGCTGGCCGGCATCATATACGACGAAAACGTACGCCTTGGAAGCCATATTGAGCGGGTGCTTAATATTGCCCGGTTGGAGAAAGATAACCTGAAGCTGGAACATCAGGAGGTCGACATCAATGAACTGGCCCAAGCGGTGATTGACAGCATGGACCTGCAACTGCAAAAGCACGGGGCACAGGTCCATATGCACCTGGATGCCAGCGATGCAATTGTAGTGGGTGATGAGTTGCATCTTTCCAACGTTTTGTTTAATTTAGTGGATAACGCGATAAAATATAGCAAAGGTGATCCGGAGATCACCGTCAGAACCAAAACCATCGGCAAGCAATTAATGATTACCGTTACCGATAACGGTATTGGAATGAATAAAGACCAATTAGCAAAAATATTCGATCAGTTTTACCGGATTCCAACCGGCAACCGGCATGATGTAAAAGGGTTCGGTTTAGGGTTAAGTTATGTGAATGACATTGTCAAGCGGTTGGGGGGCAAGGTGCAGGTAAAAAGTGATAAGGATAAGGGAACCACATTCGATGTAATATTACCGCTTAAGGGATAGTATCACCGTTGCTCTACCCATGCAGCATGATCTTGTACGAACGATATGCAAAAAATTCTATTAGCTGAAGACGACCCCAACTTAGGTGATATCCTAAAGGACTACCTCGAGCTGAAAGGCAAATTCGGGGTAACGCTTTGTAAGGACGGCGATGAAGCCCTGCGCGAATTCAATAAAGGGGTATTTGACTTGTGTATCCTGGATGTTATGATGCCCCGGAAAGATGGGTTTACGCTGGGTCGTGAAATCCGGAAAACGAACGCCGATATTCCCATCATTTTCGCAACTGCGAAGGGAATGATGGAAGACAAGACCGAGGCATTCGGCCTCGGTGGCGATGATTACATCACCAAGCCGTTCCGCGTGGAAGAGCTGCTACTCCGCATCCAGGCATTGCTTAAGCGTGCATCCAGGGAAAAATCGACGGTGGAAGAAGAACTGCCGGATAATTTTGAGATTGGCGACTATTACTTCGATTATGTGGCTCAGCAGATTGCCTATAAGGGACATACGCAGAAGCTGTCCACCAAGGAAGCGGAGTTGCTGCGCTTGCTCTGCCTGAAAAAAAATGACGTGCTCACAAGGGAGGAGGCGTTACTTAAAATATGGCATGACGACAATTATTTCAATGGCCGCAGCATGGATGTCTTTTTAAGTAAGCTGCGCAAATACCTGCGCGATGACCCTAAAGTCGAAATCGTGAACGTACATGGCAAGGGATATAAGCTGCTGGTGAACTGATTGCGGCAAAAAATTTTGTGTAATTCAATCTTATTGCCGATATTAGCGGCCGCTTATGGAGAAAGGCAGAGGGAATGGACCCTGTGAAGCCTTAGCAACCTGTCACCAGACAAGGTGCTAAATTCTACCCGCCCGATGAGGGGGAAAGATAAGCAGCACACAACGCATGACTTGTGTCCTCTCTTTAAAGCAATCGAAAATATAGGTGATTACCGGTAAATGCCGGTGCATGGGTTGTACATTAACACATTATTAACATCATTATGTTGAAAACTAACAATTTGGGTTATCCGCGCATTGGGGCCCTCCGTGAGCTGAAAAAAGCGAATGAAGCCTATTGGGCAAAAAAAATCAGTCAGGACGAGCTATTACAGGCTGGCCGCCAGATCCGCGAGGGAAACTGGAAAACCCAACAGGATGCGGGTATTGACCTGATTCCTTCCAACGATTTTTCATTTTACGATCAAGTGCTGGATCTGACACTGACCGTAGGTGCTATTCCGGCACGCTACCAGGGTTTTGCAGTAGAGGGTGCGTCATCCTACAATCTTGATTTGTATTTTGCCATGGCCCGCGGCTTTCAGCAGGAAGGCCTCGACGTTACGGCCATGGAAATGACCAAGTGGTTCGACACCAACTACCACTATATTGTTCCGGAATTTGTAAAGGATCAGCAGTTCAAGCTGACTTCTGAAAAAATCATCAACGAATTTAACGAGGCAAAGCAACTGGGCATCCAAACCAAGCCTGTATTGATCGGCCCGATCACATACCTGCTATTAGGCAAGGAAAAAGAGGCTGGTTTCAACCGGATCGACCTCATTGACCGGTTATTGCCGGTGTATGAAGAAATCCTGGGCAAGCTTGCTGCGGCCGGCGCGCAGTGGATCCAACTGGATGAACCATTCCTTGCGTTGGATATCGATGAAAAAACCCGCGAGCTTTATCAGCAGGTTTACAGCCGCCTGTCGGCCGCTGCTGCCGGTGTAAACCTGGTT
The DNA here is from genome assembly GCF_040395035.1 of Parapedobacter lycopersici. Lineage (GTDB taxonomy): Bacteria > Bacteroidota > Bacteroidia > Sphingobacteriales > Sphingobacteriaceae > Parapedobacter > Parapedobacter lycopersici_A. Next base: position 46,359 of record NZ_JBEBRB010000011.1, on the reverse strand, counting down.
GTGGCAACGTATTTTGAATCGCTGCGCGAAAATACCAAGACTGCACTGAACCTGCCAGTACAGGCGCTTCATGTTGACCTGGTGCGTGGTGAAGATCAATTGGACGCGCTGTTGGCCGCTGCTCCAGCAGACCTGATCCTTTCCTTGGGTGTGGTCGATGGCCGGAACATCTGGAAAAATGATTACGAAGCTTCTCTCGGGAAAATTAACCTGGCAATAGAGCAACGGGGCGCAGACCGCGTATGGATCGCACCGTCGAGCTCGTTGCTGCATGTGCCGTTTGACCTGGACCTCGAAGACAACGAGCAATCGTTGCCGGCAGAGGTGAAGAACTGGATGGCATTTGCAAAACAGAAACTTCAGGAAGTGAAAGACCTGGCGGTACTGGCAACAGGAGATGCTGACACAGCTGTAGCGCAACGGTTTGCAGCCAATAAGTCGGCCCAAGAGAGCCGACGTACGTCTTCACTGATTCATCGCGAGGAGGTGAAGGCCCGCGTTAGCAGCATTACCGACGAAGATGCACAGCGGACCAGCCCGTTTGCTGCGCGGAAGGCAAAACAGCAGGAGAAGTTTAACCTGCCTGCCTTTGCTACCACGACCATTGGATCGTTCCCCCAGACCAGGGATGTACGTAAATGGCGTGCAGATCTGAAGAAAGGGGCCATCAGCCAGGCGGAATACGACCAGCTGATCGCGGAGGAAACCGAACGTACCATCCGCCTGCAGGAAGAACTGGACATCGACGTATTGGTACACGGCGAATTTGAACGGAATGACATGGTGGAATATTTCGGCGAACAGCTGTCGGGATACGCTTTCACTAAAAACGGATGGGTGCAATCCTACGGTTCGCGCTGTGTAAAGCCCCCCGTTATTTATGGAGACGTATCGCGGCCCAGCGACATGACCGTACGCTGGTCAGCTTACGCACAGACATTGACCACCCGTCCGGTAAAAGGCATGTTGACCGGTCCGGTCACCATCTTGCAATGGTCTTTTGTACGGAACGACCAACCGCGCTCGGAAACTACGTATCAGATTGCACTGGCTATTCTTGATGAAGTACAGGCGCTGGAAAAGGCCGGCATCAAAATTATCCAGATTGACGAACCGGCTATCCGTGAAGGATTGCCGCTGCGCAAAGCGGATCATAAAGCCTATCTGGACTGGGCAGTACGGGCCTTCCGGGTATCATCCTCCAATGTGGACGACGATACGCAGATTCATACCCACATGTGCTACTCGGAGTTTAACGATATCATCGAGCATATCGCAGCGATGGATGCCGACGTAATTACCATTGAAACGTCGCGTTCCCAAATGGAGCTGCTGGATGCATTTGCAGACTTTAATTACCCTAATGATATCGGGCCGGGCGTGTACGACATCCACTCACCACGGGTGCCCAGTAAGGAAGAAATGGTAAAACTGCTTGAAAAAGCCAAAGCCGTTATTCCTGCCGGACAGCTGTGGGTCAATCCCGACTGCGGACTGAAAACCCGGGCATGGCCGGAAACCAAAGCCGCACTTGAAGCGATGGTCGACGCAGCGAAAACACTGCGTGGTATTGCTGAAGCGGTATAGTTTGCCATTACCCGGTAAAATAGTTTTTTCGACCCCGCTGCCGGTTCCGGCGGCGGGGTCCTTTGTTTATGTTTGTTAACCACGGGGGCTCCCGTCGCTCACCACGGATCACCCGTCACCACCAAAAAACACTATCTTTGCGCCATGCGGTTTGATATTATTACAGTACTGCCCGGCTTATTGGAAAGCCCTTTTGCGCATTCCATCCTGCAACGTGCACAGCAGAAAGGTTTGTGTGAAATTGTCGTGCACAACCTGCGGGATTATGCCCACAATAAACACCGGAGCGTGGACGATTATCCTTACGGTGGCGGAAGCGGCATGGTCATGCAAATCGAGCCGTTTGCGGTATGTATCGAACAGTTGCAGGAAAAGCGGCAATACGATGAGGTGATCTTCATGACACCCGATGGCGAAACCCTCAACCAGACCATTGCGAACAACTTGTCTACCAAAGGTAACCTGATGGTTCTTTGCGGTCATTACAAGGGAATAGACCAGCGCATCCGCGATCTTTTTGTTACCCGCGAAATCTCCATCGGCGATTATGTCCTGTCGGGGGGAGAGCTTCCCGCGGCTGTGTTGGTAGACGCTGTAACACGACTCATTCCGGGGGTGCTTTCAGATGAAACATCCGCGCTTTCTGATTCCTTTCAGGGTGAGTTGCTGGACGCACCAGTGTATACCCGGCCGGCTAACTGGCGGGGGCATCAGGTGCCGGATGTGCTGTTAAGCGGTAATGAAGCCGCAATAAACCGGTGGCGTGATGAACAGGCAATGCAACGGACGAAAACCCGCCGTCCCGATCTGCTCGATGATTAATTTATAAGCAAAAATTTGTTTAGTCGATTTTTTTTATATTTTTGCCGGTAATGTTGAAGCATGCATACCATAATATGATCTGGTGGTGGCCCGAAGGAAAGAACGTCGGGTCATATGGATTATTATCGTATTCATAATCAACCAGAGCCTTATGAAAGTTGGCCCGACGTTTTGGAAAATCCGTCGGGTTTTTTTGTGTTTTTAATTAATAGCATGAGCGATGAAATATCATTTTAAAACCACGTATAAGCAGTTATTAGCGGACACTGCGACGCCGGTAAGCATTTACCTTCGGCTGCGTGATGTGTTCCCGAACACCCTATTGCTGGAGAGTTCGGATTACCACAGCCGCGAAAATAACATGAGTTATATCTGCTGCCAGCCCATCGCCGGAATTAAGCTGGATAAAGATATGCTTGAAATCCAGTACCCGGATAGGGCAATCGAACGTAAACCGGCCTCGGCAATTGACCTTCGTCAGGAAGTTTCGGCATTCCGGCAGGCATTTCAGGGAGCCGACCAGGCTGATTTTAATTTCATCTCCAATGGGCTATTTGGTTTTTTTACGTTTGATACCGTTACTCATTTTGAAGACATATCCCTGCAGAGCCCGCCCGATGCGCAGCGGGATATTCCATACATGCAGTATCACGTTTACCGCTATGTCATTGCCATAGACCATTTCCGTAATCAGCTGTACATTTTCGAGCATCAGCTCGAAGGGTCGGATACGGCGCCCGGGTTGGAAAAAATCCAGTACCTGATTCAAAACAAGAACTTTCCGGAATACAGCTTTTCGCTGGTCGGGGAAGAAGGTTCAAATATGACGGGGGATGATTTTAAAGCGCTGGTGATGAAAATGAAAGAGCATATTCACCGGGGCGACGTCTTTCAGATTGTGCCTTCCCGCGCCTTTTCCAGGTCGTTTCTGGGCGATGAATTCAATGTATACCGCACGTTGCGGTCCATCAACCCGTCGCCCTATTTATTTTACTTTGATTACGGCGACTTCAAGCTTTTTGGCTCATCGCCCGAAGCGCAGCTTACCATCCATAATAACGTGGCCACCATCCACCCCATTGCGGGCACGTTTAAACGAAGCGGTAACCTGCAGCAGGACGAACAGATCGCTGAGGCCCTGAAGGCCGATCCCAAGGAAACGGCCGAACACGTGATGCTGGTAGACCTCGCACGCAACGACCTGAGCCGCCATTGCGAAAAAGTACACGTAAAATCCTATAAAGAGGCCCAGTACTATTCGCACATCATTCACTTGGTTTCCAAAGTGTGCGGTGTGCTCAAGGCCGGCGTGAATTCATTTGATGTCGTGGGTGATACCTATCCCGCAGGTACGCTGAGCGGAGCCCCGAAGCACATGGCCATGCAGCTGATAGACCGATATGAAAACCAGCAGCGAAGCTTCTATAGCGGTGCCATTGGGTACATGGGTTTCAATGATGATTTTAATCACGCGATTATGATCCGGTCGTTTTTAAGTAAAAATAACGTCCTGCACTACCAGGCAGGAGCCGGTATCGTCGCAGACTCCGACCCGGAGAAAGAACTCAACGAAGTAGACAATAAGATTGCCGCGCTGCGCAAAGCGTTGGAACTGGCGCAGGAAATCAATAACCATCAATAAGCACACCGCATCACATGGAAAACCCACAACAATCCTCACCCAGGATATTGGTTATAGATAACTATGATTCATTTACGTTCAATCTTGTGCACCTGCTGCATGAGTGCGGGTACGATGCCACGGTATGGCGGAATGATAAATTTGAATTGAAAGACGTGGCTGGATTCGATAAGATCCTACTCTCTCCGGGACCGGGCATTCCGAAGGAAGCAGGGCTACTGATGGATGTAATCCGCGAATATGGTAACACCAAAAGTATTCTGGGCATTTGCCTCGGACAACAGGCCATTGCCGAAGTATATGGGGGGCAATTGTATAACCTGGCTAAGCCGGTCCATGGTACAGCGACCCCGTTGCTGATTACCGATCCGGATGAACCCATATTCCGGGGATTACCGAATGAGTTTCCCGCCGGGCGCTATCATTCCTGGGCGGTATCACGTGAAGGACTTCCTGATACGCTTCGCATTACGGCGGAAGATAGCGAAGGTGTAATTATGGGACTTTCACATAAAACACTGGATGTTAAAGGGCTCCAGTTTCACCCTGAATCGGTGCTGACCGCCCATGGCCGGGAAATGATGGCCAATTGGCTGCAGGCCCGCACTACAGATCACGGATCATCGACCACAGATCAGAAGTAAAATGACTATACTGGATAAAATTATCGCGAGAAAACGCGTTGAAGTAGCACAGGCAAAGGCTGCAGTACCGCTTTCGGACCTGGAACGTCAGCCATTGTTCGACCGGACGTGCCACGTACTGCGGACATCGATTCTGGATACCGCAAAAACCGGGATCATTGCCGAGTATAAGCGGGCGTCACCCTCGAAGGGCATAATTAACGATCGGGCGACCGTAAATGATGTCGTTTCGGGCTATCAACAGGCCGGAGCATCAGCGGTTTCGGTTCTTACTGATGCCGACTTTTTCCGCGGGAGCCTCGACGATTTGAAGGCAGCGCGCGCAGCACTCCAGCTGCCGTTGCTTCGAAAGGAATTCATCATCGATACTTATCAGATTACCGAAGCAAAGGCTTACGGTGCCGATATTGTGTTATTGATCGCTGCAGTCCTTTCCCCGGAACAGGTGAGAACCCTGTCGGAGTTTGCAAAATCGCTGAGATTGAATGTGTTATTGGAAGTGCATGACCGTGATGAGCTTGAGCGCAGCATGGTAGACAGTGTCGACGCTATTGGTGTGAATAACCGGAATTTGAAAGATTTTTCGGTATCCATTGCACATTCTCTCGAACTCGTATCCCTAATCCCCGACCGGTTCATCAAGGTCTCCGAAAGCGGAATCAGCGACCCGGCGACCATCACGTCGTTGCGCGAAGCCGGTTTCCAGGGATTCCTGATCGGGGAGAATTTTATGAGGACCGAAGATCCGGCGCAGGCGATACAGGAATTTGTGGAAACCCTCGCCGGGTAGGTATTACTTTATTCGTACAATTTTATTTTCAGCGGCACTCATGCTGCTTCGCGGTTTTCTTGATAAAAAAGTAACCAAAATCAAGGCTGTACGGGATGCCTTGCAATTGATTGCAGGGCATTTACGGCGCATCCCGGAGCCGTTCTGCTTCGCTCCACTTTTACGGCCTGCTTGGTAGCGGCTACCCAAACGCCGCTGCAAAACACCCTGCTGCTCACTGCTGCGGCATCCCACAAGGCCGGTTTACCCACCGCGTGGGGCCATGGCCAAACACGCAGCCCATGCTATCGGCTAACATCTTATTCGCTGTTACGGATTAGGATGGTATAAACAGCCAACCCGGACAAAAAAGGAAAGAAAAACCAGTGCAAGAAAGAATAGAAGAGCGCAGGTAAACGGAGAATGGGAGCACGAACCGTTGTGCTGCTTAAAATGCCGCATGGGAGATCTTGCGGCTTGCAGTGGGATGCACTACCGCTGTAGCAAGAGATCCAAGCGGCGAGTTTTTTTGTTACTTTTTTTTGCGGAAAAAAAGTATTGCCCTATTGCAGCGAGCAACGGAATGCCTTACGCGCAACGGCAATGTAGGCCGTCAACGAATGAAGAACCATAAATTTCGTATCTTTGCACCCGCATAGCATTGGTTAACAACATGTCTGTCAAGATTGGAAACATCGACTTAGGCAAATTCCCGCTTTTACTCGCCCCCATGGAGGACGTGAGCGATCCGCCATTTCGCCTGGTTTGCAAGCAAAACGGGGTCGACATGATGTATACCGAGTTCATTTCCTCCGAAGGACTCATCCGCGCGGCGGCGAAGAGCCGTCAGAAGCTGGATATCTTTGAATACGAACGCCCGATCGGCATCCAGATTTTCGGCAGTGATATCGATACGATGCGCGAAGCCACTGAAATTGCTTCACAGGCCAATCCCGACCTGATCGACATTAACTACGGATGTCCAGTGAAGAATGTAGCTTGCCGAGGTGCAGGAGCCAGCCTGCTGCGCGATATCGATAAGATGACCGCCATGACCAAGGCTGTCGTATCGGCTACCCACCTCCCCGTGACCGTAAAGACAAGGCTGGGCTGGGATGATAACTCCAAAAATGTATATGATGTGGCCGAGCGCCTGCAGGATGTCGGTATCCAGGCGCTGAGTATACATGGGCGTACCCGTGCGCAGCTGTATAAGGGTCAGGCCGACTGGCAACTGATCCGTGACATTAAGCGTAATCCGCGTATCCGTATCCCGATCTTCGGAAATGGTGATGTGGATAGTGTGGATAAAGCTGCCGCGTGGCGCATGGAATACGAGGTGGATGGCATTATGATCGGCCGTGCGGCTATCGGTTACCCTTGGATCTTCCGGGAAATCAGGCACTTTTTTGAAACAGGTGAATACTTGGCCGGGCCTACCATTGCCGAACGGGTGGCGGTCTGCCGGACACACCTGGAGAAATCTGTGGAATGGAAAGGCGAGAAGACGGGGATATTTGAAATGCGACGGCACTATGCCAGCTATTTTAAAGGCATTCCGCATGTTAAAGAATACCGGATGAAACTGGTATCGCTAACGACCCTTGCCGATATCCATGGTGTACTCGACGAAATCAGTGAGCAATTCGAGCTGGAAGTAGCCTAGCTGCATCTCTTCTCTCCGCTTACCCATTACGCTACTTACTTTTTAATAATACGCGTATATTCTTCCATTCTACAAGGAATGTAGCCCCAGCAAACGCGATAAACAGCAGATTGCCGGCAATGATACTGCGGTCAAAAACGATGAATGCCAGCCAACAGACTACTACGCCAACGCCAATATAACTGAGATTTTTGCCCACACGGTAGGGTATGGGATAGCGCCGGTTGCCCCAGAGGTACGATAACACCACCATGCTGCCGTAAGCTGCCAGTGTAGTCCATGCGGAAGCGACATAACTGTACTGCGGAATAAACAGGTAATTCAGCACCAGCGTGATGACCGCCCCAATGCCGGAGATATATAGGCCGAAACGAGTCTGGTCGGATAGTTTATACCAGATCGATAAATTCATGTAGACACCCAAAAACACATAATTCAACAACAGAACCGGGATAATCGGCAGGCCAGACCAGTATTCAGCCTGCTCAGCCGGGCTTCCGCCACGGATAAAGTTTTTGAGTAATTCGATATTCACGGTTATGCCCGTCATCACCAATACCATCGCAATAACGAAGTAATCCATGATCAGCGCATAAGTCTGCCGGGCATTTTTGCTCTTGGCGTGGCTGAAGAAAAAGGGCTCGGCCCCCAGGCGGAAGGCCTGTACAAAAATGCTTAAAAAGATAGCAATTTTGCTTACGGCTCCATAAATCCCCAGGTCGCGGCTACCGGCGTCACCCGGAATTAACTTTGGGATTAACAGCTTATCGATGTGTTCGTTAATGATAAATGAAATGTTGGCGATCAGTACCGGGAAACTGTAGGTAAGCATATCCACCACAAGTTTACGCTCAAGATGGAGCCGGATCTTCAGCAGCTCAGGCAGCAGCAGTATCAAGGTGACCAGGCTGGCGATCAGATTGGAAATAAAGACATAGCCCAGCCACTCCTGCCGGTACCAGCCGCTAAAATAGGTGGCCAGCCCCGGGTAAGTTTGCATTAGTTGAGGGATGACCACAATAAAACCCAGTGTGCACCCCACAAACGTGAGGATATTAAGCAGCTTCAACAGCGCAAAACGTATCGGCCTTCCTTCGGCCCGCAGGCGGGCAAAAGGGATTACCGCAAGGGCATCCGCGACCAGAATCAGCGCGAAGTAGATCACGTAGCGGCGGTAATCGGGATCATAAACACCATTATTGAGCCAGGTGGATATACCGGTTGCAAATAGGGAAATCATGCCCAGGAACAGCACGGAAATGAAACAGATCACGATGAAACTGTTATTGAATACCCGGGCCTTATCGCCTTCATATTTCTGCAGGTAGCGGAAATACGTGGTTTCCATCCCGAAAGCCAGCACGGCATTCAGCATGGCTGCCCAGCTATACATATTGGTGAATATGCCGTATACCGCTGCCGGGAATTTGCGTACAAAGAGCGGGGTAAGGACAAAGTTGAGTAACCGTGCAATAACGGTGCTTAGCCCATAAATGGCAGTTTGGCCGGCAAATTTTCTAAGTACAGACAAGTTTTACGCGTTAAGGGAGCTAACGGGATTTCCTAATAACCTCAAAGTTACGATAGTTTTTCACATCGCCGGCACGGCAAACAACGTTTTCTACGACTGCCCGATCAGGACCTTCACGGCACCATTCCAAAAAAGCGTCCAGCGCGAAATCGTCCCCTTCGGCTTCCAGGTAAACGGTACCGTCCGGTTCATTGCATGCAATGCCCTTCACACCCAGCTGGTCGGCCACTGCCTTGGTAGAAAGTCGGAAATAGACACCCTGTACTTTTCCGGAGACGGTAATATCAATGTGTTTAATGCTGCTGCCTGTCATATCGCCGGGTCTTACAAAAACTTCTCCAAAACGCGTATTGCGAAAGACAAAGGTATTACTTTAAACCACGCACGGCATTCAAAAGTCAATTTTAATCCAACAATTTTTTTTATAACTTGTTAGCCTATAACACGTCGGTCAACTACCTTGGATCAATACATTTATGGAACAAATTTTCTTTGGCAATACTGTAAAATCTTACCTTATCGTGGTCGGCATTATCGTCGCTGGCCTGCTTATTATCCGGATATTTAAATACGTCTTTTTAAACTGGTTACGGCGAAAAGTCGCGGGAACATCCAATACGTTGGACGACTTTTTGATTCAGGGGCTCAGTACCGCTTTTTTGCCTTTGCTGTATTATGGTGTATTCTACTATGCGCTCAATCTGCTCGAATTGCCGCCGTGGCTCAACCGGGCGCTGGATATTGCGGGCATGTTCCTGTGGACTTTTTTAATTACCCGCCTGATCATTTTCGCAATACGCTATTTTCTGCAAAACTACCTTGAGAAGCGAGGACAGCACACGGCAATCACACAGCTTCGGGGTATCACGCTGATTGTATCGATGGTTATCTGGAGTCTGGCGATTCTTTTTTTTATCAATAACCTTGGGTACAACGTTGCGACGATCCTGACCGGCCTTGGCATCGGTGGCATCGCGATAGCCTTGGCTACACAGACGATCCTGGCAGACCTCTTCAATTACTTTGTCCTTTTTTTCGATCGCCCTTTCGAAGTAGGTGATTTCATTGTGGTTGAAGATAAAAGCGGTACTGTCGAAGCCATCGGTATCAAAACCACCCGGGTCAGGGCGTTAACAGGTGAGCAGCTCATCTTCTCCAACACGGACCTGACCAATTCGCGGCTGCATAATTTTAAGCGGATGCAGCGCCGGCGGGTGGTATTCACCATTGGAGTCACATATAGTACACCAAAGGAAAAGCTGGAAAAAATTCCGCAGATTATCCAGGAAGCCATTACACAGCAGGCTGATACCTTATTTGACCGGGCCCATTTTACGTCATTGGGTGATTTCAGCCTGATTTTTGAATCGGTCTATTTCGTCCTTACCGATAACTATAACCGATATATGGACATTCAGCAGGCCATTAACCTGTACCTGTATGACACCTTTAATCGGGAGCGGATTGAATTTGCATTTCCAACCCAAAGCATGATCGTTCAGAAAAGTCCGGATGACCTAACAGACCCCGATGGCAAATCCGGCGACGAAAGATTACCGGGCGACGATGGTTAATATTGTAAACAGCCGCCCTTAGGACAGCTGTTTAGGTGGCAGTACGCTTATTTGTGCATCGCCATTGGTGTGCCGGCACCGGTACCCAGGGACTGGGCGCGCCGGATGTCTTGTATAAAACGTTGCTCTACAGCTTCCAAAAGTGGACGTGTTTCTGCATTAATCGCATCGGAATATTTCTTTTTAGACTGCTCAAAAAGCCGCTTTTCTGTTTCGAGACGGGCTTGTAATAAATCCTGCAACCGGACGATTTCCTTTTTTTCCAAAGCATCCCTGCGGGCATGTTTTTTAGCATATCGGGCCGCGATTTTTGCTATTGCCTGCTCGCTTTCGGTTACCCGGATGCCTTGCTCAATATCGTTTTTGTATCCCTGTATGAGGTGGGCTTGCTCACGATCGAGTTCGGCGTGGTTGCCCTCGGTGTTTGCAATGCGTTCCAACCCCAGTTCATACTGTTGCCAGAGCAGTTCAACGTTCCGTTGATGAAAGCTGAGCTGTTGTTTAAAGGCATCCACCTGTTGTACCGGATCCTTCGGGTCTTTACTGTATACAGCTTCGATTGTGGCCGAGGGTGATGAAAATGCGGCGTTATTTCCGGTGATTGTTACGCCAATTAATGCACTTAATACGATAAATTTCATGACAGTTAAATTTTAATGTTTTGCGATTTATTTCCTGTTTTGTTGTAAGAAATGGACGTGGGACAGCAATAAATGTTGCATAGGTTTCCGGGAAAATAGACCAACGGCCATTGACGGTCGACCAAAAGGAAACACATTAGACCAACGGTGATTATTGGTCGGTGAATGGCCTTCGTTTTTGAACCAAGCCATCCAATCCATTGAAACGCAGAAAATGATAATGATAGGAAAACTACTTTTTGATAACCGAAGGTATATTGAACAGATTTTGTAATTTAACCTCCATATTATGGAATCCAGAAGATCGTTCTTGAAAAAGGCAGCATTACTCGCCGGAGCAACAGCGGCAGCACATACGCTGCCGCCTTCCATCCAGCGTGCGCTGGCGATAGAACCGTTGGCGGGCACCACCTACCTCGACGCGGAACATGTGGTGTTTCTCATGCAGGAAAACCGGTCGTTTGACCACTGCTACGGCAGCCTGCGCGGCGTGCGTGGGTTTAATGACCCGCGGGCAATTACACTGCCGAATGGCCTTCCTGTATGGGCACAAAGCAACGCGCAGGGCGAAAGCTTCGCCCCCTTCCGCTTGGACATCAAAAATACGAAGACCACCTGGATGGGTTCGCTCCCCCACGGCTGGAAGGACATGGTCCACGCCCGGAACGACGGGAAAATGGATACCTGGCTGGAAGCGAAAAAAGCAGGCAACCCCGAATACAGGCACATGCCGCTGACGATGGGGTATTACGACCGCGAAGATATTCCGTTTTACTATGCGCTGGCAGATGCCTTTACCGTATGTGATCATCATTTTTGCTCTTCGCTAACAGGCACCAGCGCCAACCGGTCATATTTCTGGTCGGGCACCATCCGGGAGGAACCCCGTAATCCGGAGTCGGTGGCGCACGTAGACAACGGGCAGATTAATTACAAAAACATCGGTTGGAAAACATACCCCGAGCGGCTCCAGGAAGCGGGAATACCCTGGAAGGTCTACCAGAATGAGCTCAGCCTTCCCATTGGTTTTGAAGGAGAGGAGGAAGACTGGCTTGCCAATTTTACCGATAATAACCTGGAGTTTTCCCGGCAATACCACGTCCGTTTCCATCCGGCGCACCGTGCTTACCTAAAAAAGCGGGTGCAGCAGCTGGAGGCAGAAATCCGTGCCGATAACCAGGCAGACGCCGCATTGAAAGATAAGCGGGGGCTGCTGGCACAGCTGCAGGCGGATCTCGAGACTTACAGCGCCGAAAACTTTGATAAACTGACGGAGTTTGAACGCGAAATTCACCGGCGGGCATTTACTACCAATACGGCGGATCCGGATTATCATCGGCTGGAAACCATCCACTATTCCGATGAAGCCGGGGCCAAAAGCGTGCAGGTACCCAAGGGCGATATCTTCCACCAGTTCCGGAAAGACGTCGAATCGGGGGACCTGCCCACCGTTTCGTGGCTGGTCGCCCCCTGTAATTTCTCCGACCACCCCGGGGCGCCGTGGTATGGCGCATGGTACGTTTCGGAAGCGCTCGATATCCTGACGAAGCGCCCGGAAGTATGGCAAAAGACCATCTTTGTGCTTACCTACGATGAAAACGACGGCTATTTCGACCACATGCCTCCGTTTGTGCCACCGCATATCGACAGAAAAGCAGCGGGCGCGGTAGCCTCCGGAATTGATACTGTCGATGAGTATGTTACCGCAGCCCAGGAAAAGGAGCGATCCGGCAATCCGGACGCGACGCTCGACAGCCCGATCGGGCTCGGTTTCCGTGTCCCGCTGGTGGTGGCCTCCCCGTGGACAAAGGGCGGATGGGTAAACTCCGAAGTGTTCGACCATACCTCTACGTTGCAGTTTCTGGAACATTTTCTGGAAAAACGGACGGGTAAAAAAGTAAACGAGTCCAATATCAGTGCCTGGCGGCGATTGGTTTGTGGGAACCTGACCTCCGTTTTCCGCCCGGCGACGGCTGTCGCGGATGCAGCGCTGCAGCCGCTGGGGCGCGACGGTTATGTGGCGCAGATTTACTCGGCACGGGATAAGGGGTTACCCGGAAATTACCGGTTGCTTCAACCCGATGCGTTAGCGCAGCTGCGAACGCAGTCGTTTCGCTCGACGTTGCTGCCGCAGCAGGAACCGGGAACCAGGTCTGCGTGTGCCATTCCGTACGATGTTACGGTGGACGCCCGTGTCGATCGGGCCGCCCAGCAGCTCACCATGGTATTTAAACTGGCGGGAACACTGCCGAAGACCAAAATAATGGGCGTACCGTTTCGTGTGCACACACGTGTTCCATACCTGTCCGACGACCAGCCCGGGCGCACCTGGAATTTTGCCGCTCGGGAAAAGGAAGACCTCCACTATACGTGGCCGCTGGAAGATTTTCCGGATCAGCATTATCGGCTGCAGGTACACGGCCCTAACGGATTTTTCAGGGAGTTTTCCGGTGGCCCGCAGGATCCGGAGTTACAGCTCTCGGTGTCAGGCGACCCAGCAACGGGAAATTTAAAGCTTATGGCTTCATCGGTTCAAAACATGCAGCTTGTGCTGAAAGACATGGCTTATCACCGGCCGGTAAGTGCACTATCCGTAAACACATCCGGCCAAACGCTGCTGATCGATCTGTCTGGCTCGGATGGCTGGTATGATCTACTGGTGGAAGCTGTCGGCTATCCCGGATTCCAGCAGCGCTTTGCCGGTCATGTAGAAACCGGTAAACCCAGTACAACCGATCCGCTGATGGGTGGATAACAAGGCCTACCACCGCACCCTTCGGTGATAGGTTGCTATTGCTGCGGCGAGTAGGTTACGATGTCAATACCAATACCATTGGGATCTTCAATAGCGAAATGCCGGTCGCCCCAGGGTTCGTCGCGTAATGCAATCCGGATGGTGACGCCTTTCTTTTTCAGTTCGTCATACAGGGCATCTACATCGGCAACCTCCAGTGTCAGGTAAACGCCCTTACCCTGGAACGGTGCATGGAAAAGGTGTTGCTGTGAAGGGTGGTTGGGCAATAAGAAACTGATCTCGGACTCCCCTCCCGGCGTGTGCAGCAGTACGTAAAATTCGTTTTCGAACGTAATGCCAAACCCGAGCGTATTAACGTAAAAGTTCTTGGTTTCGGCTAGTCTTTCGGTAATAATTCCTGCATTGAGTTTCATGGTCTTACTGTTAAGTATTGAGTCGGTCTGCGAATACCCTGTTGCTGCCAAGAACAACAGGCCGCATAATAAAACACCTATCTTTTTCATGTTGGTTAAATTCCGGTGTAAAATTCCGCTTTACCCGGATAGGAAGATTGTAAAAATCAGACAATCGCTACCCGCCGAAAGCCCTGCCCGGGGTAATACCGTAGAAATTCCGGAAAGATTTGATGAAATGCGCCTGGTCATAATAACCGGATTCGAGAAACAGTCCGGCTTTTCCCAGCCCCCGGCCGGCCGCTGTGGCTCGTAACAGCTGCTGGAACTGCACCACCTGGCTGAATGTTTTCTGCGTGGTACCGATGTAATAATTGAATAGTCGCTGCAACTGCCGCGGACTGATCCCGGTATCCAGTTCCGTATCGGTATTGACGATTCCCTGTTTCATTAAAATAAGGTCAAGCGCACGATAGAACCGGTTGTCGTAATTAAATTGAGCAGATTCCAGCTGTGTTAAAAAATACCGATCGAGCAGTGCCGTTGTCTGGGCGATCGTCAGCCGGTCTGTCAGGTAGTTGGCGATATACTGCGCGGCCGATGGAATAACGGCATCTAATGCTTCATAACGGTCGCTTAACTGCGAGGCGTCTATTCGGAAAAGCTGCGGAAACATGGTTGGCAAAAACCGGACGCCTACGTAATGAAACGTGTCCGCGAGCAGAAACTCCGTGTACCGCCGGCAAAAACCCATCACAAAACTTTGTTCCGGATTCCGCAGTTCAACGAACATATCGATGCATCCGTCCGCAATCACCCGGTAATGGAAGGGTGCTGCCAATGCCTGTGTGGTTTGCAGTGTCCAGTAACAATAGATGTGGGATCGCAGGTGCGGGTGAGGCGTGAATTCCCGGTAAATAACACGATCAGCCGATTGCCTGATGGCCGGCTGGATAGGGGAGTACAGCTGTCTTATTCGTTCGATCATCGCCATAGCGAATATAGGACAAGTTTTATAAAGCGCAAAAGACATCCAGTCCAAGTCGGAATACCCGGGCGTGCACATATACCCAAGTTGAACAGTATAGGGCCACCGCAGCAGTTTGCGGGCATAACAAGCTGCTGCAACACGTTGTACCGGGGATTCCGTTTCTGGGCCACACACTGCCTGCGACTGTCAATTAGCGCGGGGGATAACCCGTGCTAATCAACATATGCAATGCAGTCGATCTGTATCAGAATGCCATCCCGCCCCATCTGATCCACCCCTGCGCCACTGTAGGAACGTACCGGTTTGGGGTCGGGAAAAAAGTCGCCGTAAACTTCGTTAAGCGGCCCAATGTTCTTGTTCGGTTCGGCCAGGGTCATGTGTACTTTCAGTACGTTAGCCATGGAAGAACCGGCATTTTCCAGCAGTTCCTTCATAATGGTGAGGGCACTTTTCACCTGCACCTGGATGTCGCCCGGTTCTTTGCGACGGGCTTCATACCAGCCGCCGATACCGCAGATGAATAGCAGGTTGCCCGACCGGATACACGTCGACAGCGGGCTGGTTGTGGCATAGCTTGCCAGCGGGATCGCCTCTTTTTTGGGTGTCCACGCTTCTTTCTTTGCGGGTGCCGCTGAAGCTTTTTCAGGCGTTGCCGCCGCTACTCCGACCAAAGGGAGTACCGTTAAACTTTTAAGGATTTCTCTACGTTTCATGCGTTATCGGTTAGTTAAAAATTGATTTTGATTCTGTGCCGCTAAGATAATAAAGCTTTTGTTGTGCCGGTACGGGAATCGTTAAATGTCATTATGGCATAATTGCCAGTTCAGCACAGCTTTTGCTGGTGCTCCCATAAAGCGTTTTAGTATCATGACCATACAGCTGACTGAGGAGAATAAATTAAAGAAGCTAATTGTTGTTGGCGACCGGGTGTTGATCAAGCCCACCACGCCGAATGAACGGACGGCCAGCGGCCTGTACCTCCCTCCGGGCGTGCAGGAGAAAGAAAAGGTACAATGGGGATACATTATGAAAACCGGTCCGGGCTACGCAATCCCGACACCGGTAGAAGATGATGATGCGTGGAAACCCCAGGAAGAACGTGTCAAATACATCCCATTGCAGGCACGAGAGGGCGATTTGGCTATTTTTCATGTCGGTGCATCCACGGAAATCCAATACCAGGGCGAAAAATACTACATCGTGCCGCAGGGTGCTATTTTGATGCTCGAGCGTGAGGAAGAACTTTAGCCAACCGTTAAATAACTGCTCGGCGAGATGTCGCTTCCATCGTATCGGGTAAATGAGGCATATATGTGAACGGGCTGCCCGTTGCAATCCTCGCTCAACCGGATAAATTGCCTGCCGTTATGCCGGTATGCGCCATTAAAAGTGAACTCGGTGTAGCTGGTTTGCGGAAAAAACAGCAGCACGAGCAGGTAGTCCTTGCTTTTGGCTTGTTCTTCTCCCGAGTTGTCTGTCCAAGTTAACTCCGGCCCACCTTCCCGCCAGTGCGCCGCCCCGCCCGTTATACGCTCTGCCCCTCCCATGCTGACCAAAACCGGCTATAATCGAGCCGCAGATCCGGGTATTCGCCCACGACCGCTTGTTTTTATTGGTTGACATGGCAGGATTAAACGCGCTCATCTGTCGCGCCTCTTCCCAACGATGGAATCCCACCCGGATAAAGAAAATGATATCCTGAAGGAAACGTTGTACAAGGGCTAATTTTTGCTGATTAGCCAATTGGGCAGGACTTTGTTTTTTGTGCGACGGCCGTGATAAACCACGTATTACATCCTTACCCCGCCATTGATAGCCGACAACGTTGCCGACCTTTCCGGTGAACCCGCCATTGGGTCCGTTTTTTTAAGATTGCCATAGCAGTATTGGTTTTTGGTCTTACCCAAAGCTATAACTAATCCGTGAGCAATCCAATAATAACCCAGATCTTCTCCGGACCTGATAGGAAAGTAGTAGGGATTTCTCCCAACAATGTCCCTATAAAGTCCCTACCATGTCCCTATTGGCTCCCTGGGAAATCCCTGGAATTTTACATGCGGATACAATCGGCAGGCAAGGGGAGGTATACCTTGAAGATTATAAAAAAAAGATATCTTTGTGTTGCTGGCCGGCACTGCGCCGGTCACCGACTAACCTGTTTACGATAAACCGAAAACAATGATGAATTGCTTCTATCGTGCAAAAATGATTGCCATTATTCCGATCATGGTGTCGCTGATCGTCGCCTGCCAGCAGCCAGCGGCAACTCCCCCGCTTACCCTCACCGCCGGATTCATAGACAGTAATCTGAACGATGCCGTGACGCAGATCAAGGTATTGGCCGAACATGTGCCCACCGATTCGCTGCCGCGGACATACCAGCACAGCACGAGTGTGAGTTCCAATACATCGTGGTGGACTTCCGGTTTTTATCCGGGATCCCTGCTTTACTTGTATGAGTATTCCGGCGATACACAACTGTTTGATCTGGCAAAGGAAAAGCTCGCTCTCCTCGAAAAAGAAAAAGAGAATACCGGCACACACGACCTGGGGTTCATGCTGTATTGCAGCTTTGGAAATGCCCTGCGGATCACCGGCGATACATCGGCTTACCGGGACATCCTGCTGACCGGTGCGGAGTCGTTGAGCACGCGGTTTAACCCGGCAACGCAGACCATCCGCTCCTGGGAGGGCTGGCATTTCCCGGTCATCATCGACAACATGATGAACCTGGAGTTCCTCACGCAGGCGTCATCCGAGCTGGACGGCGACCCGAAATATTACGATATTGCGGTGATACACGCCAACACCACGATGAAAAACCACTACCGCCCCGATCATAGCGCATACCACGTGATTGACTACAATCCGGAGAACGGGGAGATCATCGGCCGGAAAACAGCCCAGGGCGCCTTCGATGAATCGGCATGGGCCCGGGGCCAGGCGTGGGGACTGTACGGCTATGTGATGATGTACCGGCAGACGTCGGATTCGGTTTACCTGGATTTTGCCCGGGATATTGCCTCGTTCCTGTTCGGCCATCACAACATGCCCGAAGATGGTGTGCCCTATTGGGATTTTGATGCCCCGGATTTACCGGCAGACAGCCCCTATGCCGGGCACTACAAAACGATGCGGGACGCCTCGGCTGCCGCCATTCTGGCTTCGGCGCTGCTGGAGCTGAGTACCTATACCGCGGGCGAAGAGCAGGTTGGGTATCTTCGGAAGGCGGAGACCATCCTGAGGAGCCTGTCTACCGAGGCCTATAAGGCAGCAATCGGAACAAACGGCGGGTTTATCCTGAAACACAGCGTAGGCTCCATTCCGCACGGCAGTGAAATTGACGTGCCACTGACGTATGCCGATTATTATTATATTGAGGCACTGTTGCGGTACAGCAGACTGCTGGAAAACAAGCCCGTGCTGGGATAAGCTGGCAGATTCCGCGGATTGGCAGGCAGTAACAAAATGGTGGGGATAGCCGGCGGACCCGGCTACCGGTGAAGTTTACTTTGGATTTTTCCGATAATCTTCTGAATTTTGTGTTTGTCGATGGATTTCGATTTTTGGCCGTCGACGAATAAAACCAATTGGCATACGGTGCCTATGTTAACCTTAAGTGGCCGCCGCTGAATAACAGACTGCATCTGGAGGTTGCTGAACCTGTATTTTAAATATAGGGATACCATATGGACAAAGTGAACAACGAGGAGGAAAAGCTGCTGATCAGCAACCTAAAGGGGGGCGATGAGCACGCTTTTACGGTATTGTACAATAAATATAGCCCGACCATCTACGTCAATATCCTGAAATTAGTAAAAGCGGAGGAGGTTGCGTTGGATGTGTTGCAGGAGCTTTTTATTAAAATTTGGAATTGCCGCGAGTCCATTGATCCGAATAAGGATTTCCGGGCTTATTTATTCCGTATCACCTATAACCAGATCCGGGATTTCTTTCGCAAAGCAGCGCGGGACAGGCAATTGGCTGACCGGTTGGTTGCGCTTACCACGGAGGGCTACGAGCACATCGAACGGCTGCTCCAGCAAAAGGAAACGGCAGCTATATTGGACCGGGCTATCGATGCGCTGCCCATGCAGCAACGGCGGATCTTTATCCTCTGCCGCGTAGAGGGGCGGAGCTACGAAGAGGTTGCCACGATGCTGGAACTTTCCATCGCTACCATTGGAAACCAACTCTCCAAAGCAACAAAAAACATACGCAACCAGTTAAATGCGAGAGACTTAAGCTACCTGTTTGCTCTCGGGATCGTGGGTTATGCCCTGGTGTAAATCATTTTTTTTCATTTTGGTGTAGTAGGATTTTTCCGCCCTGACGTATTACCAGTATAACCAATGGAAAAACCAACGCATATCGGCAAATTGCTGGATCGGTACATTAGCAATACGGCTTCTCCGGAAGAAGTACGGCAGCTGATTGCCTATTTTCAGGAAGGAAACGAAACGGAAGCGGACGTGCTCAACCTGATGCGACAGCGCCTTGCGGATCCACTGGAATCGACGGAGGCCCTTTCACCGGAGGTCCAACGGGCATTAGCGGAGTCATTGTTAAAAATCAGGCGGCACATTCACGGGCATTCGCCGGCGGTGCCCGTGCGTCGGTTGCGCCGGTTATCCAAAACGGCGATACTTGCCGCTGCATCCATATTGCTGGCATTTACCGTAGGTATTGGCTGGTTCTATTACGCCACTGGCGAAAGACAGGCGGCGGACATCGCATTGGTTAGCCCTTATGGCGGAGATGTGCCCGCCGGTGGCGACCGGGCTACGCTGACCCTGTCGGATGGTCGCGTGGTCATGCTGAACAACAACAAAAAAGGGGTGGTGATCGGCGATGATCTCACGTATAACGACGGCACATCGCTGGTGGATGTGGAAGGAAGGGATGAACTGCCGGCACTCACGGAACTGACACTGACCACGCCCCGCGGCGGGCAATACCAGACGACCCTCTCTGACGGCACCAAAGTATGGCTTAACGCCGGCTCTTCGCTTCGCTATCCGATGCATTTTCCCGCGGATAAGCGCATAGTGACACTTGAAGGTGAAGCCTTCTTTGATGTTTCCCACGATGCCAGCCGGCCTTTTACCGTACAGGTAAATGACACGGAAATCGAGGTGTTGGGCACCCAATTTAACGTGAATTCGTATAGCAGCGTCACCGCTACACTGGTGGAGGGTTCGGTGAAAATAGCCAATAATACCGGCCAGCGGTTACTTAAGCCCGGACAGGAGGCACACGTTGGGGAAAACATCACCGTGCAGGCAGCAGACCTGGATAAGGTAACGGCCTGGAAAAATGGATATTTCCATTTTAAGGACGATAACATGATGGAAATCATGGATCAGGTGGCTCGATGGTACGATGTGGAGGTAACCTATAAAGGTACGGCACCGGGCAATAAGGGCTATAACGGACGGATCCGCCGGGAAGTGAATTTATCCAGCGTGCTGGAGATGCTCACCTACGTAAGCCGGGCGCGGTTCGAAGTGAAAGACAGGCAGGTTACGGTAACATTTGAATAAACCAATTTTTTAACCAAATATGATAAACGATGAGCAATTTTTACCACTACCCCAAGTAGGTGCCGGACGCCTTCAGTAGACTTATAAAAAACGGGAGTGTTAGCGGCACCCCCGATGGTTAAGGCTAACCCAATAATCGTGTTGACAACAAACTATTAATTAACCTTAATTTCTACAAAAGTATGAATTACTTTTCTTTTGGCAAAAGGCCGAAGGGGGACCCTCGTCTTTCGGTTTTACAAAAAATAATGCTAACCATGAAAATAACCTTTTTTATGCTGTTGGTATTGGTGACCGGTGTACATGCCGAGGGTATGGCACAGAAGGTCACACTTTCCCTGAAAAATGAAAAAATAGAACGGCTTTTCTCCGAAATTACCAAGCAAACGAACATTCAGTTCTTGTACAGTAATGAGGTGTTGCAGAAAGCACAGCCCGTAAATATCCAGGTACGAAACGCCGATGTCAACGATGTGCTGCGCGAAGTGATTGCCCGGCAGAACATGACCTACCGCGTGATCGAAGGGACCGTGACCGTTAATGTAAAAGCACAGCCGGTCAGTGCCCGGTCGGCCCCGCTGCCGGTCCTGCAGGAGGATATTCAGGTGACGGGCACGGTAACCGGTCCGGACGGCACGCCGTTGCAGGGGGCAACCGTTAACCTCCGCGGCACGCAGCGCGGCACCACCACCGATGCACAGGGCCGGTTTTCGCTAACCGTACCCCCGCAGGGTACGCTGGTATTCTCGTTCATTGGCCACCTTTCTCAGGATGTGGCGGTCAACGGACGGACGACACTTAACATTACCCTTGCGGAAGACGCACAGTCGCTTGGCGAAGTAGTGGTTACTGCGTTGGGTATTGAGCGCGCGGCCAAAAGCCTGGGGTACTCCACGGTACAGGTAGGTCATGAGCAGCTGACCGAAAACCGCACGAATACGACGATGGGCGCGCTGCAGGGAAAAGTCAGCGGGGTGAACATCACCACCCTAGGTACCGGCCCGCAGGGTTCCACGCGGATCCGGATACGCGGCAACTCGTCATTCACAGGTACCAACACGCCACTGATTGTGGTGAATGGCGTACCGATTGACAACAGCCGGTTCGGCGGCCAGGGATTGAATAACTCGGATGGCGGTGATGGCTTTTCCAGTATCAATGCTGACGATATCGAGTCGATGACCGTATTGAAAGGTGCAGCGGCGGCAGCTCTATACGGCTCCAGGGCAAAAGACGGGGTCGTCATGATTACCACCAAGCTCAAAGGCGAAGGGCGCGGCATCGGTATAGAGTATAACGTGAACTATACCATGGACACGCCACTGGATTTTACCGATTTTCAGTATGAATACGGGCAGGGCGAACGCGGTGTCCGGCCTACGGAGCCTTTTCCCACTTCAGGCATCTGGAGCTTCGGAGAGAAAATAGAACCCGGGATGACGCAGGTACTCTTCGATGGCGTGGAAGTGCCTTATGAGCCGGTCCGCGACCGTATCCGGAAGTTTTACGATACCGGCCAGAACATCACCAATTCGCTGGCGCTTTCCAATGGCGGTGAAAACGGCGGTTTTAACCTGTCGCTCTCCAACACCGATAACAAGAGTATCGTGCCCAACTCGGATTTTAACCGTCGGACCGTAAACCTGGGTTTTACGCAGACCATCTTTAAAAAACTGACCGTACAGGGCAATGTAAACTACTCCAACGAATATAACCGGAATCCGGCACAGGTAGGCGGACAGGAGTTCTCTACCCCGAGTTCCGTATTAACACTGGCCAACACCATGCCGCTCGACCTGCTGAATCAGTACCGGAAGGATGCCGCAGGGAACGAAATCGTATACGCGCGGTTCCTACCGCGGACCAACCCCTATTTTTCCGTGTATGAAAAATTCGAGAACATCAAACGCGACCGGTTCATCGGGAACATCCAGCTGAAATATAATTTTACCGATTGGCTGTATCTGCAGGGACGTATTGCGCAGGATTTTTATGTACGGAACCAGGATTTTAACTACCCTACCGGCTACGCGGCCATCGGGCCGGCACCTGCCGGTTTTGTAAATGGCTCCTATTTTAAGAATAACCGCAGGTTCCGCGAGCGGAACTATGATTTTCTGCTGGGGGCCAACCGCAAATTCGGTGACTTCGGGGTCGACATCACCCTGGGCGGCAACCAGATGTACCGCCGCTTCGATCAGGAAAACCAATCGGTACAGGATTTTATTGAACGCGGATTGTATACGATCATGAATGGGCGGGTAAAAAGTTCGGATTACAGCGTGAGTGAACGGAAAGTAAATTCGCTTTACGGTGCTGCAGAAGTATCTTTCCGGGATTATCTCTTCCTGAATGTGACGGCCCGTAATGATTGGTTCTCTACCCTCGCACCGGGTAGCCGCAGTATCCTGTACCCATCCGCAACAGGTAGCTTCGTATTCACGGATGCATTGGATGGTATGCCCGAGTGGCTGACCTTCGGTAAACTGCGGCTGGCCTATGCTGAAGTGGGCGATGATAACGTAGACCCATATTCCAACGCGCTGTATTACCAGGTCAACAATAACCTGTTTCCGAATCCGCAGGGCAGCATGATCCCGGTTGGCGGAATCAATACCAACACCATCCCGAACGGATTGTTGCGGCCGCTGCGGGTTTCCGAAATGGAGGTCGGTCTGGAACTGCGGTTATTTAATAATATCCTGGGTCTGGACGTGGCTTATTACCACAAGATATCGCGTGACCAGATCGTTTCAGCCCAGATATCCAATACCACCGGCTATACGGCGCAGCTGATCAATGTCGGAAGAAGCATGAACCGCGGGGTGGAAACGGCCGTAAATGTGGCACCGGTGCGTACCGGTTCGTTTACGTGGGATATCAATGCCAACCTGTCCTATAATACGTCCAAGGTATTGCAGCTGGGGCTCACCGACGAGGATGACATGATTACCGTTGGCGGGATCCGGCAGGTAGTGGGCATGCCCATGGGCCAGATTTACGAGTACATGTACCTGCGGGATGCGCAGGGGCGGCAGATTTTTGACGAAAACAGCGGTTTTCCACTGCGGACCGCCGAAATGGTTAACGTGGGGACTAACCAGCCTTCGTTTTTCGGCGGTATCACCAACATGTTCAATTACAAAGGGGTCAGCCTTTCGGCGTTGATCGATTTCAAGCTGGGCAAAAACTACATCATCAGTGGCGGATCGAACCGCAACTACTGGCGGCACGGGCTGCACAAAGGGACCCTGCCGGGCCGCGATGTGGGTTATGTTGTCGGCAACGGTGTGAACCCGGACGGAGGCGTCAATGAAACGCAGGCCGAGGTACAGCCGTATTACGAATCGATCACTTCACAGAATATTTATGAGCCCTTCATCTATAATGCCGGCTTCTGGAAACTCCGGCAGGTGAGCTTGGGCTATGACTTTACCAGGTACCTGCCGAGCACGTTTTTCGTGAAAGGAATCCGGCTGAACGTAGTGGCCAATAATGTTGCCGTGCTGAAAAAATGGACAGAGAATATGGACCCGGAAGAGCTTTACGACTATGGGGGCAACAGTACCGGATCCGGCTGGTCAAGCTTGCCGCTGACCCGGAGTGTCGGATTCAACCTGAATGTGAAGTTTTGAGCAGTACCTGATTAACGATCATTTTTAATTAATGGAAATATGAAAAGATATATCATACTGGTATTGATAGGCATGGCCACGGTAGCGGGATGTGACCGGGGTTTTGATGAGCTGAATACCAATAAAATTGACCCAACGTCATTGGACCCGGTCTTTGTGTTGAACCGGGCGGTGGTAGATATCACGTTTACCTCTACCGCGAATACGCAGGCAATGCTTTGTTACAACTTCCCCATCGTGCAGCAGATTCTTACGCCATTCGGCAGTTCGCTGACGGGGGGAAACTACAATCAGCTGCACCGGGAGAATGCCACCCGTCTGTGGAACTATTACTACCCGAATATTGTTAAGCAGATCGTCGATGTGGTGGAGCGCACGCGTGATGTGCCCGAACAGCACAACCTGCATCAATTTGCGCGGATATGGAAGGCATACGTATTCATGGCGCTTACCGATACGTATGGTGATATTCCCTATTTCGAGGCTGGCAAGGGGTATACGGAAGGGGTAAGGGCGCCGGTATACGACGCGCAGGAGGTTGTCTATCAGGATATCCTGAAGGAGTTGGAAGAGGCATCCAATGGCCTGGACGAATCGGCCCCGGTGGTGACCAGTGATATTCTCTACGGCGGCGACCTAGCGCAATGGAAGCGCTTTGGCTTTTCCCTGATGCTTCGAGCGGCCATGCGGTTAACCAAGGTGGACCCGGCGACAGCGGAAACCTACGTAGGGAAGGCGGTGGCCGGCGGATTGATGACGTCCAATGCCGACAATGCCAAGAACAGGCATTCTTCGCTGTACATCAACTGGATGGGTGAACAGCTCTCGGGTCGCGAAAAGGCCAACTTCTATTTGGCTGAACCCTTTGTCGATTATTTGCTGGCAAATGACGATCCCCGGCTATCGGTGTATGCGATCCGGTATGTGGGTGCGCAGAACGGCACGCAACAGACGGCGTCTCGTGCAACTTCCGATCCGGATATGCAGATCGGTATGCCATTCGGTTACAACGATGTGAGCATTGTCTCTACCTATGAAGAGAACGGCGTCGCAAGCCTGTGGGACTATTCGCAGGCGAATCAGACTACCGTGGTCACCCAAACGGCGCCGGAATATTTCGTCACTTACGCACAGACGCAACTGCTGCTCGCTGAAGCTATCGTAAGGGGATGGGCAGTGGGGGATGCCGCAGCCGTGTTTGAAAGTGGTATCCGGGCTAACCTGGAACAGATGGCCGAATACGGTCCGGGGGGCGTTATCGATGGTAGTGCCATTGAAGCCTATCTAGCCGCACACCCCCTGGATATGGCCAATGCGCTGGAGCAGATCAATACCCAGTATTGGGTGGCCTCTTTCCTGAATGGCAACGAGCTGTTTGCAAATTTCCGCAGGAGCGGCTACCCCAGCCTGGCCCCCAATCCTTATCCCGGTTCGGAAATTACCGGCAACTTCATCCGCCGGCTGGTATACCCTGATTCTGAATATGTGGTCAATGGTGAGCATGTAGCGGAAGCCAATGCGCGCCAGGGAGCGGACGACCTTAATACAAGGGTATGGTGGGACACCGAATAACAGCGCAGCAGAACAGTATATCATTAACTACATTTAATTAATAGGAAAACAATGAGCATAACAACAGAAAAAAATGGATTTGACCGTCGCGAGATGGTGAAAATGTTAGGTTTAGGATCGGCTGCCGGCGTGCTTGGCCTCTTTGGAGCCCCTGCGGCACGCGCGGCAAAACGGGAAACACCCGCCTATGCGCGTGGCATGGCCCCGGTTACCATTACAAATGTTAAGGCCATTGCCACAGCACCGAGCGGTTCGAACCTGATCGTGGTGAAAGTGGAAACCAGCGAACCGGGATTATACGGCCTGGGTTGTGCCACATTTACACAACGTGCATTTGCAGTGGTTACGGCCATTGATAAATACCTGAATGAATTCTGTGTGGGCAAAGACGTGGATAACATCGAAGACATGTGGCAGTCGGCCTACGTGAGCTCCTACTGGCGGAATGGCCCGGTACTGAACAATGCGCTGAGCGGACTCGACCAGGCGCTGTGGGACATCAAGGGAAAACGTGCGGGAATGCCCGTGTACCAACTGCTTGGCGGTAAAACCAGGTTTGCCATCCCATGTTATACGCACGCCAGCGGTCGCACCGCGGCCGAGGTTGCCGAGAGCGTGCAGGGCTTTATGGACCAAGGATTTAAGTACGTACGGATTCAACAGGGCGGCTATGGCGCCGTAGGCAGCACGGAAGACGAACCTGATTTCCGGAAAGCGGGGTATGGCTATGAGCGCGACTCATACATGAACCAGCAGCTGTACCTGAAATCGGTACCCGAAATGTTTGCCACCGTGCGCAAAGCCTGCGGGGAGGAAGTGGAACTGCTGCATGATATCCACGAACGGGTACAGCCGATGGATGCGATCAACATGATTAAAGAGCTGGAACAATACCGGCCGTTTTTCATTGAGGACCCGTTTTCGCCGGAAAATATGGAATGGTTCGAGCAGCTCCGCGCGAGTACAACCGTTCCGATAGCCATGGGTGAGCTGTTCAACAACATCAACGAATTTAAACTTCCGATTGTGAACCGTTGGTTCGATTACATCCGGATCCATGTGTCGCAGATCGGCGGCATTACGCCGGCAATGAAGGTTGCCCGGCTGGGCGAATGGTTCAATGTGCGGACCGCGTGGCACGGGCCGGGCGATGTTTCGCCGGTTGGCCATTCGGCACATGCCCATATGGATATGGCGATCTGGAATTTCGGCATTCAGGAAGCCGGCCGCTTCTCCGATAAACTGCAGGAAGTATTCCCCGGCTGCCCGACGATGGACAACGGCTATATGTCGGTAAACGAGGTGCCGGGCATTGGCGTGGATATCAATGAAAAAGAAGCCGCAAAATACCCGATCCATACGCGGTCGAACTGGCAGGTGCGGAAAGCGGACGGAACGATTATCCGTCCGTAACCGACAATACCAGTCGCAACAGTAATTAGTTAGTAGTTAGTTAAAGTTGCCCAAGAGCGGCATACCGGTTCCGGTGTGTCGCTCTTTTTTTATCCGGTGTTCCGGCTACATAAATACCAAGCCGTCTTTGTGCTTTTTCAGGTCCCCCCGGACAGCCCCTGAACCGTCTTTATATAACATTCTTGTTATCATATCGCCATTTTGCAATCGATTGCGTGCTAAATTTTGCCTGTAGGACAGTTTTCGATGAATCGGGCCGGACGGCGGAGGCGAAGTTTTTGGATTTATCAATTTTAATACTAATATTTGATTCACCAATTATCACCTTATCGGAAAACTATTGAGGGAATGCAGACCCTATGTATAGGCTTGGCCTATGCAGCTGGATTTGGTTTGGATACGTCCATCGGGCAGGCCTTAACTCATAAACAGTTCCGGGACAATCAACTACTAATTAAAAAAACAGTTACATGAAAGAAGTTTACCTGTTCTCGGCAGACAAATTATTCCGGAAGTATTATGCCCGGTTATGTCATTTCGCCTGGCAGCTGTTGGGGGATGAGGTGATGGCTGAGGATGTTGTGCAGGATGCATTTGCTGCATTCCTCGAGCGCCGGCATATGGTGGCAGACAAGGATGCTGCCATAAAAAGTTACCTGTATACATCCATACGAAATGCCTGCCACAATGTGGGAAGGGACGCTAAAATTGAAGAGCGGTACTTCCGGCTTAACCCTCAGGTCGTGGAGGAGGAATCGACCGTGATTAACAAAATGATCCGCTCGGAGGTAATGAATGAGGTATATATGGTAATTACCGCAATGCCACAGGGTTGCCAGCGGATTTTTCGCCTGGGATACCTCGAAGGCTGGAGCAATGCGAAAATCGCGGAAAAATTGCAGGTAAGTATCAATACGGTTAAGACACAAAAACAACGGGGCCTCAAACTGTTGAAAGGCAGGATCAGCCCGGAATTGCTGGGTGTTTTCCTGCTGTGTTTCATCAAATTCGGGCTTGCCTGAGCTTGTCTCAATTCTTTTGTCACTCTTTTTCATATGATCTGTGTCCTTATTTTAGATGAGCACCAATCCGTACCATATTGCCGACCTAATCAGTAAGTACTTAAGCGGTACCCTTACCGTCCAGGAAGAGGAGGTGCTGGAACAGTGGGTTGCAGCAAATGGGGAAAACAGGGCGGCGTTTGAAGCGATCCAAAGTGATACGCAGGCCCGGCTTGATATGGATTTTTTTGCCCGGCTTGATATGGAACAAGCCTGGGAGAAGATCAGTCGGCGTCCTGTAAAGGAGGCCGGGACTGGCCGCGCGCTCCGGCACTTGGGCATTGCGGCAGCCGCTGTCATTTTTTTGGCCGCAGTCGGAGTCGGATGGTGGTGGTATGGCACAACGCCGAAAACGGACACCCCGGAGGTGGCGACGGCCAATGTTACGGGAAACGATGTGATGCCCGGCAGCCAGCAAGGAATATTGAAGCTGTCGGATGGGCGTACCATTGATTTATCGACCGGTGCAAACGCTGTAAAAGAGCGCGACGGTACAACCATCACAACCACCGGCGGCGAACTGACGTATATTAACCGGCAGCAACCGGATGAAACGGCACCCACGCAATTGCTGTACAATGAGTTGCGTGTTCCCAAGGCGGGAATGTATAACCTCACACTGTCCGATGGCACCAGTGTTTGGCTGAATGCGATGTCTGAACTGCGATTCCCGACCCGGTTCGGAAACACGGAACGCAAGGTGTTTCTGAAAGGCGAGGCGTATTTTGAAGTGGCTCCGGATGCCAGCCGGCCATTTAAGGTGGAAGCGAACGGCACGGTAGTGGAAGTGCTGGGCACGCATTTCAATATCAATTCCTATAACGCGGTTACAACAACCGTTGTAGAGGGATCAGTGAAAGTGATACACGCCGAAAAATCCGAATTGCTGAAACCGGGCCAGCAGGCACGGGTGACGGGGGACATTGTGGTGGAACCAGCCGATATGAGAAAAGCGATTGCCTGGAAAAACGGGGATTTTTATTTCAGGAGCGACGGGATTGTCGACATTATGCAACAGTTGGCACGCTGGTATGACCTCTCCGTGGTATATGTGGGCGATGTCCCTTACCACAAAGGATACAACGGTAACATCAGCCGGGATGTCAACTTATCAGAAGTGCTTGACATATTGGGTTTTGCCACACGGGCTACATTCAAAATCGAAGAGCGGAAAGTGACTGTACAATTTTAACAACTAACGATAGAACCACAAACTAACCAATGCCAATGATGAGACCATTTTATCCTCCTTGAAAGAAATAAAAGCGGGGGTGTTCGCAGCACCCCCGTGTACTAAGGCTAAGTGTTTCAACACGTTGTATTAACTCATTCAATTAACCTTAATTCAGTAAAAGTATGAATTACTTTTTATTTGGCAAAAGGCCGAAGCGGACTCCCCGTCTTCCGGTCGAAACCCGTTTTTGGGTAAAAACGATAAAAACCATCCCCTTTTTGCTGTTCGTACTGACCACCGCTGCCCAAGCCAATGTAGCGGCCCAAAAGGTGACAATTACGCTGGAAGACGCAAAAATCGAACGATTCTTTGAGGAGATCAGCAAACAGACCAATTACCGTTTCGTGTATAGCGACGACGTTGCGCGGCGGACGGCACCGGTAACCATCCGGGTTAACAACAGGGACGCGGAAAAGGTACTCCGCGACGTACTGGCAAACCGCAGGCTGCGGTATAAAGTGATCGCAGGGACCGTGTCGGTTGATCTCATTCCCGAATCGCCGGAAAGACCGGCTCCATCACCCGTGTTGCAGCAGGATATCCGGATTACCGGTGTGGTTACCGATTCCGTGGGTACCCCGCTGCAGGGGGCCTCTGTCAACATCAGGGGGGGCGGCGGCAGCACCACTACGGATAATGAAGGCCGTTTCGGGATCAACGTCCGAGACAGAAATGCGGTGTTGATCGTGTCCTATATCGGATATGTTTCGAAGGAGGTGCCTGTGGGGCAGGGCGGAACGTTGGCCGTTGTGTTGGCCAGCGATGCGTCAGAGCTGGGGGAGGTGGTTGTTACGGCACTCGGTATTACCCGTGAGCGGCGATCGCTGAGTTACTCCGTGACCCAGGTGCAAGGTGAAAGCTTTACACAGGCGCGCGACAATAACATTGCAAGCGCGTTGACCGGTAAGATTGCGGGGGTGGATGCTACGCAGATTAACTCCGGCCCGGGTGGGTCCAGCCGGGTGGTGATCCGGGGCAACAACTCGTTGAGCGGATCGAACCCGAACCAACAGCCTCTATATGTGGTAAATGGTTTGCCCATCAACAATAGCAATAACGGGGCCAGCCAGAATACCACCGGACTCAATATCGACCGCGGTGACGGGGTATCGATGATCAACCCGGATGACATTGAATCGATCTCGGTACTGAAGGGTGGTGCGGCAGCAGCCCTGTACGGCAGCCAGGCGGCAAACGGGGTGATCCTGATTACCACTAAATCGGGTAAGGCTCAGCAGGGATTGGGTATTGAGTTTAACTCGGTTGCTACCATCGGGCTACCAAGCGAGTTTCCTAATTTTCAGAATCAATATGGACAGGGACAGAATGGCACGGTGCCTACAACGGTTGCTGAAGCACAGGCTTCCGGGCGGCTTTCTTATGGCCCAAAAGTAGATCCTTCTATTCAATACATGCAGGTAGATGGCAAAATGCACCCTTATGCACCGGTTTCGGTGAAGGAAAACATTAAGAATTTTTATCGGCCAAGTTCGGATATTACGAATACGATCGCGTTTAACGCTGGCACGGAGAAGTTTACAGGGCGGTTGTCATTATCCGACCTACGTTCAAACAGTATGCAGCCGAATTCTACATATGGACGCCAAACGGCTAATTTGTCGATGATGACCAAACTGGGTAAAAACGATCTTTTCGTGATCCGTTCGGATGTGCAATATAACCTGGTAAAGGGCAAGAACCGGCCAACCGTGGGTTATGCTGAAATGAATGCGGCCTGGCCAATTTACCTGGTAGGTAACACGGTGGATATTCGCAATCTGGCCCCTGGATACGATCCTGAAACCGGAAAGGAATTAGCCTGGAACCCGGCTCCGGAGGCACCAAATCCGTATTTTATCGTGAACCGGATGGGAAACGCTGATAAAACGAGAAGGTACATTGCGTCGGCCAGTATCCAGATGAACCTGAGTCCGAAGTTGTTCCTGTTGGGTAAGGCACAGCGCGACTTCCAATCGTATGAGCGGATGGACTATGTGCCGATTGGAAAGAATTCAACACCGTTTGGTGCCATGAATACCAGTAACGGTACGGAGCAGATTACGAACATTCAGGGAACCATTAACTACAATACGTCTTTCCTGAGTGATTTTAATGTGAGTGCAATGGCGGGCGCAAATATGGAACGGGCGGCGTTTATCCGGAACAACCTGAGCGGTCGGGATTTTGTTATTCCAAACTTTATTAGCTTGACAAACCTGAAAACGATTACCACGACGGCCACGGGTAATAATCCATTCCACCGGGAAACGCGGACGGGAACGAACTCGTTGTTTGCATCGGCCGACTTTGACTGGCGGGGCGTGGTGTTCCTGTCGTTCACCGGACGGAATGATTGGTTCTCCACGCTAAACCCGGGCACGAACTCCATCTTTTATCCATCAGTGGGTAGTTCGGTGGTGCTTTCTGACCTGATTGAAATGCCCTCGGCCATCAGCTTCCTGAAACTTCGGGGATCCTGGGCACAGGTAGGTAGTGCTACGATTAATGCCGGACAGGTAAACCAGACGTATACCATCTCTACAAATAACGGCTACAACCTGCCTACGCAGATCGTTTCAGACAGGTTGCCAACGCCTGATTTACGGCCGCTGACGGTGACTACATCAGAAGCAGGTTTTGAGACGCGGTTGTTCAACAACAGGCTTGGGCTGGATCTGACTTATTACAGCAAGGTAACCAGCAATGACATTGTGGGAGTTAATATTACTGCTGCAAGCGGGTTTACGGGAGGAAACGTGAACATTGGCAAAGTAACCAATAAAGGGGTTGAGGCATTGTTAAACGGTACCGCGGTGCGTTCCGGATCCTTCAGCTGGGACATGACCTTAAACTATTCGTATAACTTGAGCAAAATTGTGGAATTGGCGCCTACGGTAGCAGAGATCTCATTGGGCCAGGGTATTCAGGGTGCGCGCATTGTAAACCGCCCGGGCCTGCCTTATGGAACGGTAATGGTTATCCAGCCGAAACATACGGCAGACGGTACGCCGATTTACAACTCCATCAGCCATTTCCCGGAAGGGGAAGAGGTGGCCTATGGTGTAGGGAACCCACCCCATACCATTGGTTTTAGCCACAACATCCGCTACAAGAATTTTTCATTGAATGTGTTGTTTGACGGTAAATTCGGTGCAGTGGGGTACAATAACCTGATGTTCTATGCTACCCGCTTTGGTTTAGCACCAATGACACTGGAGGGCCGAGACAATGGTTTGCAATTAACTGGTGTAGACGAAAATGGAGCGCCATTTGACTACCTGTGGGAGCCGCAGAACATCCAGGCCTACTACAACCAGATTGGACGGGGCTATTCGGCACTCTTTACGTATAATACGGATTTCGTTAAACTGCGTCGGGCAGTGTTGAACTACAGTATTCCGGTAGACAAGCTGAATCTGCCACTGCAGTCGGCTTCTATTGGCTTAGTGGCGAATAACCTGCTGATTCTTTATCGAGACAAGCGTGTGAAAGAAGCCGGCCTGGATCCGGAGTTTCAGGAATCCACTGCAAACGCACAGGGTACCGGAGGGGTGAATATGCCGAGGGCTCGGACATTTGGCCTCAATTTAATGATTAAATTCTAACGCACTTAATTTGTAACGCAATGAAGAATGTATTTTTCAAGACAAGGACAAAGGTCGCGTTGATGGCTACGGTTGCTTTGACGGCAGCGTGTAATCCGGATGAGCTGACCGATTTGAATATCGACCCGGATAAAGTTGATTATGTTATCCCCGAATATCTTTTTTCGCAGATTCAATTGAATATGCCGTATCAGAATGGCGGGCTACACGGCGGCATGCAGTATGTTTCTACGTATAAGGATGTGCCGGACATTGGCGGCAAGCAGTTTGATTACATTGGTGGTTTTGAGTTTGATATTTATTCCGAGCAATTTAATGCCATTAAACAATGTATGGACGCTTTGACGGCTTCGGATGATGTAAACAAGATTGCGCTGCTGCGCATTGTCCGGGCATATGGATACCATATTTTGACCGACGCAACCGGCGATGTTCCGTATTCGGAGGCCATGGGTGCACTGGACGGAGTGCTGGAGCCTAAATACGACACCCAGGAATTCATCTATCACGACATGTTGAAGGAGCTGGATGAGGCAGCGGCATCGTTGACGCCCAATATGCCAACATTCGGCGGGGCCGACGTGTTCTACGGAGGCGATACCGCGAAGTGGAAAAAGTTTGCCTATACGCTGATGTTGCGTCTGGCCATGCGGCTTTCAAATGTAGATCCGGCAACGGCACAGACGTACGCCGTAAAGGCGATTGAGGGAGGGGTGATGACGGATATCGATGATATTGCATATCTTCAGTTTAACGCAACAGCCACGAATCCGCGTGCACCTTTTGGAGAGTACCAGGCCACGCAGGATCCGGATAATGCGCAGGGACGCAAGTTGGCCAGCACCTTGATAGATCAGTTTAAGGCCACCCATGATCCACGCATTTATGTACTTTCCGTGGTGTGGAAAGAAACGGAAGATGGTTTTGTTCCGGACACTACCATGGCGGCGCAACGGGGTATGGTACCGGGCTCGGTGCTGGGTTACCCGGCTGATTTTACCAGCTATTCCGAATATTCACCGCTTTGGTGGAACCGCGATTCCTCACCGCTGATTATTCTGGGACCTGCCGAAGCACAGCTTTTGGTAGCGGAAGCAGTATTGCGGGGCTGGTACAATGGTGTGACCGAGAAGGCAGCCTATGACCTTGCCGTAACGCGTGCAATGGAACAATGGGCGTTGTGGCCTACGGTGACTTCGCTGTCACCGAACGATAGCAATATTCCGGCAGAGCGCATTGCCCAATACCTGGAAACAGGCTATCCGTATAATGAAAACGGAACCTTTGCGCAACGGCTGGAACAGATTTCCATACAAAAATGGCTGTCGCTCCTCGGAGATGATTATGAAGTGTGGGCCAATTGGAGGCGCACAGGATACCCGGCTTTCAACTTTAAAAACTGGGAAGGAAACCAACCCTACCCGGGCTCGGTAACCGGCGGAGAAATGTTCCGCAGACTCCCTTATCCGGATGAACGGGCAACAAATAACGAAAATCAGCAGGAGGCACTGACAAGGCAGGGATTCCCATTGGACCCCAGCATTAAAGCGCAAAGTGACGCATTGCTGGGAAGGGTGTGGTGGGATAAACCATAAATTTATTTACTGTTCCACTGTAACTGACCAAGCGCCCCTTTTCGGGGCGCTTGGTTTTTAACGGAGCTGCAATGCCTTTCCCAATGTGTCAGCTCAGCCTGCATTTGATATACTAATTCCAATTCCCTAACTTTGGGTTTACACTAACCATGTCCGAGCCTATACATCATAATCGGGAAGATGTGCTTTTGCATCGCTTGCGTGCTGGAGATGAGCGCGCTTTTGATTATTTTTTTCATCGGTTTTATCCATTAATACTGCTTTTTGCAGCACGTTTTCTGGAGCATGGCGATACCGCTGAAGAGGTGGTTCAGGATGTGTTTCACAAAGCGTGGGAAAGGCGGAAAGATTTTCCGGAAGTGCGGTCATTGAAAGCCTTCCTGTATATTTCTGCAAAGAATGCTGCCTTGAATCAATTGAGCAAATCGCGGAACCGCTCCAGAAACCAGGATAAGTACGCACGGTTAGGTACACAGGTTGATCAGCCGGTCATTGAAGAAATCATCCGGGCCGAAGTTTATTCGTCGCTGTCGGCGGCCATCTCCACATTGCCGGAGCAATGCCAGAAAATCATCCGGTTGATTTTTGAGGAAGGAGAAAAGCCGGCCGACATAGCGGAGCAACTGAATATCTCCATCAGTACCATCAACAGCCAGAAAGCACGTGGATTATCCCTGCTCCGGGAGCGCTTGGCTGACAAAGACCTGGATCTGCTGATGTGGGCTATTGTAATGAGCTATCCGATCAGTGATCGCTTTTTGGGCTGAGGCCCGCGGCCATCGTAGGCTACCCATTAAAAAAATCAATTTTCTTTTGGACAGAATGTGCAGGTAACCGGTTTCTATAACAATACCGGGGAAAACCGTGATGCGGTTTGACCAAGCCAATTATAACGATATGGAAAACCAGCACGTAAATAAGGCTTTTCAGCTTGCTTCGCTCATTCGGAAGCATGTGGAAGGAACGCTTAACGACAGCGAGCGGCAGCAGCTGGACACGTGGCTGGGTGCCAGCGCTACTAATCGTAACCTCTTTGAAAAGATGACGCAGGCCGGTGATTTTGACGCATATGAACAGTCATTTTTGAATGTGGATACCATTGGCGCGCTTGAGCGTTTTAAAAGCCACTATCCATTAATCGGACGGCCAAACCGCAGGTTGCGGCCGAGGGTATGGCTGGCGGCCGCGGCCATTCTGGTATTCCTGTCCGCTGGGTTGGGCTGGTTTTATTTGATGCCCCGTCAGGAAGCCACACAATCGTTAGCAAGCCGATATGGCGATGACATACCGGCTGGCGGTGACCGCGCGACACTTACGTTGTCGGATGGCCGGGTTGTGGAATTAAATACCGATAAAGAAGGCGTAATTATCGGAGATGATCTTACCTATAATGACGGTACTTCGCTGGTGGAAGTAAGCGGGGATAGCAACATGCAATCTCCCATTGAGCTAACCCTTACCACACCCCGCGGAGGCCAATATCAAACAACTCTTTCAGATGGAACAAAAGTGTGGCTCAATGCGGGTTCATCGCTTAAGTATCCGTTACATTTTTCAGGTGCGCAACGAACGGTGATTTTGGAAGGCGAGGCTTATTTTGATGTTTCACATAATGCAAAGCAGCCATTTATCGTGCGTGTAAATGGCACACAAATTAGCGTGCTGGGAACGCAGTTCAATGTGAATGCCTACAATGAGTTAACCGCTACGCTGGTAGAAGGCTCGGTCAAGATAACCAATGCATCAGGCCAACAATTACTTAAACCCGGCGAAGAGGCGCGGATAGGCCAAAACATCACCGTACATCCCGCGGATATTGATAAGGTAATCGCTTGGAAGGACGGTTATTTTTATTTCAAAAGTGATCATATAGAAGATATTATGGATCAGCTTGCCCGCTGGTACGACGTCGAAGTGAAGTACGACGGACATTCCTTTGGAAAGCGATATAACGGAAGAATTCGCCGGGAGGTCAATTTATCAAAAGTACTGGACATGCTGACGTACCTCAGTGGTGCACAGTTCGCGGTATCGGGCCGACAGATAACCGTAACTTTTAACTAACCAATTACGAATTAAATTAGGACTGTATGAAACGAATTTATCCTTCTCCGACGTAAACGGCAGGCCGAATAAAAAAACGGGAGTGTTGCAGCACCCCCGAAGGTTAAGGCTAACCGAATAATCCTGTTAAATCTCATTATTAAATTAACCTTATTCTACAAAAGTATGAATTACTTTTCTTTTGGCAAAGAACCGAAAACAACCCCCTGCCTTTCGGTTTTACAAAAAATAATGCTGACCATGAAAATTACTTTTTTTATGTTGTTGGTATTGGTAACTGCGGTGCACGCCGAAGGCATGGCACAAAAAGTTACGCTTTCCCTGAAAAATGAAAAGATAGAACGGCTTTTCTCCGAAATCACTAAACAGACGGCGATTGAGTTTTTGTATAGCGACGAGCTAATTGAAAAGGCCCAGCCGGTAAGTATTGAGGTGAAAAACGCGGAAGTAAGCGATGTGCTGCGACGGATCATGGACAAACAGCACATGACCTACAAAATGATAGAAAGTACCGTAATTGTCAACCTGTTGCCAAATGGGCCGCTGCTGAAAAAGAAACTGGAGCCTCTTCCTGTTATTCAGGACATCCGTATTACCGGCAGTGTAGTGGATGCCGATGGGCGCCCATTACAGGGGGCTTCGGTTAATGTAAAAGGTAACGCCAGCGCGGGAACGCTGACCGATGGGGAAGGACTATTTTTATTAACTGTCCCCAATACGAATGTGACATTGCACATTTCGTATGTAGGCTACCAGTCCCGGGAGATTGCGCTCACAGGCAACACAAAAATCAACGTGGTACTGGAGATGGAGGACGCCGAGCTGGGTGAGGTTGTGGTGACGGCACTGGGTATTTCGCGCGAACGGAAATCCCTGAGTTATTCCGTGACGCAACTGGGTGGTGAGGACCTAAACCAAGCCAGAGAAATTAATCTTGGAAACGCATTAACCGGTCGTATTGCGGGGGTAAATGCCACCAGCACGGCTTCAGGCCCCGCAGGATCCAGCCGGGTGCTGATCCGGGGAAATGGATCGCTGAGTGGTGACAATCAGCCGTTATATGTAGTGAACGGTGTACCGATCAATAACGCCAACCAGGGGTCGGCCGGTACATATGGCGGTCGGGATATGGGAGACGGGCTGCTTAGTATAAATCCAGATGACATTGAAAGCATGTCCATACTGAAAGGGGGAACAGCCGCAGCACTTTATGGATCACGGGCGGCAAATGGGGTCATTCTGATTACCACCAAATCGGGCAGGGCGCAGGAGGGGTTAGGTGTGGAGTTTAACTCTTCGTACACCATGGAAGAGCCGCTGACGTTTGCCAACTGGCAATATGAATACGGTTCAGGAACACGCGGCCAGAAGCCCGCAACACAGGGCGAGGCTATTGCTAATGGCAGGACCTCCTGGGGTGGCCGGCTGGATGGTTCGATGGTCATACAGCCCAACGGAGTCGAAAGACCCTACTTGCCGCAAAAAAATAACATTAAGAACTTTTACAATACCGGAACCACGTTTACAAATACCCTGGCGCTGACCGGCGGAAGCGAGCGGGCAAATTTCCGTTTTTCTATGTCGGATATGAACAATGACGGGATCGTTCCTAATTCAGCGGTCAATCGCAAGACCTTTAACCTAAACGCGAATGCTAATCTGGGAGGAAAGATTTTTTTCGAAGGAAATGCGCAATACAATATCGAAGAAGCTAAAAATCGGACCTTTATTGCCGATTTTACTAACAATCCGAATGCATCGGTCGGCCTTGTTGGGACTAATATTGACGTCCGTACCCTGGCGCCGGGCTACGACGAAAATGGTTATGAAACTCCCTGGAATGACTATGCCTATGTGGTAAAC
The DNA here is from genome assembly GCF_040395035.1 of Parapedobacter lycopersici. GTDB lineage: Bacteria > Bacteroidota > Bacteroidia > Sphingobacteriales > Sphingobacteriaceae > Parapedobacter > Parapedobacter lycopersici_A. The sequence continues at coordinate 7,760 of NZ_JBEBRB010000011.1, read as the reverse complement.
CCTTATTTTGCGGTCAACAAAATCAAGAACGGCGATGAACGCCGCCGGTTTATCGGATCATTCACCACGCGTTATAACTTCACTGATTTCCTCTATGCCCGGGCGAGGGTAGGGATCGACTATTTTAATATCGAGGATTACAACATCACCCCAACCGGAATTCTATATCGGGAAAGCGGGCAGATGACCGAGGGGAAAAATACCACATATGAGACAAATGCCGAGTTGCTGCTGGGCTTTGAACGTACTTTTGGCGCTTTTTCGGTCAATGCGATTTTCGGAGGCAATCAAATGTATAATAACCTTTCATCCGTCGACCTGTCCAGCGGCCCGTTTAGTGTTCCGTTCCAATATTTTATCAGTAACGGCGCCAGCCAGACGTTTTCCAAGAGTTTTAGCGAATTCGCTATTAATTCGCTGTTCGCATCTGCCGATATCGGATTTAATAATTACCTGTACCTAACTCTCACCGGAAGGCGGGATTGGTTCTCTACCTTGTCTCCGGAGAGTAACAGCCTGTTTTACCCATCGGTAGGACTGAGTTTCCTCCTTTCAGATGCCTGGTCTACGCGACCTTCCTGGCTAAATTTTGCGAAAGTGCGGACCTCTTGGGCGCAGGTTGGCGGCGGCGCGCCCGATCCATACGGGTTGAATCTTCGTTATGTCGCCAATTCGGTTACCCATTTCGGCCAGCAGTTGATGAGCATCAGCGGAAATACAATTCCCAACGCACTGCAGCCCTATACATCGACCACAGCGGAAGCCGGTATAGAAACCTGGATGTTTAATAACCGGATCGGACTGGACGTAACGTTATATGACCGTACGACAACCAATGATATTGTCAGTGCATCAGTAGCCCGGGCGTCAGGATATACCAATGTCAGGCTTAACATCGGCAAGATCCAGAACCGGGGTGTTGAACTCCTCCTAACAGGCCGCCCCTTCCAGTCGCCCGAAGGATTTAACTGGAACATCAGCTATAACATGGCCTATAATAAAAACACGGTTGTGAAGATTGCGGATGGGTTAACCAGTTTAGTCGGTGCCCGGCCGCGGACTCAAAATGCGTATATCTATCATTACGAAGGCATGCCTTATGGTATGGTATCCGGATTCAAACCAAAACAGGACGAGAATGGAAATTTCGTATATAACAAAGACACCGGGCTGCCGATCCAAAGCGAGCTCATGAGCCTGGGCCGGGGCGTGCCGCCGTTGACCATGGGGATATCCAATGATTTTTCCTTTAAGAATTTCTCCCTGGGCTTTTTAATTGACGGTAAGTTCGGGTCGAAGATGTATGTGTCGACCGACGCATATGGAACGTTTTATGGGCTGCATAAACAAACCGCGGAAAATGGTGTGCGGGAAAGTGGTGTAACCCTGGATGGCGTGGATCAAAACGGCGATCCGTATCACCATACAATTACGGCTCAGGAATATTACCAGGGTGTCGCCTTTTCGATAACCGATTTCTTCGTGTCAGATGCGAGCTTCGTAAAACTTCGCCAAATCACCTTCGGGTATTCCCTCCCGCAGTCGCTGCTCGCAAGAACGCCGATCAAGGCGGCCAGCCTGTCACTGGTTGCACGGAATCTGCTGCTGTTATACAGCGCCATGGATAATGTAGATCCCGAATCCAATTACAGCAGTGCCGGCGATTCACAGGGGCTCGAAAACCAGGGGGTACCTCCGGTCCGGAGTTTTGGACTGGATTTAAAGGTGCGGTTTTAAACATGGAATTCTTAATCAGACATTAATCATCATGAAATATATTAAGAAAAAATTCGCAGCCGTACTGACGGCAACATTAACGCTGCTCATACTCGTTTCATCGTGCGATAAAGGGTTTGAAGAAATGAATGAGGATCCAAATGCGTATACCAGTCCAGTGTTGGGAAGCCTGTTTGCCGATGCCGTGATCAAGCATGCCTCAGCAAACGGACAGATCTCCGATCCCGATCTCATGGAAGCAGGCGCCTGGGTGCAATACCTGGCTTCGTTGACATTGTTTGAGTTTTACGGTGATAAATATTTGGAGCTCGCTGGAAACTACGAGCGGTTTTGGATACAGGCTTATTCATCTGAATTGCGGGCACCCGTTCAAATCCTGGAATTAACAAAGGACGATCCCGAACTGGTGAACTTAAATTCCATTACACGGATCTGGCGGGTCGAGGTAATCCATCGCATTACCGACATGTATGGGGATGTGCCCTATTTTGAGGCCGGACAGGGATATTTAGACGGGATTTATAAACCTAAGTATGATCCACAGTCGGCTATCTACGCGGATATGTTGAATGAGCTGGATGCTGCGGCCCAGGCACTGGATCCGGCTAAGCCTTCCTTTGGAAATGCCGACTTTCTCTACGGAGGGAATGTGGAACAGTGGAAGCGTTTTGCCTATTCCCTGATGTTGCGGTTGGGTATGCGGTTAACTAAAGTGGATCCCGCAATGGCCGAAACCTGGGTTAAAAAAGCGATCGCGGGCGGTGTGATGCAAAGCAATGATGATGGTGCCCGACTGCTGCATACTTCCGCATCTGCCACCAACTGGAATGTAAATACGCAATACCTGCAGCAAAAATTCATTCCGCTATCGGCGAAAGGGAGGACTTCTGTTAAAATCAATCAAACCTTTATTGATTACCTGGTCCAAACGGAGGACCCCAGGTTACCCTTTTACGCAACGTTATGGCAGGGAAATGCAGATATCTCGCAATTGCCCGCTTATTCGGCATCGGAGCGGCAACGGGGATTGCCCGGAGGCCAGGATAACAGCTCCATACGTACAATTATCCCGGCCTGGACGGATGAAATGCTCTCCGAATTTTCGGAATGGAATATCCATAAAGTAGGTCACCTGGATGCGCCCACGATCTTCCAGCATTATGCAGAGGTTGAATTTTTATTGGCCGAGGCCGCGTTGCGGGGGTGGGAGACCGCCGGTACGCCGCAGGAACATTATGAAAAGGGTGTCCGCGCATCCATTGAATTGCAGACCATATACCCCAATGCGATTGCCCTGGAAGAAGCTACTGCCGCCGCTGTTGCCTATTTGGCCAACAACCCCTATACCGGAGGCAGCTTTGAACAACAGATGGAACAGATCCATACTCAGTTCTGGGTTGCGCAGTTTATGTGCAGCAACGTTGAGGCCTATTCAAATTGGCGGCGTACGGGCTATCCGGTACTTATTCCATATGACTACCCCGGAAACGCAACAGGAGGTACCATCCCGAGACGGGTACGTTATTCGGAAACGGACGCCAGTGTCAACACGGAGAATTACCAGGCCGCAGTGGCGGCGCAGGGACCGGATTTTTTCACGACACGGATTTGGTGGGATAAAGAATAATAAAATGAACAAGATAGAACATCATATGGAAAGTAGCTGCATAACAGCCGTAAATTTTAATCCCGCTGTAGATTGGTGGTCACATGGCCCGGCTCCCCGCCTGTCTCTTTTTTTGCTTGGTTTACTGCTTTTGATGTGCGCCTTTTCGACGAAGGCCACAGCCCAGGGCAATGCCACTGAAGTGGGCGAATTTATTATAGAACCCCCCACATTAATCAATATGGGATTTGAATGGAATTTCAAAGGAGATGAAAACCGGAATGCAACCGTAAAAGTGGAGTACCGAGAAACAGGTACTTCCACATGGAAGCCCGCTTTACCGCTGCATCGAATGGGGGGAGAACGGGTGATCCGAGAAACGGAATACCTGGATTACAAAGTTCCCCCCAAGTTTGCGGGAAGCATACTGGATGTAAAGCCCGGTACCACTTACGAGTGCCGGTTTACCATGGAAGATGCCGATGGCGTCCGCGGCGAAGCGGTAAAAATGGTGGAAGTAACGACGCGTACAGAGCCGAAGGCTGCTGAAGGCGGGCGAGTATTGCATGTATATCCAGCAAAATATACCGGAAAAAAAATAGAACCCTCATTTACCACCTTACAGGGTGCTTATTATGGCTCGGGTACCGGCGACTGGTCGATTGTCCGCGAGCGAACAGTCCAGCCGGGCGACATCATCGAAATCCACGCCGGGTTATATGAAGGCGAACGGCATAAGTATGTGAACCCCGAAGGAATTACCTTTGACGGCACCTATTTCCTGACGGCGAAGGGTACGGCGGAAAAACCCATCGTTATCCGCGCCGCCGGGGATGGTGAAGTGATTTTTGACGGAGCAGGGGCACATACGCTGTTTGATGTCTCTGCAACTGAACACCATATTTTTGAAGGCATTACCATCCGGAATGCCGGGACCGCATTCCATGCGGGGAACAAACACATGATCGGGGCCAAAAACCTGACCATCCGGAATTGCCGGATGGAAGATGTGGGGCAGGGTATCATATCGGAGTATGCGGGTTCCCGGGACTTTTATATTGCTGACAATGTGTTAATCGGGAAGGATGATCGTTATCGGTTGCTCGGGTGGGCGAACTCCCGGAGCGTATACGGTGAAAATAAAATGTACAGTTACATTGGCATCAAAGTATACGGTTCGGGTCACGTAATCTGCCATAACGACGTGGCGTATTTCCATGACGGGATTACGGTTTCTACCTATGGTACCCCCGAGAATAAGCAGGAGCTGAAAGCGGTTTCCATTGATATATACAATAACGACATCCACCTGATGGCTGATGATTTCATTGAAACAGATGGAGGGGTGCATAATATCCGCGTGATGCGCAACCGGGGTGTTAACGCGGCGCAATGCGGGTTAAGCGCACAGCCCATGTTCGGCGGACCGGCCTATTTTGTCAGGAATATTGTTTATAACGTACCAACGGGCTGTGCATTAAAGTTTATGTCCAAGCCGGTCGGCCTGTATGTCCTGCATAATACGTTTATCAGTGAGAATACCAATTCCCAAACCTATTCAAATGCCCATTATCGGAATAACTTGTTTATTGGAACGGGAACACCCGGCCGCCCGGTCGCGGTGTTCCCTTTTGCAACAGCTTATTCGACGTCAGATTATAACGGATACCGTCCGAACGGATTAGACAGCAATTATCGGTGGGTGGCCCCCCCGGGAAATGAGCTGATGAACTATGCTATTACCGTACGTGAAAACGGAAAATCGTTTGATCGCCTGAAAGAGCTGACAGCAGCTACCGGCCTGGAGACGCACGGCATCGAAGTGGACACAGCTGTTTTTGAAAACCTGAGCATCCCGGACCCCGATAAACGGGGATTTATTTACCACGCGGTTGACCTTGATTTCAAATTGAACCCGGAGGGCAGGGCAGTAGATGCGGGCGTACCTTTGCCGACAATCAATGATAATTTCACAGGTAATGCACCTGACCTGGGTGCGCTGGAGGTGGGACAGGACGAACCAATATACGGCCCCAGAGGCCCCGTTTATAACCGGCCTTTTTATAGGTGATTTAGAGCAGATAATCATGAAGTTATATAAAATAAAGGGCGGTATTTTAATAGCGCATGGCGCTGGTTATTACCGCGTGGAAAGGGTCAACTGGGATAGCTTGGTGAATCGTAATCACCTTTTTGACTACCTGTCGGATCACTTGGAAAAATTCCAGCGGCTGGAGGCAGATCACGCCGCCCGCCTGCTGCAAGGTAAATTGTTGCCACCGATAGCCCGCCAGGAAGTGTGGGCGTCGGGGGTAACCTACTTCAGGAGCCGCGAAGCCCGGATTGAGGAATCGCAGGGCGGAGGATATTTTTATGACCGGGTGTACGAAGCAGAACGGCCGGAGCTTTTCTTCAAAGCGACGGCCCGACGTACCGTGGGCACCAACGGTGTGGTCCGCATCCGGAAAGATTCATCGTGGGATGTTCCCGAACCCGAACTCACGCTTTTTATTAACAAACAGGGGCTGATCCAGGGATATACCATAGGCAATGATATGAGTTCCAGGGCAATTGAAGCTGAAAATCCACTTTACCTGCCACAGGCCAAGGTTTATGAGGGATGCGCCGGTCTGGGCCCCTGCCTGTACGTCAACAAAACGCCACTCGCTGCGGATACGAAGATTGCGTTGGAAATCTTACGTGGCGGCACCCCAATTTTTACAAATACGGTGGGCATTGATAAAATGAAACGCAGTCAGGAAGAACTGGCGTCCTTTCTGTTCCGGGAATGTGCGTTTCCTTACGGATGCTATCTCATGACGGGTACGGGTATCGTGCCACCCGACGAATTTACCCTGCAAAGCAACGACGAGATCCGCATTACCATTGAGCCCATTGGAACATTGGTGAATTATGTAGCCTAATGATCAAAAGATGAAAACGACCAACGACACCGAAAACCTGTTTTACGCGATTAACCCGGCCACCGGTGAAGCATTGCCCGGTGGCTTCCGCGAACATACGGCTGCCGAAATTGACGCCGCTGTGCAGGAGGCTGAACGGGCATTTGAAATATTCCGTAGGGAGCCCCCCCAGCAGAGGGTTGCGCTTCTGCGGCGGATTGGTGAAGAGCTGGAGGCTAATAGAGCCGCGCTGGTGGCGGTGTGTACAACCGAAACAGCCCTGCCGTTCCCCCGCCTCCACGGGGAGCTTACCCGCACGATCAACCAGCTGAACCTATTTGCCGGGCTGGTTGAAGAGGGGTCCTGGGTGGGGGCACGGATCGACCGTGCCCAGCCGCAAAGACAGCCCGCGCCAAAGCCGGATCTGCGCCAGTGGCAGATTCCACTTGGTGTGGTGTGCGTATTTGGCGCCAGCAACTTTCCGTTCGCCTTTTCGGTAGCGGGGGGTGATACCGCTTCCGCACTGGCCGCGGGCTGTCCAGTGGTGGTCAAAGGGCATCCCGCACATCCCGGCACGTCGGCCATGGTAGGGCAGGCGATCGATCGGGCTGTGCAGGCCTTGGGAATGCCGAAAGGTATTTTTAGCCTGATTCAGGGACATTCAGCTGATGTGGGGATGGCCATGGTAACGCATCCGCTCGTAAAAGCCGTTGGTTTTACGGGATCAACGCGGGGCGGAAAGGCGATTTTCGCCGCAGCCAGCTCCCGTCCGGAGCCCATTCCGGTTTATGCAGAAATGGGAAGTACGAATCCGGTGTTCATTTTACCCGGTGCCATTAAAGAAAAATCGGAACAAATCGCACAGGGACTCGTTTCGTCCATTACGTTGGGTACCGGACAGTTTTGCACGAATCCCGGAATGGTATTGGCACTGGACAGCCCGGAAATGGTCAGCTTCATCGGTGAAATAGCCGGCGCGCTTGAAAAAAATGCAACGACGCCGGGGATCATGTTAACGCCAGCTATACAGCAGGCCTATAACGACGGGGTCCTCCGGATGCAACAGGTCAAGGGCGTAAGTAAAATAGCCAAGGGAGTTTCACGGAATGCCCCCTATGAAGGCATTGCTTACCTTATGCAGGCCTCCGCAGCTACGCTCCTTCGCCATCCGGCGCTTGCCGAAGAGGTATTCGGCCCGTCCAGCCTGTTGGTAACGGCAGAAGACAAAGCGCAGCTTTATCAGGTGGCTGAACGCCTGGAAGGGCATTTAACGGCAACCGTGCATGCCACACCCGCAGACTTGGAAGAATATGGCGAATTGGTGAAAATACTGGAGCGCAAGGTTGGACGGCTGTTGTTTAACGGATTTCCCACCGGAGTGGAGGTTAGCCCCGCCATGGTACATGGGGGTCCGTTTCCGGCAACCACCGACTCGCGGTCCACATCCGTCGGAACGGGCGCTATCTATCGGTTTACGCGGCCAGTATGCTATCAGGACTTCCCGGAGAACGCGC
>NZ_JBEBRB010000010.1:0-55220 GCF_040395035.1 Parapedobacter lycopersici | reverse complement strand
CCATGTACCGGACAATGGTATTCGCTTTCCGGTTGATGAACGCCGTGGGTTTTACGGGTGACCAGCGGCGGGGGTTGGGTAAAACCGCAATCAATAAAGCAGCCTGGCGCTTTGTCAGGCTTTTCGCCGACTTTCCATAATAATATTGTGCCGCCGCCTCCGCGCCGTACAGGCCGTCGCCGGTTTCCACCACATTGAGGTAGACTTCGAGGATCCGTTTTTTACTCCACAGCAGCTCGATAAGCACGGTGAAGTATGTTTCGAATCCTTTTCGAACCCAGGAGCGCCCTGGCCAGAGAAAGACGTTTTTTGCTGTCTGTTGGCTAATGGTGCTGCCTCCCCGCAGCTTACCGCCTGTCTTATTGCGCTGGTAGGCATCTACGATAGCATCGCGATCGAATCCCCAATGTTCCGTAAACCGGGCGTCTTCGCCCGCCATCGCCGCTCGTTTGAGGTTGTCCGAAAGTACTTCGTAAGCCCGCCATTCCTTGGTAATTTTCCATGTTTTGCCCTCGCCCTGGCGTTCGAAACCTCGCTGCACCATCAGCCAGGTAACGGGCGGGTTAACAAAACGAAGGGCCAGCACCCAGACCACGGAGAGCATGAAAAACCCCGCCACGATACGCAGGCCCCATCGGAGGTACCTGTTCCGGATGGCGGAAAATGGAAGTCTTCGACGTTTAACGCGCTTTTTTCGGCTTAGTTTGGCTGCCATAATTAAAACGAATATACGGAATAGTTGGCAGCAGGCAACGGGCCGATTCACAATTATCCATTGCCAAATCCCATCAATTGTTCTATTTTTACGGCCACGCAGGAGTAAAACGACGTCTATTTTGGCAAAATCAGCAAAGAAAAAAGAAACCCCTTTGATGCAGCAGTACAACAGCATTAAGGTGAAATATCCCGGTGCCCTGCTGTTGTTTCGCGTAGGCGATTTTTACGAGACTTTTGGCGAAGACGCAATAAAAGCAGCACGGATACTCGGTATTGTGCTGACCAAACGGGGTAATGGCAGCGAGTCCGAAACGGCACTTGCCGGTTTTCCGCACCATTCCCTCGAAACGTACCTGCCCAAGCTTGTCCGCGCCGGGCAGCGTGTTGCCATATGCGACCAATTGGAGGATCCTAAGGCAACCAAAACCATTGTGAAACGTGGCGTAACGGAATTGGTTACCCCCGGGGTTTCTTACAGTGATCATATTGTACAACAAAAGGCTAATAACTACCTGGCCTCCATTTTCTTCGAAAAAAACCTGATCGGTATTTCTTTTCTTGATATTTCCACCGGTGAGTTTCAGGTAGCACAGGGGAATGCAGCCTATATCGATAAGCTGCTGCAGGGGTTGAAGCCGACCGAGGTTATTATGGGTAAGCGGCAGCATCAGCTTTTTGTCGAGCATTTCGGCAACCAGTTTTATACCTACACCCTGGACGAGTGGCCCTATACCGGCAGCTATGCTGAAGAAGCGCTGCACAAGCATTTCGAAGTGCAATCGCTGAAAGGATTCGGCATCGACCGGTTGTCTCTGGGTATCGTGGCTGCGGGAGTTGCCCTGCATTACCTCAATGAAACCGAACACCGGAATTTGCAGCATATTTCCAGTATTTCCCGGATTGAGGAAGATCATTACATGTGGCTCGATCGCTTTACCATACGAAACCTCGAATTGGTGGGCTCGGCCAATGAAAGTGCCATTACGTTGTCCGATGTGCTTGACCAAACTGCCTCGCCGATGGGTGCCCGGTTACTCAAGCGTTGGATGGTAATGCCATTAAAAGAAAGGAAGGCCATCAGCGAACGGCTGGAGGTCGTGGATTATTTATACGGTAACAAAGACCTCCGGGAGGCGCTGGTGAGTGAAATCAGGCAGATCGGCGACCTGGAACGATTGATCAGCAAGATTGGCCTGCTGAAGGCCAATCCGAGGGAAGTCATCCAGCTTAAGCGTGCGTTGCATGCTGTTGAGCAGCTGAAAGCACTAACCGCGACGGCCGGGGCACCGGCTCTGCAGGCCATTGCAGCACAACTGGATCCCTGTCAGGCTATCCGCAACCGGATCGAGGCACAGCTGCAGCCCGAACCACCGGTGCAGGTAAATAAGGGAAATGTAATTGCCGATGGCGTTGATGAAACCCTCGATAAGTTGCGTAAGGTAGCCTACGGAGGCAAAGATTACCTGCTCGAAATCCAGAAAAGGGAAGCTGAAACAACGGGTATTCCTTCGCTGAAAATTGCCTTCAACAACGTGTTTGGTTACTACCTTGAAGTAACCAACGCGCACAAAGATAAAGTACCTGCCGGTTGGATCCGGAAACAGACACTGGTCAATGCCGAACGATACATTACCGAAGAGCTGAAGGAATACGAGGAACAGATTCTCGGGGCCGAAGAAAAAATCCAGGCGATTGAAACCCGGTTATATGCCGAGTTACTGACGGCTGTTGCGGCCTACATAAAACCCGTGCAATGCGACGCCCAGCTGGTTGCCCGCCTCGATGTATTGCTCAATTTTGCAGTCATCGCCGAAAAAAATTACTACATCAAACCGGAAATAAATGAAAGTGATGCCATTGATATCAAAGGCGGCCGCCATCCGGTAATTGAACAACAGCTCCCGGCCGGGGAAGATTATATTACCAATGACGTGTTTCTTGACACCGAGACGCAGCAGATTATCATTATTACCGGTCCGAACATGGCAGGTAAATCGGCACTTCTCCGGCAGACCGCGCTTATCGTACTAATGGCCCAGATGGGAAGCTTTGTTCCCGCAACTGCGGCACGGATTGGACTGGTCGACAAGATATTCACGCGGGTGGGGGCATCCGATAATCTCTCGTCGGGCGAGTCCACATTTATGGTGGAAATGAACGAGACGGCAAGCATCATGAATAACCTTTCGCCGCGGAGCCTGATCCTGCTCGATGAGATCGGACGCGGTACCAGCACGTATGACGGCATTTCCATCGCCTGGGCCATTGCGGAGTTCCTGCATAATCACCCTGTAGCCCGGGCGAAGACACTCTTTGCCACACATTATCACGAACTGAATGAATTAACCAATTCATTTTCCCGGATCAAAAATTTCAATGTATCGGTCAAGGAGGTAAATAACAAGGTGATTTTTCTCCGCAAGCTGGTTCCGGGGGGAAGTGAACATAGTTTCGGTATCCATGTGGCTAAACTGGCAGGAATGCCCCCCAAATTGTTGCAACGTGCCACAGATATCCTCAAGCGTCTGGAGCAGGAACGTACCGGAGGAGAGCAGATTAAGGACAGCATGAAAAAAATCCAGAAGCAGGCCTATCAATTGCAGATGTTCTCCATTGACGACCCTATTCTCGTTAAAATACGGGATATGCTCAATAACCTCGATGTCAATACATTAACCCCCGTTGAGGCATTGATGAAACTGGATGAGATACAGCGATTGCTGAAGAACTAATCCGGGCGATATTCCCCTGCGATAGCTCAATTATTCCATAGGACATTTATTCCATTAAACCTCGGCATGCTTTTAGTAGTCCAATTCGCAAAAGGAGTCAAGGAATAAGTTAGGAGTAACGTAAAACGCAGAGCCATGAAAAAGTTAGTCATTTATGTTGTTGCGATTGTATTCGGAATAATGAGTTTCAGTGATGCTTACGCGCAGCGTGGGCGCGGGCATGGCCGGGGTAACGGAAAAGAACACCCGAAATACCGGCATGAGCGGGGTGGACACCATTATGCAAACGGTGGACATTACCGGGTTCGCGAATACGATGGCCGTCGCGGTAATTCATACCGTGAGTATTACCGGGAGCGCGATAAGGCTTACCGGAAATACGTCAAGCAACGGGGCAAACGCTACCGTGACCACGACGCCTGGTACTATGGCCCCCGATTTTATCATCGGTCAGAGTATGTGTATTTCCCCGCCTATCACACGTACTACGACCCCTACCGTCGGGGATACGTTTACCGGCAGCACAATGCGTGGGTTTTTGCACAGGCCATGCCCTCGTTTATGGTTGGGCTTAACCTGGGGTCGGTGAATGTGCAGTTTATGGCTAATTTGCCTATGTAATTCCATTTTAATCACATCACGAGGCGCGCGGAAACCGAAATTTCCGCGCGCCTTGTTGTTACCCTTGCCGTGGAATTGCATTTTTTACTGCCATTTTAACCCCTATGGTCTGAATTTTGCATATGGGCTTACAGATACAAACAAATTACAGTTAAAATTATACTTATGAGTACGTTACATTATATGGCGGGAGTGGCCCTGCTATTTGTATGCTTTTCCTGCGAATCACCTGAATATGACGAAAAAGGTGCCGATGCAAAGGTACTTAAGCAGTTATATGCTGAAATCGACGGGCTTTCCAAAAAGGAATCCTGTACGGATTCCACCCAGTGGGCCTATACGGCAATCGGGCGTAAACCCTGCGGGGGGCCAAGTGGTTATATTGCATATTCCAATAAGATCGATACGGAACACTTCTTAAGCAGGGTAGCACTGTATACGGAACTGGAGACCAAATTTAACAATAAGTGGGGGAATAATAACTCAGACTGTGCCACGGTGCCGGAACCGATTGGGGTGAAATGTGTTGACGGTGTGGCACGGCTGATTTATGAAGAGGGTGAGGGCCCGGGCAATGAATTGCCTTCAGACTCAACGGATCATGAGCTTCCCGTAGACAGTACGGACCATGAATCACCCGTGGACAGTACCGATCATGAATTGCCCGTGGACAGCACTGGCCTGCCTGTGGACAGCACGTCCAATAACTTTCCAGTAGACAGTACGTCAAACGGATAATCGGGAGGTTTCGGGCTGCAGTGGCCAAGTGAAAGTTTAGCTGCCCCATGTTGACAGATGGCATGTGATTTATGTATCTTTGCCTACGGGTGGGCTGTTGCCGTCCCGAACTAATCCTAAATGCTACATACGGCACCATGATAAACGTAAAAAGGTATGCCTGCAATACTTATTAAAGCCGCCACTATTGTCAATGAAGGACAGATTTTCGTTGCTGACATATACATCCGGGACGGGATTATCCAAAAGATTGCACCGCAGCTTACCGAGCGGGCGGAAATCGAGATCGATGCGGAGGGGCAATACCTGCTACCCGGTCTGATTGATGACCAGGTGCATTTCCGTGAACCTGGTCTTACGCATAAGGCCGATATCTGGCACGAGAGCCGGGCGGCAGTAGCGGGAGGGACTACCTCGTTTATGGAAATGCCCAATACTGTTCCCAATGCGCTTACACAGCGTCTGTTGCAGGATAAATTTGATATTGCGGCCCAACGCTCACTTGCAAATTATTCCTTTTACATGGGCGCCGCTAATGATAACCTGGACGAAGTACTCCGTACCGATCCACGCACGGTGTGCGGGATTAAGGTGTTCATGGGATCGTCTACCGGTAATATGCTGGTGGATGACGAATATACCCTGGAGCGGATATTTGCGCAGGCACCTATGCTGATTGCCACCCACTGCGAAGATGAAGCGACAATTCGGCAGAATCTCGCTAAGTTCAAGGCAATTTACGGCGAAGCACTGACACCGGATATGCATCCATTAATCCGCTCATCGGAAGCGTGTTTTATCTCATCGTCGCGTGCGGTTGAACTGGCTAAGAAACATGGCTCCCGCCTGCATATCCTGCATATTTCAACGGCACGGGAAGCGCAGTTGTTTGATGCCGAAATCCCGTTGGAAGCGAAACGCATTACAGCCGAAGCCTGCGTACACCACCTTTGGTTCAGCGATGCGGACTACGCTGGGAAGGGTAACTTCATTAAGTGGAATCCGGCTGTGAAAACTGCAGCAGACCGCCGCGGAATCCTTGCTGCGGTACGCGATGGCCATATTGATGTTATCGCCACGGATCATGCGCCGCATACGCTTAACGAAAAACTGCAACCTTACCTGCAGGCGCCATCCGGCGGACCGCTCGTGCAGCATGCGCTGCAGGCATTGCTCGACCTTCACCACAACGGGGAACTGACACTGGAAGAACTGGTACAGAAAACCGCACACAATACGGCGATCTGTTTTCAGGTCGATAACCGTGGGTTTGTAAGAGAAGGATATTGGGCCGACCTGGTGTTGGTGGATTTAAATAAACCATATACGGTCACGAAAGCCAACATCCTTTCTAAATGCGGATGGTCGCCGTTTGAGGGGCATACCTTTAAATCAACCATCACGCACACGCTGGTATCGGGGAACTTGGTTTACCGTGACGGCGAATTGTTTGAGAGAGGCTCCGGGAAACGGCTGCTATTTAACCGATGATGATATACTGACTGTAATGGACAAACGTACATTCTTGAAAATAGGTAGCACGGGAATTGCCTCGATGGCTCTGGGAAATACATTGCCGGCTTTTGGAAGGCATTCGCTTGCCGGACAGCGGGCCGCCATTTATCCCAGACGAATAAAAAAGGGAGATACCGTCGGGATCATTACCCCGTCATCGCCATTGGTTGACGACAAGGGCTACGCGATTGCCAAAGCTAATTTTGCTGCGCTCGGACTTCGCATCAAATGGGGGGAGCATGTAGGTAAAAAAAACGGGTACCTGGCCGGTACGGATGAAGAACGGATAGCCGACATACACCGCATGTTCAGCGACCCGGAAGTCAAAGCCATCGTTTGCCTCCGTGGCGGATCAGGCGCGGCCCGACTGCTCAGTCGGCTCGATTATAGCTTGATTGCGCGGAATCCTAAAATTTTTATGGGCTACAGCGATATTACGGCTTTTCATCAGGCGATTTATACGCAAACGGGACTGATTACGTTCCATGGGGCGGTGGCTAATAGTGTTTGGACATCCATGGTCAACAACCAATTTACGCAGCTGTTTTTTGAAGGTAAGCCGCCGGTTTATGCAACAGACAAAAAGGAATTCCGGCCGATTTCTTCCGGCTCGGCTGAGGGTCGGCTACTGGGAGGGAATCTCACGGTGCTGGCCGGTATTGCCGGTTCCCGGTATTTCCCTGATTTCGAGAATAGCCTGCTCTTTCTGGAGGATATCGGTGAAGAACCATACCGGATCGACCGGATGTTCAGCCAGCTGGCACTAACGGGCGCGTTATCCAAAATTAAAGGGTTGATTTTTGGTAAGTGTTCGGAGTGTGAAGCGAAGAATCCGAGAAACTCCCTCACCCTGAATCAGGTGCTAACTGATTATATTAAGCCGCTGGGGATACCAGCGTTTCAGGGAGCGCGGATCGGGCATATTGACGAGCAGTTTATCCTGCCAATCGGGGCGCGGGTTCGCATGGATGCCGACGGGGGGACATTGCAGGTACTGGAAAATATTCTTCGTTGAAGATAGGAAAGCGGCTTGCAGGAATCCCGAGCAGGCTAAACGGATGAATCGTCGGTTGTGCCAATTGGTTGTGTGAATGCTGATCGTTAAATACCTAAAATATGAAACCATTCATTTACTTATTCGCTATGGTATTGTTGTCCTCCGCTTGCCAGGGCAACTGGTTCTCCGGAAAAGGCGGCTATGTACCTGATACGACGATGCTGGCCAATGCCTTTGAAACGTATCGCGAACCCACTATCACCAATCGCCGGTTTAAACATGCCGATATCGAACCGTTAATCCTGAAGCGACAGGGCGGGGAAACATTTGAAGTGACCCAGCTGGGGGTTTCTGTGCTGAAAAAGCCAATTTACCAGCTAACATACGGAAGTGGTCCGAAAAAGATCATGCTGTGGTCGCAGATGCACGGCAATGAACCTACGGCAACCATGGCATTGATGGATTTGTTTAATTTTTTGGAGGCAGAAAATGATGGTTTGGATAGCATTCGTACATTATTGCGCGAACAGACCAGCATTTATTTCATCCCCATGCTCAATCCGGATGGTGCGGACGTGTATACCCGGCGAAATGCAATGGATGTGGATATCAACCGTGACGCGAGGGCCGGTGAAACGGTAGAAGGAAGAATTCTGATCGAAGCGGCCAAAACTGTCAAGCCCGATTTCGGCTTCAACCTGCACGACATGAATATCTACTATAACGTGCCGGGAACATCCAATCCGGTAACGGTCGCCCTGTTAGCACCCGCGTATAACGAGGAACGGGAGGTGAATGATGTCCGCGGCAATGCCATGAAAGTTGCGGCAAGCATTAACCGGATTCTGCAGGGCTATATTCCGAATGGCGTGGCCAAATATGACGATACCTATTCGCCCCGCGCTTTCGGTGATAATTTCCAGGCCTGGGGTGCAAGTACCGTCCTGATCGAATCAGGAGGTTATCCGGGTGACCCCGAAAAACAGTTTATCCGGAAGCTTAATTTTATTGTTATCCTGAATGCGTTGATGGAGATCGCCCAGGAAAGTTATACGCAATACGATAGAGCCGAATATGAAACTCTGCCTTTCAGTGCCTCGCAGCTTTCCGATCTGCTGATCCGGAATGTGGGTGCTGCCCACGATTCCCTGAATTACCGGGTAGACCTGTCCATCGTGCGGAATGAGGTAACGGATCCCGGCGATTACCGCACGTACCATGTGCAATCCCGGATAACGGATGTGGGCGACCTGAAAGAACAATTCGGTTATGCCGAACTGGATGCCGAAGGCTATCACTTTATGCCAGGTAAGGTTTATCCAACGGCATTTAACAGCATCGAACAAGTGTCGATGGCGCAGGCGATGGACCTGCTGCGGCAGGGATACTATGCGGTCCGGGTGACGAATTTGCCGGAAGACCGCCACCACAGCCTACCACTGATTGTTTTCAACACGCGGACACCTGTTCCATCGGGTCCTAACCTGGGAGCAACAGCTAATTTCTTCCTCGCCAGGGACAATGTCCCCGCGTATGCGGTTATTAATGGTTATTTAATTGACCTATCCGCAATACCGGGGGAACAATTTAAGAATTACGTCTGGTAACCATCCTGCTGGCTACTGGTTACGGGACGTGATATTTCGTTATTGAAATTAACCACTGATACCTTGTTTATGAAAACAAATACGCCAATTTGCATGATCCTGATTATGGGTCTCGCCGCCTGCGGCAACAAGCAGCATGCGGGTCAAACACAGGAAACGATTAAACTGGTGACGGTTGCTCCGGGGCATTTCCACGCATCGCTGGTGCAAAAGTCGGCGTACCCCGGTGTGAGTGACACCGCGTATGTGTACGCTCCGGATGGACCTGAACTGAAGGCTCACCTGGCACTGATAACACAATACAACTCCCGGCCCGATCACCCTACACACTGGAAAGAGGTCGTGTATTCCGGGGCAGATTTCATGGAGAAGATGCTGGATGAACGAAAGGGGAACGTAGTGGTTCTGTCGGGCAATAACCAGCACAAGATGGATTACATCGGCCAGGCTGTGGCGGCGGGCTTACATGTACTGGCAGATAAGCCGATGATTATCCGCCATGTCGATTTCCCCCGGCTGGAAGCTGCATTTGCGCAGGCGCTGGAAAATCACGTGGTGTTATACGACATCATGACCGAACGGTATGAAATTAATACCATACTGCAAAAAGAGCTTTCGCAGCTGCCTGAATTCTTTGGGGGACTTGTTACTGGAGATGCCGAGCACCCCGCAATCACCAAGGAAAGTGTACATCATTTTTTCAAGGAAGTGTCGGGCAAACCGCTGATCCGGCCGGCGTGGTTTTACGATACCCGGCAACAAGGGGAGGGGCTCGTGGATATTACCACGCATTTGGTCGACCTGGTGCAATGGGAGAGTTTTCCGGAGGAAGTAATCCATTATGATCGGGATATCGAGGTAATTAATGCCAAACGGTGGCCGGCTATTGTTACGCCAGCGCAGTTTACCCAATCAACGCAAACCCCCGACTTCCCGGAATACCTGCGTGATGCCCTGGACAGCAATGGCAACCTCGCCGTTTTTGCCAACGGTGAAATTAATTACAGGATCCGGGGTATCCATGCCCGGGTATCAGTTGTATGGAATTTTGAAGCCCCCGAAGGCGCCGGTGATACCCATTATTCCATTATGCGTGGGCGATATGCTAACTTGATCATCAAGCAGGGGAAAGCAGAGTCATATAAGCCGGTGCTCTACGTCCAGCCTACTGAAGAACGGGACGTAGCCTCTTTCGAGTCGGCACTCGGTGATGCGATGAATCGACTCGGTGCTACCTATCCGGGACTGACATTCGAGCGTTTGCCTGATGGCCTATATCGCATTGGAGTTGATTCCGCGCTGGTGACCTCCCATGAGGAGCATTTTGCACAGGTCACCGAAAAATACCTGTCCTTTTTGGGATCAGGTACCTTGCCTGACTGGGAGGTGCCCAACATGCTGGCCAAATACTACGTGACTACCAAGGCACTTGAAGTGGCGGAAACCACAGGTCCTGAATAGGGCGTCGTTTGCGCCGAAGGTGCTAAACAATACCTTGGCGCTAAGCAGTCAGCAGTCTTGAAACCATGCTCGACTGCCCAGCGCCATTAGCTTTTTATTATTGGGCCGAATACCCGGGATTCTGCTGCGCTTCAATCCCCGGGTTGGCGTTGATTTCGTCCTGCGAAATAGGTAAAACCGTCTTGTAAAAACTTCTGTCAATCGTTTTTTCCCGGTGAGGGACCGTAATCCCGCCAAAATCATCGTTGAATGTGATCGACCGGTTTAACCGGATCATGTCAAAAAACCGGTGGCCTTCGGCAAACAGCTCTTTACTCCGTTCGTCGAGAATCATATCCAGGGTGATCGTTGCCGCGGTAGCCGGTGGCAGGTTCGGTGACCGCTTCCGGATGGCGTTGAGGTAACTGGCCGCAAGCCCCGGATCGGTGGGCAGGGCGGCCTCAGCCGCGATGAGGTATATTTCTGAGAGCCGGATGACTTTGATGTTTACTGCGGTGTTGGTCGACTTCCCATCGCCCTCCAATGCAACACTGCCACTATATTTATAACATGAACCCAAACGCGGGGCTTCCGATTCATCCTGGTCCATTACTCCCCAGCGCACATCGTCCTGATCTTCTCCCAGGCGTTCAAGAAAGTAATCGCTGGCCATGAACCAGCCAGCAGCCGTGGGTGCGCCGTGTGCCAGGCGCCGCAAATAAAAGCCCAGCGATGCGCTGCCTAAATCGCCCTCGTTCGGGAACATACCTAATTCAAATATGGATTCGGTGCCAAATGGCGTCTTCCATGAGTCTGTCCACGTCCCGTTTTCATATAGCGTATATATCTTGTCGTTGATGATTTCCTCCGCAGCACTTAATGCTGCTGCGTGGTCACCCATATACAGGTTTACCCGTGCCTGCAACGCTTTGTTAGCGTAATAGTTTAAATAGCCATTGGTTGGGGTTTTGGGAAGCAATGGTGCCGCAGCAGTCAGGTCAGCCAATATCTGGGTGTAGTTTTCCGCAACCGTCGCCCGGAGCGGCTGAGCGGATGCTTCGAGTGTGGCCGTTATATTGGGAACGCCGTATGACGCCGGGTCATCGGTATATGCTTTACCGTATAGGCGAACCAAATCAAAGTAAATCAGGGCCCGGGCAGTGAGCGCCTGCCCCTTGTACGTACTGAAGTCGTCCGTTGTCCCTTCCTGCTCCAGCCTGTCTATGTTTTCCAGCAGGTTATTTACCTGTAAAATGCTTTCATACAGCTGGGTCCAGAAACCGGAATAACTATTGGCAGTTACCGTATGATTGAACGTGTACAGCGGATCCAGTCCGCGGCCCTGGGATGCAATGGTCAGGTCTCCACCCTTTGCATCGCCATACATGATAAAATTCCGTCCATAATAATCCGAGCTGGTCATGGAGCGCATCAGCCCGTTGATCATCACCTGTGCATCGGCAGCCGTTTGTATGGAGCTTTGGGAATCGCCCGAGTTAGTCGGTTTCACATCCAGGAAGTCGGAGCATGAAAGGCATGCTGCAATTGATACCCCTACCCACAGTATAGTTATCGTTTTCATTGTACAAATCTTTAAATCGTTAAAAACTGAATTCAACACCGAATGTATAGGTTTTGCCATATGGCGTCTCCCAGCCGCGCGTGCCAAACTGGTTAACCTCCGGATCGGCGATTTTATACCGGGAGAAGGTTAACAGGTTCGTTCCATTGAAATATATCCGGGCGCCGGAAACACCGATCTTGCTAATCACCTGTGTGGGTATCGTATACGTCAGGTTAATGTTCTTCAGGCGGAGGAAGCTGGCGTTGTGCATCTGGCGGCTGCTGTATTGCATGGCATCGGTCAGGTCGTTGCCGTCGAGTTTGGGCAGCGAACCACCGGGACGTTCCACAGTCCACCTGTTCTCATCGTAATACTGCGCGCGGATCCGTTCCCAGTAATACCCGTCGTCTGCCACATCCTTGAAGGCCCCGTCATAAAGATAACCGCCTATTTTGTAACTGAAGTTAAGGCCAAGACTAAGCCCCTTGTAGCTGATGTTGGTGTTCAGGCCACCGTATACTGTGGGAATCGCCGATCCAAGAATCACACGATTCGCATCCGACCAATTATAAGTGGCTCCCTTGCCGTTGTGCATAAAATCACCGACATCGTTGCCATCGGGATGGTTGACATACCACATGTTCCGGCCATTTTCCGGGTCTACGCCAGCCCATTCGAATCCATAGAAACTCAACATGGATTCCCCTTCACGATAAATAAACTCAGCTCTGTCATCTCCACCCGTTGGGTCGTCCCAGATAATATCCTGCCCCTTAGGGTCGCCCTCATTTTTATACAGTTTGGTCACCTTGGAATCGATAAAGGATCCGTTGACGTTTGCGCTCCACTTCCAATCACCCTCCCGGAGGATGTCGTACCCCAATTCGATTTCCAGGCCACGGTTATTCACCTCACCGATATTCCGGAGAATGGAGCCGAATCCCGTTACCGTTGAAATGGGCACGTCCTGTAATAGGTTCCTGGAATCGCGATTGAAGTATTCCACTACGCCGTAAAGCCGATCTTCAAACAAGCCGATTTCCAACGCTACATTTGTGGAATAACTGGTTTCCCATGTCAGCGCTTCATTGCCAATTGTATTGATTGCGCCACCGGCACTTCCCATGTAGCGACTGGTATAACCGGTCAACGTCCGCCACCCGAAATTATCCGTGGGCTGTGTGCCATTTGTTCCATAAGAAGCGCGTAAGCGCAGGTTGCTGAGAAAGGTTGCACGGTCCATAAAGGATTCCTCACTGATCGTCCATGCGCCGCCGACCGACCAGAAATTACCCCAGCGGTTTTCCGGACTCAGCCGTGACGAACCGTCGCGGCGGTACGATGCTGACAGGTTGTATTTACTGCCGTAGTTGTAAGCCACGCGGGACAATACCGAAAGCATGTTATAACCCCAGGAATAGGCACTGGCGTCCAGCTCCCCTGCGGTGGCCACGGAATGCAATGCACTGGAGGGGAGATCCGTTCCAGTGGCACGTTGAAAATCGGTATTGTTCTTCTCTGCTTCAAAACCTGCGAGCAGGTCCAATCCATGCATGCCGAACTGTTTGTTGTAATTCGCCGTGGTAGAAGATACCAACTTCCTATACGTTGTATTAATCTCGTTGACCTCACCGTTTGAGGTTGCGCCGTCGTAGTGATTTGCGCTGTAGTAAAGGTGTTCTTTCACTGCGTTATTTTCATAAGAGAACACCGATTTTACGTTCAGTTCGGGAAGCAACTGGATGTTCAGTGTTTCGTTAGCGGCAATCCGAAGTGTATTCGCGCTATTTTCCCATTCATTTTCATAATATTCCGCGTTATATGCATAGCTACCGTACCGGTTTACCCAGGGTTCGCCCGTTTTGTAGTCGGTTGGCCAGTATAGCGGCCATAACAGATTGCGTGTCTGCAGATAATAATTTCCACCCAGGTTACGGGTATCATTAAATCCCTGCTGTTTATTGTTTGAAACGCTGATATTTGATATAAATTCGACGTGTTTTCCGATGTTCTGCGATAAATTGATCCGGCCCGCTATCCGGTCATAATCATTAATTACAATCCGGTTCTTGTCTTTCGTATAGGAAAGGGAGGAATAATATCGGGTGCTCTCCGTACCACCGCTCACCGACAGGTCGTTGGTTTGGTATATTCCGGTCCGAAACAACCGGTCTTCCCAATCAAAATAAGTACCCTCACGATTTACGAGGCCATCGGTCAGTCCTCTGATGGCCACATTTTCCAAGACACCGGCGCCGGCCGTTTCAAAATAATAGCCATGCCGGTTAAACCGGCTGTTCAGCATATTGAGCGCCGTTTCATTGGCCTCTGCTTCAGTGGAGCCATTGGACGTGCCGAGGTCGTGAAAAACCTGGTACAGCATATTTACCTGTTGCTGTACACCTGCCGGCTCATAGTTATCTGTGGCCCAGCTTGGTGTAAAGCCTACGGAGGAACGGATGTTGATGACCGGCTTTCCAAGCTGGCCCTTTTTGGTTGTAATCACGACCACCCCATTTGCTGCCCTTGAGCCGTACAGGGAAGATGCGGCTGCATCTTTCAGTACAGTAATCGACTCAATGTCGGATGGGTTCAGGGAATTCAGGATGTTATTGGAGGTATAAAGGTAATCGCCGAATTGGCCGCCACTGCCCGATACCACGGGAACGCCATCAATGACGTATAGCGGCTCGTTGGAGGCATTCATGGAGCCGATCCCGCGGATTCGTATACTGGGGGCCGATCCGGCCTGCCCTGAAGAAGCGGTGATCTGTATTCCCGGTACCCGGCCCGAGAGTGCACCCTCAAAAGAAACGGTGGGAACGTCCTGGATTTCTTCCTGCCGGATTACTGCGGCGGAACCAGTATAGGTATCCCTTGTTGCTGTCCCGTAGGCGACGACCATGACCTCGTCAAGTGCACGGTTCGAAGCCGTAAGCTGCGCGTCCACTACGGTATTATTGCCTACGCGTATTTCTTGTAGCGCGTAGCCAACTGCCGAAAAGGATAATACGGCATTGCCATCCGGAATATCGATGCGGTAACGGCCATCGCTGCCGGTAGCGGTGGCCATGCTGGAGCCTTTGATCACAACCGTAACCCCCGATAACGGCGATCCGTCCATCGCGTCTGTAACCCTTCCGGTTACAGCCATTTGCCGGGCTTCCGCCACATACACCCATGTACACAGCAGCGCCCAAGCGAAGAAAAATAATCGCTTGTTCATAATGGTTTTAATTTTGGTTAGTTATATCTCGTCGTTAGCAAAATGCGATACCGATGCCCGGCCTGTCGGGTAAAACCACTTTTCCCCGTTCAACCGTCATGCCTTGATACACGTCGTTGCTGATCAGCAATGCACCGTCCAGGTCAGCCCAGTCGACCACGGGTGACAGTTGTGCTGCGGCGGATATCGCACACGATGTTTCCGTCATGCAGCCCAGCATCACTTTCATGTCCAGTGCCCGAGCCAGTTCAGCCATCTTATGTGCTTCCCTTAACCCCGTGCATTTCATCAGTTTGATGTTGATACCGCTGTATACCCCATGGGCGCTACGGACATCGCTTAACCGCTGGACAGCTTCATCGCCTACGGTTGGAATTGGGCTGTGTGCCGTAAGCCACGCATTATCATCCACCTGTTCTCTGGGCATTGGCTGTTCCAGGAAAATAACACCCCGCTCGGCCAGCCAATGTGCCATTTCCAGCGCCTCCTCTCTTTTTTTCCAACCCTGATTCGCGTCGACGCAGAGGGGCTTATCTGTTACTTCGCGGATCGTTTCAATCATCAGTTTATCCGTGTCCAAGCCCAATTTTACCTTCAGAATATTAAAAGAGTCGGCTTCCCGGACCTTTTGCCGTACGATTTCAGGTGTATCAATGCCAATGGTAAGGGTGGTGTCCGGTGTGGCTTTCGGGTTATACCCCCATATCCGGTGCAGGGGCTGCCCCATTAGTTTCCCGAGCAAGTCATGCAATGCGATGTCAATCGATGCCTTCGCCGCCGTATTCTTCATTGCGAGGCTGTCGATATACGTTAGGATATCTGCTGTAAGGAAAGGGTCGGAAAAAGTGGTGAGGTCTACCCGATTCAAAAAGGCAACTACCGATTCATGGCTTTCCCCAAGGTAAGGAGGCATAGACGCCTCGCCATATCCTGCAACTCCATCATATTCCAGTGCCACCAGCACAACAGGCGTTGTGCTACGCGATCCGGCTGCTATGGTAAATACGTGTTTAAGTGTAAGTGTATAAGGGCGGTAACGAAGGGTAAATTTGCCCATCTTACGGGTTATCGTGTCGGGAGTTGAAAATAACGGATTGACTGTATGGCTATTGGTGTTCATTGGTTAATTGGTTTGTGGTAGGCGGGCTGCTTGGGTATTATACGCCGGATGCGCTGTCAGGAATTGCAGCGCCGGATCCTGCTGACCAAGGTAACGGCGGGCAGCAACGAGGGTATTTGCCCGGTCAGCATCGTAATTTGGTGCGCTTTTCAGCAAGCTGTTAATGCGGACCGTTCCCGAAGCGTGGATAAATAGTCCATTGCCCATATACAACGCCACATGCGTAACGCGGGGATGGGGTGTTTTTCCTTTTGCAGCAGCAAAGAACAGCAAATCGGCAGGCTGTAGGTTGCGGAGCAGCTTTGCCGTATCCAAGTCGTCTTCGGTAAGCACGTCCAATGCGAGTCCGGCCAGCACTTGCTGCGAAGCGTCCCGTGGAACAACCAGGCCATTCATGTAATAAGCTGTCTTGGTAAAGCCACTGCAATCCACGCCTTTTACTGAAGTCCCTCCCCAAAGATAGGGTACGCCCATCATGGTTTTTGCGATATCCAATACATGTTGTGCCGTGGGGTTGAGTGCCTGCTGCCAGCTTCCGAATGCCTGCACCTGGCTACTTCTTATAAAGGCATTACGCCCATCGGGATAAATCACTTGCACATAATCGCCGTATGTTCCTGTGGTCAGCAGCAGATCACCCATTACGAGGTCGGAAACCCGTAGCGATGACTCATCCGCTGCTTCATAGGAATGTCCAAAGTCCGATATGAATATGACTTTATCGTGCATATTCCACGAAGCTAGCGTTTCATTCGTCTTCGGCGCAACCGACGAGCTACTGACCCAAGCAATATAGCCGTCCGGAGTCCGCACACGGTAATAACCATCCCTTTCCTGTAGTAAGTCTACAACGGTGCCCAACAGTGCCTGTGTGGCCAACTCGGCCTGGTTACGCGGAGCGGTACGGAGGTTCGCCACGGAAAGGTTGATAATACCCTTGGTCGTTTCTGCGACTGAGCTGTCGGGAAGTAGCGTGATCGTACCCGTTGTAGGGATGCCACTTTTTACCAGCTGGTCCGTAAAGGCGGCTTTCGCATTTTCATCCGTGGTGGTAATATGATACTGTGGGACGTGTGTGGTTGTGTCCAACTGGATTTCGAACAAGGCGGTACGTTGATCGGGTGCATATTGCTTACGGGTCTGTTCTGCAATTTGCATGATTTTTTTATATTGTGCAGAATCATGCAGGTTTGCCTGGCTATAGCTTGCGTAAGGTAAAAACGCAGAAAACACGAAAAGGAAGATGCATGGCCGAATTTTCATATTGGGATAGTTTCCACTAAGTTATGAAATAATTGTATTTTTAGCTAATTTTTTGCAATTAACCTTATTGAAACCGTAAACATCCGGCAAGAAAACGTACTTATTAGCTCACTTAATTCAATCCTATCATGATTGATCGCAGGACATTTATTAAAGCCGGCACGGCGGCTGGCACCATGCTGGCTGTTAACGAGCTGCTGGGCAGTAGCGGCGGGCGGATTTCCGTTGATGGACCCATTGTTATCTCCACATGGGATTTTGGCGTAGCTGCCAACCGGGCGGCTTGGGCGATACTTGAAAAAGAAGGGCATGCACTGGATGCGGTGGAGGCGGGGGTGCGGATTGCCGAAGGCGACCTGAACAATCATACTGTGGGCAAAGGCGGGTACCCCGATCGGGATGGATATGTCACCCTGGATGCATGTATTATGGATGATCGTGGTAATTGTGGTGCCGTGGCGGCGCTCGAACACATTGCGCATCCAGTTTCGGTCGCCCGAAAAGTGATGGAAGCAACCCCCCATGTGCTGCTCGTAGGAGAAGGCGCACTGCAATTTGCGCTCGAAAGCGGATTTGAAAAAGAAGACCTGCTTACGCCGGAAGCGGCGGCGACATGGAGGAAATGGTTACAGCAAAAAAAATATCAGCCCGTTATCAACATTGAGAACCGGTCGTTTACCACCGAGAAATTGCCGGGAAATCAGTATAATCACGATACGATCGGAATGTTGGCGCGCGACGCAGCTGGCCGGCTTTCAGGGGCGTGTACCACCAGTGGCCTGGCATTTAAAATGCATGGCCGGGTGGGTGACAGTCCAATTATCGGTGCCGGGCTATATGTAGATAATGAAATTGGTGCGGCTACGGCCACCGGGGTCGGGGAGGAGGTGATCCGCACCGTGGGCAGCTTTCTGGTAGTCGAACTCATGCGGCAGGGCTATTCGCCGGAGGACGCATGCCGCGAAGCCGTAAACCGGATTATCCGTAAAAAGCCGGAAACAGCAAAAATCATACAGGTTGGTTTTCTGGCGCTGAATAAACAGGGTGAGCACGGTGCGTATGCCCTGCAATCCGGTTTTTCTTACGCCGTCTGCAACCAAAACCGCCAAGATTTGTTAGTAAAGGGGAAGAGCATATTTTAGGTGCCGGTAAGAGCAGTTTCAGCCGGTGAGATGCAGACTACATGTATCTGTATGATCACTGCGGGTATACCGATTAGTAGTAAAAATAACATAAATGACAGCAACGTTTGGAGGCGGGTGTTTTTGGTGTACGGAAGCCATCTTCCAGCAACTGGATGGCGTAAGGGAGGTATTACCCGGTTACATGGGCGGCCAACGGGAGAATCCAACCTACGAACAGGTATGTTCAGGGGCAACTGGACATGCCGAAGTAATTCAATTGGAATATGATGAAGAGGTGCTGCCTTATGAAGAGTTGCTGGCGGTATTCTTTAAAACCCACGACCCCACAACGCTTAACCGGCAGGGCCACGATATCGGGACTCAATACCGATCGGTTATTTTTTATCACGACGATGCGCAGCGCGCAGCGGCAATGGCCTTTGTGCGCCAACTGGAGGAAAATGAGGTGTATAATGACCCCATCGTAACGGAAATATCACCAGCAAAGCCGTTTTATGCTGCGGAACTTTACCATCATAACTATTTTAACCACCATCCGGAAAACCCCTATTGTTCGGTGGTGATTGCACCCAAGCTGCGTAAATTTTTAGCGGGCAGGGATGGCGGTTGAACTACCTGAGCGTCAAAAAGCAAATAAGGCATCCCCGGCAATCACGTTAACGCCAATATTGGTTAATTCCTCCAGTCCTTTAGGATAAATTCCCGAAAGGGCCTCCGGCACAATACCGAGACTGAAGTCACGCTCGCTTGCTTCGTAAACTGTAGTGCGGGGGCAGTTTGGAAAATTACAGCCAACGACTACGAGTGAACGGATGCCCTGTTCCATTAAAAAATCCATAAGTGGCGTCCGGTAAAAGGCTCCCCATCGGGGTTTGTAAACGGCATAGTCCAGATCACCAAGCCGTTCCACTTTTCCGGCAAGCAGGTTTCTGTGGTCGGGTTGCTCCGCAACATCGGGTAGCAACACAGGTAAAATAGCAGCTCCGGAAGTATAAGGTGCAACTACGGACATACCGGAAGCAATGCGCTCACGGCGGCAGATATCGGCGTTTGTGCCATCGGGAAGGTATAACCGGACGATGTGGATGACGGGGCGTTGAGCGTTTCGGAATGCCTGGGCAATATGGGATACTACGGGAACGATTTCAGCAGTTCCATCTATGTAAGCACTTCCGTCCGGTGCGGCGAAATCATGCTGCATGTCAATAATCAGCAATGCCGCATGTCGCCAGTCTATGTTGATATCCATATTCATTCGATGAAGTTAAAAATTAAATTGATATCAATCACGGTTTTACCGTTATCCGTTGTCCCTTTTTGATAAAATAAATGCCTCCCATAGCCGCCAGCAATGCCAATCCGGTAATCCAGGTAAGTTTTTCATCAAGAAAGAAATAACCGAGAAAAAGTGCAATAAACGGGTTAATATAGGCATATATAGACGCCAGACCAATGGGTAATTTTTCCAATGCGTATACAAAGCAGGGATAAGATAGCAGCGACCCGATGATGATCAGGTAAAGTAATGCCCAAAGGCTGTTTGCCGAGATGGATGGTATGGTGCTGAAATCATCCAGAAATATTGAAAATATTAAAAGTACAACACCGCCGAAAAACATTTGCAGGGCGGCATTGGTAAGGGCATCTGTCTTTGACGGCCGGTACTTGGTGTACACGCTGCCTGCAGCAAAAGCCAAGGCGGCGAGGAACGCGACCACCATCCCGGCAAAATAATCGGGATTGGCCAAATCACTGATGTTATCACTGAACATCAATAAAATACCCAAACATCCCAGCAGCAATCCGACAGCTACTTTGATGTTTAGTACGTTGCGGTCGGCCCCGCTGATAAACGTCACGATCACTACATATACCGGCATGATGGAGACAATAAGCGCTGCCAGTCCGCTGGGAATGTATTTTTCACTCCATCCGACTACCCCGTTTCCGAGGGTGATCATCAGGAAGCCCGGAACGGCTTGGCGAAGCATCTCCCGCATGGGAAAAGCCCTGTTTTTGCGCACGAGCCGCAAGATGAGCAATAGTATTCCACCGGCAATCGTTTGCCGGACGCCCGAAAATAAAAATGCAGGGAAAGTGGTTACCCCAACACGCATCGCAAAATAAGTCGTTCCCCACACAATACACACGGTGGCAAGCGCTGCATATGCCAAGATTAATGGTCTGTTCATGATTGCAAAAGTCGAGAAAACCGGCGTATATATACCCATACAACTTTCGTCATTTTCAACTGAACAGTTGATCGTGCGGAATTCCCTGGGATGCGAAGGACACTTGTTGCCACTGGATAGCCAAGGCTGGCCCTGTTCAACTAAATTCGTGACTTCCTTCGAGCTCATGAAGGTAATAAGTTGAATCTTACCGGGAACTTGGGGAAAAAATAGTATGTTTATTGGCAGTAATGAACATCTTAGTTGTTGAAGACGATAGCCGGATCAGCGAGTTCGTGATCAAGGGCTTGGAAGAGCAGGGCCATACCGCGACGCTGGCGTGCTCAGGCGAGATTGCCAGGGAACTGATTATGGCTGCTGAATGGGATATTATCCTAATGGATATCATGTTGCCCGGGATAGACGGTGTTCAATTAACCAAACTGGTTCGATATAAGCATAATACAACACCGATTTTGATGCTGAGTGCATTGGGGGAAACGGACGATAAGGTGCTGGCGCTTGATGCCGGGGCCGATGACTATCTTGTGAAACCGTTTCATTTCAAGGAATTGCTTTCCCGGATGAACGCGCTGGTCCGCCGCACAAAGTTTGGCCACCTCAGCCCAACGCAGGTCTACCGGTGCGGCGCACTTGTTGTCCGTGTGGAGGAACATACGGTTCAGCTTGAGGACAAACGGCTGGAACTTTCTCCAAAGGAATATAAACTATTGGTATACCTGCTTGAACATCAGAACAAAGTACGTTCGCGTGTGCAGCTTGTCAATGCGGTCTGGGGCATCGACTATGACCATAACACAAACATTGTGGACGTGTATATTTCCTACCTCCGCTCGAAAATCGAGTACACGGGTCAGAAGTTTATCCATACCATAAAAGGGATCGGATACATGCTAAAACAACCTCAATAAACAAACATGACCATCCGGAATCGACTTACTTTGGTGTTGTCGCTCACGTTTGGTGTGATTTTTATCCTGGCTGCTATTCTGGTATACGTGGTGTTTTACCGCATGTCCGAACGCATCATTTTTAGTGAGCTGCAAAAAACCAGCGCACTTTCCGCCATGTTTTACTTGGAGGAGGATGAGCTTCCGGCGGGCGACCACGCACGGATACGTCGCCAGTTTGTGGAAAGCATCTCAAACACGGATGTCAAAGTGTACGATGCGGATAACCAGCTTACATACGGTAATGGGCAGCTGGATGCGCAGGTAACGCCGGAAGTGCTGGATCAGATCCGTAGGTTGGAACAATTGCACTTTAAAGCAGCGGGATATTATTACTACGGCATCCTGTACTCCGATAATCAGGGAAAATTTGTTGTGATCGTGGCTACCAATAACGCATTTTTTATATCACAAAGCAATCAATTGCTGCTCGTGATGGCCGTTGCGCTGGTGGCAGGCTTATTGATTATTTTTTTAATGAGTTTCTGGTTGTCCAGACGGGCATATAAACCCATCGCCCGTATTATTAAAAGTGTCAATTTGCTGAACGCGGATACCTTGCATCAACCATTGCCGCTTCCGGATACGAAGGATGAATTATATGAATTGCTGCATACATTTAATGGACTGCTGCGCCGGTTGTCGGAAACGTTTGTTATTCAGAAAAATTTTATCAATTACGTTTCGCACGAGTTTAACACACCTCTTGCCGCTATTACGGGCAACATAGAGGTTTTTGCGCAGAAAAACCGCACCCCGGCAGAATACCGTGATTTGGCGGGAACGTTACTTGGCCATGTCGCCTATATTGAGCAGCTTATGGACAACCTGAGGCTGCTTGCCGGACTGCACCCGGCTCCACCCCAGCAGACCGCCTATCGCATCGATGAAATACTTTGGTCAGTTCTGGATCGCATTTACCTTCGCTGGCTCATAGAAAAGTCGCTCATTTACACCACCTTGGATGTACAAGACGCTGAAAAGTTGCTGGCGAATGGCAATAGCGGACAATTGGAAATTGCCTTATTTAATTTAATCGATAATGCGGTTAAATATTCAGACGGGAATCCCGTAACCGTTTTGCTGGCGGAGATGCCGGATGGCCATATTCGTTTGACGATACAGGATAAAGGGAAAGGAATCCCGTCCGAGGAAGTCCCGTTAATCCACCAGCCATTTTATCGCGGTCGTAATGTAGGAAACACGGCAGGGAGCGGAATCGGGCTGTCACTGGCGATCCTTATCTGTAAGCAGCTCGAGATCGCTTTTTCCATTCATTCAGACGAAGGTCGCGGAACCTGTGTTACCCTAACCTGGCCCATTAGTGAACTCTAATCGGTTTTTAATCCCTTTCTAATCTTGGGCGGATAACTTTGCCAACTGAAAACAGATTAGGCAACCGTTATGATATTAGGTATTATGGGTATAGGCAGTCAAGAGTTAATCCTTATTGTATTTGCTGCATTATTGTTGTTTGGCGGAAAGAAAATTCCAGAAATGATGCGGGGACTGGGCAATGGGATACGGGAGTTTAAGCGCGGTCAGCAGGAGGAGCCCCAGTCGGAAAATACACCACAGCAAGAAGAAGTTCCCCGGGAGCAGGATGTAGCGAATAAGTAATGCACATACGCAAGGGACTTTTTTTACTGTTATGCAGTTTATCGACTGTTGGTTTGCGAGGCCAGCCGGTCCTGGATACCGTATACTTTTCAAGGCAACACGCGGAGACGCTGTTTTTGCAGCAGAACCTGCGGTTACTTGCTGCGAGGCTGGATATAGGCCGCGCAGAAGCACAGGTTATCCAGGCCAGGCTATGGCCGAATCCTACATTATCAGTCGGTGAAGTTAATCTTTGGACAAACGCGGGCGCCGAAGAGCTAGGCTCACTTACCGGGCAGTGGGGTAATACTGCCCAGGTGGCCGTAGAAGTGGAACAGCTGATTCGTACGGCGGCTAAACGTCGTAAAGAGCTGGAGAAAGAACAGGTAGGTGTGGCGCAGGCCCGAACGAATTTTGAAAATGTATTGCGGGACTTGAAGCTGGAATTCCGGAACCGGCTCAGTGAGCTTGAATTTACCCAACAACAATTACAGATTTACCAACGCGAGCTCCATCATTTCCAGCAACTGCTACATGCCTATGGGCACGGAGTAGAAGCGGGGCACGCAAGTCCGGGTTCCTATCTACGATTGCAGGCGTTTGAAATCGAACTGTTGCAATCCATCAACATGGTTAAGGAACAGAACCTGCATGCTCAGCGCGCGATGAAAGAGCTCATGGGGATCGCAGTACCCTACGAGCTGAGGCTTATTGACGAACCGTCGATGCTTCCGTTTCCAGCAGATTCACTGCGGAACCTGGACATAGGCACGCTTATCGGCTTGGCCCAGGAGAGCCATCCCGAACTCAAGGCAGCTGAATTGGAACGGATGTATGCCGATAAGTGGCTAGCCGCTGAACAGGCCCGGCGTGTGCCCGATGTGGCCGTAGCGATAAATTACGACCGCGGAGGAAACATTATGCGTGATTTTGTGGGATTGAACGTATCCATGGAACTTCCGTTTTTTAATCGGAATCAGGGACATATTAAAGTCGCCCGGATAGCACAGGAGCAGGGCGAGATAAACCTGCAACAGAAACGGAATGAAATGGCCAACAGCATTGTACAGGCGTGGCAAGAGCTACTGATTACACTGGACTACTATGAAAAAATAGCTGGTGGATTTGAGGAACGGCTTGACGCGATGCTGACGGCATACCACCGCGGTTTCGCGAACGACGATATTGGCCTGCTGGAATACCTGGACTTTTTGGAAACATACCTTTCCAATAAAGTGGCCACAATGGAAACCAAAAAGCAGGTGCAACAGCGGTACGAAGCACTGAACTATGCGATCGGTCGTCAGGTAGCAGCTATACCGGCGAAATAGCCTATATCTTTCTTATTATCAACAATTAAACGATATGAAGCAACAAATCATACTTTATTTCGGCTGTGTCGGAATAATAGCTGCCTCCTGCAGCCCGCGGGAGGTGATGATCCAGGAATCGTTAACAGATTTTTGCCTTAACGATGAATTGCGGGAACGTATTCGGGTAGACTCGGTATACGAGCAGCCGGTTACCCAGCATGTTAACCTGACCGGTGAAATTACCTATAGCCCCGATGGGGTGGTCCGTTTTGTTTCACTTGTGGAAGGAATAACCGCGGAAGCGCATTTTTCACTTGGTGATTTCGTGAAGGAAGGAGCGGTGTTGGCTGCCATAAAAAGTCCGGAATTAAGTACGTTGCTGGCGGAACGACAGAGCCTCAGGGCCCGCGCCCAGCTGGTAGACCGTGAATTGTTGGCTGCCGCACGCATGTATGAGGATAAACTCGTTGCTGCGCGCGACCTGCTGGAAGCCCGATCGGAAAAAGAGCGTTTAACCATCCAACTGGCTAATATCGAATCAACCTTGGCATTATTCCATCCCAATGAAGCTAAAGGAACCTTTGAGATTTTGGCACCTAAAAGCGGCTATATTGTTGATAAACAGTTGAATTCAGGCGCGCCGTTTAACAGCGGCGATAACCTGTTTACCCTATCTGACCTGAACGAGATCTGGGTGATGGTAAACGTGTACGCAACAGATATGCAGTTCGTAAAGCCGGGAATGGAAGTTGGCATCCAAACATTGGCATATCCTGGGGAAACCTTTCACGGTCGGATTTCGACTTTATCGCCGGTTTTTGACAGCAATGAACGGGTGCTAAAAGCCCGGGTGGTGTTGGAGAATCCCGGATTGCGCCTTAAACCCGGGATGTCCGCCGATATTGCGGTTGAACGCCGCACTGGAGCGCAGGCAGTGGCTATACCCGTAGGGGCGGTTGTTTTCGATGACAATCAGTATTTCGCCGTTGCCTATGCGGGCGATTGTAAACTGCAGGCCAAACGTATTTCCATTCTGGCCAAAGACGGGGACATGTATTTTGTTGGCGGGGGAATTAACGCGGGAGACCAGGTGGTGACAAAAAATCACCTGCTTGTATACGAGAAAATTAAAGCACTGCCATAACGATGAAAAAACTTGTTCAGCAGCTGGTTTCCTTTTCGCTGCAAAATACATTTATTGTATTTTTCTTTACCGCGCTTTTATTAGGTGTGGGTGTTTATTCGCTAATACATACGCCTATCGAGGCTTTTCCTGATGTTACAAATACGCGCGCGCGGATTATCACACAATGGCCGGGCCGGAGTGCTGAGGAGGTGGAGAAATTCATCACGCTGCCCATCTCCAAAGAAGTAAACACGATACCACGCAAGGCGGAGGTACGTTCCATTTCTCTATTTGGCCTTTCCGTAGTTACGGTGATTTTTGAAGATGGCGTGGATGATTTTTTTGCACAGCAATACACGGCTAACCGACTGCAGGGCATTGATCTCCCCGAAGGCGCCGCTGCCTCCATTGAACCTCCATCGGGTGCTACAGGTGAAATTTTCCGATATGTAGTAAAGGGTGAGCTACCCATTCGTGAAATAACCGCGATACAGGATTGGGTGATCGAGCGTGAACTACTGTCCGTGCCGGGCGTAGCAGATGTGGTGAGTTTTGGAGGCGAAGAAAAGATTTATGAAATTAAAATTAATCCGACGGAACTGGTCAATTATGACCTGTCGCCGTTGGATGTATACGAAGCGGTCAGTCGGAGCAATATCAATGTCGGTGGAGATGTCATCCAACGGGGAGATCAGGCATATGTCGTTCGTGGCATTGGCCTGCTTGATAAGGTGGAAGACATCCGAAATATCCTGATTACGGTGAAGGGCAGCACTCCGATTTTGGTGAAGCACGTAGCCGAGGTGGTGATTGGTGCTAAGCCCCGGCTGGGGCAGGTAGGACTGCAGGATGATAATGATCTGGTAGAAGGTGTCGTAATTATGCTGCGTGGCGAAAACCCGGGGGAAGTTATTACCAGACTGAAAGAAAAAATTACCGAACTGAATGAACGCGTACTACCGGTAAATATTCGGATTGAACCATTTATCGACCGTACGGAGTTGGTAGATGCCACGGTGAGTACGGTAAGCCGAAACCTCGTGGAAGGTATTGTGCTGGTTTCGGCAATTGTGTTTGTCTTTCTTTTTAACTGGCGCACGACAGTGATTGTGGCTTCGGTGATCCCGTTGTCGTTTCTTTTTGCCGTAACCATGCTGCGTATCCAAGGGCTTCCGGCGAATCTGATTTCGATGGGCGCACTGGATTTCGGGCTGTTGCTGGAAGGTACGCTTGTGATCGTGGAAGCAGTGTTTGTGGGCATGCGGAAACGTGCAGCACGGATGGGAATGGAGCGTTTTAATCAATCGTTGAAACTGGGAGTTATTAAGCAAAGCGTAGCCAGTGTGGCGACCTATGTTTTTTTCGCCCAATTAATCCTGATCGTTGCTCTATTGCCCATTTTTTCTTTCCAGAAGGTAGAAGGTAAAATGTTTGCTCCGCTTGCTTTTACCCTGGGGTATGCGCTGTTGGGGTCGCTTGTTCTGAGTCTTACCTATGTGCCGGCTATGTGTAAGGTTTTGTTGCAGCGCAATATCCGGGAAAAGGAGAACTGGGTAGCCGGACTGTTTATCCGGATGGCAAGGGGCTTGTTTAATTGGGGACACCGGCATAAGCGGACAGTAAGCTATGGATTTTGCGCCCTGTTTGTGCTTTGCATTGCCCGATTCCTGTTTTATGGTTCGGAATTTATCCCCAGCCTAAATGAGGGAGCAATTTATGTGCGGGCGACCCTGCCGAATAGCGTCCACCTGGATGAATCGGTTCGCCTGGCACAGGAAATGCGTCAACAACTGCGCGATTTTAAAGAGGTTAAGTTTGTAATGAGCCAAGCGGGAAGGCCGAACGATGGTACCGACCCCACAGGCTTTTTTAATATTGAATTTCATATCCAGTTATACCCGGAATCTGAATGGCCGGAAGACATCAGTAAAGCCGAGCTGCTAAGCCGGATGCGGGCTGCGCTGGAGACCTATCCCGGCATTAACTTTGGGTTCAGCCAGCCGATCCAGGATAATGTGGAGGAATACGTAGCCGGGGTAAAGAGTTCATTGGTAGTCAAGATTTTCGGGGACGACCTGTATGAACTGGAAAACTACGCAGGGCAGGTCAAAAAGGTGTTGGAGGGGGTTAACGGCATCGAGGACCTTAATGTGTATAAGAACATTGGTTTGCCCGAACTGCGTATCCAATTGCATGACCACAAAATGGCGCGATACGCCGTAAATACCGCAGATGTACAGGCAGTGGTGGCAATGGCGATCGGAGGTCAGTCTGCCACGCAGTTTTATGAAGATGAACGTATATTCGACGTTCGGCTGCGCTTTCAGCAGGCCTATCGCAACGATGAAGAAAAGATTGGAAACATCTTGATACCCACTATGGAAGGCAAGAACGTGCCGCTGCGTGAAATAGCTACTATCGGATTCCATACAGGTCCGGCGTTTATTTACCGTGAGGGAAACAGTCGCTACATTGGAGTAGGATTCAGCATTGCCGGGCGGGACATGGGCAGTACCATTGCTGAAGCAAAGGCTAAAGTGAGTCAAGCGATAAACCTACCGAAGGCGAATCGGGTGGAATGGTCCGGCGAATTTGAAAGTAAGGAACGCGCGACGCGACAGCTGGCATTCGTTGTGCCCGTGGTGCTGGTCCTTATTCTCTTCTTGCTATATTTTAATTTTGGCAATTACCGGGATACCTTAGTGGCCGTCTGCACGATTCCTTTTGCCTTTATTGGCGGATTTATTTCGCTTTGGGCCACCGGAACGGCGTTTGGCATTTCCGCCGGCATTGGCTTTATTATACTTTTTGGTGTCAATACCATTAATGCCATTATTCTCATTGCCGTGATGAAGGAAAATCTTAGGAAAAAAATGCCTTTAGCACAAGCAATCAATAAAGGCGTGAGCAGCCGTATACGACCTATCGTTATGATCGCCCTGATGGGATCCATGGGTTTATTGCCTGCGGCGATGTCGACCGGAATGGGGTCAGAAATCCAAAAACCGTTGGCCATTATGATCGTAGGTGGGCTTCAGGTATGCATGATACTTTCATTCACCGTACTTCCCCAGCTGTTTTACTGGGCATACAGAAAGGAAAAAGAAATTGCCTGCAGATAAAGGTAATCTCGGATATTCGATTAACTTTGTGTACCTAACTGAATCAAAATGATGGTACACCGTTTCTTCTTTAGCCTGTTAAGTGCTGTACTTTTATTAAGCAGCTGCGCTTCCCAAAGTGAAACTGACAATCGTAATGCCTTGGCAATTGAATGGGAAGTTGCTGAGGTCCGCCATGCAGGCAGCAATGAAACATTGTCATTGCTGACGATTAAGAATACCTCAACCGACACGTTGCATGCTGCCGGTTGGGCGATTTATTTCAATGGCTTTGGTGGACAGGTTTTCGGTCCGGATAGTACCAT
Source organism: Parapedobacter lycopersici (assembly GCF_040395035.1). GTDB lineage: Bacteria > Bacteroidota > Bacteroidia > Sphingobacteriales > Sphingobacteriaceae > Parapedobacter > Parapedobacter lycopersici_A. Next base: position 25,928 of record NZ_JBEBRB010000010.1, on the reverse strand, counting down.
GGCGAAAATTGAACGGGTTAACGGTGATTTCTTTACACTACAGCCACTGGCCGGCTGGCGGTCTTTGCCACCCGACTCTGCGATACAGCTCCATGTCCTGACTCGCATATTGCGGAACATGACTGATGTCCCGACCGGTTTTTATCTGGTTTCAGATCGTTATCCCGAAGGAGTTGATTTGCCTTTTTCGATGAAACCATATCCACACGCGGACAGCCTGGAAATGGAACTGGCGAAACGAACATTTATACAAAACGAACGTATTATAAATCTGCCGGAGGAGGAGCTGCCACCTGTACTCCCTACGCCGCTGGATTATACGCTTACTTCCGACACGTTTAAACTGGGTGCATCCGCAATCATCATCCCGGACGCCGGTTTCGGGCAGGAAGCGGGATACCTGCAGGCGGAATTGGCCAAGGTACTGACTACCGCTCCCGGCTTGGGGGAGAAGGCTGGGGAGGGGGGTGCCATCCATATTCGCCAAAAAGAAATGCCCGAGCAGGAGGGATATGAATTAACCATCGATGCTTCCGGGGTCCGGATCGAAGCGGCAACGGCTGTGGGTGCGTTTTATGGTATCCAATCTTTAAAACAGCTGATTCCGCCACAATTATGGAAAGCGAAGCAATCTGTCATATCACTCCCTGGAGTACATATTAGTGACGCTCCGCGTTTCGGACACCGTGCCGTAATGCTCGATGTGGCGCGTAACTTTCAGTCGAAAGAACAAGTGTTGAAAATACTGGACTTATTGTCGGCTTATAAAGTGAATGTGATGCACTTCCATCTTAATGAAGATGAAGCGTGGCGACTGGAAATTCCGGGATTGCCCGAACTGACGGAAGTAGGCAGCCAACGTGGTCATACACTGGATGACGCTCAACACCTGATGCCATCTTATGGGTCGGGCCCAGGCACCACCAATGCAGCAGGAAGCGGTTTTTACAGCCGATCGGAATTTATTGACATTTTACGCTACGCCACAGCAAGGCATATTCGCGTCATTCCGGAAATCGAAACACCGGGCCATGCCCGTGCTGCAATCAAATCTATGAATGCCCGATACACCCGGTACATGGAAAAAGGTGATACTGCGGCGGCAAAACAATACCTGTTACGTGACCTGGATGACCGTTCCGAATACCGGTCGGTGCAGCACTGGAACGATAATGTCATTAACGTGGCACTGCCCTCTACTTACGCCTTCCTTGAAAAGGTAACCGATGAACTGATGGCTATGTATACTGAAGCAGGTGCGCCGCTTCAGACCGTACATTTTGGCGGAGATGAAGTGCCGGCGGGCGTATGGGAAAAGTCACCGGCAGCCCGCCAGCTGATTGCAGGGTCGGAAGTAAAAAACGTAGATGAGCTCTGGCATTACTATTTTGGACGTATCAATCGCATGCTTAAGTCGCGTGGCCTCTATCTCTCAGGCTGGGAGGAAATCGGCATGAAGAAGGCGATAGTCAACGGCCGGTCGCGAATGGTCGTGGAGCCGAGGTTTGCCGGGGAGAATTTTCATGTGGATGTTTGGAATAACCTGGGCGGTAATATGGACCTGGCGTATCGGCTGGCGAATACAGGTTACAAGGTTGTGCTCACTAATGTAACTAATTTTTATTTTGACCTGGCTTATAACACCAGTTTCTATGAACCGGGACAATACTGGGGCGGTTATGTTAATTTGGAAAAACCTTTCCGTTTCATCCCGTTCAACTATTATCGCAGTCAGTTTGACGACGGCACGGGAGAGCTAGTTGACCCGTCGCGCTTCACGGGTATGGAACGGCTGACACCGGCAGGCAAGGCCAATATTGTCGGTATTCAAGCACCCCTCTGGAGTGAGAAGATCACGACGGTCGAGCGGATGGAATACCTGTTGCTGCCGAAGTTTTTCGGACTGGCTGAACGGGCTTGGGCGGCGGATCCGCAGTGGGCCAATACGGGCGATGGGTCGAAGACCGATGCGGCCTACCAACATGCCTGGTCGGTATTTCTGAACATGCTGGGAAAGCGGGAATTGCCGAGAATTGCGCATTATGCAGGGGGCTTCCAGTACCGTATTCCGACGGCAGGCGTTATGGAACGCGACGGGGAGCTTCATGCCAACGTGCAATTCCCTGGGTTTACCATTCGGTATACCACGGATGGCAGCGAGCCTAACGCACAAAGCCCTGTATATGAACAACCGGTGAATGCATCTGAAACAGTGGCCTTCCGGATATTTGATACGGCGGGTAGGGGTGGCCGGACTGTATATTGGCGCACCGGCCTAATACGCTAAAACAATCCGATCTGCCCGTTACCGTCGATCTGAATGTCGTCCGGGTTGGTGATTTCAAAATCGACATCGGAAGGCTTTTTGGCTTCCGTTTCGTTTCCGGTTTCCGATTTTTCATCCGTGGTAGCCCTAGCGTCCCTAGCCTCAGTTTTCGTTGATGTTTCGGTTTTTCCCTTTTCAGTTTCGATAGTTCCGGCGTCAGGTGCTGTTACCGTTTTTTGTTTGGTTTCGAATCCCGTTGGATTGGAAGTTTCCGTTGCAGAACTTTCGTTATGTATGGCGGGTGCATCACCGTCTTTGCTTTCGGGGCCAGTGGTATCTGCAGCTGTTCCTGTCGTTTTATCAACTACGTTGGTTGGCTGATTTTCAGGGGCTGTCACATTTTCTTCCACACTCAGTAAGGAAACATGCTTAACTTCATGGGGAGTCAGTCGGTTGCCCTGCGCCCGCATTCCTTTCACATCTACAATATCTGCCAGGTTTTGTTCGATAGTGTCTGGTGTTTGTGATTTTCCTTTCAGAATGTCTATACGCACCAACGGTGCAGCAGCAGCAGTAATGAGGATCAGTCGTGAGCCAGGCTCCTCGTTGATAATGGATATTCGTTTTCCTATAGGTGCCTCATCAAATACGAACCGTTTTACGTAGTACAGACCGGACTTGCCATCACGATGTATCGCACTGTAAACCTGCTGTCCGTTATACTGTTCAATACGGATCATATGGTCATCAAAATGATTGCTCAGATCGAAACTGCTCAATGCATAGGTGCCATCGGTCATGACAGTCAACAGTTTGTCCTCGCCGTCGAATTCACCAAGGTACTGGCCGCGGCCATCCACGTTGAGTCGTTTGAGCACGTCATCGAACCATATTTTCCGTCCAGACAATGTAGAAACACCCCTGCTTTTCAAAATAACCTTTTTTACCGGGTATTTCGTAATGATATTTCCTTGGGAACTCCGGCCCTTGATGGCGATTTGCGAAAAATCAACGTCGAATTGCAGCTTGCGGAGTTTTGAGTGTGGTTTTAATTGTACATTTACCACTTCGGCTTCCCCATTCGGGTTGGCGGTAAAATAGAGTACCCGGGAACCTTTATTTCCTTTGGTTAGGTCATATTCTTTATCGCGTGTTACCCCCATAATGGAGAAACGCTTAATATAAGATACTCCGGATTTGGCGTCGCGGTAGATCAGGTTATACACGGTCCGGTCGTCTCCTTTTTTGAACACCGCTACGTGGATGATGTCTTTGCCTACGAAGACCTTATCCTGTATTTTCGTAACTAGGCACTGACCGTCGCCCCGGAACACAATGATGTCATCCAGATCGGAACAATCGCCAACGTATTCATCTTTGCGCATACCGGTGCCGATAAATCCGTCTTCCCGGTTAACATAAAGCTTGGCATTGGCAAGGGCTACCTGTGCGGCTTCCACGCGATCGAATGCCCGTAGTTCAGTTTTTCGTTCCCGGCCCTTACCGTATTTTTCGCGGAGTTTTTCGAACCAGGCAATAGCGTATTCTGTCAGGTGCCGTAAATGATGGCGTACCTTTTTGATTTCCTCCTCCAGCGCAGCCATTTGCTCATCGGCTTTTTTAACATCGAAGCGCGTAATACTGCTCATTGGCTTTTCGATTAGCTTCTTATAGTCATCTGGTAGAATCTCGCGATAGAACTGAGGAAAGAATGGTGTAAATAACCGGGTGAGTACCTGCACTACCGTTTCAAAATCGCCGGAATTTTCATAGTCCTGATGCTTGTACATTCCTTCCTGAATAAACAGCTTGAGGAGGCTGCTGAAAAAGATCTTTTCCTGCAATTCATTGAGCCGGATTTCCAGTTCCTGCTTCAGCAGGCTCTTGGTCTGCTTGGTATTCTCGATCAGTATGTCGTTCACGCTCATGAACTGCGGCTTTTCCTTACGGATTACGCAGGTATTCGGCGAAATGGATACCTCGCAGGAGGTAAATGCATACAGGGCATCAATCGTCACGTCGGGAGAAATACCCGGAGCAAGATGGACGATGATTTCCACTTCCTGGGCGGTGTTGTCCTCGATCTTTTTGATCTTGATCTTGCCTTTTTCATTTGCCGCCACGATGCTGTCGATTAGTCCGCCGGTTGTCGTGCCAAACGGGATCTCGGTGATGGCTAACGTCTTTTTATCGCGTTCCTCGATCTTTGCCCTAACCCGTATTTTTCCACCACGCTGCCCTTCATTGTACGCCGAGCAGTCGGCCATACCACCGGTTGGGAAATCGGGCAATAAGTTGGGTTTTCCGCCCTGTAATACTTCGATTGAAGCATCGATTAGCTCAATGAAATTGTGCGGCATGATCTTGGTGGCCAAACCGACGGCAATGCCTTCGGCACCTTGTGCAAGCAGCAGCGGGAATTTGACCGGAAGTGTTACCGGTTCCTTGTTGCGCCCATCGTAGCTGAGTTGCCAATCGGTAGTGTCCGGGTTGAAGACCACATCATTTGCAAATTTGGACAGACGTCCCTCGATGTACCGCGATGCTGCAGCCGAATCGCCGGTCACTGGATCACCCCAGTTACCCTGACAATCGATAAGTAGGTTTTTCTGACCAATCTGTACCATGGCGTCGCCGATCGACGCATCGCCATGCGGATGATATTTCATGGTATTGCCGATAACGTTGGCGGCCTTATTATACCGCCCGTCATCCATTTCCTTTAAGGAATGCATAATGCGACGTTGAACAGGCTTAAATCCGTCGTTGATATGCGGCACGGCCCGGTCAAGAATCACATAGGAAGCATAGTCCAGAAACCAGTTTTCGTATAGACCCGACAGCGGGACGGTTTGGCTGTTGCCCAGTTGTGTGTCTTTGGGATGTTGGTTTTCTTCGGGTATGGAATTCGTTTCGTCGCTCATGAAATCTCCGCAATAAAAGCAATATTATCTTCTAATAAGTGGGCTAAAACGTAGTGGTGGTTTCAGCCGATCTGCCGTAAAAATACGAATCCATTTGGTTTCTGCCAAAGGCGGTAAAGGGTGGGAAGCTCATCCGTTATCCGAAACAAAGATACTTTAGTTCCGTATACTCGTCGAGTCCATGCCTGGAACCTTCGCGGCCGATTCCGGATTGTTTAATGCCGCCAAAGGGAGCTACTGCATTAGAAAGTAATCCGGTATTCACCCCCACCATGCCTGCTTCCAGCGCTTCGGATACCCGCCAGCAACGGTTTACATCACGACTGTAAAAATAAGCTGCTAATCCAAATTCGGTGTTATTGGCCAATGCAATGCCCTGTTCTTCCGTTTTAAATCGGAATAATGCGCATACAGGCCCAAAAGTCTCTTCACGAGCGATGTATGCATCCGCTGGTACGTCGGCAAGCACCGTGGGTTGGAAAAAGAGGCCTTTTTTTGCTTTTCCCCCCGTCAGTAGCATGGCACCCTTTGTGAGCGCGTCTGATACATGTGCCTTTACCTTTTCCAGGCCCTTTTGATTGATAAGCGGGCCTACCTGAACACCTTCTTCCAGGCCGTTCCCTACCCGGAGTTTTTTAACAGCGGCGGTCAGTTTTTTGGCAAAGGCATCAAATATACCGTCTTGTACCAGGAACCGATTTACGGATACGCAGGTCTGGCCGGAATTACGGAATTTACCGGCAATCGCGCCACTCACCGCAGCATCGACATCGGCATCGTCAAAAACGAGAAAAGGTGCATTGCCGCCGAGTTCCAGCGATACTTTTTTGATGGTGCCGGCGGCCTGTTCCATCAACTGGCGGCCTACGGCTGTAGAGCCGGTGAAGGAGATTTTCCGGACCTTTTCGTTGGTGGTTAATTCCTTTCCCATGCCACTGCTGTCTTTGCCAGTAATCACATTGAATACCCCGGGAGGGAAACCAGCCTGATCCGCAAGTACCGCCAGCGCCAGTGCGGTCAGCGGTGTTTCAGATGCCGGCCGCAACACGGCGGTACAGCCGCTGGCCAATGCAGGTGCAACTTTCCGGGTAATCATGGCCAACGGGAAGTTCCACGGCGTAATGGCGGAAACTACGCCCACGGGTTGGCGAATAGTGACGAGCCGCTGATCGGCTTTGGGCGCAGGGATGGTTTCGCCATACGCCCGCTTGGCTTCTTCGGCAAACCATTCTACAAAAGAGGCGCCATAGTTCACCTCGGTAAGGCTTTCAGCAAGGGGCTTTCCGCTTTCCAGGGTCATGATCCGGGCAAGTGCCTCTTTATGCTGGGTAATTAAGACATACCATTGATATACAACCGCGCTGCGTGCGGCAACGGGAGTGTCGCGCCATGCCGGCCAGGCATCGTATGCCTGATCTATAGCCTTTTTACAGGCAGTAATATCCAGGTCAGGTACCGAACCGATAGTCGACCCGTCGGCGGGATTAATGACGTCAAACTGTTTTTTCCCGCGGAGGAATTTTCCGTTAATATAGGCTTTGTTGGTAATGAGATGGTCTTGCATATTTAATAAAATATAATGTTTGTTGATGATATACAAACAACCGACATACTCAACGGTTTTGTTCTGCCTGTGGTAGTCATTTCCAGGGGGGCTATCCACAGCTCGTTTATTTTACTATTTTTGATGCGTAGCATATTGATGCCGGCCATATTGGTGCTTTTCATTCCATAAATTTAGGAAAGTTGATCAAAAATACCACCATATTATTCTTGTTGCGGTTTGTGCGGATGGGGTTGTCGGTGTTTGGCCTTTCGCTGGCAGCCCGCTATTTCGGGATTTCACTGGAGCGGGATGTCTGGCTGCTGGCCTTAAATTTCATTGTGGTGGCTGAAGCCATGGTATGGGGCCCCGTCAATGAAACCTTCCGTGCTAAGTTTGTACTACTTAAGGAGGAACTGGGTGAACAGGCAGTGCTTAACAAAACGAAATCATTGCTGCTGCTGACCGCCCTGTTATCCATGGTTTTGGTTGGTATGGTTATACTGCTACGCGTTCCCATCGCGAAAATGCTGGCTCCCGGGTTTGAGGAAGAACAACTCCAATTTCTTTCGCTCATGCTGCTGGTGCTAACACCGTCGTTACTGTTCAACCAATTCAGTCATATTGGCATTAGTGTACTTAATGCCTATGAGTCTTATTTCCTGCCGGAAATTACGAGTTCGGTAGCCGCACTCGTCAATATCGTGTCCCTGCTCTTTTTGGCGCCCTATATGGGCATTTTTTCATTGCTTGTCGCGTATTATTTCGGGCTTATCCTGATGCTTATCCTGGTTATCCGCCAGTTGAGACGAAAAAAGATCGCGATTTTCAGTGGATTTAACCAGATCCGGATGAGCGATTTTATGCCTTTTTTTTTATATGCCCTACCTTTTTTCGTACCTTACTTTTTTGTTCAACTGAACCTGGTTATTGAAAAATCGCTAGGTAATTTGCTGGGGGAAGGAACGGTATCAGTAATGGACTATTCGCGTAAATTTATCGATATCCCCATGCAGGTAATGTCGAGCGTCATGCTGACACTGCTGGTTCCCGTACTGTCTTCCCGGTTTGCAAAGAAGGACCGGACGGGTTTTTTGCAGGAGTTTAGGCAGGTATTCCAACTCGGATTATTGGTTGTCGCATTTATTATTACTTTTTTTTCTTCCTCGGCTCGTGAACTGATTACGCTGATCTTAGATCACGGGGACCTGATCACGCCGGATGCGGTAACCCTGATCAGCGAGCTGTCCGTATATTATGCGTGGTCCTCGCTCGTAATTTTTACGTACCTTATTTTTGGATTAGCGCTGCTATCCGCTAATCAAGGCTGGATATATGCTGTATTGGGCGTAATCCCACAGCTTCTAATGATTGCGCTGAATTTCCTTTTTTATCGGGATTGGGGTGTGTATGTATTTCCGATTTCTTTACTACTGAGCCATATTTTGTCGGCTGTTATTATGTTCCTGAAATTTCCGGGTGACAATCGTAGATTGATTATGCCTGCTATCCGGTATCTGGGAATGCTTGTTTTATTGGTGGTATTTTCTAAATTGGCAATAACCCAATTGGGAATGCAGTCGCAACATCCTATTTTTGCGATCGTTTGTCACTTAGCCGTTATTGGGCTGGTTTTATTGCTCCTCATGTTAATTTTCCGTGCGGAAGAACTGGTATACTTGAAGAAAGGCTGGAGAAATGTGATGCGATATGGACGAAAATAAGCGATTTTCTGAAGATGTAACGGTTTCTTTCATTATCGTTAACTATCGAACCCCCGAATTGGTACTCCAGTGTATCCAGTCTATCCGACAATATTGCATTACGCTACCGCATGAGATAATCGTTGTTGATAATCATTCACAGGATCATTCTATTGCGGTACTATCATCATGCACGGGTATCCGATTGTTGCAAAATGATGCTAATATTGGTTTTGCTGGAGCAAATAATCGAGGTGCAGCCGTGGCAATAGGTAAATATCTCTACCTATTGAATTCGGATACCTACTTGTTAGATGATGCGACCTCGATACTTGTTGATTACATGGAAGATGAAAAGCATGCTGACGTTGCGATTTGCGGCACGGATTTACTAGATGCAGCGGGTAATAAACAGGCATCGTACGGGAATTTTCCCTCTGTTTCTGAGTTGCTTTTTCAGTTTGGAATGGACCGTGTATTTAGGGGGTATTATGCTACACACCTGTCGCAGGGGGTTGTATGCCATTTCAATACATCGCAAGTAGTCGACTTTGTTTCCGGTGCTTCCATGTTTGTCCGGGCGGAGATATATCGTCAGCTAAATGGACTGGATGAAGATTATTTTCTTTATTTTGAAGAAACAGATTTTGCCTTCCGGGCACAGCGGCTTGGATGGAGAACCATATTGCTTCCCGAGGTGCGGGTGGTGCATCTGGAAGGGGGATCCCAATCGGCAGCAAAGTACTTTATCAAACTGGCGCGTTTCACCAAAGGGAAATTTTTGTTTTTTAAGAAGCATAAAAGCCAGATTACTGTTTTTTTTGTGCGGATATTGCTGCTATTACGTCTATTTTTGGCGGGCTTGCGTCGCTGGGACAAGCAATATTTCAGATTAATGTATCGCATAGCCAAAGCCTGAAGGACAATTTTGTACGGGCGACACATCTTGCAGGAAGTGACAATGGATAAGCGAAATTACCAAAAGACATCTTGCAGCGAATCTATTCTGTTTGCACCTTGTGTAAAAATGATGAAAATATGGGCTTAATAAACACCCATAAAAGACAAGTGATTTTCGGATGAAAAAATTTTTAATAGTATTTGGCACCAGACCTGAAGCAGTAAAAATGGCCCCGGTAGTTAAAGCGCTGCAACGCTATCCGGAACGGATTGACCTAAAGGTGTGCGTAACAGCACAGCATCGGGAAATGTTGGATCAAGTGCTCCGTTTTTTTGAGCTTGTTCCTGATTTTGACCTTGACTTGATGCGCTATAATCAGGATTTGTATGAATTGACTTCGGATATCTTGCTGGGGTTAAAAGGAGTATTGCAGCGGTTTGCCCCCGATATGGTGCTGGTGCACGGTGATACTTCCACTTCTTCCGTCACTGCGTTGGCGGCGTACTATGCGAAGATTCCGGTCGCCCACATAGAAGCCGGATTACGCACATACGACCTGTATGAGCCGTTTCCGGAAGAAGTAAACCGACAGTTGACCGGACGGATAGCAAACCTACATTTTGCTCCTACAGATTTTGCAAAGCATAATTTATTGAACGAACGTGTTCCTGAATCAGCTATCCATGTGACAGGCAATACGGTGATCGATGCATTATATTGGGCCAGGGAGCGCCTGAATCATTATTCAGATGAAGAGATTCGTACCCTACAATCAACGGTAAATCTACAAAAGAAGCTGATTCTGGTAACTGCTCATCGTCGAGAAAATCAGGGCGAAGGCATGGCAAATATCTGCGATGCGCTCCATGAAATCGCTAGCAGAAATGAGGTAGAAATAGTTTTTCCAGTACATTTGAATCCCAGTGTACAAGGCCCGGTATACGACCGATTGAGCGGTGTTCCAAATATAAAATTGCTTTCACCGCTAGGGTATCCTGCGTTTACGTGGCTTATGATCCGATCGTACATTATCATTACAGATAGTGGAGGGATACAGGAAGAAGCTCCAGGGCTGGGAAAACCAGTGCTGGTTATGCGTAATGTGACGGAACGACCGGAAGCAGTAAATGCAGGCGTAGTCAAATTAGTAGGCACCGATAAGACATGCATTATTCAGGAAACAGAAAGATTAATCCAGGATCCTGCTGTTTACGCCATCATGTCTCAGGCCACAAATCCATATGGCGATGGTAAGAGTGCTCAGCGCATTGCCGAAACGCTGCTGAACAATGGACAATAAACGGAAAAGATATGGTATTGATATTGGCTGATTTTCCGAATGAAAAAAACCGGCATGAAGGAATGGCTCAGCGCATACTGGCAATAGATCAGCAGATACAGCCTGTTGATCGCCAATACCTATTTGTATCGCACCGGCGTTTTTTTCAAAGCGAAGCCGAGCCTGTTGGCGAGCGGGCTATCCAGTATCGATATAATCTTTTTCGCCATTTTTTTTTAATCCTCAAGCAGCTGCGAAGTGCACAGACTATTTATATCCATTCCGTAATTAACCTGCTTCCAATTTTACCACTTTTCCCTTTTCTCAGGAAAAAGACATTTGTCATATTAGATGCTCATGGCGTAGTACCTGAAGAACAACAGCTTGCAGGGCGGCGATTTAAAAGTTTCCTGTACGCGCTGGTGGAGCGGATGGCCATTATCCGAGTAAATCTAGTATTGGTCGTCACTGAAGCCATGGAGACGTACCTTCGGAAGAAATATCCGCAGTCGTCACCGACGTATGTACGTTATGGGATTTTTCCAGCACACCTGGACCCTTCAATGCCGCTGACCCCAGGTGAAAGTATTACCGATGATGGGTTAGTAAGGGTTATTTACAGTGGGAATTTGCAGTCGTGGCAAAATATTGATCTCATGATCCAATTGATTAAGACAAACCAGGACAATCGCATCCGGTATGATATCCTTACCGGTGAACCGATAGTGATGAAAAAAAGGTTAGCAGCGGAAGGCGTTGCCCTGCATAATGTGCATGTGCAGACAGTAACCCCGTCGGAGCTAGGAGATTATTACCGGGCAGCCCATTATGGAATCGTATTACGCGACGATATTCCGGTCAACCGGGTTGCCTGTCCAACCAAATTGGTGGAATACTTATATTATGGCATGATCCCCATTGTGAAAAGTGTACATATTGGTGACTTTGCCGCAATGGGTTACGAATACCTAGCATATGAATCATTTTCTTCGCAGGTCACGGCAAGGAAAAGTGCAGTAAATCAGGCTGTCGCTCGGGGAATGATTGAACAGCATCGACAGATAGACATTAAAACGATTTTAACCGGCAAGTAAATGAAACAACCGGCAGTGGAAATACTCATGGCCACCTATAACGGTGCAGCCTATATTGAGGAACAGATTCGGTCTTTGCAAGCCCAGACATTCCCTCATTGGCGGTTGTTAATCCACGATGACGGTTCCACAGATACAACAACTGATATCGTAGCCGGTTTTTCTAAACAGGATGACCGAATCCGAATGCTATCGGACAATGTAAATGGTGTTGGAGCAGCACATAACTTTTTACACCTTTTGGCACATACAGACGCTGACATTGTCATGCTGTGCGACCAGGACGATAGCTGGTTGCCGGATAAGATTGAGATCATGCTGTCAGCGTTAATGACAATGGATGGCCCCGCGTTGGTGTACTCGAATGCCTACTACCTGAATAACGGACGGGTTATCAAGCGCCAGGTAACGCGGTTGCATCCGACTATGCTCGACAATTTCCTGTTTCTAAATTCGGGTATCCAGGGTTGCTCAATGATGATGAATCGAGCGTTGATAAATATACTTGGGAGGCCGCCGGCGACTGTTGTGATGCATGACCACCTGATTACATTGGGTGCATTATGTTTCGGTCAGCTTCGGTATATTGATAAGGTATTGATGCTGTACCGGCAACATGGAGACAATGTAACTGCGCACCATGTAAATCGTTGGAAGCAGGCAAAAAGGTGGTTTTTTACCGATGAAGGTGTTGTAGATCGCCGTCATTTCGATGCCGTGTATGCTTTTTATCAACATTATAAAGATCAACTGGATGATAGCCAACGGCATGTATTCAAAGAATATTTTAAATTTGTAATGAGCGCAGGTTTGCCTGAGCGACTCCGGATCGTCCGGCGTAACCGGTTTAGTTTGGGAGGTAATCAGGCGATACTGTTGGTGAAGACACTGTTGAGAAAAACGATAACTGAACGATAATTCGGGATGGTCTATTATTATATCCTCGTTTTCTTTTCTGCCGCCATGGTCGTGTTCGACTTCGTGAAGGATCGTCATATACAGCTGATTTTTTTTGTGTTGCAATGCTTGGCGCTCACGTTATTCGCAGGGCTTCGGGCCGTAGGCGTAGATAATGACAGCCTGAATTACTGGGGAGCGTTCCAGCAAGCCGGGGGATTATCATGGGAAGAATTATGGCAGGGTGATTATACTTCCTCTATTGAGCGGGGATATATGCTGTTGAATAAGCTGGTTAACTCGGCGGGAATGAGTATCCACGTGGTCTTTATGGTGATGGCGGTTATGACCGGCCTTGTGAACTATACACTCATTTTCAAAAAAAGCCCTTTCCCATTTACTTCACTATTGATCTATGTGGGGTTCTTTTTTTTTTACCGGGACTTCACGCAAATTCGCTATGCGTTAGCGGCCGGTGTCGGGATGTGGGCGATATTCCTGTTTTTGCAACAACATTACGGGCGTTCGTTCTTATTAGTCATTGTGTTTGCCTTTATTCATAGTTCTGTACTGATCGTATTACCTTTTATGCTGGCATTTGCAGTATTCCGTAATCGGTTTGTCTATTTTTTACTTCCTATTGTGGGGTTGGTAGGCGGTTTTTTCGATCCAATCGTATTGATTTTTAATTTAATTGGTTTACCAGATACATTGACACGGTATGTGTTGGACAATGAGTTTGGCCGGGGTGGATATGCTATTTCGGCTATTGCCCAATTGGTAATGCTTGGATTTTTGCTGTGCTGGAAATCGCTGTTAGCTTATTATCCCAAACGTCTGGTTGAGGGCTTATTTATAGCACTTTCCCTGGGATCATTCATCAATTTACTCTTTATTTCTTTTTCGATTATGCAGCGGCTCTCCTCACTTTTGTTTGGTATGGTGCTGTTTGCGCTACCATATTTGTTTAAGGCAGTGGAGTCGCGGATCAAACTGGAAGAACAGCTGGCAACAACTGTCGTCCGCCTGATCTTTTGTCTGCTTGCAATGTATTATGGCTTCATGATGATTCATCCAGATATCCTGCAACCGTACCGGATATTGTAGATTTTGGGAGATCCACTATCTTTGCCTACGCCAACTCGATGAAAAAACAAAAGCTATTATATATTATTCACGGCATCCGTACAGGTGGAGCAGAAATTGCTTTTCTTTCTGCATTAGGTGGATTGGTAGCTGCATATGACTTCAAGGCAATATTGCTGGGAAAATCAGATCCGGAACTGTTAAAGGACATTCCCGGTTCCGTGAAATCGCGACTAGAATTATATGATTTTTCGCTGTTGGGATTGTGTTTTCGACTGCCGGCTGTGCTGCATTCCATCCGTCGGTTTTCTCCTGACATTGTGGTTAGCTCCCTTTGGCGGGCGGCAGTACCGGCGACATGGTATAAGTGGGCAAACCCCCAAGTCCGCTATGTAGCTATGGTACACATCAACAAATTTTTTCACGCAGCCGATCGGGTTTTTACCAAGCAGGCAGCCCGGATGGCCGATGCATTGTATGTTGATAGTGAGGCCACCCGGTATTTTGCGGAATTACATTTACCCCAAGGCGATCGTGCAAAAGTGCTTTCTTTCCTCACACGGAAAGCATCCGAAAACAGCATAACACCCGTTTATTCCGAAAAAAAGTTCTGTTTTGTAGGGCGGTTGCATAAAATGAAAAATGTGCCGCAAGCTGTGGAAGCTATCGGCTGGTTGCGTAGCGAAGGCGTTGACGCGCGATTAGATTTGTATGGTAGGGACGACGGCGACAAACAGGCGGTAGATGCGGCTATTCAGGCGAACCAATTAGAAGCATACGTGTGTTGGAAGGGTGAATTTGCACCTGCTGAACGAAGTGCCATTTTTTCACAATATAATTTTTACCTGCAGTTAAGCAGTAATGAGGGAATGGCAATGTCCGTTATCGAAGCCATGCAACACGGACTAGTATGTTTCGTTACACCGGTGGGAGAGATCCCAGCATATGTTCTGGACCAGCATACCGGTATACTGATAGATAACAGCAATGAGAAGCAATGGGAAATGTCTCTGATGCGGATGAAACACGTCGTGACCAATGCTGCTCTATGCCAAAAAATCGCAGAGAACGGTCGACGTTACTTTGCGGACAGACCTGATTTTACTACGTCGCTGTTAGCCGCATTGCAGGAATTCAATGACCCAAAAATTAGTAAATAATGCATGAAAGGTAAACGTATTTTATTCGTGGCGAATACCGCATGGAGTATGTACAATTTCCGGTTGGGGTTAATGAAAACATTACGCGACTTAGGATTCCGTGTTTCCGTGGCAGCACCGTACGACGCTTATTCGGATAAAATGATGGAAGCAGCTATTGACGTAATCCGGCTGGAAAAACTACGGGCGAGTGGCAAGAACCCAATTGATGAGTGGGCGTTTTATCGTGAATTGCTGTCGGTATACAAACATTACAAACCTGATCTCATCTTTCATTATACCATTAAACCTAATATTTATGGCGTGCTGGCTGCAAAAAAACTGGGTATACCAACCATTGCAGTAACCACCGGGTTGGGTTATGTGTTTAACAATCGGAACCTGGTATCATTGGCAGGCAGGTGGCTTTACCGGTATGCACTTCCGAAGGCGGATGCGGTATGGTTTCTGAACCGGGAGGACCAGGCCAGTTTCCGTAAACATATCGGCCTGTCTCAGGAAAAAATGCAACTCCTACCGGGGGAAGGTATAAATACTTCGATATTTGAACGTCGGGTACCCCTAGATTTTACGGAAACAGTTTTTCTATTTACCGGAAGAATGCTTTATGAGAAGGGGGTGGAGGTATTGGTCTCATCTGTAAGGCGACTCCTGGAAGAGGGGCATTCCTTTACGTGTCTGCTACTCGGGTTTCTTGATATTGAAAACCCGTCGGCTATACCCCGTGAAAAATTAATACAATGGGAAAAGGATGGACTCATTACCTACCTCGGCAGTACAGATAACGTATTACCGTATCTGGAAAAGGCAAATTGTTTTGTTTTCCCGTCCTATTATAGTGAAGGCGTACCAAAAAGCCTGTTGGAAGCTGCGAGCATGGAAATGCCGATTATCACTACTGATAATGTCGGTTGCCGGGATGTTGTTGAGCATGGAAAAACAGGCTTGATTGCGGCACCTAAAAGTGAATTGTCCCTCGCGGAGCGAATGAAACAGTTTTTGAATTTGACCACGCAGGAAAAAATAAAAATGGGGCAATTGGGCCGGGAAAAGGTTCATGAGGCTTTTGGAGAAGACAAGGTGATTTCAATTTACCTGCGCAGCATTGGCGCAATGCTGGAAAATAAATCGGTTGAGGTATGATATTTGTGATTACATTACTTAATTTACTGACTAATTTGTGTTTATGAGCTGGAAAAAGGACTTACTCTCACTGTTTTTACTGTTGTTGGGGAGCCAATTTGTATTTTCCCAGGTATTGCCGGTAGGCACGCCGGTATTGGAAGATAAGTATCGTAGGGATCAGTTGCTGGGATTGGTAGACTCTTCGATTTCTTTTGTGATCAGACCCTTAACGGCGGCGGCGCTTGGCCGGACCAACTTATTCGATCCCCTGGGAGACGCTCAGTCGGCACCTTATATTTATGAACACCCTGACCAAGGCGGCCTCGCAGTACAATTGCTTCCCGCCCGATTTCAATACCAGTTGAATAGTTCGCACCCCTATGGTTGGAACGACGGACCGTTGGTTCCCTCAAAAGGAATGCAGGCGTTTTTAACCGGAGGCATTTTTGCACAGTATAAATTTATTACATTACAGCTGCAACCCGAGTTGATGGCAGCAAGTACAGGATTTTATGATGGTATGGGAAACTTGCGAGGTTATGGCCTCGAATGGTATCGTGCAGTCGGCAATAAAATTGACATGCCGGAGTATTTCGGGAGGAATGGATACGCACGGGCATACCTCGGACAGAGTAGCCTTCGATTTAATTTTGATCCGATTTCAATTGGGGTCTCCACAGAAAATCTGTGGTGGGGACCGGGTCGGGAAAACGCCCTGCTGTTGAGTAACACGGCACCCGGATTTCTGCATTTTACGATTAACACTACCAAACCAGTGGCTACTCCGGTAGGCTTGTTCGAGGCCCAGTTGGTTGGTGGCAAACTAAAACAGTCAGGCTTTCCTCCGTCTAGCGATAAGGAGCTGCAGCATTTTGAACAATATTATATAGAAAAGCCAAAAGACGATCGGTATTTTTCAGGCATGATCGTAAGCTATCAGCCTAAGTGGATCCCAGGTCTCTCATTAGGATATATCGGTACGTTTATCGCTAATATGGACCATTTATCTGGGCTTAATGACTACCTTCCCTTTTTAAAGTCGACCCCTAAAACGATAACCTACCTGGACGATCTGGGAAAAGAGCGGAAGACCCGGACAACCCGTGATCGATACCATTCTGCTTTTTTTCGCTGGGTAATGCCGGCCGCTCACATCGAAGTATACGGTGAATATGGCCGGAACAACAGTGCAGCAAACTTCCGGGATTTGGTGGTAAGACCCAATCAGTCAAGGGCTTTTGTCCTGGGGTTCCGAAAACTGGTTCCCTTGTCGTTTTCGCCGGGCGACTATTTCCAGCTAGCATTTGAGGCCACAGAGCTATCAAGGCCTCCTGCACATTTTTTAAGAAACAGCCAAACGTGGTATACCCACCCAATTGTCCGGGATGGATATACGCACCGCGGTCAAGTATTGGGGGCGGGTATCGGACCAGGGAGTAACGTACAGAGTTTTGATTTTTCCTGGATCAGAGATATTAAGCAGGTCGGCCTAAAAGTGGAACGACTGGTACGGAATGAAGACTTTTTTTATACCTATGTTTATGATCTGCGGCGCTCATGGGTAGATCTGACGTTTTCTGGATATGCCAATTGGAATTATAAGAATCTGTTGTTTTACGGTAATATGGGCTATTCTTATGCACATAACTACCGGTATGAATTCAGCCAGCCTGTTCCGCAGAATGATTTCTGGAATTTTGGAAGGGAAGATAGAGGAAACTTCATGATGCAGCTGGGTATATCCTATCGGTTTAAATAGACTTCACAACGAAAATTAGACAGGCAGTAAACAACAATTATGAGAACCAAATATACGGGAACAGTAGGTATGGTAGTTGGAATGATGTTATTCGCTCTCGGGGGAATAGCGCAGACCGTTCCATTGAATCTCCCCGAATTAACAGATTATTATCGGCGTCGCCAGTTACTTGGTGCATTAGACTCTACCATCTCATTTAATGTGCAGCCATTGGGTGATGTGGAATATGCCGATGGAAAAGATGATGGTAATAGTCCTGCGATGTCTGCCACAGGATACCGGTCCCCGGCCGGCTTTATCGTAAAGCCGTTGCCCGTAACGATGAGGCACCAGCTGGTATCTGCGTATCCCTATGGTTGGAACGATGGTGCAACGATTCCTGCAAGAGGCTATCAGATGTATGCCAGCGCCGGCATTTTCGCACAGTATAAATTCATCAGCGTACAACTGAACCCGGAATTTGTTTATGCACAGAACCGCCGGTACGAGGGATATGGCGGGGCGGCAGGACCGGATCGCAATTGGTATAGTAGGATAGGAAATCGATTTGATGCGCCGGAATTGTTTGGTAACGGTAGTTATTCAAAAGTATATCCGGGCCAAAGCAGTGTCCGACTGACCTATAAGGGAGCGTCGCTGGGCTTTTCCACGGAGAATATCTGGTGGGGACCGGGCCGGCGCAATGCCATTATCATGAGCAACAACGCGCCGGGGTTCCGTCATGTAACATTGAACACAACCAAACCCATAAACACAATAATTGGTTCATTTGAGGGGCAAATCGTAGGGGGGCGACTGGAAGCATCGGGTTATCCGGCATCCCTGCTGGGTGATACGAGCATCCATTCGGCTTACCAGCGTGAACGCAGGGGCGACTGGCGGTATTTTTCAGGGATGGTGCTTAGCTACCAACCGAAGTGGGTACCCGGCTTCAGCCTGGGTTTTGCGAGAGCATTTACCATTTACCGCGACGATATGAATAATTCCTTTGGCGCCTATTTCCCTATTTTTGGCGGGGTGTCTAAAAATAGTGTCACCAATAACGACGGTAGTGAAGATCTACCCAGCGATCAGGTAATTTCGCTGTTCGTCCGATGGGCATTACCTGCGGCCCATTTTGAGTTATATGGCGAATACGGACGTAATGACCATGCCTGGGATGGTCGGGATGGTATTGTACAACTGGATCATACCAGGGCTTATATTTTCGGATTGCGAAAGCTCGTCCCATTGAATGAGGTGCGAGAGACCTACTTGCAGATTGCTGCTGAAATTACCCAAATGGGGGTGACAAACACCCGTCGGATACGTGCTGCGGGACCGTGGTATGTACATGGTCATCATGGCTATACACACCGTGGACAGGTGCTGGGTGCCGGTATTGGTCCTGGAAGTAACCTGCAATCGCTTGACCTTGGCTGGGTCAAAGGAATGAAACAGGCGGGGCTACGGGTAGAACGGTTTACACATGATGAGGATTTTGCGAATTTTTATATTAATCGACCTGACTTTCGACGCAATTGGGTAGATCTCAGTTTTGAAGGCTACGCGGTTTGGGATTACCAGCGTTGGCTCGGGAGCCTGGCTGTACAATATATCCATGCCTACAATTATCAATACGGATTTGACTTCCAGAACACCGTTGGGTATTGGGGATTCACGCCGCAGGATAAGTCTAACTTTTTAATGAAATTAGGGGTCATGTATCGTTTTTAATGTTTTTCTACTATCTTAACCGGATAAAACGGAAAAACACACTACTTTTACACCTGCTAAATCAATGATGTTTAAAAACAGGTGCATCATCTAATGTTTTCAACTATGGGGCTGCGTTTTATTGGATTGATTGTGGTATTTGTCGTGGGGCTCGGTTTGCCGTCCGTGTGGGCACAGACCATTAATCCTGATGATCTTTCCACTGTGCGTGTCGACGAGTTATCCGATGCGCAAATCCAGACGTACTTACAGCAGGCTCAGGCCTCTGGACTGTCGGAGGCTGAAATGGAGCAAATGGCGTTACAGCGGGGTATGCCTGTTGAAGAAGTAGAAAAACTGCGTAAACGTATTGAGCGTATCCAGGGCGGACAAGGTTCTACTTCTAACCAACCTCCTGCACCCATTGACCGTCCGGTGGTGAACCGGGAAGTGAGTGATTCGTCGTCGTTAACAAATAAAGTTGCAACTGATTCGCTACCTGACGATTCCATCTCCGCTGGTTCACTGGAGATATTCGGAAGCAGTCTATTTGAGGGCCAGACGGCGCGGTTTGAGCCGAACCTACGCATGGCAACACCAAGCAACTATGTTATCGGTCCGGATGACCAGGTCTTGATTGATATTTATGGAAAATCGGAAGCGTTTCATAACCTGACGGTGACCCCCGAAGGCAATATTGTTATTCCTTATGTAGGAGTAGTCGCTGTAAATGGCCTAACTATGGAGGCAGCAGCAGCGCGTATTGAACAACGTATGGCCATGGTATATCCGGCGATCAAAACGGGCGATACCCGTATATTAGTGAGTTTAGGAAATGTCAGGACTATTAAAATTGTGATTACCGGTGAAGTGAAAACCCCCGGAACCTACTCGTTACCTTCCGTAGCAACAGTCTTCAATGCGCTGTACCTTTCCGGCGGCCCCACAGCACGGGGTTCGTTCAGGGATATCCGCTTGATACGGGGGGGAAAAGAAATAGCCACACTTGATATCTATGATGTACTGATGAACGGCGCGTTCGCTGATAACGTGGGATTGCGTGACCAGGATATTCTGATGGTGCCGCCGTATCAGCGCCGGGTTGAGTTGCGGGGAGAGGTGAAACGGCCAGCCATCTTTGAGCTAAAACCAACTGAAACGTTTGAAGACCTTTTGCGATACGCTGGTGGATTTACCGAGGAAGCGTACCGTGAACGGGTGAAGGTAACACGCAATACAGCAACTGAAAAACGTATTGAGGATCTGCTGGCCAGTCAAATGGGACAATTTGAGCCTCAATCAGGTGATCAATACATTGTGGGAAGAATCCTCGATCGTTATGCCAACCGGGTAACAATAAATGGTGCTGTTTTTCGTCCGGGTGTGTATGAATTGAGCAGCGGTCTAACATTGTCAATGTTGATTAAAAAAGCGGAAGGGGTAAAAGAGGATGCTTTTCTAAACCGGGGGTACATTCTCCGGTTGCAGGACGACCTGCAGACAGAACAAATCGCTTTTAATGTGGCAGCAATTTTAGCGGGCACCGAACCTGATGTCGAACTTAAAAGGGAGGACGTCATCCGTATTTCGTCGATCTTTGATCTGAAAGAAGAATTTTCGGTACGGATCGACGGCGAGGTACGGAATCCGGGAATCTTTGATTACGCAGCGGGAATGACATTGCAAGACCTTATTATGCAGGCCGGTGGATTCCGGGAAAGCGCCTCTACGAAACGGATAGAAGTATCCCGGCGTATGAAGAATGCAGATGCACTGTCTATCGCTGCGCAAACGGCAGAAATATTCCAGGTCAATATTAATAGAACGCTTGATGACGAGGCGAATTTTGAACTCATGCCATTTGATATCGTCGTCGTCCGTACAGAAGCGGGGTATGAAACACAAAAGACCGTACAGATCGAGGGAGAGGTGCTATATCCTGGGCGTTATACGATCACAAAAAAGAATGAACGTATTTCGGACCTTGTCAAACGTGCTGGCGGTTTTACGCCGTTTGCATATATTGAAGGGGCTTCACTGAAAAGAGCGGGAAATATCACACAGAAAATGGCTGAAACAGAACGGGAGCGCAGTGAAAAAACATTGAAACAACAGGATGAATATGAGCGCATGGTAGCGTTACGTTACCTCCAGCAAAATACAAATAGCATTAATGAACTTCATCTCAGCCGTAATCTAAACAATGATTTTGTGGGAATCAACTTGGAACGGATTATCCAGAAGCCCGGAACGAGAGGTGATCTCATCTTGGAGGACGGAGACGTCATCCGTGTACCCAAAGAGCTTCAAACAGTGGAAGTCTCGGGAGAAGTATTGGCTCCTTCTACGGCAATTTATGCACCGAACAAAGGATTTAAACAATATATCAATCAGGCAGGTGGGTTTTCGCAGCGCGCACTGCGGAAAAACGCATATATCATTTATGCCAATGGCTCGGTAAAAAGCACAAACCGATTCTTGTTTTTTAACAATTATCCACCGGTAAAACCCGGAGCAGAGATATTTGTACCCCAGGCGCCAGAGCGTTTACGAATGGGGCCGCAGCAATGGCTGGGTTTCAGTACGGGCTTGGCATCGCTGGTGGCGATTATCGTAACAATTGTAAGGTAATCCGATCATATACAAGAAAACAACATGCCTGAACATGCCAGACAACGATAAGCACATTGGAAAAGGAAATGACCAGGAAGTGAGCCTAAAGGTATTGCTATTGAATTTTAATGCCTTTTTGTTTTATTCATTGAAAAAATGGCGGCTGGTTCTGACTTTTGTGATCATCGGTGCCCTCCTTGGCTTGGGAGTAGCATTGTTTAAACGGACTCAGTATACCGCGTCATTAAGCTTTGTACTGGAAGAACAATCGGGGGGCGGATCAATGGGGGCAGCAGCAAGCATAGCGGCACAATTTGGGATCAATTTGGGAGCAATGGGTCAATCGGCCGGATTTTTCCAGGATGACAATATCATCGAGTTTCTGAAATCGCGTTCCATGATCGATGAGACTTTATTATCGATGGCAATCATCAATGGGAAATCAGAGCGATTGGTTGATCGTTATGTTGATTTTAAGGGGCTAAGAAAGAAATGGAAAAGCAATAATCGGATTGCAGGCATCCAATTCCAGGATACAACCGGTATTTACCTACAAGATAGCCTAATGGCGATGTTCTACAAAACGATTACCAAGGATCACCTTAATGTTAGAAAGCCGGATAAAAGATTAAACATTATTGAGGTAAGTTTGGAAAGTCCGGACGAACTGTTCTCGAAGGTCTTTGTAGAGAAATTGATTGCCAATGCGTCTGATTTTTATATCCGGACGCGTACTAAACGTGCCCAGGAAAATCTTGATGTGCTGACTTTTCAGGTGGATTCGGTTCGACAGGAACTGAATTCGGCAATTCGCGGAGTCGCAGCCGCCACTGATGCGAACCCCAACCCCAACCGTGCATTTCAGAGTTTACGTGTGGCTTCCCAGCTACGGACGGTAGATGTGCAAGCCAATACAGAAATATTGAAGGAGTTGGTAGCCAATCAAGAGTTGGCGAAAATCACATTACGTAATGAAAAGCCAATTATCCAAACATTGGACCAACCCATTCTGCCACTGAAAAATGACAAGATAGGAAAAGCCAAGGGTATTATTCTTGGCGGTTTCCTCGGTGGGGTCTTTATCGGATTAGGATTGTTGGGAAAATTCCTGTATCGGCGGATCATGGAAGCGTAAGCAATGTTACGCCTACTGGCCGCAGTTCTTCTATATACAATAACCTAAAGATTTTCCTTCATAATGGTGTGGCCCATGCGATCTCGCTTTGCGCGAAGGTATTTTTCGTTATAGGGATTCGACTCAATCTCGATTGGTACATTCTCAATAATCTCCAATCCATATCCAATAAGACCCGCTCTTTTCGTTGGGTTATTGCTCATCAAGCGCATTTTGGTAACGCCAAGATCGCGAAGGATCTGGGCACCTACACCGTAATCGCGATGGTCGGGTTTGAAACCTAACTGGACATTGGCATCTACAGTATCTAGACCACTTTCCTGCAGATTATAGGCATGGAGTTTATTAATGAGCCCGATACCCCGGCCTTCCTGATTCATGTATACCACTACACCTTTGCCCTCAGCCTCTATCATTTGCAGGGCACGGTGGAGCTGCGGTCCGCAGTCGCATCGGCAGGAGCCGAAAATATCACCGGTAAGACAGGAACTGTGCACCCGAACCAGAATGGGTTCTTCTGGTTCCCATTTACCTTTGTAAATGGCAATGTGCTGTTCGCCTGTATTTTTCTGGGTATAGGCCATGAGATTAAACTGTCCCCAAGTCGTGGGTAAATTCACAGAAACTTCCCGCGTAATCAGGGAGTCCTTGGTGAGTCGGTATTCGATAAGGTCTTTAATCGAAATGATCTTCAGGTTAAAATGTTTCGCAACGTGCATGAGGTCCGGTAACCTAGCCATTTCGCCATCATCCTTGAGTATCTCCACCAATACACCAGCTGGTTCAAAGCCGGCAAGACGGGCAAGGTCGATTGCTGCTTCCGTGTGCCCTGAACGGCGGAGTACGCCACCATCTTTCGCAATAAGGGGGAAAATATGTCCCGGGCGGCCGAATTCTTCGGGTTTTATCGCCGGATTAATTAACGCCCGGATTGTCTTTGAGCGATCCGAAGCAGATATTCCGGTAGTGCAGCCGTAACCTTGTAGATCGACAGATACCGTAAAATTGGTTTCGTAAACTGCCGTGTTCCGACCCACCATTAAGTCCAGATCCAATTCTTTACAGCGTTCCTCGGTCAGTGGTACACATACCAGCCCCCGCCCGTGCGTAGCCATAAAATTAACCACCTCGGGAGTGGCATTATGTGCGGCGGTGATAAAATCGCCTTCGTTTTCGCGGTCTTCGTCATCCACGACAATTACTACTTTCCCGCGTTTTATTTCTTCGATTGCTTCTTCAATCGTGTTTAATCTGATGTCCATTTATGATGCCCTGAAAATACACAAAGATACGTTACTTCGTTTGAGAATCTATAATTACTATGTCAAGAATTTTGGGGGTTAACGGCCGCTTTCGACCGCCTGTTGAACCGAAGTTTCATCCATGCCCATGCCTTTTCCGCTTTTATCCGATACTGTTCAACGTCGAACAGGGCGGAGTCTGTCGCCGCCTTATAGGCCAGAAAAATAGCAAGTGGCGATAAGATGAAAATAGCCATCCACATTCCCCAAAAGGGATCAATACTGCCTTCTTTAGCTGATTTTTCACTTACCGTCGCGATAATATGATAGATAAGGAAGAAGATAATCGCCATAACGACCGGCAGGCCAAGTCCTCCTTTTCGTATGATCGCACCCAATGGAGCACCAATGCAAAAAAGCAGGAGACACGATACGGCCAACGTAAATTTGCGTTGATATTCAATGTTATACCGTATGTCTTTATCCCTATAGAATGCGTCTTCGTTGGTTTTGACGTTGAGAATATCTTTAATATACCGAATCTGGCTTTGGGCACTGCTTATCGCCATGTTACGGTTTTCTTCCGGTATGGCTTCCAGAAATTGCTGGCGATAGCTGACCGGCCTCATTGTTCCCGTATTGTCCGCATTATTGTAATAGGTGCTGAAATAATAGTAATGTGACTGGATTTCGGGCAGTATCGTTGTACGCAGGCTATCCATTTGCATGGCATTTGAATCTGTATAATACCGGAGCTGCTTGAGATTGAGCATGGCATGATGACTTTTAAACAGGCTTTCGTCTGTACGCTTCATTTGAAAGACCGACATGTCAAACTTTTGCTCGGTTTCATCGAAGTAAAACCGGGTAAATTGCTGGCGGGGATTATATACACGGGCATTGCGTGCCCGGCTATCTTCATAGCGCACACCATCCCTGAGTTTCAATATCATGGTATTATTGTCAGGCGAGTTATAGATGTACCCTTCTTTCGCAAGGAGTACCGCATTTGCCGTATTGCTGGTGTTATGATCGTAAATCATGAGGTCGTACAGCATTTTACCATCCCGGCTTTTGCCTTTTGCGCGAATGGAATAACCAGGTATAGTATTGTTAAATATACCTGGCTTAATCAGAAAGTCGGCCTGTTTAATGCGGACATCATAAAGCAATGCGCCCATTTTAAGATTTACAATGGGAAGAATGTAATCACTGAATAGAAAGGCGCCGCCGCTGAAAAGCGATACCAGAATAAACAGCGGCATCATCGCTTTCCGGAGCGATATACCTGCCGCTTTTATGGCGACTAATTCATAGCTTTCGCCCAGATTGCCAAATGTCATGATGGAGGAGAGCAGCATCGACAATGGCATTGCCATGGAAATCTGAACAGCCGATTGATAGGCGAGCAGCTTCAGAATGACATACCACTCAAATCCCTTACCGATCAGGTCGTCAATATATTTGAACAAAAATAGCATCAACAGCACAAACATCACGATGAGAA
>NZ_JBEBRB010000009.1:0-63336 GCF_040395035.1 Parapedobacter lycopersici | reverse complement strand
TTATGTTTGATAATGCCCTGACACCCAATAAAAAACCACTTTCATCAAGATAAAATCCAGGCGTATGGTGTGAGGGTGCCGTTTCGGGTTCTTGTCCCTTTGGCATTCCGCCCAGAAAGAAATACAAACCCGGTATTTCCTCCTGGAAAAAAGAAAAATCCTCAGCACCCGTTACCGCCTCACGAAGAAACACATTCGCTTCTCCGGCTGTTTCCTTCAATGAAGGGAGCATTCTTTCAGTCAGTTCCGGATCATTGTATGTCACCGGATAGCGCATACTGAATGGAATAAGGACTTCGGCCTCCGCTCCTGCACTTTCGGCCGTTTTAGTAGCCACCTGTTTCACCCGGTTGATGATCAACTGTTCATCCGCTGCACTCAATGCCCGGATAGTCCCCAGCATTTCAACCGTTGACGGAATAATATTGGAGCGGTTGCCCCCGTGAATAGCACCGATGGTAACCACTCCGGGATTTCGGGTTACATTCAGGTTGCGACTGATAATGGGCTGGAGGTTATTGATCACCTGGGCAGCTACGACGATGGGGTCAACAGACGACCAGGGATCCGCGCCATGGGCCGATTTGCCCTTAATCGTGATTTTCATGTCGTTAACGCTGGCCATTGTACCACCTGACCGGTAGCCGATTTTCCCTACCTCAATCTGTGAGTTGATATGCAGTCCGAAAATGACATCAGCATCCGGATGCTTCAACACACCTTCCGCTACCATCAGCTTGGCTCCTCCCTCTTCGCCAACGGGCGCCCCCTCTTCCGCCGGTTGAAAAATAAACTTCACCGTTCCGCGGATATCGGCTTTCATAGCCGATAAAACCTCAGCGGCCCCCATAAGCATGGCCATATGGGCATCATGTCCGCAGGCATGCATAACACCCACCTCTTCACCGTTATATTCCGTCCTGACTCGGGATGCAAATGGCAGGTCTGTGGTTTCCGTAACCGGGAGGCCGTCCATGTCTGCGCGTAATGCAACCACCGGTCCGGGTGCTCCACCCTTTAAAATACCGACAACGCCCGTTTTAGCAACGCCGGTCTGTACTTCCATACCGAGCGAGCGCAAGTGTTCTGCAATAACGGTGGCTGTACGGGTTTCGCGGTTACCCAATTCGGGATGTTCATGAAAATCCCGCCGCCAGGCGATCACCCGGTCTTCCATGCCACTGGCCAGTTCATCCACACGCGCACGGTATGCCGGCTCCTGGGCATGCAATGCCGTTGTAAAAAGAATGCCCAAAAGACAAGCCGATACGATCCTTTTCATATTTTTAGGGTTTATTTAGCGCTAAAGATACAAAAGTCAGCCCAGTTTTGTCGGCAATTAGCCCGAAAAAGAAGATGACCCGTTCGCGGCAGGTACAGCAAAAAAATCAGCGACGCTGCAAGTATGCAGGTCGCTGACACCAACTATATAAACATGATGAAAAAATGGACTAAGTGGCAAGCGGCGGTCCTACCGGTATTTTGATCGGCTTTATCTCGTCCGTATATTCATGTTTCCGCGCGGTGAACGTACACTCCAGGTATTCCCCCATGTGCAGGTTTCCGGAAATGGTGTTTCCGGAATCGCCGGTTACGGTACCCGAAAACGAATACACCAGCGAATCCCCCGGCCTGCGGAATACGCTGCGGAATTTTATCGAGTCGCCTTCAATAGAGCCAACCAGCCCCCGGCTGTGAAAATCACCCTGGTGAATACCATTGATCCAGTTCCCTTTCTGTTCCAGCAGAAAAACATGCGTACTTTCCCCATGAAAGAAATGGATGGTCACATCCCAGCGGCCGTCCAGCTGGTGCGCGGCGGCAGCCATTGTTTTCGGTTTTGGCGTGCGTTTCTTGGAAAGCAGCTCATGAATCCGGTCGGCGACAATCCGGTCATTTCCCTCCTGCATCTGAAACGCGGTAATGATCACACTAGTGGCACCGTTTTCTTTCAGTTCACCCGCCTGCAGCGCAATACGCGGTTTCGTATGGGCCAGTTCATCCGCAAATTCCTCACCGGTTACATGCAGCGCATTGGCATCCCAGCTGATGGTAAGCGTAGGGCTGTGATTGGACAAAGCCGTGGGCTCCTGAACCTCGGTGGTGATGCCGGGCACAGCAGAAACCCGCTTTTCAATCGTATCCAGCCAGGAAAGCCATTTTTGCCATTCCTTCTGGTGATCGCGCTTAATCCATGCTTCAACGGCAGCAACCATCCCCAGCGTTTCTTCGCGACCCACCTTATCGTTACGGCCGATGCCATGGTGCGGCGCACTCGCCTGCCACGCAGCCTGAAGAATGCTTTTTTTACCCAGTACCAGGCCGGCACCCTGCGGACCGCACATCACCTTTCCGCCACTGTAGGTCACTACATCGGCACCGCGTGCCAAGTGAACATTGGGAATGGTTAGGTCCTCGGCCGCAGCATCAACCAATACCGGCACATTCCATGGTTTCGCAACAGCGACGATCGACTCGGTGGATAGCGGACCGGAATCACTAGCATTATGCGCCAACAGGTAGATCATCGCCGTTTGCGGGCCGATCGCTGCCTTAAGCTCGTCAAGCGTTTCCACGGTGACGATCCGCACGCCTACGTTGCGTATCGAATGGTCGTAACTGTTACGGGAATGCCGGGGGATGATAACCTCCGTTTTATCGAATCCCCTAATATCAGGCAACTGGATCAACTTTTCGGGATTTCCGCCGGTGACACAGGCTACCGTAACGTGCTTCATTCCTGCCGCGCACCCGGATGAAACCATGCCCCATTCGGCACCGGTCAAGTCAGCAAGGTGCTGCCCGACACCTGCAGCAAGTTCATCATATTGCACAAAATAATTGGCAGCGGCGTGAATGGCATCCTTTACCTCCGGTAATTCCGCCGACCCCCCGATGATGGTAAACGTACCCCGGCAGTTGATCACCGGTTCCACACCGATAGCCGTATAAATTTCGGGGCCGGCAGTCTGATTGGCCAGCACATTCAGTAAACGGGTTCTTGAATCCTGTACAGTCGCATTTTTCGCTAAAGACACCCCCGAAAGGCCGGCGATGGGAAGTACGCCCAGTGTTTTTATTACATCTCTTCTTTTCATTATTTTTGGTTTTAAAGTGTATACAATCCAGAAACACTGGATTACATCATTGTTGGTTTTTACTGATTTCTTATTTTTTCACCACCTTTTCCCTGATTTTCCTGACTTCGCTCGGCGTTATCGGACTGGCATCGTTATCCCACCGGCTTCGGATGTAGCTGATAATGGATGCCGCTGCATGATCATCCAGAATGTTGGCATGCGGAGGCATAATTCCATTATATGTTTTCCCTTTAACGGTTATTTCGCCCTGTAATCCGTTCAGTATAATATCCACCAGCGGCTCAACCGGACCGGTCACCCGCTCTGATCCGGCGAGCGGCGGATACAGGTTATTATCGCCCATTCCATTGCGCTGGTGACAGGAGGCACAATAAGTGTCATAGAGGATACCACCTTCCAGCATACTTCCCTTGTCGAGTTCATCAACACCTTCCTCCGGCGTTTTAATATACGAACGGGAGCGCTGTTTCTCCATTACCGCTAGCTCATTGGCTCCGAAGGCCTGCCTGTCGCCTTTAAACATGATGCGCCAGATCCTGCCGTCGTTTGATTCCGATATGTAGAGCGAGCCGTCAGGGCCCTCGGCCAATCCCATCGGACGGTACACCGCATCACTTGTGTTCTCCACGGTATCCACACCCGTAAATCCATCCGCAAACACTTCCCATTCCCCCGCCTTTCCGTCCACGAGCGGCACAAAACACACGATGTATCCGGCTTGCGGGTAAGGAGAACGGTCGGTTGAACCGTGGAACGCAACAAATGCCCCCTGTTTATACCGTTCGGGGAATTGGTCTCCCTGATAGAACAGGATGTCCATCGGCGCCCAGTGCCCCGGAAAACCCACTACGGGGAGATCAAAATCCGCGGCACGCCCCTGCATTTTTCCGTCGCCCCCATATGCCGGTGCCAGTACATTTTTACCCTGTATTTGATCGTAATAACCATACGGCCAGCCAAAATCCGCTCCGTCCGTCACTCTCACCATAACTTCTGAGGGCAGCACCGCTCCCTGCCATGCGGTAAATTTATCCGGGTAGATGGTATGAAAATTATCGATACCGTTTACAACCGCATACAGGTGGTCATCCAGTGGGCTCCATGTCATTCCAACCACGCTGCGCAGACCGGTAGCCACCTGTACACCATCCTCCTGGGTCTGTCCCTCCTTAGCAGCGTCAAAGCGCCAGATGCCGGCGTGTTTTTCCCGTTCCGGGGAAGGATCCAATCCCTTTCCCCCAGGAGTGCCCGTAGGACCATACAACGCTTTGTCCTGACCTGCGTCGGAAGGTGCGCCGAACGGAATGTACATATTGCCATGCCGGTCGAATGCGGGCGGTTTGGTCGTATGCCAGTTCCGGCCTACATTGGGGTCGTTATCCGTTAAAATGACCTCGGTACGGCTTGTTGGAACCAGTTCCCCCGGCTGAAGTTTATTGCGGAGTACCTGTTTTACCGAGCTGGTATAAAGGTATCCATTGTGGATGGTCATGCCCACCGCCAGTCCGCCGAGATCTTCATAATCGCCGAAGCGCACAATCGAGTCGATCTTGCCGTCACCATCCAGGTCACGCATCGCCACCGAGCCACCTTCGCCCTTTTTGGACATGCGGAATTTGGCATAAATATCCCCATTTTCGTTCACGGCAATATGCCGCGTGGGTCCTACACTGTCAATTATCGTCAGCGCCTCAAAGCCCCCCGGCAGGATCAGTCCGCCGTTATCGGAATCGCTTGCGGGCAGCGCTGTGCCATTTGTGTTAGTGCCGTTACAGGCAACCGCCATGCAGGCCATCAGACAGCCACCAAAAAACCAGGAGGCAGCCCGCATGCGGTCAGTCACTTGCGTTATTTCGTTCATTTGTTAAATTAAAAAGTCGTTATTTCAATCAAGTTTAATTGGCCGGGGTGTCAATCCATTTACCGGAGATCCCGTTGAGATCCCACACGATCCGTCCCGCCCGGACGGTTATTTCCGCCTCAAATTTCCGGGTTCCCTTTAGTGTCTCCCTACCGGAATCCATGAAACCGAAATCTCCTTCCCGGATCCGCAGCACCGCGATATCCGCCGGAGCCCCCACATCGAGGTTGCCCAGATCGTCACGTTTGATGGCTTCAGCCGCTCTCCACGTAGCTGCGGGAATAATTTCATCCAGCGGCATGCCCATGGCCAGGAACTTGGACATGATATTCAGCATGTCTTTCATGCCGGAGTTCATACTGAAGCGGTGGAGGTCCATGCCGAACGCATCGGGATAAAAACCCTGTTGGACGGCGGGGATTGCCTGGTTAAACCAGAAACCGGCGCCGCCATGGCCCACGTCGAACAATATCCCCCGCTTGCGCGCTTCCAGCACGAACGGACGCACCTTACCCTGTTCATCGGTGATGGGCATGCGTTCGCTTACCTGTTCATAGGTGTGGGTGATGATATCGCCCGGGCGCATTTTTTTCAATTGGTCTTCCAGCGTGTATTCCGGCAGGTGACACTCCACAAACAGCGGTACACCGGCCAGCGACGCCGCTTCCAGCGCCCGGTCAAAGGGCGTCCAGTCCGTACCCAGGTAATGTCCAATTTTTACACCCACGATAACATCGGAATAATCCCTGATCCGCGTCGATGTGAGCCAGGCGTTCATGTCCTGCAGGTCCTGTTCGCCCGGGGAGCCCACCATCCCGGCCCCGGCGATATTCAAAAATGCCAGTACACGGGTCTGCACCTGGTCAATGACCTGCTTCTTAAACAGCGGAAAACTCCGCCAGCCGGACGTACCGGCGTCCACCACCGTAGTAATGCCCGACCGGAAGGTGAAATCATCTGGTGAAACACTGGAGATGCCATTTGCAAACTGGCCCGCTTCACTGCCCACAAACACATGGGTATGCAGGTTAATCAGCCCGGGAGTAACCAGTAAGCCATTGGCATCAATTACCTTTTTCGCGTCGCCGGCCGGAATGTCTGCGGCCACCAGCGCGATGGTATCACCCGCCACAGCCACATCCATGACGCCGTTGCGTCCGTTTTTGGGATCAATGACGTGCCCGCCTTTGATTAACAAATCATAGGACTGACCAAATAGCAGCATCGGGCAGCTTAACGTCACCAACCAGCAATTGAGTCTGATCAGGAACCGCAGCACGCGGGGTTTAACATTGGTATTATTCATGGTTATCCTGCTTACTTATTGTTCGAGAATCATCGCATCGTCCCATTTCCTGCCGGCGCGGCCATTCAGGTCCCACACGACCCTGCCCGCACGGATGGTGATTTCGGCTTCCAGCTTCTTATCCCCTTCCAGGGTGACACCACGTACGTCCAAAAACCCGAACTTACCTTCCCGCAGGTTAAGGACCGTAATGTCAGCCTCGCTTCCCACACTTAAATGGCCGAGGTCCGGCCGGCTAATCACCTGTGCCGGGCGCCATGTTGTTTTCAGGATAACCTGCTCAAGCGGCATACCAAGCGTCAGGAATTTGGACATCACGTTATCCAGTCCTTTCATTGCCGCGTTCATACTTTGAGTATGCAGGTCGGTGCTGATGACATCAGCCCAAAAGCCATCGCGCGTGGCGGGGATAGCCTGGCGCCATGAAAACGCCCCACCGCCATGGCCAACGTCAAAAATAATTCCCCGTTTCTGGGCCTCAAACACGAAGGGCTTTACATGACCTTTTTCGTCCACGATCGTTTCCCTGTTTTTCGGGCCATACGAATACGTATGCGTAAACGCGTCACCCGGACGAAGAATGTCCATAAAGAGCTTTTCAATGGAAAGCGGTGGTTGGTGTTCGCCAAAGTCTACCATTACCGGTACACCTGCGAGGTTTCCAGCCTCCACAGCACGCTCTACCTGAGTATAATCACCCCAGTAATGCGCGGCTTTAATGCCCACGATAATATCCGGAAAAAGTTCCTTGATCATATGGGCGGTCATCACCGGATTCATATCCGACACATCCTGTTCTTCAAACCGGCCCAGCATTCCGATTCCTACAATATTCAGGAATGCCAGTACCCGGGTGCTCGAGCGGTCGATGGTCTGTTCTTTAAAATCCCGGAAGTTCCGCCAGCCGGACGATCCGGCATCAACCAGGGTTGTTACGCCCGTCCGAAAGGAAAATCCATCCGGTGCCACGCTCGTGTGTCCATCGGCAATGTAAGACATTGGATTGGTCCCATTGAATACGTGGGCATGCATATCGATCAGTCCGGGGGTTACATACAATCCCGCGACATCGATGGTCTTCCTGGCCGATGATTCAGGGATGCTTTTGGCAACCTTGAAGATTTTCCCATCGGCTACGGCAACATCCATCACCTCATTGATGCCGTTTTTCGGATCGATGACATGGCCGCCCTTCAACAGCAGATCAATATCCTGGGCCTTTACCAAGGACATCGAAAATAAACAGATCAGCAGCGCGAGTACGTGCTTGGTACCGGAAGCGGCTTTACGCCATGCATTCGTTTGTTTTAGCATATCGGTTAATTTTGGTTTATTCATTACTATTCAAATTGTATACGGAGAAACTTCGCCAGCTCATGGAAAGACCGTTCGATCGTCGGTGTCCAAGACCATTTCACCTGCGCACCCGCATCGTAGTCTATTCTACAGAAATTGGCATGCCATACGGTACCACTTACGGGTACCGTATGGCCGCCATCCGCCAATAGGGTAAACGGAAAATACATTTCCGCCGACCAGGCTGCAATCTCACCTTCCACTCCGCTTGATGGTATAGCCACGTTTACAGCTTTCTTTACCCGACGGGTTCCATCATACTGTTCGGGGAAGTCCGACCGGGACTGCCCGTCCTTCCGACTGATAAAAAGCACCAGTTCGCTATTCAACGCGTTGATTTCATATTCAACATAGGAAACCGCAGCTCCTTCCTTAGTATCGGACAGATTTATCCCGGTATCCGGGTGAAAGAAAACTTCAAAAACATCGCCATTCCAAAGTTCGCCGAAGTCTTCGTCATAAACGGTTGTGATACGGCGGTCTTCTCCTTCAAACAGCACGTAAATTCCCGTGTTGGAATAGCAGATTTTAAATTTACTTGCATAGGCTTCCCCACCGTCATCCAGTTTTGTCATGGACTGCCAGGCAACCGATTCCCAAATTGGGTGACTGCCTGTTCCGGTTAATTCGAAATCTTCGACTTTCGGCACCAGCAGCGGCACTTTATCAGGCATGCACAAGGCATACCCATCCACCGGTGGGATGGCGTTCGCCGGCCCGATGGCCAATATAACGAATACCAGCTGAACAAATTGGCTTATATACAGGCTTATACCAGTCATCGTGTCGGTCAATTGACTTCGCCCACTAACGTAATCGTTCCATTTGTATCCCACCACAGCGGGGTAGCCGCGTTGTCCGGACCACTTAGCAATGCCTCTGCCGCGGTTACGGCCGGCCCGTTACGATCACGGTCATAATTAACAAACGGGATCCGGCGGATCATCGTATTTGCAGGAACATCCGGATTGTCCGAGTGAACCAGCGCATACAATTTCGGGTATCCGGAACGCCGTACCTCAGCCCAGGCTTCATACCCATCTGGAAACAGCGCGAGCCATTTCTGCGTCAGCACCTGTTCACGCTGTTTTTCGGGGTTGGTTGCGAACTGTACCGGAATATCCGTCAGCGCCGGTGTGTTGAAATAGCCACCGGGTGCTGCGGGCAGGCTTGTTCCATTGATGTAATCGTTAATCACATCCGCGTTATTAATTTCATTGGTACGCATCGACATCGCAATCCCTTGCTCATACAATTCCTTCGCCGTTCCACCCATGTTCCAACCATTCAACGCGCCTTCTGCCCGCAGGAAATAGGCTTCCGCGGAGTACATCACCGACATTGGCGTAATTGCCATAGATTCAGGCATCAATCGCCTGGCCACATTGGAACTGTGGTCATAATCGTTCTGGGGCAACATCTGCTCCGCCGGCACCATTCCATTGCGCACCCCTTTGTATTCTCCGGTCAGCACCGCCGGCTGGAAATACCGGCTAAGCCGCGGATCGTCGTATCCCGTCATCAGGCTTTCCATTGCGGCACTCATCCGGAATTCGTTCCATCCGGAGATATACGCCAGTTGATTCACATTATTGGTAGAAACAGCTAGGTACGCATCTTCTGCGAAATCTGTCAGCACACCATTTGCCACGGCAGTCTCGGCCTCCTGCCTTGCCTTTTCAGGTTCCACCTGTGAAATCCGTAACGCCAGCCGCAGCCGCAGTGTGTTGGCAAATTTCAACCATAGCGCGTTATCACCGCCATAAATCAGGTCCTGCTCCCCATAGGATGGCCGGTCGAGGTTGCTGCTCAGTGTCGCTGTCGCCTCATCCAGTTCCTTAAAAAAATCGAAGTAGATATCCCGCTGATTGTCATAAGCAATGGTTTTTTCCGTAGAACCGATCTGCGAATAAGGGATCGGGCCGAAGTAATCCGTCGTGCGGTGGAGCACAAACACCTTCCAGATCCGGGCAATGGCATTTAACGTGGGAAAATCACCGGTTGCTGTTTCATTGATGATGAAATACAGAGACGGCATCGTTGCGATGTAAGTATTAATCCAATGGTCCTGTACCCAATTCTGTACGATGGAATACCGGTGAGAGGCAAAGGCCGTCTGCGTACCGGCATAATATTGCGCATATTGATCGGCAAATAAATTCTGTCCCGTCTGAAAACGCGGTGCCCCGTCCGGTGCCGCAACGCCGTTATAGAGTGCGTTGGAAAACAATCTCCGGATGTCTTCGGGTTCAAGTGATACCAGTCTGGTCGGATCGGTATTGATATCTTCAAAATTCTTGGTACATCCGACCATGATTGCCAGCAGGCAAAGCACGAAAATACTTTTCCCTTTTGGCAGTGCAATTTTCTTTCTCATTATAATAAAAACTATAAGGTTCTCTTTAATTTGTGATTAAAACGATAATCGGAGGTTAAATCCGAAGCTTCGGGTCGACGGAAGGGAACCGTATTCCAAACCACCGCCATTACCCGTACCCAATGTCAATTCGGGATCAAACGGCGCTTCACGCTGCAGGAAGAACAGGTTTCTTCCCACCAAGGATAAGCGGGCGGCCCGGATAAACTTACTGCCGCTCAGCAATTCGCTGGGAAGGCTATAGCCCAGTACCACCTCGCGCAACCGCAGATTGGTCGCTGAGTAGGTATACAGCTCACCGGTCGGATAACGGTCGCCAATGGCGCTCCAATACGTCTGTGCAGAAATCGTTTTATCATTGCGTTCGCCATCTACTGTATACGCATCCAGTACCAATCCGTTTTCGCGGCCTTCAAGTGAGTTCTTGGAGTGGCCATCTGCATCAATCAATGCCTGCGTACCGGACAGTACTACACCACCATTCCGGTAATCGAGCAGGAAACTAAGGGAAAAATCGCGGTACCGGAAATTATTGGAAAACCCGAGCATGTAATTGGGGTTAAAGTTACCCACCAACAGGTCCTTTCCGGCCGTGAGTAACGGCGACCCGTTATTATCCACCAACCGCCGTCCCTGCTCATCCCGGCGCCACGCTTTTGAATACATATCGCCATAACGATCCCCTTCAGTCACGCGGATGGTTGCCAGGCGATCGTCGCGTATGATTACCGAGCTGATGTCGTCGGTCAGGCGAATGATCTTATTGTTGTTTTTCGCATAGTTAACGGAAACATCCCAGGAGAAATTGGTTGACCTAACCGGGGTAGCTGTAATGAGCGCTTCCACGCCATAATTCTGGATTAACCCTGCGTTGATGTAACGCTGATCGTACAGCGATGCTGATGGTGCACCGATCAACAGCAGCTGGTTTTTGGTGCGGCTATCGTAATAAGTAACGTCAAAGCCAAACCGGCTGTTGAAGAACCGCCATTCGAGTCCCACTTCTGTTGAGCTGGTGATTTCAGGCTTATACGTATTGAACGACTGGATGGTTGGCGTAAGAATCAACCCGCCTGCACCTACTGTGTAATAATTCTGGTTCAGGTACTGGTTTCCACCCGAACCGGCATTGGCATAAGACACCCGCGCCTTTCCGTACGAAATCCATGAGGGCATGGTAAACATATCCGACAGGATACCGATCAGACCGATGGAAGGATAAAAATAAGACTGGTTGCCTTTTGGCAGCGCCGACGACCAGTCGTTCCGTGCAGTCACATCCAGAAACAGGTAGTCGCGGTAGGCCAACGTAGCGGTCGCATACAGCGCCTGGATCTGCGGGCTTCTGCCGTGGTCGGTGGTGACGATCGGTGCCTTGGCGTTCGACATTTCGAAGAAATTGGCTTTATTCAGGCCATTCGCGTCCGTATAAACCTCCTCATACCGGCTTTCCTGTATCGATCCCCCCACATTTCCCGTAAACTTCAGGTCGGGGGTAAAATCATGCCGGAAGGAAGCCAATGCATCCATGTTCGTCGCATAACGATTGGTATTCCGAAGAAAATAGTTCGCGCCGACCAGGCTGTAATACGAGTCGGCATAGACCCGCCGATCCCATCTCGTAATGGTTTTGTCGATGCTGCCGCGCACGAGTATATCCACCCAGCTGGCCAGTTTATAGGTAGCCGACAGCAATCCCAGCACACGGTCTTTCCGCTGGTGATAAATATTGCGGTTCATGTAGAAAAAGGGATTGCCCAAAACAGATGAATTGGGTTTCCAGTAGCTTTGCATCATATCCCCTTCGTCATTCACATATTCAAATTTCTCCATTTCGGAGATGGGGATGGAAGTTGGCGCACGGTAAATCGAGGTTAATGAAAATCCGGTTTCCCCGAGTGCAGGCCGGTTAAATACATCATCGTAAATGTAGCTGATCTTGGAATCGAAGGAAAGTTTTGACGATAGCTGGTTGCTGATCTTGAAATCGAAATTATGTCGGGTCAGGTCGTTGTTCTGCATAATGCCACCGGCCAGCATGTTGGCATATGAAAAATAGGTTTTAATGGTTTCCGTACCGCCTGTCAGCGTCAGGGAGTTGCTGAATGTCTTCCCCGTCCGGAAAAATTCGTCAAAACGGTCGGGCTGCCCCACCAGTGGGACGGTACTGCCATTCCAGAGTGTTACCTCCTGGCCGTCAGCTTTCGGGCCCCAGCTGTGCTCGGAATTCGGCGAGTATACGCCGGCCGATCCCTGGCCATACTCATATTGGAATTCCGGCAGTGCCGTAGGTCGATCCCAGGTAAAACCCGTGGAAAAATCCACGGCCAGCGGTCCGGCCTCGGGTCGTTTCGTGGTGATGATAATAGCACCGTTCTGGCCTGCACTGCCATACAGCGCTGCCGCCGAAGCACCTTTCAGCACGGTCATGCTCGCAATATCATCGGAGTTGATCATGCTGATACCGCCATCGAGCGGTACCCCATCGATGACATATAACGGCTGGTTATTTCCCGTGATCGAACGGTTTCCGCGCAACACCACGCGTGATTCACCACCGGGTCCTTCTGGATTTTTGGTAATGTTAACACCGGCTACTTTCCCCTGCAACGAGTTGATCATGTTGCTCTCTTTTGCTTGGCTGAGCTGGTCGCCGCCGATGTTCTGGGCCGAGTAGGAAAGCGATTTCTTTTCGCGGGTTATGCCCAATGCGGTAACTACTACTTCTTCCAGGTCCGAATAAACCGGTGTCAGCACAACAGACAGCCGCTGCTGCCCGGTTACCGTCACTTCCTGATCCTGGTAGCCGATATTACTGAATACCAGCACATCGTTCGGATTCGCCTCGATCTGGAATACCCCCTCCGCATTCGTTGCCGTCCCCCGCTGACTTCCCTTTATCAATACCGATACCCCTACCAGCGGACGTCCAAGGGAGTCCACAACCGAACCTGAAATGGGTTGTTGCTGGATGGGTTTTACCAACGGTGCGGGGCGCCGCTTCCGGATAACCACCGTTTTATTTTCGTTAAAAACAAATTCGAACGGCTGAGTCCCGAAACAGCGCTTCAGTACCGATTCCAGCGGTTCATTATATGCGATAAGTGTGATAGGCGCCATGTTTTCCATCAGCTTCGCGTCATAAATAAAATCATAGCCGCTCTGCTGGGAAAGGGTGAACAGCACCTTGGTGATCGGCGCACCCTTTACCTGGATACTCACGTCCTGGCCGCGGCTGGCGACCGCCGCCTGCATAAACACGAAGGTTAACAACACCGTGGCCTTCATCATCAACAGAAATTTACGTGAATAGAATGTTGGTTTGCTGCAGCGTTTTGCAGTAAAAATTTTATACATTTGGAAATTGGGTTTAATTAAGAACTTGATTTCTTTTCAGTTGGTTAGTTACCCATTTAGATTCACCTGGTGAACCTACAGCCGGTTGGCGCGGC
Source organism: Parapedobacter lycopersici (assembly GCF_040395035.1). GTDB lineage: Bacteria > Bacteroidota > Bacteroidia > Sphingobacteriales > Sphingobacteriaceae > Parapedobacter > Parapedobacter lycopersici_A. The sequence goes on along the minus strand of NZ_JBEBRB010000009.1, from coordinate 49,883 downwards.
AACGCCTCCGGCTTTTTGCAACTATATGCCGCTTGTATAACGTATTATTTCCCGATTACGACCACCCTCCTTTCTATAATCTTAAAGTCTATAATTCCAGTTTCTTTAAAGCTATCCAGCAACTGGGCAATGCTTTTGGACCGCTGGAAAATACCACCAAAGTGCTTCTGCATCAGATTGCCCTGGTACTCCACGTCAATATCATACCAGCGTGAGATCCGCTGCATGATGCTTTTTATATTCTCGTTGTTAAACACAAAATAACCCTTCTGCCAGGCCAATTCCCGGTCCATGTCAGCGTGTATTACCGCCGGCTCGGATTGCCCGTCCTGATAAAGTGCAGCCTGTCCCGGTTTAAGAACAACCGGGTGTCCCTGTTTTCCGCTGACTTCGACGCGGCCTTCCACGAGCGTGGTTTTCGTTGTTGTTTCATCCGCGTAGGCACTGATATTGAATACCGTACCCAATACCCTGGTAACCTGCCTTGGTGTTTTTACATAAAACGGTTTGCTTTTATCGTGGGCAACTTCAAAATAAGCCTCGCCGACCAGCTCCACCTCCCGCCGGTCGCCAACGAACCGGGTTGGAAACCGGATATAGGAATCCGCATTCAAATGTACCCGGGATCCGTCAGGGAGCACAAGCCGGTATTGGCCGCCCTTGGGTATGCGGATGGAGTTATACGTAACCGTGGCAGATGCGTCATCGCTCCGGTCATACCGCAGCTGTCCGCCCGCGGATTTCAGGATATTGGCTCCCGCATCTTCCGCCACCAGGCCGTTGCCGGTATCATCCAATACGATTACACGACCATCCCCCAGTGTCAGTATGGCCTTATTGCCACCGGGTTTGATGTTATATTGTTCCGCAGCCTGCGCCAGCGTCAGTTCAGCGGATGAAGCAGTTAGCCGGTACTGGGTATAAAAATACATCGATACCATCGCAATCAGCAAAACCGAAGCCGCTGCGTATAACCAGCTGCTGATGAGCTGCTGACGGGGCCGGCGATGTCCGGTCGTTTCAAAAATCCGGCGCAGCATTTCTGACCCCTTATCCGATGTCAGTACTGTATTGTCGGTTGCCTCAAACTGCTCCCATGAATCATCCAATAGCCGTTCCGCATCGCGTTTATTTTCGTCGTCGGCCATTAATGCCAGCAACTCCTCGCGTTCGGATGGCGTAATGGTGCTCTCCATGGCACGTTTTAACAATATGGCCAGTCGCTGATTTTGCATGTAACAGGTTATTACGGATATAATTCGTACAATAAAGACACGACGGTAGCCAAAAGGTGGATATGATTTTAAGAAAAAGTGAAAATCTCCAGCAAATAATCAGCAATTAACTGGTTATCAATCACAAATAAAAAGAAAAGATAGCTGGATGAGCAGCAGGAATGCATGGCCTTTGATAAACTCGATTACGAACTTCATCGCCAGGTGCTGATATTTTTTAACGGATTCAATCGAAAGTTGCAACTCCCGGGCGATCTCCGGATTCTTAAAACCATTGCGCCGGAGGGAAAAAACCTTTTGCTGCTGGGGGGGTAATAATTGTACGGCGCGGTCAACCAGCTGTGAATAGGCTTCCTGTTCGGTTTCCCTGGTAGCGGCGTCGGTTTCCAGCTGGCGGGCGAATTCTTCCTGCCTGCGTCGCTCGGCCGCCATGCGCCGGATGTAATTCAGGGTATGGTTCCGGCAGAGGACAAATAAATAGGCGTCAAACCGGTTAATCTGCGGAAGCATCTCCCGGTCTACCCAGATTTTGGTGAACACATCCTGCAGAATTTCTTCGGTAGCGGCCCTGGAATTAGTCAGCAACTGAACAAATTCTCCAACCTGGTTATAGTATGCATAAAACAACGCGGAGAACGCCTGCTCATTACCGTCGGCAATTTTTTCCAACAGTTCCGTTTCATTCGGTGTCCTTCGTAATGCCATAATTTACGCAATCCTTGGTTACAGCGGCCACTATTTCGATATACTATCGAGCTAGCCGGTAATAAATGCCCCTGCTTTCAATTATTATCTAAGTCTAATTGGATTTTGAAAACCAAATATACTAACGAAGCACCAATCCAGCAACTTTTTCAAGAAACATTCCCGATTTACCACCCGTCCTTCCGTACCCCAATTAGCCGCATTCCGGCAGTTGATCCGTCACTTAAATTTTAGATATTGCATCGGAAACCCGATATTCGCCAGCGCACCATCATCACCAAAACAAGCGTCGAAATACATGGATTTTACTTTCTTTTATGTAGCCGCCGTCAGCTTTATTGCCACGTTGGTCCGGTCGACATTAGGTTTCGGCGAATCGCTGATTGCCGTACCGCTCCTGATCGTTATTTTGCCCGTAACTGTGGCCGTGCCCCTATCCGTGCTGTTATCCATCGTGATCGCACTCGTGGTGGTGATCCAGGATCACCGGAAAATCCATCTTTACAGCGCGAAGTGGCTGATCTTCTTCGCGTTGCTGGGTATTCCGCTGGGATTGCTGTTACTGGTTTACGGCAGTGAAAACCAGGTGAAATTCGGACTGGGTGCTGCCATCACCGGTTATGCACTGTACGCACTATGGAAAAAAAATGGTCTCCAACTAAAAACAGACCACAAAGGCTGGCTGTTTGCCTGCGGTTTTCTCTCCGGTATCCTCGGGGGTGCATACGGGCTAAACGGTCCGCCGCTCATTGTATACGGTAATATGCGGCAATGGGATGCCAAGCAATTCCGGGCTACGCTGCAGGCCTATTTTTTGCCGGTGAGTTTTGCAGGGGTTATTGGCTACTGGATTAAGGATCTCCTCAATGCCGATGTTTTCCGTTATTTTATGGTTGCACTCCCAGCCGCCATTCCGGCGATATTCCTGGGGCGGTACCTGAATCACCGCCTGAACAACGAATCCTTTTTCCGCTACGTTTACGTTGGGTTGCTGTGCATCGGCATTTCCATTCTCTTTGGTGCGTTTAACGGGCATTAAACAGGTGCCCAACATTTTTACATCCGCTTTCGTGCCCGTTGCAATAATGGCCCCGCCTATCTAAAATATTCCTGTTTCACGAACAATTTTTATGGCAGAACGTTAAGTCATTTATTAATGATTTAGCTGACTACCCAAAAAAGGACATGTTCTTTTCATCGCCTTTAGCGGCTACGACAGGCAGGAACACCGGATACTATGACAGGCAAAACGCGGATGAAGAAAATCCTCCGCCGTACAAGGGCACAACTAGCGGCTTCGCTTGAAACCGGGCTTGCGGGCACCTTTTACTGGGATATTCCACGGGACCTGATTATAGCTGATGAAAACATTACGCATTATTTTTCGCTGCCCCGGGCCGCCATCACGGAAGGTGTCCCGATTAAGCATATCTTACCCGCTATTTACGGAGGTGACCGGACACGTGTCCGACGGTCGTTAACCGCGGCAATCAAAAATGCCATCGGCTACCGGGAAGAATTCCGTATCCGCCTTCCCGACGGCGATATCCGGTGGATTTCCGCACGCTGCACCATCAGGCGCGATGCCGATGGGCTAGCCATCGGGCTTTCGGGCCTGGTGATGGACATCACTGAACGGAAAACGGCCGAAGAAGCCCTGCGGCAGTCAGAGGAAAATTACCGGGTCATCGTTAACCAGAGTATCGCCGGGATTCTGAAAGTGGACTTTTCCGGCAGCATTATTTTTTCAAACGAACGGTTCGGCAAAATGCTCGGCTACCGTGTTCCACAGCTGCTGGAACTGACCGTCACGGATATTATTTATGAAGCCGATATCGACCGCAATGCGGTGTTATTCGAGCGCCTGGTAAACGAGGGAGCAGCGTACGAAATTGAAAAGCGCCTACTGTGCAACGACGGGTCGGTCATCTGGGTCAATAATCAGATTTCGCCGATTTTTGACCCACAGGGAAAGCCGCATTCCGCAGTCATCATCTCCGTTGATATCACCCGGCAGAAAGCGGTGGAACAGCAAAAGGATGAATTCATCAGCATGGCCAGCCACGAACTCAAAACCCCATTAACGGGGATCAAGGCCTACGGACAGCTGCTCAACCGCGAATTCCGCCACATTGATGAACGGCAAAGTGCAACCCTCATCATGAAACTGAACGGGCAGATCGACCGGATGGTAAAGCTCGTATATGCATTGCTGGATACGACGATGATCTCCGGTGGGGAACTCGGACTGCAAAAAGAAACATTCGACCTGAATCTACTGGTGGAAGAGCAGCTGAAGGAAGCCCGTATTACCGGTCCGACGCATCATTTTTCCCATCGGCCCTGCAGCCGTCCGGCCATCAGCGCCGACCGGGAGCGCATCGGCCAGGTGCTGACCAACCTGATCGGTAATGCCATCAAATATTCGGCGGAGGGTTCCGAGGTTTCCATTCACTGTGAAAATGGGGAACACCGGATAAAAGTCAGCATCACGGACGACGGCATTGGGCTCTCCGCAGACATGCAGGAAAAGGTCTTTGATCGTTTTTTCCGCGTTGGCGCCCCCGCGCCGGCGCAGGGGTTCGGCCTGGGACTATACATCGCGTCGGAGATCATTAAGAAGCATGACGGTGAAATCGGCGTAAACAGCACCCCGGGAAACGGATCGGTTTTCTATTTTACACTCCCGGTGTAAAACCGGGTCAGTTACCCGGATCGCGGTCCAGGGCCTTAACCTGGGCTTTATACTCCGATGGCAATATCGCATTTTTCAATAACGGATCCAGTCGCAGGATCCGGCTTAGTTTGTAGGCGCCCAGCAACAGGGCTGCAATGGGACTGTGGCCAAGGCCCAGCAACCGGTTTACCCGTTCGGGCACCAGGGCCCGCTGCACCTGCTTTAAAATCAGGAACCTGAACCGGCCGAGGTGGCGCCGGTACTGCTTATACAGGTCTTTGGTAAATGCCCCATTCGATAGGTGCTCACGCAAGCCTGCCTTCCGCATGATCACCCACTGTCCATGGGTGGCGGGCAGGCCATTAATCTGCATACGCAATCCCACCCGACGGAAAACCTGAAATACCTCCTCCCGTTCGGCGGTGTCCAGTTTTCCTTCCAGTAATTCATAAGCGCGTACGGAGTAATCGATCAGCATAAACAGCACATCGCGGTACGCCCAGTCGGGAATCCGCCGACCCCGCTGGTGTTCGACCCCGCGGTGGATGGCGGAAATTCCGTCGATGGCACGCAACGCGCCGTCGTGCGGGGCAAATACGATCTGACGGGCATAGGCAACGGTAGCGAACAGCCGTTTCAATGGATCAGCCGGAAGGCGCCCGGTGAAATAAAGCCAATCGACCGCTTTGTTCAATGCAAACTCCGCGGAAGCCCCGGCAAAAATCAGCAGCACCGTATCGCTCTTCCCCCAGATGCGCCGGACTATTGAATCGCTCCGCACAAAATTTTCCATAAATATCCGTCAATGAACCGCGTTATCCCCTACCGGGAATTTTCAAATAAATCACCTCCCCGCTTGCAAAATTAAAATTTCTATTTAACTTTGAAAAAAAAAGTACTTTTAATGACACAAGAAAAGGACTATACCAGGGACCTCACAGCGATCCGTTCCATGATGGAACGCACGTCCAAGTTCCTGTCGTTATCGGGGTGGGCAGGCGTTATGGCTGGAATTTACGCATTGGCAGGAGTCTATATCGCCTATCAGTACCTCGGTGTCCGTCCGGATCAGCTGACCTATGCGGCAACGGCACCCGAAACCTGGTCCATTACCGGAACCCGGCTCATCGCGCTGGCACTGACTGTGCTGGTACTGGCCATCGGTACGGCGGTTTACCTTTCTTATAAAAAGGCCGGCAAACGGAGTGAAAAATTATGGAACGGCACATCCAGGCGGCTCGTGCTGAATATGGCCGTTCCGCTCGTAACCGGCGGCGTGTTGATCCTCATCCTGATCGCAAAGGGATTGACCGGACTCATCGTTCCGTTTACCCTGATATTTTACGGACTGGCTTTGTATAGTGCTGGCCAATTCACCTACGGCGCCGTGCGCGTACTGGGACTGATCGAAATAGGGCTCGGACTGATCAGCGCCTATTTTGTTGGACTGGGACTGTACTGCTGGGCCGTAGGCTTCGGGCTGTTCCACATCATTTATGGCATTTATATCCATTACAGGTACGAGCAGTGAAGATATCCATCGGTAATTTACATAAAGCCTTCGAAAGCAGGATCCGGCTCGGTATGATGTCTGCTTTGGCCGTCAGCGATACGCTGGACTTCAATTCGTTGAAGGAAATGCTGGATGTTACCGACGGTAACCTGGCAAGCCATATCAAGGCGCTGGAAAAGGAAGCGTTCATTGAAGTGAAAAAGTCCTTCGTTGGTAAAAAACCCAACACCCGGTATTCCATAACGAAAGCCGGTAAAAAAGCGTTTGAGGACCACCTGAATACGTTAGAACAATTAATTAAATCGCAAAAAAACGGATAGAAAGTCTTATTTTTTTATTTATAAACTTTGAATTACAAAGTTCTTTTTAGACATCAATGATTCCGCCGCACACGGCTAACCCACTACACAAATCACACACGCAATGAACAATCCCATGAGACAACGGATCCTGTCCCACCTGGACAACCCCCGGCAGCTTGAACACTTGTACCAATCAGACAAACAGGTATTTACGCGCGCGTTTAACACCCTGTATCCCGAAATCAAGGACAATACGCTTGCCACTTACTGGAATGAGCGGCTGAATTTCACCACCGAAAAAAGCACAGCGGGTACGCGCAACGATTTGATTTTTATTTGTGTTGCTTCACTGCTGGCCGGCCTCATCGCCAAACTGCCGGTACTGTTTGGGATAGACGAAACGTTTTTCTATTCCCGCAATGCCGGCTTTGTGGTCTTTCCCTTGCTGACCGCCTACTTTGCCTGGCAGCATAAACTGCAGTCCGGCAAAATTGCCGTCCTTGCAGGCGCAACGTTACTGGGATTGGCTTTCATTAACTTTCTTCCCAACAACGAAAAGAGCGACACCCTGATATTATCCTGTATTCACCTGCCGTTATGGCTGTGGGCAATCCTGGGTACCGCGTTTACCGGCAACGACCATGGCAGCAACAGCAAACGGATCGGCTTTCTGACCTACAATGGCGATCTGCTGGTGATGACCGGACTGCTTCTCATCGCCGGTATTGCCCTCTCCGGCATCACCCTCGGCCTCTTCTCGTTGATCGGCCTGGCTATCGAAACCTTATATTTCCGGAATATTGGTGTAGTCGGGCTTGCTGCCGCTCCGATGGTGGGCACATACCTGGTCCGGTCGAATCCCCAATTGGTAGGTAAAATAGCGCCGGTGATTGCCCGGATCTTCTGCCCGCTGGTGCTGGTCATGCTCGTGACTTACCTCGCAGCAACCCTATATGCAGGAAAAGATCCCTACCGTGACCGGGAATTTCTATTGGTATTCAATGTCCTGCTGATCGGTGTTATGGCCCTGATATTCTTTGCCATCGCCGGAACGTCCGCTGCTGCAAAAAGCCGCACCGAGCTATGGCTGCTCCTGCTGCTGTCAATGGTAACCATTGCCGTCAATGGCATTGCACTATCCGCGGTCCTGTTCCGGATTACAACCTGGGGTATTACGCCAAACCGGCTCGCCGTGTTCGGCGGGAACGTATTGATCCTGATTAACCTGCTGTTGGTGACCGTTCAGTTATTCCGGGTACTCAAAGGGAAATCCACGATCAGCGGAGTCGAAAGAATCATTGCCGTTTACCTACCTGTTTATGCCCTGTGGGCGGCGGTCGTGACTTTCCTATTCCCATTGCTTTTCGGATTTCAATAGCGCTCCGGACGGCCCGGGCAATTGGCACGGCTATCGTCCGGGAAACCTTCGGGGTCCGTTCGAGTGTGCTTCGGGGTCGCTTCGACACCGCTTCGGGACTTGTTCGGGTCGGCTTCGAGGCTTGTTCGACTCCGCTTCGAGCCGGCTTCGACTCCGCTTCGGGGCTGCTCGGCGTGCAATGCATTGCACTTCGAAACCCAGTCGAACAAGTGTCGAAGAAATGCCGAAGAAATGCCGGACAATGCCCGAAGCGGAGCCGAAATACAATCAGCTATTACAGTAAATCAGTACCAAACAACCGGTCGGCAATCGGTTATATCTGGGCCGGCCGGCAGGTATCCGGAGGACATTAGCACACATTTTTCTTGGATAAAATCGTTTTTTTCGATATTTTGCGGAAAAAGCCTATGGATATTCTCAAATTATTAGACACGTTTTCCGTTATATTTTATGTGATCGCCGGGGCACTTATCCTCCGCTATATTGGTCTGATTTTTACTGTGAAGCAACAGACCGCTGTGATCGTAGAGCGCTTTGGAAAGTTCCAGGGGATACGTGATGCGGGGTTCCAGCTGAAGATTCCGATTGCCGACCGGATTGCCGCCAGGCTTTCACTTAAAATCCAGCAGCTGGATGTGGTGGTGGAGACCAAAACACAGGACGATGTATTTGTCAAACTGAAAATTTCGGTGCAGTATGTGGTCATCAAAGATAAGGTGTATGATGCCTTTTATAAGCTGGACAACCCCTACTATCAAATCACCTCCTACGTATTCGACGTGGTACGGGCGGAAGTCCCGAAACTGAAATTAGACGATGTGTTTGAAAAAAAGGACGACATCGCCATTGCCGTAAAGGAAGAATTGCAGGAAGCAATGAATGATTACGGCTATGATATCGTGAAAACCCTGGTTACCGACATTGACCCCGACGAACAGGTCAAACAGGCCATGAACCGGATCAACGCGGCCGAACGGGCTAAAGTGGCTGCCCAGTACGAAGGCGATGCCCAGCGGATACTTATTGTGGAAAAAGCAAAGGCAGAAGCCGAGAGCAAGCGATTACAGGGCCAGGGGATTGCCCACCAGCGGCGGGAAATCGCACAGGGCCTGGAAGAGTCGGTCAATGTGCTGAATAAAGTCGGGATCAATTCGCAGGAAGCTTCCGCATTGATTGTAGTCACACAGCACTACGACACGTTGCAGGCAATGGGTACGCTCGGCAAATCGAATCTGATTCTCATGCCCAACTCACCGCAGGCTGCGGGAGAAATGCTGAATAACATGGTGGCTTCCTTTGTGGCGGCCAACCGTATCGGCAATGAGATGGACGGCAACCATAAGGATTGAGCGGCAAAAAGGAACCAACGGCTCTCCTATACGGCCTGCCCGAAAGTGAGCAGGTTATGGTCCGGATCAAGCAGATGGAACTCCCGCTGCCCCCATGGCCTCGTTTGCAGGGAGCCATTGGGATGGATCGGGACGCCACGATCCAGCATCCACTGGTAAAGCGTGTCGATATCATCCGTCCGGATATATACCTGTCCGTAATTCTCCTTTGGGTCCAGTTCCCTAAAAAGGAAGAAATGGAGTTCGATGTGGTCTTTTTCAACCAATAAGTAATCCGCATACTCGGCATCGCCCACGGGGCGGAATCCCAGTTGGTCTACATAATATTCCTGCGTCGCGACCTTGTTGCGCATGGGCAGTTTCGGATGTACGGATGTCAGCATATGATTGCGTTCTGGTTTGCTACCTGGATGACACAAATATACGGCGCTATGGGATCCGGTCAGCCATTGAACTGCTTCTTTTTTCCCCTGTACCCTTTCGCTTGGTTTACGGATTAAAAATTAAAAGGATAAATACGGCGAACAGCACCAGGTGCATGATGCCTACAATCGGTGTTGTACGTTTTCCCAGGAAAGTCATGACGCTTAACAGCAACGTAATGACAAAAAGGATGGTCTCGGTGGCCGTCAGCCCAAACAATACCGTTTTGCCCGTAATTAACCCGATGATCAGCACCGACGGAACTGTCAGCCCCACGGTAGAAACGAAGGCCCCGTGGCAGAGATTTACCGCGCGTTGAAATTCATTGTTCAATGCCGCCTTAACCGCAGTCATTGACTCGGGCGTAAAAACGATAACCGCAATTAATACACCGCCTAACAACGGCGGCAGATGGGCTGCCCGGATGCCGTAATCCACCACAACCGCCATATGGTGAGAAAGCAACACAATCGGCAAAATCGTGGCAATTAACACAACGGACCGGATCCACAGTTCGCGCGTGCTGCTTTGGGCGATTGGATCGTCCATATGTTTCGCGTGATCCTGCACCGGTCTTTCCCGATACGGGATTTCCAGAAAACCGGCGTTGGGCTGTACGTACAGGTGCCGGTATCCTTTCATTTGCAAAACCAGAAAAAATGCGTACAGCACGATGATTAATGAGGAAAGTATAAGGGCCTGTGTGTCCGTAAACGAGCCACCACCGGCACCCGTAATGTAATTAGGCAATAGCAAACCGATTCCGCCCAGCATGATAATCATCCCGAGGTAAGACATCGTACCCTGGGCATTGTATTCCTGCTCGCCGAATTTGAATCCGCCCAGCACGATACACAGGCCGATAATGAGGTTCATGATGATCATCATGACAGAAAAAATGGAATCTTTGCCGATTGTTGGGTTCTCGCCCGGACCCAGCATCACGGCGGAGATCAGGATCACCTCAATCGAAACGATAGACAACGTCAGAATAAGCGTACCATAAGGTTCCCCTAACTGATGAGCCAGTTCATCTGCTTCCTTAACCACTCCAAAAGCGGCCCCGACAATCGTTAACAATAAGATCAGAAACACACCGGCCGCGACCAGGACCGGCATTTCGTCGCCCAAAAAAGTACCTCCCCATGCCATAAACGCGATTACGATTAACCATACCGCAAGCAGGCGGGTCCGGGTCTTCGCAGGGACGATTTCGTTAACAGTCAGCTTATTGCTCATCTTATGCTCGTTTGACATCGTGAATAATTAAAACAGCACAAAATTAGGGAGAATAGCGAAGACTAAATTTAGCCTATGTTAAATAATGAATTAAACGTTATGGGCGGGTTCCTTTCAATAAAAAAGGTTGCAACGTAACGTGCAACCTCCCATTCTATTTAACGGATAATGTGCTATGCATTCAACGGCTCCGCTTTAAATCCTTTGCTTCTGATGATGGCAATTACCTCATCTTCAGAAATGCCTTCGGACTTAACCGTGAGGATTTTGTCACTGTTGTTGATGTCTACATTCCACTCGCAAACACCCGATGCATTATCCAGATCAGCTTGTACTTTCGATACGCATCCGCCGCAGTTCAGGTTCGTCTTGAATTGAAGATTCTTATTTTCCATTTTATTACGTTTTTTAGTTGTTATCTGATACTGCAAATTTCCGTTAATTGGCAGCTTCTTCTCTTATGCTATTTTGGGTTTCTTTTATAATATTTACAGATTGCCTGCCAGGGGCTAACCGCGTCCCGGCCCCGGGGTTACTTTTTCCATTTCAGGCGCAGGCTGTTGCTGACCACGCTCACGCTGCTCAATGCCATGGCAGCTCCGGCAATCATCGGGTTCAACAGGAATCCGTTGATCGGATACAGGATACCTGCCGCGATCGGGATACCGATCAGATTGTAGATAAACGCCCAGAACAGGTTTTGTTTGATGGTGGCCACGGTTTGCTTTGACAGCCGGATCGCCTGCGGAATTTTGGTCAGGTCCGATGAGATGATGGTCATTTTGGCCACATCCATGGCAATGTCGCTCCCCTTGCCCATCGCAATACTGACGTCGGCTGTAGCCAGCGCCGTACTGTCATTGATGCCATCGCCTACCATGGCCACCACTTTTCCCTGCTGCTGCAGTTCTTTTACGAAATCGGCTTTGTGCTGTGGCAGCACCTCTGCTTTGTAATGCCCGATGCCGGTCTGCTGTGCAATGGCTTTGGCCGTTGCTTCATTGTCTCCGGTCAGCATATACAGTTCTATGCCCATATCCTGCATTTCCTTAATCGCCTGAACCGACGTTTCCTTTATCTGGTCCGAAATCGCGATCACCGCAAGTGCCTGGCTGCGGTTGGCAAACCAGATGACCGTTTTTGATTCCCCGCCCCATTCATTTGCCTGCTGTTGCAATGCGTTGTCAATGGAAATACCGTGTTCCGACAGCAATTTCCGATTGCCGACAACGTAGGTTTCATCGTCGTGACTGGCTTTGGCCCCTTTACCGGTGATGCTGTCAAACATGGACAGAGCGATCGCCGGCACGCCCTCCAGGTGTTTTAGCACGGCTTCCGCCAACGGGTGTTCAGACTGCTTTTCAAGGCTCAGTAAGATGGACTTGGCTGTGTCGTCGTCGTTCAGCCACTGGATACCCGTAACCTGCGGTCTCCCCTCGGTAATGGTACCTGTTTTGTCCAAAACAATGGCATTTACTTTTTTTGCCAGTTCCAGGCTTTCGGCATCCTTGATTAAGATGCCCCGTTCGGCACCTTTGCCTACACCGACCATAATTGCCGTAGGCGTAGCCAGTCCCAGCGCACAGGGGCAGGCAATGACCAATACCGTAACCGCTGCCAATAATCCCTGCACCAAACCACTGTCACCACCCAGTATCAGCCATAGCACAAACGTAAGGATCGCAATCACAATAACCACAGGAACGAAAATTCCCGCGATCCTATCGACCAGCTTCTGTACCGGGGCCTTGCTCCCCTGCGCATCCTGCACCATGCTGATGATCTGGGCGAGCATGGTTTCCCGGCCGACTTTCACGGCTTCAAACTGGAAGCTTCCCTTCTGGTTGATGGTGCCGGCAAATACTTTTTCATTCGCTTTTTTGAGAACAGGAACGGGTTCGCCGCTCAGCATGCTTTCGTCGACGTAGGAATTACCCGAAACCACCATGCCGTCCACCGCAATCTTTTCGCCCGGTTTCACTAGGATGACGTCGCCCGCGTTCACCTCGTCAATCGCAACTTGCTTTTCGGTACCGTCCGCCTGGATGACAACCACCGTTTTAGGTTGAAGCCCCATCAATTTTTTTATGGCGGACGAGGTATTGCCCTTGGCCTTTTCTTCCAGCAGCTTACCCAGCAGAATGAACGCGATAATGACAGCCGCCGCCTCGAAATATACGTGGGCGTGCAAGCCCCTTTGGTGCCAAAAGTCGGCAAAAAGCATATTGAACACGCTGAATAGGTAGGCGATACCGGTACTCAGGGCTACCAGCGTATCCATGTTGGCCGACCGGTGCTTTGCCTGTTTCCACGCGTTGATAAAGAAGTCCTTGCCCAGCCACAGGACCACCGGAGTCGAGAAAAGCCACATGATCGGGTCTGCATAGGGCATATCCATAAAGAACATGCCGATAATCACCACAGGAAGTGACAGCAGGATCGCCCAGGTAGTTTTGCGCTTTAGCTGTTTGAATTTTTCTGCATGGATGGTCTCCAGGGTTTCCTGTTGTGTGGATTCATCTTCCACCAGCAGGTCGTAACCCACGGACTGTACGGCTTTCTGCAGCGTTGGCGCATCCGTCATATTCGGCAGGTATTCCACGGTGAGGTTTCCCGTAGCAAAGTTTACGGAAGCATTCACTACACCCGGTTGATGCTTAACAATGCTTTCCGCGCTTCCCGCACAGGAAGCACACGTCATCCCCAAAACGGGGAAGGAACCTTTAACGGTGGTGACACCGTAACCCAGGTCTTTGACCGCCCTGACCGCATCGGAGACCACTTCGTTGTCATCGACCGTAATGGCTGCCCTGCGGTTGTTAAGCTCTACCTTGTGGCTTTCGATGCCTTTTACCTGTGCCAGTCCCTTTTCGACGATCAATGCACAGTGTTCACTCTCGACGTTTTCCAGCGGAAGATAAATCGGTTCGCTATTGCTTGTTGCCATTTTTGTTTGCTTTGATTTTACAATACAAAGGTGGCAACAAAACCACTCCCGGCCGTTATGTAATTATGGGATGGATTTGTAAGATTTACACCTTGTCAAGCGGCTTACGCTTTTCTTCCCGGATCTGTTTGAAATGGCTTGGGGTCAATCCCGTTACTTTTTTGAATTGGTTACTCAAATAGGCTACACTGGAATAGTTCAGGCGGAAGGCAATTTCGCTCAGGGACAGTTCGTCGTATACTAAAAGCTCTTTAACCTTTTCTATTTTCTGGGCGATGAAGTATTTCTCAATGGTGGTGCCCTCTACTTCCGAGAACAGGTTGGATAGGTAATTGTAATCGTGGTTGAGTTTGTCGGCCAGCACATCGGAAAGATTGGATTTTAACCCGTTATCCTGATGGTGTACCAGCTCGATGATGACATTTTTTATCTTTTCAATGGTCCGGCCTTTTCGATCATCAATCACCTGAAACCCCAACGGCACCAGCGTCTTTTCGAGGTTGTCCCTTTCGCCTGTGGTCAGCTCCCTGGCCAATGTCACCTCCCCAAGCTTTATATTTTTAACGGCAATATCCAGCTTATCCAGCTCGTTCTGCACCACTAAAATGCACCGGTCGCAGACCATGTTTTTTATGAATAGTGTATCCATGTTTTCGTTGCGGCAAAATTCACTACTTAACTTAGTCAAGCAAATTTACGATTAAAAGTTCAATCCGGCCGGAACCCGTTACCCTGACGTGAAACAGCGGCAAATCGACTTCATCGCCGTTACCGGAAAAGGTGATGGCAAATGCCTAGTAAAAACGCGTCAACCGCTTTAGCGCGTTTCGCTGTCGTCAAAACCATACACTTACCCATGGCACAAAAACAAAAAGATCATTGATTACCAGCAGTTTATTTTTAGGTAAGTTTTTTGCACGTGCCTATGTGGTGACCGGCAACAGTCTGTCGGGATGCGTTAATAATCCTGCGCGCATTTCGACCCGATTCATGAATGAGTGTGTCCTCAGTGACGAAGGAATGTTCTTCGGGCAAAAAAATCGCAGGAATAGATCTACCGATGGTTACGCTGCCGGATCACAATATAGCGCTATTGAACACTGATTTTAAACAACTAATTTTTAAGATGATGAAAAAACAACTCATGCTGCCTTTATTGGCGGGACTGTGTGCCATCTTATTTTTTGGCTCATGCAGCAAAAACGACTCGTCAGGCGGCGGAACAGCCCAGCTGGATCTCCGCCTGACGGACGCTCCGGGGGCGTTCGATGCCTTATACCTGGATATCCGGGGTGTCGCGTTTCATACCGATGCGGATGGATGGACAACCTTTGACGCGATTGTGCCCGGGGTTTACGACCTGCTTGAATTCCGCAATGGTGTGGACACCCTGATTGCCCGTACCACGCTTCCTGCAGGAAAGCTTTCACAAGTACGGTTCATCCTTGGGGAAAACAATTCTATTGTAGTCGATGGGACGGAGCATCCGTTAAAAGTTCCATCGGGAGAGGAAAGCGGACTGAAATTCAACGTCCATCAGGAACTCATCCCTGATGGGTCGTATACGGTATGGACGGATTTTGATGCGGCCCGCTCCATTGTGCAGACGGGTAATGGTTCATACACCCTGAAACCGGTTATCCGGGTGTTTACGGAGCTGACCAACGGGCGTATTAAGGGCGTCGTTGAACCGATGTCGGCTAACCCCGTGGTGTATGCTATGGGCGAAACGGACACAGCAACCGCCTTTCCGGACGCAGAAGGTTTCTTCCTGATATCGGGTTTGCCCGAAGGCGACTATCGGGTTGTCATCGAACCGGACCCGGCTTCCGGTTTAGCACCTGATACAACAGAAGCCGTACCGGTCAGGTTTGGAATCATTGCTGATCTCGGCACGAAAACGTTGACGGCAACAGCAGAATAATTGCTGCATCCATCAAAAATAGTAGATTTAAAAAGGGGCTTTTAGCCCCTTTTTCATTGGTGAATATCGTCCGTAATGCCGAACTTGTTTCGTGTTCGGATTTCAGTGTTAACGGTCCGTGTTTTTACTGCTGATATAACGCGTTGACGAGATTAAATTCCCCGCGGGATATCGATTCGGTGTTGCCGTTGAATCCGTTGGGAACATCCAACCCATAGATTGTAGATGCGGAGAATGTGCCTTTGATACGATATAACCGTTTCTGGTTGCCGCCGTCGTTGTCGTTTCCTAATTCGAAATCCGTGATGGTGACCGTACCGGCGTCGGGCAATAAAGGCGTATCATCATCCATGGATTCCGGAAAAACGGAAACATATTCGTCCTGTGTACCGTTAACGGCGTATACCCACACGGAAGATACGCCTGCTGTATGGAGTTTTCTCGCATCTGCGATGACCGGATAGGTCCCTTTAGGATTCGAAAACTTATCTGCCGGCAGGTGTAGCTGGATAGTAATACCATTGGGGTCCGACCCGGTAAGCCCTACCAACTCAACGTAGTAAAATGGCACGCCCGTATGCTCGTCAACTCCCTGATTAGGCGACTCAATAAAGAACAAATGACCAGGGGCATTTGTTGCTTTCCACTCAGCTCCGGCTATTTCCATCTTGAAGTACTGGCTAGTCGTAACACCGGGGTAGCACGGGCTTTCCTTATCCTCGGGATCACAGCTATTTTCATCTTTAGCACAGGAAACCAGGGCTACTGCCAGAAAGCATAGCCCGATTGTTTTGAATGTCTTTGTGATTGTGTTCATCATCTGTCATTTAATGAATGTGTTTATTTCTATTTGAAAGCAACCGGCATGGCTACCCGCTGTTAGCCGTTCTATGAAGCAAAGTTACCGCGACCGTGTTCCCTACGATACCCCCAAAAGGGGGTTTTTATCCCGCATGGATATCGCTACCTTTGCTATACGATAAACCAAACCAGTTATTTAGATCACATGATAAAAGGACTTCTACAGCAAAGCATACGGCAGGCGTTCCGTTTCGCACTAAACCTGGTTTTGGCAGGGTCACCGTTCATCGCTCTCGGTCAGTCACTGGATTCCCTTGAACGGGTATTAGCCACGAAAAGGCTTACGGATAGTGAAAAGATCCGATTATATCAGGAGTTATCAAAAGGCTATGTAAGGGAAAACATATCCAAGTCACTGCACTTTGCTAAAACAGGATTGGACTTAGCGAGTCAAACCGGAGACGAGCAAATGGAGGGCGCATTTTACCAAAACCTGAGTGCGGCTTACCTGATGAAGTCCGCTGATGATTCAGCCGAATTTTATTTAGAAAAAGCGTTGCCCATTGCGCAGCGGCACGGAGCAGCACAAGAAGCAGGCGTGTATCGACTATACGGCAGCCTTTACGTTTCCCAAAACAGGTATGACGCGGCGATGGATCACTTTAAAAAATCAGCCGCTATACTTGAAAAGACGGATAACGGTTATGAACGCTGCGAAATATATGCTCGCATAGGTGGTATTTATCGACTGTTGAAGAATCACGACCAAGCGTTGGCCTATTACAGGCAGGCCGAGCGACTGGCTATAGAAAGTGGAAATAAGGAGGAACTGGCTTCCATATACACCGACCTGGGTGCCGTATACCGCGGGCAGGAAAAGCCCAAAGAAGAATCGATTCGACCGATTGAACAGGCGCTCAACATCTATCGGGAACTTGGCAATAAATCCGGTGAAAGTAGAACATTGGCCGTTTTGGCGAGTGCCTATAACTATTATGGAGATTATGATGCGGCCATGCCCATTGCACAACAGGCACTGCAGCGGGCTGAAGCAGCTGGGCTTCGGGATCTGGCGACCAGCAGTGCCACCATATTAGCGGCCATCTATTATTATTCAGGCAACTACCGCGAATGCATCGCGACCGGATTGAAGGTACTGCAAATGGATTCGACCGATGTAAACATGACTAAACATGCATATATCCACCTTTCTCTTGCATATGGACGATTGGGGCGTATCGATTCCATGGAACATTACGTAAACGAATTTGTTACGGCGCTTGAAACGCAGCATAACGAGACCTTTCACCGTGCATTTTCCGAAATGGAAGTCAAATATGAGACGGAAAAGAAATCCTTGCAGATCGGTGCACTCGAAAAGCAACGGCGATTGTATTTGTGGCTTGGTGTCGCCGGGGGCATCGTTCTCCTGATCGCGCTCGCGTTCGCTGTCATGCGTTATCGGCTGGCCGTCAGTAGGAGAAAGTTAGCCGAAGAAGCCGCGCAGCGGCTGGAGCAGGAAAAACAGCTGGTGGCGGTACATGCTACACTTGACGGCGAAGCGGCTGAGCGTACGCGCCTGGCAAAGGACCTGCACGATGGGCTGGGCAGCATGTTGTCACTGGTGAAATTCAACCTGCCGCAGGTGAATGGCGACGCAGTGCTGGAAGCAGTGGACGTTTCCCGCTTCCAGAAAGCTCTGGGCATGCTTGATGATTCCATACGGGAACTTCGCCGCGTCGCGCACCATATGATGCCCGAATCATTGCTGCGCTATGGGCTGAAGGTTTCCCTGTCGGATTTCTGCGCCGCCATCCCGCCTGCCAGCTTCCATTATTTCGGGGATGAGGCCCGGCTGCCGGGAAAACTGGAAATCATGGTCTATCGCTGTGTTCATGAGCTGGTCAATAATGCACTGAAACATGCCGGGGCAACGCAGATTAACGTACAATTGGTACAGGAAAACGACCGGCTATCCTTCACGGTCCAGGATAACGGCAGCGGGTTTGACCAAAAGACGGTAACCGAAGGAATGGGATTGCGGAATATCCGCCAACGGGTGGCCGCCTTTCAGGGTAAAATGGACTGCTATTCCTCCGCACAGGGAACAGAAATACACGTAGAACTGGAATTGACAAAAAATGGACAGCATGATTAAGGTAGTCATCGTAGACGATCATAAGATCCTGACCGAAGGGTTAAAGGGACTGATCGACGGATCCGGATCGGCTATCGTGGTCGGTGTGGCGCATAGTGCTGCCGAATGCCGGCTTTCCTTGGGCTTCTGGAAGCCGGATGTGCTGCTGCTTGATGTGGGGTTGCCGGATATCAGTGGCCTGGATTTCTGTAAAGAAGTGAAAACGCAATTTCCAGCAATCAATGTGTTAGCGCTGACTACACACGATGAATATAGTATCGTTCGCCAGATGCTGGATAATGGCGCTTCAGGCTACCTCATCAAGAACGCCATGGCCGAAGAAGTACTGGCGGGGATACAGGCTGTTGCCGCTGGCGGCACATTCCTTTGCCATGAAGTGGATTTGCTATTGAAACGGCCACGGGAAAAGCACATCTGGCTTACGGAGCGTGAACGCGAACTGCTGAAATTGATTGCCGAGGGACTAACCAATGGTGAAATTGCCGATCGGATCTTTTTAAGTCCGGAAACCATTAAAAGCTACCGAAAAAACCTGCTGCTGAAACTCGATGCAAAAAATACAGCCGTACTCGTCAGGATCGCCATCGAGCAAAAACTGATCGGCTAAACAGCAACGGACAACACTTTAAGGTAACGCCACATAACGAAACGGCTTTTCGGAACGACGGGTAACGGTATGTGTCCAGCCGTATGTTGTACCCTTATACCGGGATGCTGATGTGATTGATTTTCATTTTTCCTTGTTTTCGTGGATTGCGTGGAACAAAAGCACGTGATAACTTTGTTCATACATCGGTTGGGGTATGAAACAGAAAATACAAACTATTACGCTCGTTCTGGTAGCATTGCTAGGCATTTCGTCGTGCAGTAAAAACGATGGTGCTAATCCCGGCAATGAAGATGGCAGAAATGGGAATCTGACTGGTAAACTCATATACACCTTTACCGGAAACGTATATCAACTGGATCTGCAGACAAACCGGCAGCGCACTTACTTCACATTCAATACATATGGCTTCAATTATTGGGACATGAGCCGGGACGAACAGTTCAGGCTGACCAGCGAACGGGAAGCCGGTGTATTTGACGTCGCCAAAATCACGTTAATACACAATTTGGATGGAACGATCGCAGATGAATTCGACTATGTTTCACCGAAGGGTACGGATACAAACGTAAAGGCACTGCTCTCACCCGATAATAAAAATGTACTATACAGCCCGACGTTGGATAATGGTATCGTCATAACCGATTTAGACGGGAATGTCCTGACCCACCTGGAAGCGGTGGATACCGAAGCGGGACCCGTGATGTTTGGAATTAACGACGAGGTGCTATGGCTTCCCGGCAATCGTATTGTATTTACGTTAGGCGACCGGTATATATTCCAATCCGACCCGCCTTATACAAGCCTCACGTTGGTAAAAGAGATGCCCTACACGCTATGGGGCAACCTGCGGGTAAACAAGCAGGGCACACAGCTTGCCATGATGGTGAGCAACCATATATACGTGATGGATGTGGACGGAAATGATTTACGGCAGGTCACGGAAAGCAGTGACGGGGAAATCCACGCTGACTTCTCCCCCGATGGGAAACACCTGCTGGTAGCAAAAAAAATCGGACCTACGTTCTTTTACTGGAACCTCGCCATTATCCCCAACGATGGACAGGTGTACAATATGGACAATGACGAAGCGGTTATCGTCATACAACCCGACGGGGAAGAGATCCTTCCAGCGGTTAATGGCGCTACATTCTGGATTGAATGACCGTATACTTCCTTTCATTTACATACCCAAGGCAGGCACGTTGACAGCGCAGGTATTCAAGAACCTGGACTCTGTTCTGTAAGGGCAATGGATTTTCAAAGTAAACGCCTCAAGGAATAGGAAAAGTTTTGGCTACCTTTGAAAGCCGGCTTCGCATTTTGGTTTTTGTAATGAAACCCGGGCCAGCCAGCAAACCACCAACGTTACGGGCAATCTAATTGTCGACTCAGCAAATCAAATGGAACGATGAACTATAAAGGATTTAGTTTATTAATTGGATTCACCATATGGCTTTTAGCAACAATAGCATTTCGAGTTGCGGGGCAATATTTCTTCCTGACAGAAAATCCCGTTGTGTTGACTGGCTTATACCTCATTCTTATTCCTCTTTTAGGATTTGTAGCTCATTGGGTTTTCAACAAATATGAAATGACAAGAGCGGAAGCTATTCAAGCTGCCGTGCTGATGGTTTTACCAGGTATGATATTTGATACTTTCTGTATTAAATTTTTCGGCTGGGTGTTTCCGAATCTAGCTGAAAACCAAGGAGCAGCATTTGGCTCTTGGCTAATGTGGGCGTATGCTATTGTACTGATCTTCGGATTAATAAGGAAAGAATTGCCCGCTCGCAGTTAAATTATTTTAATAAGTCAAGCACTTTCTCCGCAGGCCGTGCAATGATGGCTTTGCCATTATGGACAACAATCGGTCTTTCAATAAGTATGGGGTGCGCTAACAATATAGCGATCCATTGCTCATCCGTAAAATGCCGCCCTTCATATTTTTCTTTGAATATTAATTCGTTTTTCCGTACAATTTCAAAGGGAGTCACCTTTAGCATATCGAGTATGTTAATCAGCTCTTCCTTTTTCGGGGTGTCCTGCAGGTAATTTATTACCTGAGGTTCGATTCCGTTTTCGGCGAGTAACGCCAACGCGCAGCTGCTTTTGCTACATTGTGGATTGTGGTATATTTTCATGATCCCCTAAATTTAGTCAGTCAAACCGCTGGATGTAACAAGTCAGATCGCAAGCGAACTTGGCTTATGCCGGACCAAAACAAGAAAAGCCCGACCTAAGTCGAGCTTTTTTCCGTCGGGGTGGCAGGATTCGAACCTACGACCTCCTGCTCCCAAAGCAGGCGCGATACCGGGCTACGCTACACCCCGAACAGGCTCCTTTATGTTTCGGCGACACCCTTTCTCCTCTTAGCAACCTGGCCGCCTTTCCCGTAAAGGTTTGCAAAGGTAAAAATTAAATTCAAATTGCAAAAACAAGTTCACTATTCTTTTTTGAAAAACGCTTTCGGTATTCAAAAAATATTCACTAATATTGCAACTCGATTTTTACGGGATAATAATCGTCATTAATTACTCAAAATCATGGATTTAGTAAAATTTGTAGAAGAACAGGCGGTAACAAAAAATGAGGTTCCCGCATTCAAGGCTGGGGACACTGTTAGCGTACACTATAAAATTCGCGAAGGAAATAAAGAGCGCGTTCAGGTTTATCAAGGTGTTGTGATCCAAATAAATAGCGTGGGCACCAACCAGACATTTACCGTACGTAAGATTTCCAATGGCGTAGGTGTTGAGCGTATTTTTCCGATCAACTCCCCTAACATTGAGAAGATTGAGGTAAACAGTTATGGCAAGGTACGTCGTGCAAAACTCTTTTATCTGCGTGGACTTACCGGTAAAGCTGCCCGTATCAAATCCAAGCGGTTTTAATACCTCGTTTGAAAGACATAAAAAAACCGGAATTCAACATTCCGGTTTTTTTTATGTCCTGAAAACTGGCGGAAACTACACCATCAAACCCGATCAATGTTCCGGAACCGCCGGTTTGGTCTGCATCAGCTGATCTACCTGCTCCATTATGTCATCGGAGAGCAGCGGCAAAACTGCCAAAGCGTTTAGATTTTCCTCCAACTGGACCGTTTTCGTCGCGCCTAGAATAGCACTGGTTACGTTGGGATTCCGGATGCACCATGCGATGGCGAATGTGGCCAGCGATACACCCAGGTTACCTGCAATAACCTGGAGTTGACGTACGGCTTCGAGCTTTTGCTCGGTATAGGACCGGTCTTTCAGCCACTCATAGCCTTCCAGCGCCAGTCGCGAACCTTCGGGAATACCATCGTTATATTTACCGGTAAGCAGGCCGGAGGCCAGCGGACTCCATATGGTGGTGCCCATGCCGATATGATTGAAAATGGTCAGGTAATCGGCTTCCATCTTCTGCCTGTTAAACAGGTTGTACTCGGGTTGCTCCACTACCGGGCCTTCCAATCCCAGCCGCTGTGCGGCCGCGTGTGCTTCAACAATTTCGGCCGCACTCCACTCGCTGGTGCCCCAGTATAGAATCTTCCCCTGTTGAATCAGCGTATTCATCGTACGGACAACTTCCTCAATCGTGGTCTGTTTATCGGGGCGATGGCAATAGTAGAGATCCAGGTATTCCACCTGCAGCCGCTGCAGCGCACCGTGACAGGCTTCGACCACGTGCTTCCGTCCGAGGCCGCGTTGGTTGGGCTTATTTGCTTTTCCGTGCAGCCCGAAAAAGACCTTACTTGACACGACGTATGTCGACCGGTCCCAGTTTTTGCCCCGCAATACCCTGCCCATCATGTACTCCGATTCGCCACCGGCATACGTTTCGGCATTATCAAAAAAATTTATCCCGGCGTCGTAAGCGATCCCCATCAGCCGGTCGCTGAGGCTATCGTCCAACTGGGTGGAAAAGGTAACCCATGAACCATAAGACAACACGCTTAATTGCAGGCCGGAACGGCCCATTCTACGGTATTCCATATTACTCGTTTTGATCCTTCAAACTTAGAAAAAAAATTTCCTATAAAAAGGAGTATCTAAAAGCGTAATTGGCCGAATCGTGGGTTGACTTATTGTAATAACCGAGTATTTCCAGTTTCACATACTTGCCACCGGATGTCTTGATAAGGATTACCCGTCCAGGAATCGGGTGAATGCCGTGATCGGCCATATTATATTCGTACCAACCGTTTCCACTGCCGGTAGGAATTGCCTTTTCCTGCTGGGTATCGGTCCGGAAACCGGAAGATGGGTAAGCGTCCACCGACTCAAAGGTGACATCTGTCAGTAACTGGGCGGTTGTTTTGCCTTGTCCGCTGCTGCCGCCGTTTACCAGAATGGTCGTGCGCTCAAATGCAATATCCCAATCCTGCGAAGTTGCCGGGGTTTCCTTACCCGTTTCAAAATCAAAATAAGCGGTCTTGGCAGCCGCGTCAACGCCGCTGATTGTTTTAACTTCCTGTGCCTGGATCGCCGGGGCAAAAAACAGGAAAAGACCCGTAGTAACGGTGAATATGCGCATGGTGTTTTTCATGTGGCAAATATAACAGAAACCTTTTATTTATATTCAGTCCAAACAAGCGTTTTATGAAAATGAGGCACAAAGCGGAAAGCCAGGGAGATTTTAGTTATTTTGCCGCCATGACATCGATACCCAACCTTAAACACACAATACACCTTGCCTTGATTTGTTTCCTGTATGGAATAGGGCTACTACAGGCACAACCAGCCGACGACCGCATTGACCGGCTGCTCCAACCGCCCAACACCTATGTGATCTATCAAACGGCAACGCCCATGGTCATTGATGGCAAACCGGATGAACCGGTATGGGAGAACGTGGCCTGGACAGCCGATTTTGTCGATATTGAAGGGGATATAAAACCCCGGCCATTACACAACACCCGGGTAAAAATGCTTTGGGATGAGCAGTTTTTATACATTTATGCCCAACTGGAAGAGCCCGACGTATGGGCTACACTGAACCAGCATGATGCCATTATTTTCCACGATAACGATTTCGAAGTGTTCATTAAAAATGCGGCATACAAAAACCCGTATTATGAAATAGAAATAAATGCCCTGGGAACGGTATTCGATCTGTTTATGCCAACTACTTACCGGGTAGGCGGCAGTGCGCTCACGACATGGGATCTGAAGGGATTGCAGAAGGCGGTATACGTTTCGGGTACGCGGAATGATCCGGGGGACACCGATCAATTCTGGGCGGTGGAAATGGCTATCCCTTTCAGCGGTGTTTCCCATTTTGGCCAACAACAGGTTCCGTCGGGTGAAGATGTATGGCGCATCAACTTCTCGCGCGTGCAATGGCAGCATGAACTGGTGAACGGCGAATACCAACGCAAACAGGGACCGAATGGCCGGCCGCTACCCGAAAACAACTGGGTATGGTCGCCCCAGGGAGTCGTTGATATGCATTATCCCGAGCGCTGGGGATACATTCGGTTTGACGACCGCACACCGGATCTGTCCCGTCCGGTTACATTTGAAATCCCCGACCAAGAAACGGTAAAACAGCGGGCCTGGCTGGTTTTTTACCTGCAGCGGGCATACCGGCAACAGCATGGCAGTTATACCGCTGACCCAGAGGCGCTACGCCGGTTATATCCCCGGTGGAGTGAAGTGTTCGGGGCGTCTACCCTCCAACTTACCGCCGGTGGTGACTGGTTTGTAGCCAAGGTACACGCCGCGGAGGATAATTTATGTTTTTCGATTAATCAGCAGGGTGATATTCAGCCGTCAACGCCGGACAAATAACGACAAGCAAAATCTTTAGCCGAACTTCCAGAAAAAACGTTACCTTTGTATCCCGTACATTAACGTCATGTTTTTAGGCTTTTTAAGCTTAAAAAGCGTATAATAACCCAGATTTATGACTAAATATATTTTTGTTACGGGCGGCGTTACCTCGTCGTTGGGAAAAGGTATTATTTCTGCTTCCTTAGCAAAATTGCTACAGGCACGGGGTTACCGGGTAACCATACAAAAATTTGACCCTTATATTAACATTGACCCGGGTACGCTCAATCCATACGAGCATGGCGAATGTTATGTAACCGAAGACGGTGCGGAGACCGACCTAGACCTGGGCCATTACGAACGGTTCCTCAATACACCGACCTCGCAGGCCAATAACGTAACTACCGGACGTATTTACCAGCACGTAATCGAAAAGGAACGCCAGGGTGCGTTTCTGGGTAAAACCGTACAGGTGGTTCCGCATATTACCGACGAAATAAAACGCCGGATGTGTTTGCTGGCCAACGATGGGCAATACGATATTATTATTACGGAACTCGGCGGTACGGTGGGCGACATCGAATCGCTGCCTTTTGTTGAGGCCGTACGTCAGCTGCGCTGGGAACTGGGGACCAATAATTCGCTGGTTATCCACCTGACCCTGGTGCCTTTCCTGGCCGCCGCGGGTGAGCTTAAAACAAAACCCACACAGCACTCGGTTAAAACGCTGCTGGAGTATGGTGTTCAGCCCGACGTACTGGTATGCCGCACGGAGCATCACCTCTCTTCTGAAATACGAAAGAAACTGGCGCTTTTCTGCAACGTAAATATCAATGCGGTGGTGGAATCCATTGATGCACCGTCAATTTATGATGTACCCCTGCTGATGCTGAAAGAGCAGCTGGATAAAACCGTGCTTACGAAACTGAAGCTATCGACAAAGAACGATCCGGATCTGGCAAGCTGGAAGGCCTTCCTGGGCAAGCTAAAAAATCCGACGGAGGAGATCACCATCGGTCTGGTTGGGAAATATGTTGAACTGCCGGATGCCTATAAATCCATTAACGAAGCCTTTATCCACGCGGGTGCGGTTAATGAATGTAAGGTCCGGGTCAAATCGATTGCCGCGGAAAGCATTAATCCGGACAACGTCGCGGAGAAGCTGAAAAAACTATCAGGCGTGTTAGTAGCACCCGGTTTCGGTGAGCGGGGCCTGGACGGGAAACTGGTAGCCATCCGCTACATCCGGGAAAATCACATCCCCTTCTTCGGGATCTGCCTCGGCATGCAATGCGCTGTTATCGAATTTGGACGAAACGTGATGGGTCTCAAAAATGCGAATAGCTATGAGATGGACCAGCAAACCAAACATCCGGTAATTGCGCTGATGGAAGCGCAGAAAAAGGTGACAGACATGGGGGGCACCATGCGCTTGGGTGCGTATGACTGTGAAATCAAAAAAGGCACCAAGGCTGCTGCCATTTATGGAAAGGCCAAAATTTCGGAAAGGCACCGGCACCGGTACGAATTCAACAACAAATACCTGGACCAGTATGAAAAAGCCGGGATGATCGCATCAGGCATCAACCCGGAAAACAACCTGGTTGAGATTGTCGAACTCAAGGATCACCCTTTTTTCGTTGCCGGACAGTTTCACCCGGAATTAAAATCAACAGTTGCGAATCCTCACCCACTTTTTGTTAGCTTTGTAGCCGCTTCTTTGGCTTATCATAAGGAAAAGAAACAGAAATAAATAAAAAGTGCGTTAACCCACTGACATAAAAATGGACAGAAATACACTGACAGGCCTTGTTTTGATATTTGTGATCATCGGAGCATCCGTGTTTTTGATGAAGCCTTCAGACGAAGAAATAAAACGGGAACAGCAATTACAGGATTCGCTCGCGCTCGTACGGAAGGGGCAGCAGCCCGCAAGCTCTACAGATACCGCAACAGTTAAGTTAACCACGGTAGTCGACTCAGCCGCCTTAGCCGGACCATTCGGCGGTGCCACCGTCGGTGAAGAACGGATCGTCACCGTAGAAAATGAATTCATCAAGGCCCACATTAGTACGAAGGGCGGACGCGTGAAAGCTGTGGAAGTGAAGGGCGAGCAGGCCTATGATGGCCAGCCCCTGACCCTGCTTGGGGGTGAACACACCAAATTTGGACTGTCTTTTTCATCCGCCGGCAAAAACATCGCCACCAACGACCTCTATTTTACACCCAGCGGTGACAACATCCAGGTAGCGGGCCAGGATTCGGCGTCCGTTACATTTCGCCTGACCTACGCCGAAAATCAGTATATCGATTATATATACTCCATTAGGGGTGACGATCATAACCTGGGACTGACGATCGTCACACGGGGACTGCAGGACGTGGTTGCACCGACAGAGAGCCGCCTCGTATTGAACATGGAAAGCCCGCTGTTGCAACAGGAAAAAGACATTAAGAATGAGCGCCAACGGTCCACTTCCTATTATCGGCTGGCCAGCGGGGATGTAGATCACCTCAGCTTAACAAATGACGACGAGGAAGAGATTGCCGAAAAGCTCGAGTGGGTATCATTTAAGCAACATTTCTTTTCCAGTGTACTGGTTTCGGAGAATGGTTTCAGCGGTGGGAAAATCAATGTGTATACCACACCGGAGGACCGGATGGTAAAACTGATTTCCGGCAATCTTTACCTGGATTTCGCCCGCTCAGACGTGAATACCTATCCCTTGCATTTCTATTTCGGTCCCAACCAGTACAGTGTGCTGAAACGTCATGGATATAGTCTGGAGGATCAGGTTGACATGGGCTGGGGACCAATGAAATGGATCAATCGCTTTATTACCATTCCGGTCTTTTCTTTCCTCGACGGGTTTCACCTGAGTTATGGTATTGTGATCCTGATCCTGACCATTATGCTCAAATTGGTACTTTCTCCCCTCACCTACCGCTCGTACGTATCCATGGCCAAAATGCGGGTGCTGAAGCCGGAGATGGATGAGATCAAGGAAAAAGTAGGACAGGATAACCCGGCTCTACTACAACAGGAATATCTTAAATTGTATAAACAGGCGGGGGTAAATCCCCTCGGTGGCTGTATTCCACTGCTCCTGCAGATGCCTTTTACCATCGCGTTTTTCTTCTTTTTTCCTAACCTCTTTGAGCTCCGGGGTGAAAGTTTTCTTTGGGTGAAAGACCTTTCGACATACGATGCACCCATTACTTTTCCGTCGATTTTCGGAGTTGACCACATCAGCTTGATGTGTATCCTGATGACCATTACCACGCTTATTTCAACCTGGTATAACAACTCTGTATCGGGTGCTACCGGTCAGATGAAATACATCGGTTATTTCATGCCCCTGATTTTCCTCTTTGTATTGAACAGCTATCCGGCGGGGTTAAATTACTATTACTTCCTATCGACGGTATTTACTTTCGGCCAGCAGGTTGTCATCCGCCAGATGATCAATGACGATAAAATACACGGCATTATCCAGGCAAACAAGCAAAAACCCCAGGCGCAGAAAAAATCCAAATTCCAACAGCGGATGGAAGACTATATGCGCCAGCAACAGGGCCAGGCTAAAGGAAAAGGCAAAAAATAACCACGCTTCAGACAAATGCGCTGAAGCCGGTGATGGAACGCCCTACAATCAGGGAATTTATTTCCTTTGTTCCTTCATACGAATAAATGGCCTCGGCATCTGCCAGAAAACGGGCGACATCGTATTCCAGCAGGATGCCGTTGCCTCCCATAACCTCACGGGCCTGGCTTACAATATCACGGGTACGAAGGGTGCAGAATACCTTGGCCAACGAAGCATGTTCATCCCGCAGCATGCCGCCGTCCTGCAGTTCAGAAAGGCGGTATACCAATGTTTGCATAGCCGTCAGGTTCGACAACATTTCTACCAAATGGTTCTGAATTAATTGGAAAGAAGCGATTGGCCGTCCGAATTGCTGACGTTTTCGGGTATAATCCAATGCGCTTTCATAGGCTCCCCGGGCACAGCCAACCGCCATCCAGGCCACGCCCGCGCGGGTTAACTGCAACACTTTGGCTGTATCTTTAAACGAATTGGCATGTGGCAGCCGGTCATCCTCGGCTACCACGCAGTCCGTTAACGTAATTAATCCGTTTTGCACGATGCGCAGTGCCATCTTGCCCTTTATTTTTTCTACCTCGAACCCGGGCGATCCTTTACGCACCAAAAAACCTTTCACTTCCCCGTCACCCAGATCTTTCGCCCAAATGACAACCACGTCAGCAAATGTGGCGTTGCCAATCCATTTTTTCTGTCCATTAAGCACCCAGCCGCTTTCGGTCTTCCGGGCGGTAACCGTCAATCCCCCCGCCGCGCCCGAGCCGACCTCCGGTTCGGTAAGCCCGAATGCGCCGATCAGCTCCATACGTTGCATGGCAGGCAGCCATTCCTGCTTTTGGGCTTCCGATCCGCACATATAAATTGATCCCATAGCAAGGCCGCTCTGCACACCAAAAAAGGTGGCTATGGAAGCATCTACCCGCGCCATTTCCATGGCAATAATACCCTCCATCAGGGAGGATCTTCCGGCGCAGCCATATCCTTCGAAGGTGAGCCCGCAGACGTTGAGTTCGGCCAGTTTGGGGATGATCTCGAACGGGAATTCGTCGCGTAGCCAGTAATGATTGACCAGCGGGCGGATTTCCCTTTCCATAAAATCACGCACTTTAAGCTGCAGCGCACGGTCTTCTTCATTCAATCGCAGGTCCAGCTCATAGAAATCGCCGTTGATTGGCGGCAGCTCCTTTTTCTTTTTACCACCGTCAAGCATCTTCATCAGCCCGCTCAGCTGTTTGTCGTCCAGTTTGGAAAAAGCATCCATTACTTTCGGCAAGTCTACCTTACGTGCCAGTTTATCTAACTGCCCCAGATCAATGTTTTTGAACAGTTGATAGGCATTTTTGATTTTCGAGAACATGATATATTAGTTTACGTTATGTCTGTATTACACCTACATTGAACGGCCGTTTGATGGGCGACTGATTTGCCGCTGCAATACCCATTGAAATTACTTGTCTTGTATCAAGGGGGTCGATGATGCCGTCTATCCAAAGCCGCGCTGCCGCGTAATAAGGTGTTGTCTGTTTTTCGTACTGCGCGGTAATCTCTTGAAGCAGGCTTTCCTCTTCCTTAGGTTCGATGTTGCGACCAGCTGCACGTAATGACGCCGTCTGAATCTGCAGCAATGTCCGGGCAGCCTGAGCTCCGCCCATCACCGCTATCCTGGCCGATGGCCAGGCATAAATCAGCCGGGGATCATACGCCTTTCCACACATGGCATAATTACCCGCCCCGTAGGAGTTACCGATAATAATGGTGATTTTGGGCACGACGGAATTGGCCACGGCATTTACCATTTTTGCACCGTCTTTGATGATCCCGCCCTGCTCCGCCCGGCTGCCCACCATAAATCCGGTGACATCCTGCAAAAAAACCAATGGGATCTTTTTTTGATTACAATTGAGGATAAACCGGGTGGCTTTGTCCGCCGCGTCTGAATAAATGACGCCGCCCAGTTGCAGTTCTCCTTTTCCATTTTTGACGGCTTTGCGCTGATTTGCCACAATGCCCACCGCCCAACCGTCTATGCGGCCGAGGCCACAGATGATGCTCTGTCCGTACTGCGCTTTGTACTCTTCAAATTGCGAACCATCGGTTAACCGCAGGATAATCTCTTTCATATCATACGGCTTTTCGCGCGAATCGGGTAATATCCCATAAATTTCTCGCATATCCCGTTCCGGAAGCGCAGGCTTTATCCGGTCAAACCCGGCATCCTCAGGTCTTCCGATCATGTTCATGACGTTACGGATGGCATTCAGGCAAGCTTGATCGTCCGGGTGTTTATAGTCTGTAACACCCGAAATTTCGCAATGCATGGTGGCACCGCCAAGTGTCTCGTTATCCACGGATTCGCCAATCGCTGATTTCACCAGATACGAGCCGGCCAGAAATACCGAGCCGGTCCCTTCCACGATCATCGCTTCATCGCTCATGATGGGCAAATAGGCCCCGCCAGCTACACAAGCTCCCATAATTGCCGCGATCTGCACAATTCCTTCGCTGCTCATCCGGGCATTATTGCGGAATATGCGACCAAAATGTTCCTTGTCTGGAAAGATTTCATCCTGCATGGGCAGGTATACCCCAGCCGAATCCACCAGATAAATAATCGGTAGCCTGTTTTCCATGGCGATTTCCTGGGCCCGCAGGTTTTTTTTGGCGGTCATGGGAAACCAGGCGCCGGCTTTGACGGTAGCATCGTTGGCCACCACGACGCACTGGCGTCCGGAAATATAACCGATTCCGGTTATCACGCCTGCGGAAGGGCAGCCACCCGCCTCCTCATACATCTCCAGTGCCGCCAGCGCACCGATCTCCAGCCAGGGGCGATCATCATCCAGCAGGTGCTGAATGCGTTCGCGGGCCAGCATTTTCCCTTTAGCCTGCTGTTTTTCCGCCGCCTTTTTTCCGCCTCCGGCATACACTTTTCTCAATCGGCTTTTCAGTCGGGAAACAGCCAGCTTATTCCGATCCTCATTCTGATTGAATTCAAGGCTCATCATGATCACAAGATACGGGATTCTTTTCTATCCAGCAAAGGTGGAGATAGCGCTATATCGTATTTTTAATTGTCTTTTCATTTTTTTGGGTTACCTTTCTTTTATCAGCGTATTAAAGGTTAATTAAACAAATTTGTTTTAAACAAAAAGGAAATTAACGATGAAAAACACATTCAAATTCGGTTTTTTAGGTTTGGCTTTAGCTTTAGCTGTTGCAGCTTGTAACAACACAGCTTCTGAGAATGCAGAAACTGCTGATTCATTGACTAACGAAATCGAGTCACAAGTTGGCGCTGCTACAGATTCTATCGATTCTATCGGCGGAGCTGCTATTGATTCACTGGACTCATTGTCTGCTGACTCATTGAACTAATCCGACCGGATTAACAGTATGAAAAAGCCCGTGCATGTGCACGGGCTTTTTTTATTGGCTTGCATCCAACCATCTTTCCAGCCGGGCAAAACAATAATCAATTCCCGGCTGTTAGGGAAGTATCGGAGCGGTGAGGTACCGCCGCAAGTCAAATTACATTCATGAAAATAGCGTATTTATCTTCTTATCAACCCCGCAAGTGTGGCCTGGCAACATTTAATGACAATCTAATCAAAGCGGTTAACTTCCACATACCGTTTGAACATTACGGAAGTTTTGTGGTAGCACTAAACGATTCCGACAATCGCTCTCAGTATCATTATTCCGACGATGTTCGTTATGTAATCCGGCAGGAAAACAATGCCGATTATGAAGACGCCGCGGAATTCATCAACCAAAGCGGGGCTGATTTGTGTTGTATACAGCATGAATTTGGCATTTATGGCGGGGAAAGCGGCATGTATTTGCTTGCCTTTACCCGATCATTAAAAATACCTTTTGTAGTCATTTTTCATACGGTACTCGAATCGCCGGACGCCGCCAAGCACATGATTGTCAAGATGCTCGCACAACAGGCCGCACGCGTCATCGTGATGAGTAAAAAGGCGGTGCAGTTGCTTAAAGAGGTATATGCGATTGCGCCATCCAAGCTGCAGGTAATTCCCCACGGGGTGCCCGATTTTCCCCGACCTAACCGGACACAGCTAAGAAAAAAATTTCAGTTGCAGGGAAAACGCATGCTGCTAACGTTTGGTTTGATCAGTCCAAACAAGGGATTGGAAACCGTAATCCGTGCACTACCGGACTTATGCCGGCTTCACCCCAACCTGGTTTACTTGATTCTCGGCAAGACTCACCCGCATATTGAACGGCAGCATGGGTTAGCATATTTAACGGGCTTAAGACAGCTGGCCCAGCAACTGGGGGTAGATCAGCACGTCCGGTTTATTTCCGATTTTGTATCGGAAAAGGAGCTGCACGAATACCTTACTGCATGCGATCTGTATATTACCCCATATCTTCATAAAGAACAGATTACCAGTGGCACATTATCCTATGCCGTTGGCGCGGGGGCGGCGGTGGTCTCCACGCCTTATTGGCATGCGCAAGAACTTCTGGAGGGCGGACGCGGTCGATTTTTCGAATTCAACAATGACAAACAGCTTCATCAAATTATTGACGAATTGCTTACCCGGCCCCAAGCCAGGCACGCACTCCAGGCCAATGCCCATCACTATGGCCTATCGTTGCGCTGGCCGGTAGTCGGCGGCGCATATGCCGAACTGTTTCGGGCCTGCCGTGTAAAACCGGCACTTCAGCCCGAAGAACAAGACGTCATTGTCCATACCCTGGGCTTTCCGAAGTTCAACACGGCGCACCTGATTCGCTTAACGGACGATACCGGTATTTTTCAGCATTGCCGGTATGGGATTCCCAATCGGAAGGAAGGGTATTGCCTGGATGATAATGCCCGTGCCCTAATGACCGTGCTCACAGCTATAAAAGGGATCGAAAAACGGGAGGCAGACCGTCTGATGGCTATCTATCTTGCTTACATGCAATACATGCAACTTCCGGATGGTAATTTCCATAATTTTCTCAGTTACAGCCGACAATACCTGGATGCAGCCGGATCCGAAGACGCATTTGGCAGAACCATATGGGCATTAGGTCAGTTGTTGTCCTGCACGGGGGCAAATCCAGCATTCAAAGCGTTGGCCTATGAACTGTTTTCCAATGCTACACCACATTTCCAGCAGCTCACGCATTTAAGGGGCATAGCCAACACGTTGATTGGTATTTCCTATTATGCATTTGTTCATCCGGACGATCTCCGCATGGTTGATGAAATCCGCAGGCTGGCTGATCTGTTAAAATCCGCATATTATAGCGCATCAAGTGAAGACTGGCGCTGGTTTGAGGACAAACTCACGTATGATAATGGGATCATTCCCTTAGCCCTGTTGTATGCGTATGAAATAGTCTCCGACGATGAACTCGAATACATTGCACTCGATGCAACGGGTTTTCTCCGTGACACAACGATGGCTAACGGCTACCTAACTCCTGTTGGCAATCAGGGATGGTATAACAAAGGCGGCCATTTGCCGGCATATGACCAACAGGCAATAGATACAGCTGCGACCGTGCTGCTATTTGCGAAAGCGTATCAGACTACGCGGCAAATCAGCTATCGCAATGATATGATTACGGCATTTAACTGGTTTTTGGGAACCAATTCAGTCGGCGCGCCTTTATATGATCCCGAAACAGGAGGTTGCTATGATGGGTTGTCAACAGCTGGGCCTAACCTCAATCAGGGTGCCGAGAGCACGCTCGCTTACCTCATGGCTCACGCGACCGTGGCAAATGTCCTTCAGGTTCAGGAAGCAGAAGGGTCGGTATTCGCCGATGCCGTGGTTAAATTAGACAACAGGGAGTTTAGTTCACATTTACGTTCAACCGTGCGAAAGGGAGTCCGGTTTACGGGTTAACAAAAAACAGTTTAATGCGTTTGTTAACCCGTAAACCGGCTTAGGGCACCATCTTTTTCAGGGTACAATCTTTGTATCGGGGGTTAAACCGGGTGCATTTTCACCGGTATCCATGGAATCCCGCAATTCTTTTGCTTTCTCGTGGTGCAACTGAAGCGTGGGAAGGGTTTTTGTAGCAAAATTTTTGAGGTCTGGATCTGCGGCTCCTTTTGAGGCGCCCTCAAACAGGGATACGGCATTATTATGGTCCCGGACCATCCGGTCGAGGTAAGCCCGGTCAAAATCAGCTCCTGATTTTTGTTGTAAATCACGCATATTTGCCGCATGGTCTTCGCTGGGAACAGGTGGCAATGTGATGTTTTTGTTCGCCGCAATGGTCATTAATTCATCATTGGCCTTATTGTGGTCGTCAATCATCAGCTGCGCATAATCCTTTATTCGCTGATCCGTTGCCCGTTCCAGCGCTAATTTGCCCAGCTGGACCTCTGCGAGGCTGGCATCGGCCGCCTTCACAGCAAACTCCGAATCTTCCATTTTTACGGTCGCAGTGGTATCATTCACGTCCTGAGCTTGCTCTACGCTGTCATCCGCCGTTCGTCCGTTATTGCTATTGCAGGCTAACACGCTGCATGCCAAAAAAAATCCCAGGGAAAGTTGTGTTAATGTTTTCATCGAACTGATATTTGATAATTAAAACTAGTTATTGAAACTCAACAAGTAGACAACCAATCGTTTATTTTGTTTTCGATTGAACCCCGCCAAGCTTTTTCTTTTGCTCGTCTGTTTTTATGTTACGGTGAAGGAATCAATTTTTCTTACTCCCGTTTTGTATGGTCTTTTGTAAACAGGTCTTCCTCTCTTTCAGGTGCATCAAACGGATCTTCATCCAGTTCATCCGGAGGGGGAATATCTTCGGCTTCGTTATCGTCTCTCCTTGGATCTTCAAAGGGAGGAACTTCGGGATCGGGATCCCGTTTCCCCGGCGGGCCTGTTGGTCCGGTAATGGGGTTATCGGAACCGCCCGCATCGTCACGTACGGGGTATCCCTCTTCATCCAGGTCACCTCGCTGGTCTTCGGGTGTCCGAGCCAGTAGTTCATCTGTTTCGTCCAACCGAAGTGCCTGGTCATCGACGATGTCCAGTCCATCTAATTGGCCATCCACATCCGATGGTTTGTCCCGGTAATCCTCGTTGGCTTCGGGATTAGCTTCATCCCAAGAGGAATTATCATCTTCGCCATGGGGAGCCGCTGTTTGATAAGGGTCATCGTGCTGGTAATCGTCGCCTTCCTGGGGTTCGACGTCCAGCTCAAAGCTATCGCTTGCCTCGTTGTACTTTAAGTCTTCGCCCGTAGGCTCGCGTGTTTCATCGATATTCCGCTGTTCTGGCGGAACAATCGGATCTCTTTTACGAATCTTCATAACTTTATTATTTTAATAAAGCATCTCATATATTGCGCCTTTTTTACAAATGCCCCTAGCGGGCGATCTGGACCGGGTCAGTTTGCAATATTGTACTAAATACTGCATTCGCTGTAGCCATTTCAAAAAACATTGTTTGTTACCGGGAGCAGCGATGGAATCTATTTTAACTTGATTCCCGTTTTTAGACCAATTCAGAACGTGGCATTGTGTGTGTACTTTTTTGTGTATTAATTCATGTATTATTAAAATAAGGAGACTAATCATGGTACTCAACGAAAATGCACCACGTACAGAAGGTGAAGCAACAAAAGCAATCGAAGAACAGACTTCGAAACTCCCTTCCAAATTATTTTTATGCGCAGCCTTGAGCGCAATGGCCGTCTCGCTTTTATTGAAATGCACCGGTCATTACCACAAGGCGCTGTTTGTCGGCCAATGGGCGGCTCCATTTTTGATTCTCGGAACATACAATAAGATTGTTAAAACAACAGGGCACGATCAGTTGCATAAATAATTTCATAAAAAGTTGGGCAAGAACTTTATATATAGTGTTTTTATCGTCCAAGGATGCTATTTCGTCGTCGCCGGTGTCTGGCCTGTGGTTAATATGGCCAGCTTTATATCGGCTACTGGGCCAAAGCAGGACATCTGGCTTGTTCAAATGGTCGGCTTACTGTCTATTGCGATAGGACTTACTTTCTTGCAAGC
Organism: Parapedobacter lycopersici; assembly: GCF_040395035.1. Lineage (GTDB taxonomy): Bacteria > Bacteroidota > Bacteroidia > Sphingobacteriales > Sphingobacteriaceae > Parapedobacter > Parapedobacter lycopersici_A. The sequence goes on along the minus strand of NZ_JBEBRB010000009.1, from coordinate 13,262 downwards.
GGCATTACGGCGTAAAAACCTGCCTGTGTTTTTAGCCTATGCAGTGTCATTGAGTTTCTTTGTTATGGATGTTGTATGCGTAGCCAACGGAACGATCCGGAATATTTACTTAATTGACGCGGTCATTCAAGGCATTTTTATGCTGCTATTGACTATTTTCCTCATCCGCAATCGGGCGTCAACCTAACTTCATCTTCTTTCTGACAGAAAAGTATGATTACACTGATCACGTGTGATTAATACCCTGTATATTCCTAACCGGGTATAGGTGTCCTAAAAGGTATACTTCCTGTAGTCAAACGGGAATATTTTCAAAAAAACAAAACTTTTACCTACGTCGAAATGTATACATAACGCAAGAAGTGAAGTAAAGATTTAACCGAATATTATGGAAAACTCAGGAAAAATTATTTGGGCGGCACCACAAACGATTGCACGGGATGGCATCATTGCACTGTTGAGCCAGGAACAGGGATTTGCCTTTGAGATGACCTTATCCAGCAAGGAGGAAATTGAGCCCACACTGAGTGATTTGGCTGGCATTGATTTACTGATTATTGATAATCTTTTTCTCGACCGGAATAACACGGATATTCGCAAGTGGAAGACGGCGTACCCCCAACTGAAAGTATTGGTATTATCCGAAATCGGTGAGGATAGGGATATTTTATTGCTAATGAAATCCGGCGCCGACGGATATATCCTCAATGAAGTCAATAAGGATGAACTGGTTTTTGCAATCAAACATGTGCTGGCAGGAAATACATATATCTGCACTCGATTATATTTAAAAGTGCTGGAACGCATTGCGGAAACTGATTTTGGGAGGCAGGATCAGGCCGTGGAATTTTCCCCTCGTGAAGAACAGATTCTTAAACTGATCATTGAGGGGTATTCCAATCAGGAAATTGCTTACCAACTTTTTACGAATAAGCGAACCATTGTAAAATACCGTGAAAACCTACTCGAAAAAACGGGAGCCTCGGACATATCTGCTGTGATCCGTATTGCCTTGCAGCAAGGCGTGCTTAATTGATCGGATAATGATTATACAAACCCATTGCGTTATCATGGAAAAGTCCGCTGATTATTTTACAGTAACCCTTCAAAAAGGCACACTATCAGGAGAGCAGTTATTGATTGAACCTGTTCAGACCACTGATGGCGTTTCCATCTACAATTGCCTATTGGATGGAAAACCGGTAACACAGCTCCGTCAGTCCAGTGATGGCGACTGGATTCAGGTTTGGGGCACATTAGATAAGCATTCTGTGCTGGCAATCGGCGAAGCACTTGAACATCATCTACAATGAGCATCCGCTATGCTATCCACATGTCATGGCAGGTAACATCTACATTGGCACTTCCGGGTGGCATTACAAACACTGGAAGCGTATCTTTTATCCCGAAGGGCTCTCTGACACTCAGCAGTTACCTTTTTACACAGAATCATTTGGCACCGTAGAACTTAACAATTCGTTTTATCGCGTACCCGCTATTACGGCTTTCAAGAAATGGAAAGAAACGGTTCCACTGGATTTTCTCTTTTCGGTAAAAGCCAACCGTTATATTACACACCGAAAGAAACTTCATGAAGTAAAAGAAGCTACCATCGATTTTATTCGTCGGTCATCTCAGTTGGAAGACAAGCTGGGGCCGATTCTCTTTCAGCTGCCTCCCAATTGGGCGATAAATACGACCCGGCTTGCTGCTTTTTTAGCTGAACTGCCCGAAAATTACCGGTATACGTTTGAGTTCCGGAATCCCACTTGGTATAACGACGAAATCTATCAGCTGCTTAATCAATACCGTTGCGCCTTTTGCATTTACGAGCTTGCCGGCCATTTGTCTCCGGTTAAGACAACTGCCGACTTCGTTTACGTTAGGCTCCATGGGCCTGGCGAAAAATACCAGGGATCCTACGCCGACGACTCACTGACTTCCTGGGCTAGCCGGTGTCACAACTGGAAAAAAGAAGGCAAAGATGTATTCGTTTATTTCGATAATGATCAAAAAGCGTATGCTACTTTCAATGCGCAGACATTGCTGAAAATGGTTGATAGCGAAAGCTAAGCTGGCATTTACCAAGTAATAGCAGCCCCCCGATTATGGAGCGTCCTGTTGGAAGCGACTTCAAGCCGATCAAAGCAAAATAGGTGGGTTGGGAGTAGCTTACGCATACTCCCAACCCGTTATCAATCAGCTTTATTCCATTGTTCACCACTTATCCCATTCAGATCCCATACGACATTGCCGGCACGGACGGTCAATTCGGCTTCGAATTTTTCAGTACCATTCAGCACTGCACCCCGCGCATCCACAAAACCAAAATTCCCTTTCCTGACATTGAAAACCGCGATATCCGCACCAGCTCCTTCGCTTAAATGGCCCAGCTCCGGATGCTGGATCACATTGGCTGGATTCCAGGTTGAACGCTGGATAACCTCCTGGACAGTCAGGCCCATGGCCAGGAATTTGGACATGACGTTTGCCATATCTTTCATTCCCGCATTCCGACTCGCCGCGTAAAGATCCGTGCTAATTGTATTGGGTAAAAATCCCTGCTGTACTGAATTGATGGCGACATGCCATCGAAAGGCACCGGCACCATGGCCCACGTCAAAGATCCGCCCGCTCTTTTGTGCTTCAAACACAAAAGGTTTTACCTGATCGTTTTCATCGACCACAGACTCTCTACCCGGTAACGAATAAGCATAAGTGTGGGTAAAGATATCACCGGGACGGAGATGTTCCATGAAAAGCGATTTAATCGACAAGGCAGGCTTTGTCCCACCAAAATCGACCATAACAGGTTTATTGGTGAGTTTCCCTGCCTCCACGGCCCGATCTACCGGTATAAAGTCATGCCCTTGGTAATGATGTGCTTTAATACCAACGATAATATCGGGATATTCATTCATCACGAAAGCTGTAGCCACTGGATTCATATCGGTTACGTCTTGCGCGTGTACAGTACCCAACATACCGTGTCCTGCAATGCTTATAAATGCCAATACACGGGTTCGGGAATTGTCAACCGTTTGCTTTTTGAATAAGTGGAAATCACGCCAGCCCGACGAGCCCGCATCAACAACCGTGGTAACACCGGACCGAAAAGTAAAATCATCGGGGATAACACTACCAAAGCCGTTTGTGATCTGAAACCCCGTAAACTGGGCTTCACGAGTTCCATGAAACACATGGGTATGCATATCGATAATACCCGGGGTCACGTAAAGCCCCTTCACGTTCACCACCTTCTTTGCTTGAGCAGCCGGAATGTCCGGTGCCACACGGGTAATCTTATCTCCGGTGATGGCAATGTCCATCGGCCCGTCAATCTGATTCTTCGGATCGATAACATGCCCGCCTTTTAATAGGATATCAAACTCCTGGGCAATGCTCACCGATATACATAAAACAAACAGCGCACTGAGCAGGCTGATCGCTTTTATGATCGTTGCTATTTTTCGTCTACATCTCATTATTATTCGGATTAACTGATTATTCGGATATCCAATCAGGGTTTTGCTTTAACTGCCGGTTGATATCAACCTCAAGTTGCGGCAGTGGGAAAAACCGGTGTTTGGGTAAATAACCCAACGACCCCAATTCCTGCTCGGCAAGACCCCACCTTCTCAAATCGCTGAACCGGTGGTTCTCAAAAGCCAGTTCCACCTGTCTTTCATGCACGATCGCGTTAAACATGGCAGTCTGATCTCCTGTTTGCGCTACCGTAAGCGGCGGCATATTTACAGAAGGGCGCTGACGGACACGGTTAACGGCTTCGCGTGCTTCATCCCGCATATTGAGTGCATTTGCAACCTCCGCATACATTAACAATACATCGGCAAAACGGATAACCGGATAATTGGCGCCTCCACCCTGAAGATAAAGAATGGGAACCATCCCTTTTCGGATATTATACCCCGTAGCCGACCAAGCTGCTTTATATTTATCGAGGTTAATATTTGAATTGGTCAATTCCGGCGCAAAAATATCGCCTTCCCTAAATATGGAATAACCCAGGCGGGGATCATCTGGCTCAAATGCATCTACGATCAATTGGGTAGCCACATGGCTGCCCGTACCGCCATTGACACCTGGCAAATGTGACTGGTTCCGGGTGCTGGTTCCGGGTCCACCGATATCGGCAAATTGGACTTCAAAAATGGACTCTTTATTGTTTTCGAAATTCCTGTTCCATACCTGATCAAATTCGTCCATCAAGTCGTAATCCTTTGACTCGATTACGTCTTCAAACTGTGTAAGGGCGCTTTCATAATCTTCCATATAGAGATAGACTTTGCCCAGCAATGACTGGGCGGCTCCTTTACTTGCCCGCCCAATGTCATTGGTACCATACTCGGTTACCCTGGGAAGGTCTTCGATTGCCGCCTTTAAGTCCGCTACAATAAATGCATAAATATCATTCTGGGGTGATTTGGCAATCAAAACATCGTCAGGATGGGCTACCGGCGTCGTAATCAAAATAACATCTCCCCACATATTGGTGAGATTCCAATAATAAAACCCCCGCAGGAATTTGGCCTCAGCAACATACCTCGCTTTTAGTGTTTCATCCATTTCGACTGCCGGCGCTTCGGTTATTACGGTATTAGCCCTTTTTATGCCTTGATAAAATGCAGCATAAATATTTAACATATAGGTATCGGAGGCATCAAATGAAAAATTGTTGATCGCCAGCGGCTGTGTGTTTGAGAGCAGTACTTCTCCCGAGGGTACACCAAGAAATTTAGGCAAATAGTCGCCATATAAATCGGATACCTGAAGCTGCTGATAGATTCCATTAACGGCTAATTCCAACCGATCAGCGGAATTGATAAACCCTTCCTCAGGCAAACGGTCCGGTGGTGATTTTTCAAGAAAGTCTTTGTCACAACCTGCTAGAAATAACAAGGATAACGCAACAGTGGCTATTTTAATATATTTCATGTGAATGAGTTTTGAAGTTGGAGATCTGGTTAAAAACTGGCTTGCAATCCGAATTGGAAAACCCGCGGGATAGGATAATTTCCGGTGTCAACACCAATGGAGAGCGGGTTTAAATCGTTATTGCCGTAGCCCGATCCGCCAAGGCCATCGGGGCTGTAGTTCGAATACTTCGTAATCGTAAATAAATTTTGTGTATTGAGGTAAGTCCGCAACCGCTTGACACCCACGGAACTCAGGGTCTTTTCAGGCAATACATATCCGATCTGCAGATTTTGAAGTCTTAGATAGCTGGCATCTTCCACATAACGCGTGGAGGGACGCGAGTTTAAGTTAGCTCCCCCCCGTATTGCCCTGGGCATCGTATTCGAAGTACCCGGACCTGTCCACCGCTCCACTACAGTCGCCATTTGCCCGTGTTCGCCCTGCATACTTTCCAGATAAGCACGTTGCGCATTATACAGCTGCTTTCCCTGTACCCCCTGGAAACTGAAGCTCAAATCAAAACTTTTATAGGATATATTGGAAGATAGGCCGTAATTAAAATTGGGAAACGGATCTCCAATTACCGTGCGGTCGTTGGCGTCAATGATACCATTTCCATCAATGTCCTTAAAAATGACATCTCCAGGCGCTGCACCGGTTTGTGTTGCATGGGCGGCTATTTCTTCAGGGGTCTGGAAAATTCCTTCCATAACGTAGCCATAGAAGCTCGACATCGGCTCGCCGATAGCGGTCCGCGTAAATGTACCAAATTGATATACGTTCTCTACCAGGTTAATGATCTCGGATCCTTTCCCCAAAGAGGTCACTTCGTTTTTAACCGTTGAGAGGTTTGCGGATACGCTGAAGTTGACATTTCCGGCCTGCCCATGATAGCCAGCTAAAAATTCGAAGCCTGAGTTTCGCAAGCCCGCAGCGTTCTCGTAAGCACCGTTGTCACGATATACACCCGACACCACAGAAACCGGTGTCCTTAACAGGATACCATCTGTGTTCTTAACCCAATAGTCTGTAGAGAAGGTAAATGACTGATTAAAAAATGATAAATCAATGCCGACGTTGGTCTGCTCCGTCGATTCCCAGCGTAATGCCGGATTGCCAAGTTCGGTGACCGCTGCGGCCGGTGCAATTTGATCTGCCCCGAAAAAGTATCTCGGCGCCGTGGTTACCGTGGTAATATTACTATAATTACCGATCTCCTGATTACCTAACCGTCCCCAGCTTGCTCTTAATTTTAAGCCGGTAATTGCTGGAACTGCTTCCATGAAAGGTTCTTTGTCGACGTTCCAGCCGACTGCAAATGACGGAAAATTACCATACCGGTTTTCCTTGCCAAACCGGGACGAACCATCCCGCCTTATCGTTGCGGTAAACAGGTATTTATCAAATAGGGTAATATTGGCGCGCCCCAGGAAAGAGCGCAACGCCCATTCTGCCTCATTGCCTCCCAATGTAAATGTGCCAGTCATGGCATCAAACACCTGAAGGTCGTTGCTCGGTGCATCACGGCGGCTACCGCTCATATTACTGTAAACTGCATTTTGCTGGGTATACCCGGCGAGCAAGGAAACGGAATAATGCTCAGCAAACACTTTATCGAAATTCAGGGTATGTTCGAGCAGGTATTCGTTTGATTCATTTTTATATTGATTTAATGTTTGCGTATTGTTAGAACGGTTATCCATTTCAAATATGCCGACGTATAATTTATTCGTATTGAGTCCGGTATTTAATCCTGCATTTAGTCGGTATTTTAAGGAAGGGATGATGTTGTACTCAACGAAAATATTTCCGAGGAGATTATTCCGGTAAGTATAATTGCGCCGAAGGTCACGCCTTCCAACAATATTCTCACGGTTATTTACACCGGTTTCAGCCGGATTTGGTCCACCATAACCGCCGATATTCTCCGGTTTATATAATTTCATCGTTGGAGAAGATCCGAGCAGGTAGGCAAAATCCAGGTTATTGGCCTGTCCCAGGTTTAACCCGTTCGAGCGGCTTAACGTCAGCGATTCCCCAATTTTCAATTTTTTCTTTTTACCTATCGTAAACTCACTGTTTACCCGACCGGAAAAACGCTCCAATGAACTGAATACCATAACGCCGTCCTGATTAAAATATCCACCTGAGACATAAAACCGGGCATTTTCACCACCACCAGACACCGTCAGCGAATGGTCCTGCATAGGTGCCGTTTGAAAAGCGGCCCGTTGCCAGTCGGTATTTGTTTTTAAAACTTCCGGATCATTAAAGGCAGCCTGTAACGGATATCCGCCGTTGATATGTGCTTCGTTGACAACATCGGCAAGCTGTTGGGAATTGGCCATCGGTATATAGTCCGTAAACGACTGGACGCCATAATAACCGTTATAATTCAGTTGGGTCTCGCCTGCTTGCCCTTTCTTTGTCGTAATCAGAATAACCCCATTGGCCGCACGCGACCCATATATTGCAGACGCTGATGCATCTTTAAGTATATTGACGGACGCGATATCATTTGGGTTAATTGCATTAATATTATCACCGGGCATGGGTACGCCATCAATAACATACAGGGGGCCGGAATTATTGAAGGTACCCTGTCCACGGATCCGCACCTGTATCGGTCCGCCTGGTTCGCCGGATGTCGATGTAATATCGGCTCCTGCTACTTTGCCCTGTAACGCTTGGTTCACATTTGAAAATGCCTGCCCTTCGATTTCCTCTGAAGACACAGAAGTAATAGCTCCCGTCAAATCACTCTTCCGCTGCGTACCATAGCCAATAACCACAATTTCGCTGAGTGATTCGGAGCTTGATTCCAGTTGTACGTCTATTGAACTTCGGCCTCCAACGGCAATTTCCTGCGCAACAAATCCGACGTATGTAAACACAAGTGTGCCTGCCTGGCTGCTTACGTTAATGGTATACCTACCCTCGTCATCTGTAACCGTTCCTGTTGTTGTTCCCTGCAATTGGACGCTTACTCCCGTGAGCGGAACACCCTGCGTATCGGTAACCCGTCCGCGAATTACGGATTGGACAGCAGAGGTTTGATGCTCCTCAATGGCTTTACGCTTCAGGACGATCGTATTTTTAAAAATCCGATACGTGAGCGGTTGTTCACGGAAACAGGCCTCCAATGCCGCCTCAAGCGATACATTTGTAAGGTCTACACTAATTGGCCCGACTTCTGCAAGATCTTTTTGATCGTACAGAAAATGGAAGTCGGTCTGGTTCTCAATTACCCGGAGCACTTCTTTAACAGATGCCTGTTTCATCTTCAGCATGATGCTCTGGCTGTAACTCTTGGCACTTACGTTGCTAAGTGCGACCATAATAACAATTGCGGTGAGTTTCATGGTCAATAAAAAATGGGTTAGTCCGAGCCTGGTCAAAGGATTGACTTTAGCATTAAAATTCATAAATTTGATGCATTAAGGGTTAGTATTTATTTCGATGGTTTTTTGGAATGTTGCAACCCGAATTATAACCGGGGGTGGACCAACACTCCCGGTTTTCAGGTTTAAGATTTTGCTGCTTGTGTTAAATCATATGCATTTAGTATTTGTTTATGTTACAATACGATAACGCGCTTCCCTTCCACTTTAAAGCGAACACCCAGATAACTGAGCATTTCCAGGAACTCGTCAATCCTTACCTCCCTTGATATCTTACCCGTAAAAGAGCGTGCAGGTATTTTTCCGTTGTATATCACATCCACATTGTACCAACGTGATGCCTCACGCATAACGGATTCAACCGGTGTATCATTGAACTGGAACATATTACTTTTCCAGGCCGTTGCCTCGTTTACGTCCACCCGGACAATGCGTGTTTTTTGTCCATTCGAGATCGCCTGCTCGCCGGGTTTCAATACCATCGTTTCTCTTCCCTTTACTTTTACAGAACCTTCAATCAGTGTTGTTTTCATTTGAGGTTCCTCTTCATACGCCATCACATTGAAACCCGTTCCAAGCACTTCTATTTCACCCCGTTTCGATTTCACGATAAAAGGCATTTCAGCATTTTTCTTTACTTGGAAATATGCTTCGCCAATCAGTTCTACTTCACGTCGTTCTCCCCGGAATATGTTTGGGAATTTTAGCGAAGAAGCGGTATTAAGCCACACTTTACTTCCGTCTGGCAGCATAAGCTGATACTGGCCCCCAATTGGTGTTGTAATGGTATTTAATCCGGCTGGATTTTCATTTATCCCTCCCCGACTTACCGCATAAATCAGTTGTCCATCAGCCGTTTTGCTGACCTCAATATTTCCGGTTTTTACCAGTACACCTGTCTCCACACTATCCAGTATAATCGATTCGCCGTTTGACAAGGTTAATACTGCTTGATCGCCCCTATGTGGGTTTTCTGTTGGATAAGATGGACGGACTCCGGAGATCGCAGGTAACCGCTGCGCATTCGAATTTAACCAAAGGTATCCGCTGATGCCAATGACGAGCAGCAACGCCGCGGCAGCAGCTATTTTTTTCAGGTTGAATCCGGTAATTAATGCCTTTCTTTTATCTGTTCTTGATACCTGTGTGTCTTCACCTATTTTTTTTACGATGTGCAGCCAGGCATGGTGTTCATTTAAGTTATTTAAAAAATGTTCCCCTTCGGCCGCCTCAAATTGATCAGACATTGCTTTCCATAACAATTGCGTCGGATAGTCCCTTTCCAGTGCACTATCCAAGTGTAAATTATCCTGGTCGCTGATGGTGCCCGCCAATTTTTCAATTAACAGCTCCTGTATATGATCCATGTGGTATTTCATACAGTTTAATGTTGAGACATTTTAATTTTGTAAAATGGGTGAACTACCGATAGTTGATAAACTTTCGCCTCAAATCCTTCATGGCTAATTTTAAATGTGTTTTAATGGAATTGATTGTGATACCCATTACATCTGCAGCATCTTTGTAACGCTTTTTATCGATATACACCAGATAAAACGCCTGTAGCCGCTGGGGTGGTAGTGTCTCCAAAAACGCGTCGAATTCCTGTTCCGTCTCATGCTGCTCCACCGAATCTGCTTCGATCCAATCGTGGTTTGCTGCGAAGGCGTTACCAAGCTTCCGCTCTTCCATTTTCCATTTTTCAATGACATTCAGGCATCGGTTCCGAATGGATGTTCGCAAATAACCTTTTACGGATGATCTGATATTGAGGTACAGCTTTTTATTCCATAGTTCGATAAAAAGCAACTGTACCTGATCTTCCGCTTCCATGTGATCTTCCAGTAAAAGTAGGGCCTCAATATTCAACAGTTTATAATATTTCTTAAACAGGCTTTCGTAAGCCGTGATATCTCCACTTTTAAGTTGTTGCAGTAAAAGGTTATCGGCGTCGTTTTTCATACATATTACGTTTTGATCGACTTATCGGCTATACTTATACACTACAGGCCAAAACTGTCTCTGTTTTTGCATGCAGCATATCAGACCAATGCTTTTGACATAGACCCCACATGATCCATTTCGTACCATAACATCATAAAATTTGCTGGGCCCAATCGCGATCAGGAATCAATTGATTCTGCGCTTATTGGTATTCCACAACTTAGGCAACAGTCATTGTTAATTGGTAACACCAGTGCCTTGAACGGCATTGCGTGCAAATCCATATTGTATACTTATGCTGAAAATAACAGCACAGCATATTCTTATTCAGAGACAGCTTAACGATAAAAGTGGGTGAACGGGAGAATTAATTTTTATGAAAATGGCAATGCGCCTAAGCCAATTAGTTTCCCCTCGGATCCTCCTGTTTTATGTAAAATGTACCAAGGAAAAAGATAAGGCGCAAAAATTTAAAAGCAAACCATTGAATCAGACGATGCCACCATCCATTATGCTGCGTAAAGTTATCCGCGTTTACGCGCATCGCTTTCCTGGACATAATGTATTCCATCTTATCAGTAACCTCCCTTACGAAGGGTTTGCTTTTTATGTCTACATTCAATTCAATGCTCGCACGTGCACTTAAATCATTTACGTTGAATGATCCAATAGTCATCCACTCATCGTCGCAGGTAGCCAGCTTGCCATGAAGAATATTGCCTGAATATTCGTAAATTTTTACACCCTGGCGGAGCAACCAGCTGTACATGAACCGTTCGGCGTCCTTTACTAAAGGTACATCCATCCGGCTACAGACAATTACTTCCACTTGCACACCACGACGCCGGGCACCTTTGATATCCTCCCTCACCGCATATCCGGGAAGAAAATAGCTTGAGAGTATGATTACCCGTGTTTGTGCTTTGCCCAAGATAGCCTTATAGGTGTCTGAAATTTCGTATTTCCGCCTAACCCAGTCATTTCTTCTTACACGTACGGTGCCGATATGATCATAACCGAAATCGACAGCAGTTAATGGGGGGCCGCACGGAGCGTTTTTGATTCGCTTAAAATTTCTCCAAGTCGTCCAACCCCATTTACATAACCAGACAGCAACTTCACCTGCTATATAAACGCCAAAATCCAACCAAGCTGGTTGACCTGGTTTGTCATTATACCGGTTGCCAATATTAATCCCGGTAACAATTGCATATTGCGCATCGACCACCAACATTTTTTGGTGCATGCGTCTACCAACATAAAAGTCCCTGCTTTTGAAAAGGGGTTTAAAAAATCGAAAATGAATCCCGTTCTCTCGGAATTGTCTAAAAAAACTCCGCTTTAACCCTTGACTTCCATAACCGTCTACCAGAATATAGACTTTTACTTTTCTTTTCGCTGCCCGTATCAATGCATCGGCTACCTGCTGACCGGTTTCGTCCGGTTCGTATATGTATACCTGTAATTGGATATTTTCCCGGGCGTGTTCGATCAATCGAATGAGTAATTCAAAATAGGCGCGGCCACTTGAAAGTAGTTTAATCTTTTGATCCGACGTAAAGTCGGGATCGGATGCGCTATGCTTCCCTATCATGAAACGAGCCAATTATCGCTATAAACCGCTGATTAAATCCCGTACGATTCAGAGTGAGGTATCGTGACATTCTCATATCGAGTGGATTTTCAGGTATGCCCCCTACATCGATCTAATATCGCATGATAGCCGCTATTACTGCCTTTTTTGGCATCCGTTCCGTGTCAAGGACATAGACATCGCCTCCATTCGACAATGTGTTTACAACTGCAAGGTTTATTAAACACTCGTCGTGCCGTTGCCGTTCAGGATGAACAACCAACTTATTGGACTGAGCATCAAATGAACCCCAGATGTGTGCATCTTTTTCCACAAACAGATCTGAAATCTGCTTATAAAAGCTGGCTGGGATAATTTTATCCGGCATCGACGATGTTCGTGGTGTAGCCAGCTGATTATAATAATTATCCAGTGCCCGCTTACTTCGCTTTTTAAAATAGGGAGCGATAATTTTCCGTACGCGCTGAAACAATGACCGGGCGTTTTCATGATCGTAGTTCCCGATGATCGCCTGCTCGGCAATGTAGCCATAACTAGATACCTGGCGGTAAGCACCGACCATGTATTCGACTGCAGCCAATACCAAAGGCGCCCGTTCATTAGCAAGTATCTCCGTATGCAACGTTTGATCAATCTCGGTCAAATATTGTATGATATATTCTCGGTCATCTGCCAAGCCACTACCATGCCCATGAAAGCTGGCCCCGGAGCCCGGTGTTGCCGTACCGCCTCCCCGGAAAAGTTTCCGGGCGCTTTTCTCCTCAAAATGAATCACGTCATTCATGCCCTGCGGCAAGCCACTAATATGCATCGGCCATAATCCAAACGCATCTCCTTTATAAAAAGCGGCGGCATTTTTACTGAAAACAAGCAAGTAAAAATACTCCGTGCTTCCAACGGTTGACACCAGCGGACTTAAATGAAATGCTGCATTGACATGAATTTCCTGTTTGACCGGTTGGGGCAACGTGAATGTTTTAAAAAATCCGTCCGCTACGAATACGACAAGACCTTCTGACAAATTTGACCAAAAAGACTCGTCATCGAGCAATGCAACTGCCGGCTTCAGCAGCGCTTCCACTTTGTGTGAAGGCATTCCCCTGCCGATTAATTCCCGGTTTGCTTCCTGCAGCAAATTTTTAAATACAATAAGGTCATGTCTTTCATTTACTTCTACGCCTGAAGAATGCGTAGGCAAATAAATCGATATACAGGGTGCTGGTAATTTCTCCGTTGCCAGCGCTGCAAAATCTTCTTTGGTTACTATTCCCATGGGTATCAAATTAAATATACTTATATTATCATAGGGGATTGATAGTGCGTCAGATTCGTCTTTTCATGCCTTCTTCATTATCTCACCATTTAACCTAGTCTTTCTCACACTT
>NZ_JBEBRB010000008.1:0-70360 GCF_040395035.1 Parapedobacter lycopersici | reverse complement strand
CCCCTGTTGCCGCCACATACAGCCACAGCGGAAAGGTGATCCTGGCCAGCTTCCGATGCCGTTCAAAGTTTCCGCTCAGCGCCCGCACAAAAGTCACCAACACGAACGGTATGATAACGATAGACAGCAGAATATGAGTAACGAGAATGAAGAAATACACATACCGGATCGTGCCCTCACCACCATAAGCCGTGGATTCAGCGGTCATATGATACGCCACGTACATTAGTAGAAAAGCGACTGAACAGCCGATACAGATCTTAACCAATCGCTCGTGCAGTTTCCTTTTGCCATTGCGGATTGCCACCACTGCGCATACGAGCAGTACGGCAGTAATGCCGTTAATGGTTGCGTAAATGGGCGGTAAAAACGTTAAAGGCTGGACATCGTATCCCAGTTTCCGCAGGTTGACACCGAATAAGAGCGCCACTACCAGGGGGATAACAATGGAAAGAATGACAATCCATTTATTGTATTTCTTTTCTAGGGTCTGCTGTGTCATGAGGTGAAGTCGCTTCGCTAAGCACAAAGATAACAAGAACAGGGACTAAAGGGAAAAGAACGGAGTTTAATGACAAGAAGATGAAAGTCGGGTGCAAGCGGACCTTCCGATGGCTTAAAGCGGGCTCCGCTCCCGAATTTCCTGTACCAGCAACAGTTTAATTTCATCGACGAGCCGGTCGACCTCCTTCCGCTCATTTGCATCATAGTAACCGCGGATACGCCGGTGGGTATCTACCAGAATCAGGGATGGGCTATGGAGAAACAAGGCCTCCCCCCGGGTGGTGTCCTGAACGGCATCTACCAGAAATCCTTCGCGGGCTATGCGGTATACATCATCCTGACCTGCGGTAAGAAAATCCCACTTTTTAGTCTGCGGTGCATATTTTGCCGCATAAGCCTGTAACACATCGGGCGAATCAAAGGCCGTGTCAACCGAAAGTGTGTAGAAGCGGACCAGTCCGTTTGCCGAAAACCGCTCGGCCACGCGGTTCAGCTCATCATTCATATGGTTACAATCCGCAGGACACCGCGTGTAGAAGAAATTCACGACGGACAGGCATGTATCTGAAGCAAGTACCTGCACAGCATTACCGAGCTGGTTGGTGAGGGTGAAAGGTGAAACCTGATGGAACAGGGTATCGGGTATTTTTTCGCCCATACGATTGGTAAACGTACCGGTTAATATCTTCTCCCCATATATCGGCAACTTCGTATACCGGTTTTCACCTTTCTGCTTCAGCAGATAATATAAAAATCCTGGCAGTAGTAAGATACCTGCCAGGATTGCTATTTTTTTCAAACCAAAGGTTCTTCTGGTTCCCTCCATTACGTGCTCGGCCAAAAGGAGAACGGATTGAAATGGGATTTCATATATGCCCCTTCCGTCAACATTAACACGATCAGGTAAACGACAAAGATAAGTACCACGGTCGTTGACATGATGAATCCAAATGTTTCGAATTTCAGGTGCATAAAATAAGCCACAATGTAATATGCCTTAAGCAGTGTTAATACGATATAGACAATATTAACTGCCAGTCCTTTGGCGATAATACCGCCGTGTACCAATACCAACGCGATAAAGAATTCCAGTGCAGTGATTGCCAGCAAGTAGAAGAATACCCGCCATATCTTTCCTTTGGTCATCCCTTCGTGATGCGCCACATCTCCGTGTCCTGCCGTATTATCCTGGTGATTAGAAGCCATAGTTGCTAATTTTTAATGCGATTAAACCAAATAAAAGAATGTAAATACAAATACCCATACCAGGTCGACAAAGTGCCAGTAGAGGCCTACTTTTTCAATCATCAGGTAAGTACCACGACGCTCAAACGTATTCGCCAGTGTCATGCCCAATACAATGATATTCAGGAGAATTCCCACAGAAACGTGAAACCCGTGAAATCCGGTGATCGTAAAAAACAGGTTGGCAAACTGCTGTGCAGAAACTTCCGAGATACCGTTTGTGAAATACGGCGCCAGTGTCTCTGCCGGTGAAACTCCCTCCTGATAAGGGATACTGCCCCACCAAAAACCCTGATGATGCAAGTGTGTCCATTCCAACGCCTGGCAGCCAATGAACATTAACCCGCCAATAATGGTGGCAATCATCCAGCCCACCACTTCCTTTTTGGCATTGCGGTGTCCTGCTTCCACAGCCAGTACCATTGTCACCGAACTCATGATCAGGATAAAGGTCATAATCCCCACAAACACCAGCGGGTAACCACTGTCCGCAATAAACGGAACCGATTGAAACACTTTATCCGGGTCAGGCCAGGTCAGGTGGGCAAACCGCTGTGTGCCATAATAAACCAGGAACGAGGAGAAAGTGAAGGCGTCTGAGACCAGGAAAAACCACATCATGATTTTACCATACTCCACGTCGAAAGGCGACCTTCCTCCGCTCCACCTTCCGGTTTTCACTTTATCCAATTGCGATACAGTAGTGCTCATTGCTTAATTTTGATTCAAAAGTAAAAAAACATAAATATAAATCCACAAAATACCCAAAAAGTGCCAGAATAAGGAAGCAAGCCCCATCCGGAAGACATTGCTAACCTGGGGAATATTCCGGATCCGTCCGATCAATGCCCGAACCAGAACCAAAATACCGGCTACAATGTGTGCCAGGTGCATCCCCGTGAAAATATAAATGAAAGACTGTGAAGCGTTGCTGTTTACGAAAACAATGCCCCGGTCTGCCAATATTCCCCATGCATGCACCTGCATCATAAAAAAGCCGATCCCCAATGCGATGGTGGCTGCCAATAGGCCTTTTTGCCTGCCGAATGCCATTTCCTTCGCTGCCTTCTGCGCCAGGTACATCGTTATACTGCTCACTACAATCAATGCCGTGCTGTATATAAATGCATCCGGGAGTATGGTTTTTATCCCCTTGTCTATCCCCCCTTGGGTATACACGATAAACCCACTTGATAACGCAGCAAACACCATGAACATTCCGATCATGCCCAGCCACAGGTTAAACCGTTTGGCTTTTTGCTGGGTAAGCTGTTCTTTATCTTGCGTATATTGCGCCATAGCGATCATAAGGCTGTAAAATCAAAAAGTAATATCAACTGAATCAATGGCAAATACAGGAACGAGGTAAACATCACCTTCCGTGCGGAAGCCACATCACGATGCAGGAACAATTTTAAACCGTACCAGCTGAACACCAATGCGCCGATCAATGAAACGGCCAATACGAAGTAACCGCCAAATCCCAGGAAATAAGGCAGCAGACTGACCGGCACCATCAGTAGGGTTGAAAACAACACCATAAAAGCCGACACTCTGTCCTTCTTCATTGTAGGCAACAGCCGGAACCCAGCCCGCTTATAATCTTCATCAAGTACCCAGGCAATTGCCCAGAAATGCGGGAATTGCCATACAAACTGAATAATAAATAACACCAGCGGGATAATCACAATTGCCGAGGCATTATACTGGCTGTAAGCGGCCAGGTCATTCTGACTGAACGCAGCATAGTAACCAATCAACGGCGGTAACGCGCCGGGGAAAGCACCGACAAAAACGGCAATCGGCGACTTACGTTTCAATGGTGTATAGAAAAAAGCATATAGCAAAATCGAAAATACAGATAACAGGCCCGCTACAAAATTCAGGGTGACCAGTGTATACGTTCCGGCAATTCCCATCAGTAAGCTTAACACCAATGCCTGCCCGGTGGTCATCCGGCCGGCCGGAATAGGTCGGTCGGCTGTACGTTTCATCAACCGGTCCAGATCACGTTCGATAATTTCATTGAAACCATTGGCCGACCCGGTTACCAGAAAACCGCCGGCTGTCAAAATCAGCCAGTTGATCCAATTGATGTCGCCCTGTTGCTTACTTCCGATCAAAAAAGCAATCGATGCCGAAAAGACTACG
Source organism: Parapedobacter lycopersici (assembly GCF_040395035.1). Taxonomy (GTDB): domain Bacteria; phylum Bacteroidota; class Bacteroidia; order Sphingobacteriales; family Sphingobacteriaceae; genus Parapedobacter; species Parapedobacter lycopersici_A. The sequence continues at coordinate 66,460 of NZ_JBEBRB010000008.1, read as the reverse complement.
GTCATGGTCAGCCGCATCTTAACCAACTGCTTAAGGTCGGCCACAAACTGCTTCACCTCGGCAAACGCTGCTCCCCCGCCGTGCCGTCCAACGACGGCCTCCCCACCAAGCTTCTTGTCTATTTTATGATCCGACATGTTACAACTCCCATTTTTTCTCACCGGGCTGTTTTTCCCAGCAAAAGCATTAAATAATACTGCGCACCGAATAGCAGACTGGCCAGCACCAAATGTGCCGTCTGCGCAAACGGCGGTACATTGAACTGATCCAATATCACCGCGCTGATGATCTGCAACACCAACAGGCCCAATAAAATATTGGTAAACCTGCTTTGGGGTGTATTCGGTGCAAATCTGGAGCGGACGACAAAGAACAGGAACACGATTACCATCGCGGTTACAATGGCCAATGTTCGATGGATATCAAATTCACTCCCCAGCAACCCCAGCCACTCACTCCGAGCGGTATTGGATGACGATATCAGGTCAATCTGTTCACGCACGCCCGTTCCGATAGCTACCTGCACCACAATCAACACCAGCGAAACGCCCGCCAGCCATTTTATTCCGGCTGATGTGTGATTCATCAGGAGGTCCTTGTCGCGCAACGATCGGGCCTTGAAATACGTATAGATACTAATTCCAAGAATCACCAGCGCCAACAGCATATGAACGGTAATAATCCAGGGCATTAGGTTGGTGGAAACCACAATGGAACCCAGCCAAGCCTGGTAACCCACGGCGAACACGTTCACCACGCTCCAGATAAAAATGCGTTTCTTCGTTTTAAAGAACGTAAAGGAAAAAAAAGCGCACAACAGCAACAAAAACCCGGTAATTGCACCTGACAGCCGATTGATATACTCTGTCCAGGTTTTAGCTGCGTTGAACTCCTCGTGCACGAGAATGCTTTCATCGTGCCTGATCCGATTTGCCAGTGTACTGTTCCCGAACCTGTCGAGCATACTGGCAAAGCGCTCGTTCTTTTCCTTTCTCCCGGCGATATACTTTTCTTCATATCCCTCGGGCAACTGTGACACATCCGTAGGCGGCACCAGCCTGTCGAAACATTTCGGCCAGTCGGGGCATCCCATGCCCGAGCCCGTGCTACGTACTACCCCTCCCGCCAAAATCAGCACAAACAACGAGATGATCGTCAATTTGTTGATGCGCAAAAAACGCTTCTCGGCAGGTGGCAGCATAATTTCCTCGCTAACAACCCCCGCGCAGTCCCGTGGGCCCGACGCCCATTGGACTTCGTTGGGCGGTTTCTATTTATTCCGTTTCCTTCTCTGTCTGTGGCTTATTCGCCAATTCCCATTCCCGTTGGATGCGCTCAGCTTCCTGGTCTCCCTCAAAATCATGCGGCAGGTTGGAACTCATCGTTTCCGAAAAAGGCACCGTCTGCGGAATGAAATCCTCGTGGTGGCCGGGCTTGCTGTAATCATATGGCCAACGATGAACGGTCGGAATCTCTCCAGGCCAGTTGCCATGGATGTGTTCCACCGGTGTCGTCCACTCCAGCGTATTTGCACCCCATGGGTTCTGCGTAGCCCGCTTACCAAACCGGATCGATCCGAAGAAGTTCCACAGGAAAGCGACCTGGCCAAGTCCGGCAATAATAGCCGACCAGGTAATAAAGACGTTCACGGAAATCCATTTCTCCATAAACGGAAACTCCGTAAATGCATAGTACCTCCGGGGCACGCCGTCTATTCCCATAAAGTGCATGGGGAAGAACACCATATACGCCCCGATGAAGGTCAACCAGAAGTGTAGATAGCCCAGCTTCTCATCCATCATCCGGCCGAATAGTTTAGGGTACCAATGGTAAACCCCACACAGCATTCCGAAAATGGATGCCGATCCCATAACCAAGTGGAAGTGGGCAACAATGAAGTACGTATCATGCAGGTTGATGTCCAATGCGGAGTTACCTACATAAAGTCCGGTCAATCCACCGGAGATAAAGAAAGATACCATGCCGATGGCAAACAACATAGCCGGGGTAAAACGAATATTGCCCCGCCATAACGTAGCCAGGTAGTTAAATACCTTAACGGCAGACGGCACGGCAATAATCAGCGTTGTAATCATGAACACCCCGCCAAGGAACGGGTTCATCCCGGTCACGAACATATGGTGTCCCCAAACAATAAACGATAACGTAGAGATACCGATCAGGGAGTACACCATCGCGTGGTAACCGAAAATTGGCTTCCTCGAGTTGGTGGAAATCACCTCGGAGGTCAGGCCGAGTGCCGGCATTAATACGATATATACCTCAGGGTGCCCCAGGAACCAGAACAAGTGCTGGAAGAGAACGGGGCTACCGCCTTCATAAGGTAAAATCTGTCCCTGGACCACAAGGTCCGAAAGGTAAAAGCTGGTTCCCACACTCCGGTCAAATATCAGCAGCACAACGGCAGCAACCAGTACCGGGAACGAGAACAACCCCACAATTGCAGTCAGGAAAAGTGCCCAGATCGTCAAAGGCATCTTCCAGAAACTCATCCCTTTCGTACGCATATTCAATATCGTACTGATGTAGTTCGTTCCACCCAGAATCTGGGAAATGATAAACAGCACCATGCTGGTCAGCCACAAAGACATACCCAGTCCGGAACCGCTGATGGCCTTGGGAATTGCCGATAGCGGCGGATAAACCGTCCATCCTGCACTTGCTGGGCCACTTTCAACAAAAAACGAAGAAATCATGACCACACATGCCGTGAAGAAAAACCAATACGAAAGCATGTTCATAAACGGCGACGCCATATCCCGCGCACCCAGCTGATACGGGATGAGGAGGTTGGCAAATGTACCGCTCAACCCAGCCGTCAACACGAAGAATACCATGATGGTACCGTGTATGGTGACCAACGCCAGGAAGAATTCCGGATTAATCCGGCCGCCTTCTGCCCATTTTCCAAGGAAAACCTCCAAAATAGGGAACTCTTTATCCGGCCAAGCCAATTGAAGCCTGAATAATATGGATAATATCATTGCAAAAACAGCCATGATAATACCCGTAATCAGGAATTGCTTCGCAATCATTTTGTGATCTTGGCTAAATACATATTTAGTCCAAAAGGATTCATGGTGATGTCCATGGTCACCGTGGTGGTCCACACTATGAGCGCCTGCGCTTGTTATATTTGACATATCTAACTATTAAATACTTTAATCCTCAATCCATTAGTTTGCGGTAGCCAGCAGCTTGGCGTCCTGTTCGTTTTCTGATTCCGCTTGCTGCGATACCTGAAATTCTTTCCTCAATTCTTCGGTAAAAAAGTAAGGTTGCTCATTGAGCCATGCCTGATATTCTTCTTCTGTTACCACCCGTACCCGCTTCTGCATGTTATAGTGTCCGCCGCCACAGATCTTGGCGCACAGCATCACGAAATCATAATTATAATCGCCCAATTTATCACGCATTTCCTCCGTGGTAATGGTAGGAGTAAACTGGAAATAAGTCTTCATCCCCGGTACCGCGTTCATCTGTACCCTGAAGTCAGGAATAAAGAAACTATGCAGAATATCCTTTGATGTAATCTGGACGCGCACGGGCTTATTAACCGGCAACACAATCTCCGAGCCCAGTTGGTCATCCCAGCTGTTCTTATCGTTAAAATCAATTCCAAGGCCGTTCAACGGGCTGGTCAATTTATAGTTACGTTCGCCGATTTTTCCATCGCGGCCCGGGTAACGGACTGTCCAGGCAAACTGTTCACCCGTCACTTCAATAAGCAATGCATTCTTTTGGTCCTCTTCGGAAACGTTCGTAATGCTCCGCCAGGTAAAGAACCCGAACAGCACCAGGATCGTCAGCACCACCGCAGGAACAATGGTCCAGATTTTCTCGATGGTGTTGTTATGCGGATAAAAATAAGCTTTGCGTGTCGGCGTAGCCCGGTATTTGAAGGCAAAGCCGAACAGGGCAATATGCGTAAGCACCAATACAATGGTAATGATTACGGTGGTCACCAAAAACATGATATCGATCTGCGCACCATGTTCCGTGGCCGCAGCCCGCCAGGCCTGCGTGCCGTGATGGGCATAAGACCAATACACACCGTACAGTCCGGCGATCAGGGAAACCAGGAAAAAATAGGCGTGGAAATTATACATGTAATACTCGGCATCCAAACCATTCATTTTCCGGGTAAGTTCGTATACCTTCAGTATCCGGCCGATTACCGCGACCACCACACAGATCAAAAAGAAGAGCAGGGTATAATAAAAGAAATTAGTATATACCTGCGGATCGATGTCCAGTTTACTTTCGGGTTCCGCTGCCGGTGCAGGCGCAGCAGCTGCCTTGCTTGCCGCCGGCGCTACCGCTGCCGTGTCGGCCAATGCCGCTGTATCCGCAGGCGCTGCATCTCCGGCACTGCTTGCGGAAGCAGTCGTATCGGTAACGCGTGCAGCTGTATCAGCTTCCTGAGAAAATGCCCTGCCTGACAGCCCCATACTGATGCTCAATGCCAGTATAAAAACCGTCTTCAAATTGATATATTTTATAAAGCCCATTTCTAATAATAACGATAATACTAATGTCTCTTATTCTACCAACTTATATTTGATGATGTAAACTTTCCTCCAAGAAGGGGTGTTTTGCGGGTGCCAGGGCGTGTTTACTCAGCTTATTGAGTACCAGGAAGCTAAACAGTCCCACAAAACCCAACGCTGCACCGATCTCGATCCACCCGAATCCACGGTGTGATTCCACCGTGCCGGGCATCACCATAATGTAATAATCAAGCCAGTGTCCGGCCAACAGCAGGATACATACAAAAGCGAGCATGTTCCGGTTACGGACAAAGTCGCGATTGACCAGTATTAATACAGGTGCCACGAAGTTAATCAATATATTAATCCAAAACCAGGGTTTGTATTCCGGTTCCCAGCGTTTATAGAAATATACAGTTTCTTCAGGGATGTTGGCATACCAGATCAGCATAAACTGGGCAAACCATACATATGTCCAGAAGATGGAAAATCCAAAAATCAGTTTTCCAAGGTCATGCAGGTGGTTTTCATTTACCCACGACAGGTAGCCCCTTTTATTCAGCTGGATGATAATAAGCGTAATCACACACAGTCCGCTTACCCACATGGCCGCGAAATTATACCAGCCAAACATGGTCGAAAACCAGTGCGCTTCCAATGACATAATAGTATCAAATGACCAGATCGGTGTGGTGAACCCAAAGATCACCAGAAATAACGCGGAAAGCTTAAAGCTCTTCTTATACGAATGCAGGCTTCCGTCGAGGTCTTCATTGTATGAGTACTTAGCCAACAACCAGGAGCAGATGCTATAAGAGCCCATGAAAACAACCTGGCGGATCAGAAAGCCGGGAGCGTTCAAAAATGAAGCCTTTCCGGCTACCAGCGCGTCGTAATTCGGACTTTGCGGATCCGTGAGCCCTTCGGCATACCAATGATGATACAAATTGTGCGAAAATAATCCGCCAATGATAATGACCAACAGCAACAGTGCAGCAATCGGCAAAACACTTGCCATTGCCTGGGGAATACGGATAAGGCCCGATGACCAGCCGGATTGGGTGACATATTGCACCGCTAAAAAGAATCCGCCCGCTGCACATACGCAGGTAAAATAGTACCCCATCAGCAACAAGTTGGCGTACGTACGCTCCACCATAATATGGTCGCTGGAAAGCAGACCAAAAGCAATGGCCACTACGCCCACAACGATGGCGACCAAACTCAGGGTCTTTGCCCTTCCGGTGAACACAAACTGTTCGGAAAAATTATAATCGTGATGATGACTGTGAGTTCCCATTTAATATAGCTGATATAATATTAATTCTTTTGTAATTCCCTAACGTACATAACTACTTTCCAACGCTCTTCGGGCGACAGCTGGGAAGCATGCGATCCCATCATATTCAATCCATATGTAATCGTGTGGTAAATCTTACCATCGGTTAACGCTGCCATTGCACCTCCCCTGGATGAATTGATCCCATCACTTGCAGCATACGAAGGCGGCGGCGGGAAGTTTTCCAGCATTCTCCGCTCCGTAGACGTCACCAATTCGCGATCCTTTGTGATCGGTCCGTCTCCATGGCCTTCCGGCCCGTGGCAAACGGCACAGTAAGTTTGGTACAACGCTTCCCCTTCGGCCAGGGTCTTTTCTGTTCTTGCCAATGGGTTCACCAATTCGGCACCGGCGCGTTCGTATCCCTCCATGGTGTTGGGATATTCGAATCGCTCGAATCCCACCGGCGTTGTATTGGCCGGAGGTGTCTGCGCTGTCTTTCCGTCCTTGAAATTGTTGTTCGGTTGGTCGGGATTATAGCCAATAGGATCGTACATATTTCTCGAGAATTCCCATCCCCTGCTGCGCGTCGTCCCGTCGCCGCAAGCACTGACCACGGCAGCAATAGCCACCGCCGCACTGATCGCTCCAAGAAAATTCTTCCTATTCATAGCTAACATATTTTCTTTCATTGTACTTAACTTCAACCGCGCCCGCTTCTTTCAGCAGATTCGCTATCTTCTCATGGTCGGTATTTTCCCGGGCATCAATGGCAATGATAAAGCGATCGTCCGACGCCCGCAGATCCATTACCCTGGGGGCACGTCCCGGGAATAAATGATTCCGGAAGAAAAAAGTAGCGACCATACCCAGGGCACACAGCAGAATGGTTACCTCAAACGTTACGGGCACAAAGTTTGGCAGCGGCAAAGCCGGCTTTCCACCGATATTCATCGGCCAATCGTATGTCATGGTATAATACAGGAGGCTGAATCCGAGCATTGTTCCCGTAATACCGAAACAAAAAGCGGCGATCGGCAGCCGTGAGGGTCTCACGCCAAGCTTGGCTTCGATCCCGTGGATCGGCATCGGTGTAAAACAGTCATAAATCCCGATGTTGTTCGCTTGCAGCCTGTCGATCCCATCCATCATTTCATCCGGATCGGCAAAGCTTCCAATGATATATTTTGTATTGCTCATTGCTATTTGATTTCTAACTCTTTAATATCTTCTTCCGTTACGGAATCATATTTCGTCAACGAGTTCCTAAAGAACTCAACCTGTTCCGGATTCAGGTGGCCTTCCTTAACCAGCTTGGTCTTCTGCTGTAAGCTCGCACTCTTCAACAGCAGTTTTACCTCGGCAATGGCAATACTGGGGAGGAACCGCAGGAACAAGAGGAACAAGGTGAAGAACACACCGATTGACCCTACGAAAACCCCAACATCCACCCAGCTGGGGTAGAACATTGCCCAGCTTGAAGGAAGATAATCGCGGTGAAGGGAAGTCACAATGATGACAAACCGTTCAAACCACATCCCGATATTCACCACGATGGATAATACCCAGGAAATCGGAATGCTGGTCCGGATTTTCTTGAACCAGAACAACTGGGGAGAAATCACGTTACACGTCATCATCGTCCAGTATGCCCACCAGTAGGGGCCAGCAATACGATTGGCGAACGCATACATTTCATACTCCGATCCCGAATACCAGGCAATGAACAGCTCTGTCAGGTAGGCGATACCCACAATGGATCCCGTTACCAGAATGATCTTGTTCATCGACTCGATATGGAACATGGTGATGTAGTTCTCGAAATTGAGAACCTTACGCATGACCAGCAACAGCGTCTGTACCATGGCAAACCCGGAGAAAATCGCGCCTGCGACAAAGTATGGCGGGAAGATTGTGGTGTGCCAGCCCGGAATCACGGAAGTGGCAAAGTCCATGGATACGATGGTGTGCACGGAAAGTACCAGCGGGGTGGAAATACCAGCAAGGATCAGCGAAACAATCTCAAACCGCTGCCAGGTCTTTACCGAGCCATTCCATCCGAAAGACATGATGGAATAAATCCGCCGTTTCAGTCCCGCGGCACGATCGCGTACCGAAGCTATATCCGGCAACAGACCGCAGTACCAGAAAACCAGCGATACCGTAAAATATGTTGAAATAGCGAAAGCATCCCAAACCAGCGGGGAGTTGAAATTCACCCAAAGCGATCCAAATTGATTGGGCAATGGGAAAATCCAATAAGCCAGCCAGGGGCGTCCCATGTGTGCAACCACGTATGTGGCGGCACAGATTACCGCAAAGATCGTCATCGCTTCTGCCGAACGGTTAATCGAGTTCCGCCAGTTCTGACGGAAAATCAACAACACGGCAGAAATCAGTGTACCGGCGTGGCCGATACCCACCCACCAAACGAAGTCGGTAATATCCCAGGCCCAGCCCACGGTTTTATTCAGTCCCCAGGCGCCAATACCTGTCCAGAAGGTATAACTTACACTGACCACCCAAAGCAAGGCTCCCAAAGCAGCCAGCGTAAACCCGATCCACCAAGCCTTATTCGGCTTGTTTTCTACCGGAAGCAGAATATCATCCGTCACTTTCGCGTAGGTAATATCCTTCCCGGTAATTAATGGTTCTCTTATTATTGATTCGTTATGCGATGACATAGTATGTTATTTCGAATTAAGCCTCAAATGTATTTCTCACCTTAGTCATGTAACCGACACCCGGCTGTACGTTAAGTTCTTCCAGTACGTAGTAAACCCGTTCGTTACGCAATGCCTTGGAGACCTCCGAATTCGGGTCGTTGGCATCTCCGAAGATAATGGCATTGGCCGAACATGCTGCGCTGCAGGCCAGCTTAATGTCCCCATCCTTCAGCGGGCGTTGCTCAATTTTGGCCTGGAGCTTACCTGCCTGGATCCGTTGGATACACATGCTGCATTTCTCCATCACTCCGCGGGTACGGGATACCACATCCGGATTCAGTACCAATTGGGTAAACTCGTTGTTCAGGTAATTGTCAAACCTGGAGTCATTCCAGTAGTTGAACCAGTTAAACCGGCGCACTTTATATGGGCAGTTATTTGCACAGTACCGTGTACCGAAGCAACGGTTATAGGCCATGTGGTTCAATCCTTCTGAAGAGTGTACGGTAGCCAGTACCGGGCAAACCGTTTCACACGGCGCGTGGTCACAGTGCTGGCATAGCATCGGCTGATGCACTACGGAAACATTTTCGAGGTCCTCAAGCCGGCCGATTTCATCCTCTTCGGTGTACGACTCCCCTTCCTGTTCAATGGTATAGTAGCGATCGATACGCAACCAGTGCATTTCCCGGCGGCGGCGTACCTCATCCCGGCCAACGACCGGCACGTTGTTCTCGACACTGCAGGCAACAATACAGGAACCACATCCCGTACAGGCATTCAGGTCAATCGCCATTACCCATTTATGTCCCGGCTCTTCGTATTTGTCCCACAGGTCATACGTTTTATGCGAGTCCGACCAGCGGCCTGTATTGTGGCTTGGGTCTTCCTTATATTTTGCAAATGTTGTTTCACGGATGATATTACGCCCCTCAATGGTGTGGTGCGTCTGGGTTTGTGCCAGTTCGTACGATCCGCTTGCTTTGTTCAGTTTCGCGGTGGTATTAAACTGCAGCGTTCCGTTAACCATTTTTGCGAAAGGATACGCGTTCTGGCCGACGTTATTTCCGGCTTTACCCACTTTGGTCCGTCCGTACCCAACTGCAATGGACACCGTTCCCATTGCCTGTCCCGGCTGCATCAGCACGGGCAGAATAACCTTATAGCCGTTCTCCCCCTCCACTTCAACTACGCTGTTTTCACCCAGTCCGAGTGACTCGGCAAACTTCGGATTCAGCGCCGCGTAGTTATCCCAGGTTACTTTCGATATCGGGTCAGGCAGTTCCAGCAAGAAAGCGTTGTTCGCCTGGCGGCCGTCGCGAAGCGCGATACTTTGATAAAGCTGCACTTCCACATCTTTGGCCAATGCCTGGCTCTGTTTGGTAATGGCAGCAGCAACAGCAGCGAGGCCCGACGTATCAAACGTATAGGTACCTGCAGGTGCATCGCCCTTATATTCGAAACCGGTCTGCAGCACATCCTTCCAGGTCTTGCTGCTGCCGGCCAGAATATTCTGCTCCCAGTTTGTTTTTACAAAGGTGTAGTAGTCTGTTGTGTCACCGGCCCAGATCAGCAGGCTCTGTTCTGCCTGGCGGGTATTGTAAACCGGATTAATGGTAGGCTGTACGATGGTGTAGTATCCGCCGCGCGGATGGGCATCGCCCCACGACTCAAGGAAATTATGGTTTGGCGCAATGGCATCCAGCTCCGAAGCCGTCTCATCTTCCCGGTCCGCAAAAGAAAGTTTGAACTTAATCTTGTCGAGCGCTGCCTTTACGGCTGTTGCATCAGGGTGGTAATACAGCGGATTGCTGTTCAGGAAAAAAGCCACATCTACATCGCCCCGGTTCGCTTCAGCCAGAAACGCGGAAAATGCTTCCTCATCTCCTTTAAGCAGGTATGAAGGGTTATCCAGATCAATCGTGTTGCCATAGCTTCCCAGCGCCACGTTGATGGCGTTGGTCAGTGTCTGAATGGCGATATCATTGGCACCCGACACGACAACCGCACGGCCCTGCGCCTGCCGCAGTTCCTGCGCAACCAGTTTCAGCGCAGTCTGCGCCTTGTTGTTTGAAGACAGCCCTCCCGGCAACGAACCACCGGTAATGGCATTATACAATGCGATCAGCAGGGGTCCTTCTTCGGAAGGCTTGATGGCTACACGTACGTCGGCATTGGAGCCGGTAAGGCTCATCCCCCCTTCAAACTGGATATGCCGCGACATCCGGCCTTTTTTCAGGCTCTTGTAATCGCGGTTGGAAATATATTGCTGTGTATGTTCTTCGCCGCTTACCCAGGTTCCCAGGAAATCGGCAGCCACGCTGACAATCACATCAGCGCGGTCAAACCGGTACTGCGGCACCACTGCTTTTCCAAAGCTTTGTTGGTTTGCCTTGGTTATGCCACTGTATGAAACGGCGTCCACTTCAATTAAGCGGGTTGTCGGATACTTTTCGGTAAACCGGGCAATCGTCGCCATGGTGGACGGACTGTTCACGGTAGAAGCAATAATACGGATCTGCTTGCCTGCTGCAGCCGCGCTTCCCAACGCGGTCACCACCTGCGTATCCAGCTCATCCCATGACGTATCCGTTCCGTGGAACTTTGGACCCTGCAGCTTCGCCTGATCGTAAAGATCAAGCACCGCGGCCTGCGTCCCTGCGTCCGTTCCGCAGTTCAGTCCCTGTGCTGCCGGATTAGCTTCCAGCAGAATGGGGCGGCCTTCACGGGTTCTCACCAATACACTCTGGCCGTTGAAACTGGATGCATAGAAGTTCGGTATACCGGGGGTAACTTCCTCCGGTTTAATCAGATACGGAATTGATTTATGTAATGGGGTGCGGTTACAGGCTGCCAGCGTTACGGCGCCTACACCAAATCCCAGTGCTTTAAGAAAATCGCGACGCGGCGTTTTCGTACTCAGCCCAGCTTCATTCAATACCTCCTCTACCGGAATCGATTCGGCAAACTCCCCTTTGCTTTTCTCCACAAAAGCGGGCGTCTGCTGCAGTTCTTCCAAACCTTTCCAATATTTCTTGTTGCTATCCATTTAAGCTATATCTAAGATTGCGTATTTCTAATTTGTATTTTATTAATAGTGGCACTTTCCACATTCCAGTCCGCCCAGCATGGCTGCGGTCACTTTCTCGCCTTTCTTCAGTTGCTCGTGTGCAGCAATGAGCTGCTCGTAATAAGCATTATCTGCGTTTACTTCGGTCCGCTGGTGACAGTCTACACACCATTTCATCGTGAGCGGCGAGTACTGGTATACCTCCTCCATGGTGTTGATCGGACCGTGGCAGGTTTCACACTCCACACCGGCAACAACCACGTGTTGTGAGTGGTTAAAGTAGGCGAAGTCCGGCAGGTTGTGGATCCGTACCCATTCGATAGGCCGTTTGTTCGGGCCGTATTCCATTGTTTCCGGGTTGTAATCCAGGGCGCGGTAAATTTTTGCGATCTCCGGTGAAAGTTCACCGTCGTATTTCTCGCTCGCCGTAATGGCTGTATGGCAGTTCATACATACGTTAGCCGAAGGAATGGATGCGTTTTTCGATTTATAGGCCCCGCCATGGCAGTACGCACAATCGATCTGATTCACCCCAGCGTGCAGCTGGTGCGAGAACTTGATCGGCTGCACCGGCTGATAGCCCTCATGTACACCTACATTCCACAGGGTCTTCCAACCCGCCGAACCCAGGAATACCGCCAGCAACAGCACGGTAAAAAATACCAGTTTCTTATTCTTGGCCATCCGCTTAAGGGTAGCCATGTAATCTTTACCCGGTGCTTTCTCCGTCGGATCGGGGATCACGGGTTTGCTGTTCGCCAGCACGCGCTCCAGGGTACGGATTACCTTGTTGAGCACTAAGATAACACCGAAAGCCAGTGCGATAACGGCGACCAGTCCAATAATCATGAAATTGCTGGCGTCACCGCTGGCTGCTGCCGCCCCGGCTGCCCCCCCTGCTGCGCCACCGGCTGCATCGCCGCCGGCCGCTTTTTTCCCTTCCTCTGCCTTAACGTATGCCAGGATGTTTTTGATATTGTCTTCAGAAAGCTGGGGAAAAGCCGTCATCGCCGCATTCGGAAACTGGGCATCCAGTGCCACCGCAGCAGCATCACCCGAAGCAATCATGGCCGGAGCATTGTGAATCCACTTGAGCAGCCAGGCCTCATCGTGCCGCTCGCTTACACCCGCCAGCTCAGGCCCCAGAAACTTGCCGAAGACTTTGTGGCAAGTGGAACAGTTGGCCTTGAACAAGGTTTCGCCCTCTTTCGCATCCTGGGCCTGTAAGGTAGAAACCGCAAATAATAATCCCAACGCAACCGAAACGGGCTTTGCAAATCTTCCAAAAAACAATGAGATATTTCTCATATTGAGCACTTTATACTGTTTATGATGAATATAAAAGTTTGGGTTATCTGTGTGAATGGATTTACCCTTTTTTATTATTGCCACAAAAGTATAACTTATTGCTGTATCGATGACACTTTGATGACCTAATTTAATAATTTATAATCGTTCTAAATTGATCAAAAACGAAGATTTCAGCGCATATAGCGTAATTTCTTTGAAAAAGTCATTCGGTGCAGGCGGTTGATTTTGGTTTGTGCATTTTGATTTTTCAATCGAATTGTTTAGTATCTGAAACCGCGTTAAAGACACCTGTCTTACCAACCGGAAGGTATCTCCATATTTCTCCTTTCGTGGCTCCGGCGAATCCCGGGATCCGCCTACTTAAAACTTTTTTTGCTTTTTTTCGTATATTCGTATGGAACTGTCCCGTTTATTTCTGCAGACGGCACCGGGTTTCCCAGCAATGCCGGCCATGCAGGTGGTTAGTCCACCGGCCGGGGCAGCGTATAACGCCAATGCATGTCAATATGGACACGAAGAAACATAACGAATTAACCCCCGAAGAGGAGTACATCCTGGTGCATAAGGGCACTGAAAGGCCGTTTACAGGGGAGTTATTGCACAACAAGGCCAAGGGCACCTATGTCTGCAAGCGCTGCGGTGAGCCACTCTACCGCTCGGAAGATAAATTTGAATCGCATTGCGGCTGGCCCAGTTTTGACGATGAGATTGCCCATGCGGTCAGGCGCGTACCCGATGCGGACGGCCGCCGGACGGAAATCGTATGCGCCAATTGTGGCGGGCACCTGGGCCATGTCTTTCTTGGCGAGCAGTTCACAGCCAAGAATACACGGCATTGTGTCAATTCCCTGTCCATGAAATTCATCCCCGAAGTGTAACCCCTACCCCGGTTATTTTTTCAATGAGGACTCCCTGATCAGCAGCGCCGAAGGAAGCACCACCTGTTTCAATGCCCGCTCTTTACCGTCGAGCTGGTTCAGCAGGATATTGATCAGTTCGTCTGCAATGGCCTCGATGGGTTGTGATACCGCTGTAATTGTCGGTGAAAACAACTTGAACAGCGTGTGGTCGTCGTAGGAAACAACGGCAGGCATTGGCATGTCAAGCTGCTTGATGGCCTTCAGCCCCGAGATGGCTAGGTAATTGGTGGCAAAGAAAACGGCATCGGGCTGCTGCTCGGCCAGAAACGACTGAAAATCCGCAATCGCTGCCTGTTCATCGTGAGTAACGTTGACCTTTTTTACATAGGGTTGCAGCTTGTAGGTGTCGATGGCCCGCATATAACCATCCATCCGGTCGCGCATCTGGGTCTGTGAAGAATACAGGGTTACCAATGCAATGCGCTTATAGCCCTGTTCGGCCAGGTGAGCCGTGGCATCATAAGCTCCTTTTATGTTGTCTGAAACCACGTAGTTGGTTTGCAGGTTCGGCAAATAACGGTCGAACAGCACCAGGGGTAGCTGGCTGCTAAGTAGCGACTGGATGGTTTCCGCTAGGCCTTCAGATGGTGTGATAATGTACCCATCGACATGACGGTCGCGGAAAAGCTGTACCAAAGCGATTGTCCGGTCTACGTCGTTGTCTGTGCTGCAATAAATAATCCGGTACCCCCGGCTGTAGGCCTTCGCCTCGATAAACCGGGCAATATTGGCAAAGAACGGATTGGAGATATCCTCAATGACCAGCCCGATGATTTTCGTTTTCCCCGTGCGCAGGCTTTTAGCCAGTTCGTTGGGTTTATAACCGACTTTTTTCACGTGATCCAGCACCCGCTTTGTCAGTCCCTCGCTGATCCGCTTTTCTTTGGCCTTGCCGTTGAGAATAAACGATACCGTGGTTACGGATATCCCCAAATCTTTCGCAATATCACTGATGAGTATTTTTTTCTTCATATTTGCTGATGCTGGTTAATTTCACTGGTATTGGTGCTTGGTTTTCCTTTTTCCCCGGTGGGGCATCATACCCCTGCTGCTCCCCTAACATCACCATTCCGTTTAGCAAAAAATGCTTAACGTTTAGCACACCGGCAAACGTATGCAATAAATTGAATTTATCCGCAAAATTTCAGCAAACATTTTTACTTATCGTAAATAATCCGTTAGTTTTACCAAAAAAGAATTGCTAACTTTATTCGGAATCAATTTTATGCTAATACGTTTAAGCGCCTGTATTTTGCTTTCCATTGCTTCGATATACTCCCGGGCACAGTCGCCATTGGCGTCCTATGTCGATCCGTTTATCGGCACAGGCGGCCACGGGCACACCTTTCCCGGCGCCACCGTTCCCTTTGGGATGGTGCAGTTGAGTCCGGACAATGGACGGCAGGGATGGGACTGGTGCAGTGGCTACCACTACAGCGACAGCCTGATTGCCGGCTTCAGTCACACCCACCTGAGCGGAACGGGGATCGGCGACTGGCTCGATATATCCGTGATGCCGCTGACCACGCCGCTGGCCGACACCGCTGCTCCGCCGAGGATACCGTTCAGCCATACGGACGAAGGTGCTTCGCCGGGGTATTATTACGTTACGCTCGGCAACGGCGTCAAAGCGGAGCTCACCGCAACCGCGCGCTGCGGATATCATCGATATACCTTTCCACGGGGAAGCACCCCCACACTCCGCTTCGACCTCGGTTTCCACGTCAACTGGGACACACCCACGGAAACGCACATCACCATCCTCAACGACAGCACGCTGGTAGGCTATCGTTATTCCACGGGCTGGGCCCAGGTACAGCGCATCTATTTTGCCGCGCGGACGTCCACACCATTCACCGGAACGATCCTGCACGACGGGCAGACGGCATCGGACATGACCGACATGGTAGAAACGTATGACAAAGGAACAGGTGTGGCAGCACAGCTGCTGTTCGATCCCGCCACGACCGAAACCATTGAACTCAAGGTAGCGCTGTCCACCACCAGTTACGACAAGGCACTTGATGAACTGAATGCCCGGCCACAGGAGGATTTTGCCGCCGCATACCGAGCTGCGGAAGGCCTGTGGGAACAGGAACTGCGGAAAGTCACCGTCAAAACGAATGACGATTCGCTGAAACGGGTATTCTACACCGCCCTGTACCACACGGCCATTGCACCTACCCTGTATGCCGATGCCGATGGTGAATACCAGAATGCGCTCGGCGACGTGCATACGATGCCGGACGGCGCGCAGCGGTATACCCTCTTTTCCCTGTGGGATACGTTCCGTGCGCTAAACCCGCTGTTTACCCTCACCCAGCCCGGCCGGTATGCTGACATCCTGAACAGCATGCTTGCCTTCCATGATGAAAACGGACTGCTGCCGGTGTGGGATCTCAGCACCTGGGAGACGAATACCATGACCGGATACCACGCCATCCCCGTACTGGCCGATGCAATCCTGAAAGACTGGCCCGGACTGGATGCGGAGCGGGCCTACCGGGCCATGATCCGCAGCGCGCACCAAGACATACGCGGCGTGCCGGATTACATCGAATACGGCTACCTGCCGCAGGATAAAGCCGGCGGTAGCGTAACGGTGACGCTGGAATACGCATTTGACGATTGGTGTATCGCCCAGGTGGCGAAAAAACTAGGGAAACATGCCGATTACGCTACTTTTATCGACCGTTCAAAATCCTATACCCAACTTTTCGATCCGGGCACCGGTTTCATGCGTGCAAAGACCAGCGACGGCAACTTCGTGGAACCATTCGATCCATTTTGGTCTGAACACAACTTTGACAAAAGCCAATACATCGAAGGGAATGCCTGGCAGCACACTTTCTTTGTGCCGCATGACGTCCGCGGGCTGGCGGAACTCTATGGCGGAAATGACGCATTGGTCCGTAAGCTCGACGAACTGTTTGCTGCACCGTCGGCAATGCGGGGCGAAAACGTATCACCCGATGTAAGCGGTTTTATCGGGCAGTATGCACATGGAAATGAACCCAGTCACCATATTGCATACATGTACACCTACCTGGGCGAACCGTGGAAGACACAGGAAAAGGTACGGCTCGTGCTTGATTCGATGTACCATGCCCGCCCCGACGGCTATGCAGGCAATGAAGATGCCGGACAGATGAGCGCGTGGGCCGTCTGGAGTATAGCCGGTCTCTATCCCGTAAATCCCGCCAATGGCGAGTATGTGTTCGGCAGCCCGGCCGTCGACGAAACTACTTTCGCACTGGCCGGAAACCGTACGTTTACCGTACGTGCACGGAATAACAGCAGCGAAAACCGGTATATCCAATCGGCGACACTCAACGGCGAACCTTACGATAGAGCCTACATCCGGCATGAGGATCTGGTGAAGGGAGGGGAACTGGTGTTGGAAATGGGTGCAAAACCCAGTAAACGTTTCGGACGGAAGCCGGAAACCTGGCCCGGGGGACTGTAAAACAAAAAAGCCGGACATCATGGATGTCCGGCTCTTTATATGCGGTAACACCGCGTAATTACGCTTCGTTCTTCTCGGGACGCGGGATCAGCGCCTTACGGGAGAGTTTCAGTTTGCCCTGTTTATCAATATCCAGCAACTTCACTTTCACGGTATCGCCCACATTGAAGATACCGTCCATGGTCTCGAACCGTTTCCAGTCGATTTCCGAGATGTGGAGTAACCCGTCTTTACCGGGGATAATCTCAACAAATGCGCCGAAAGGCATAATGGATTTGACCTTTCCTTCGTATACCTCACCTACCTCAGGTTTGGCCGCAATAGCTTTGATACGCCTTACCGCATCATCGATTGCCGCCTTATTATCGGCAAACACCTGCACAACACCTTTACCGTCGATTTCCTCGATGGCAATTGTTGCACCGGTTTCCCGTTGCATTTCCTGAATGATCTTGCCACCCGGTCCGATCACCGCACCGATAAACTCTTTGTCTATGCTGAAGCTAACAATACGCGGTGCATGCGGTTTGTAGTCCGCGCGCGGCTCGGCAATGGTTTTTCGCATTTCGTTGAGGATATGCAGCCGGGCTTCTTTCGCTTGTTCCAACGCCTGGGTGAGCACTTCCCACTTCAGGCCATTGATCTTCAGGTCCATCTGGCAGGCCACGATTCCTTTTTCAGTTCCGGTTACTTTAAAGTCCATATCGCCCAAGTGATCCTCGTCGCCCAGAATATCGCTCAGGATGGCGTATTTTCCGGTCTTTTCGTCCGTTATCAAGCCCATGGCTATACCCGATACCGGTGCCTTGATCTTAATGCCGGCATCCATCAGGGCCAGGGTACCGGCGCATACTGTCGCCATCGACGACGAACCGTTGGACTCCAGGATATCCGAAACCACCCGGATGGTATATGGGTTTTCATCGCCGGTAGGCAGCACCTGTTTCAGCGAACGCATCGCCAGGTTACCATGGCCAACTTCCCGTCTGCCAGGTCCGCGGTTAGGGCGTACCTCACCCGTTGAAAATGCGGGGAAATTATAATGCAGGAGAAACCGGTTATATCCGTGGATAAATGCGCCGTCGATCAGCTGCTCATCATCCTTGGCACCCAGGGTCACAGAAGTGAGGGACTGCGTTTCCCCGCGGGTGAACACCGCCGATCCGTGTGCTGCGGGCAGGTAATCCACCTCGCTCCAGATGGGGCGTACCGTACGTGAATCGCGACCGTCCAGCCGGATGCCTTCATTTAATATCAAATTACGGACGGCATCATACTGCACGTCATGGTAGTATTTTTTTACCAGGAACACGGTATCGTCGTCGAGTTCTTCACCCAATGTCTGAATAAATTCCTCACCGATCTGTTTAAACTGCTCGCTCCGGTCGTGCTTAGCCGACGCCGTTTTGGCCACTTGGTATACCTTATCGTAGGTAGCCGCAAAAATCTGGTCGCGCAGCTCGGGATTACTTGGCTCATGGCTATATTCCCGTTTGGCAGTTTTACCTGCTAACTGCGATAATTCAACCTGGGCAGCCACTTGCTTTTTAATGGTCTGGTGTGCAAATTCAATGGCTTCGACCATCTCCGCTTCGGAAATTTCCTTAGACTCACCTTCCACCATTACAATATCCTGCGCGGTACCGGCTACAATAAATTCGAGTGTTGCCCGCTCCAGTTCGCTCAACAACGGGTTAATCACCAGCTGGCCATCCACTTTCGCCACACGCACTTCGGAAATCGGTCCGTTAAAGGGGATGTCCGATACCGCAAGTGCTGCCGAAGCGGCCAATCCGGCCAGTGCATCCGGCATAATGTCTTTATCTGCGGAAATCAGGGAAATCATTACCTGGGTATCCGCGTGGTAATCTTCGGGGAATAGCGGGCGCAGGGCGCGGTCCACTAAACGGGAAATCAATATTTCGTAATCCGATAACCGGGCCTCACGGCGTAAAAACCCTCCCGGAATCCGCCCGGTAGATGCATATTTTTCCTGGTAATCGACGGAAAGCGGCAGAAAGTCCGCTCCGGGTTTAGGCTCCTGTGCAGAAACCACCGTGGCCAATAGCATGGTATCACCCTGTTTGACCACCACCGAACCGTCGGCCTGTTTGGCCAGTTTGCCGGTGGAGATTTCGATATGGCGTCCATTGCCGATATCGATTGTTGTTTTGATCTCGTTGTAACTCATCTGTTGTTTCAAATTCGGCGCACTGTTCGTCTTCAGGCAGTACACCATGGATATATTAGACTTTTTATTTGCTCACAAACATAACTAAATTGGCATTTATCTACAGTATATAAAATGCAAATTAGTCCATCCTTCATACGGCAGCTGAAACCAGCACCCGATGACTAAAAAAATAAAAAACCACTCACCCGCTGAACGGCGGACGAATGGCTTTATTGAAAATGTTAACTGAAAGCTACTTGATGATATCCCTCAAGCCCAATGCCTTAATTACGGCACGGTAGCGTTCAATATCCTTGTTGTAGAGGTATTTCAACAAGGCACGGCGCTTACCCACTAATTTCTGCAAAGAACGTTGTGTGGCAAAGTCTTTCCTGTTCGTTTTCAAATGCTCAGTTAAGTGAGCAATCCTTTTGGTGAATAAAGCCACCTGACCTTCCGCGGAACCGGTATTTGTTGCGCCTCCGGCGTATTCGGCGAAAATATCCGCCTTGTACTCTTTACTTAAATACATTACTGTGAATAATATTAAAGCGTTAAAAAATTAATTAATTGGCTGCAAAGGTACGCCAATTTTTAATAGCCTCCAAATCACACCTTCACGTATATTTTCTTTTGATCCATCACGTAACAGATTGCCCAGCAAAACCCGACAAAAACGAGGGCATAACAAAGCGATCCGATTTCCGGCGGACCCGGTACACGGGCGCAGACATGGGTATAAAACCAGCCAAGCGGTGTGGTATACAGGGTTTCCCCGGCATCATTCACGCCTGTACTGATGCGGAACAGGCCCAGCAACCGCGGCAGCAGGCCACTAAGCACAAAAATAAACAGCGGATTTTTACCAAAAACGTCAAAGAAGCGGGTAAGCCAGTTGCGCACATCCAGCACTTCGATATACCAGATCATCACGCCGATGGCAAACAGCGCCAGTCCGGTAGTATACAGCACATAGGAACTTGTCCATATTTTCTTGTTGATGGGAAATCCCAATCCCCAGCACAGGCCGGCTACATACAAGAGCACTGCCATCACCAACAGACCGCCCAGCATCCGGTAAATAGACCCGTCCCGGTTAGGCAACCTTGGCCACAGCCAGGATACCTCTCCCTTTTCCCTTATGTAGCGACCGGTCAGGTAACCGAATATAACCTGTACAATGGAAGGCAGGGTACTCATTAATCCCTCGGGTTCAAACGGCACCCCTTCACCCCGGTATAGGTGAGCAACACCGATTACCCGCTGGTCAATGGCATTACCGAACCAGCCCGCTAAACTGTAGGGATCGGCTCCGCCGAATGCCGCACATAATCCCCAGTAAAGCAGCAGCAACAAGGCAGAAACAACAATAACGGATTTCTCCTTCAGGTAATAGACGATGATGGATGCGAAGCAATAAGCCAGCGCAATACGCTGCAGTACCCCAAGGATACGGATACCCCGCTCGGGATCTTCCGGATTAACCCAGTGCTTAAACGCCAGTGCATCGCCATCCCACTGCACAAACGGCCACCAGTTGATAAACAGCCCGATCAGAAAGATCAGTGCCGTCCGTTTCAACACCTTTTTCCAGAAGACTGCATTACCGGCTTCGCGGAGGCGGGGCATCACGAATGCCATGGCATTACCCACCGCAAAAAGAAAGAAAGGGAACACCAGGTCCGTGGGCGTCGCGCCATGCCATGCCGCATGCTCCAGCGGGGAAAAGATGTGTGACCAAGTACCCGGGTTGTTTACCAATATCATGAGTGCCACCGTGGCGCCCCGGAAGACATCAAGGGAATAATACCGTTGGTTCATTGTTCAGGGAATGAAGTTTATAATTTAGGTAAAGCTACAATTTTTTAAATAATACTGTTTCAGCCGATGCTATTTTTTAGTGCGTTGACCCTGCTTTGCCATCAATCGGGATCCATGCGCCCGTTTGTCCGGAATGAGGGCACCCCTGTCCGGGACTGGTTCGGGATACGTCCGGGGTGAGTCCAGTATGAGTCCAGAGTGAGTCCAGTATGAGTCCAGGGTAAGTCCACCATTTCCGCCACAATACTGGTGTCACCCTGCACACAGGCCGGCCACAACCCCAATTGATGATGAAGCGGGCGCCCCGCAACCCCGATTAACCATCGAATCTGCCGGAAAGCCGCACGACGCGGGCCTGCTTTTAATACCAATACGGATAGGGATTCATCTGATGGCGCCAGGAAAGCCAATGACCAGGTTTAACTATCAATACATTACGTCATCTTATTTAATTTTTTTAAAAAGTATTGCAATAAAAATATTTATTTTATTAAGTTTGTATTACATTTTAAAAACCAATTTTAACTTAACCAACCTGTGAAAAGACAACGCGAGGACCAATTGCGGAAAACGGTATTCAAACTCCTTTACTATAAAGGTGCGCTTTCCTTAATGGAATTGAGCACGGGCACCAAAAAAAGCATCCCGAACATTACGAAAGTGGTTAACGGGCTCATTCAGGACGGGTATGTCGTTGGACAGGGGCTCGCACCTTCCACAGGCGGACGGAGAGCGGTAAAATACCGGTTAAACAAAAAAATGAAACAATACATCGTCGTGGTGGCCATGGACCAGTTTGTCACCCGCATTGTACTGTACAACCTGCTTAATGAAACGGTTTATCCTGAAGCGACCATCACGCTGCCCCTGCAGGACAACGAGGGTGCCTTTGACCAGCTCTGCGCATTTATTGACGATTACCTTGACGGATCGGCAATAGATCGCCGGCACCTATTGGGTGTTGGAATAGGCATGCCGGGGTTTGTCGATGTGGAACGCGGCGTCAATGCCTCCTATTTATACGAAGAAAATGAAACCGTTGGCCTGCGGGAGAAATTAACCCAGCGGCTAGGCCTGCCGGTTTATATTGAAAACGATTCAAGCGCAATAGCCATTTCCGAATTGCATTTCGGGGCTGCAAAAGGCATGAAGGACGTCATGGTGGTTAACGTGGGCTGGGGAATCGGTCTGGGAATGATCGTCAACGGGAGCCTGTTCCGCGGCCACAACGGGTATGCGGGTGAATTCAGCCACATTCCGCTTTCGGATTCCAATAACCTATGTCCCTGTGGAAAAAGGGGGTGTCTGGAAGTCGTGGCATCGCTGCTCGTGGCGGTGGAAAATGCCAAGCGGGCAATGGCAGAAGGGGGAATATCCAGCCTGAGCAAGCTTTTCTCCGATAAAACCAAGGCGGAAGGCGACCACCTGATTGCCGCGGCCCGTAAAGGCGACCAATTAGCGATACGTGTGCTCACGGATGCGGCGTTTATGATGGGCAAAGGCATTGCCACACTGATCCACATCATGAATCCCGAACGGGTGGTGCTCAGCGGCCGTGGGGGAGCGGCCGGCAACCTGCTGCTGCCACCGGTATATCGCGCCATCCATGAATTCTGCATCCCCAAGTTGGTGGAAAACACCGACGTGGTGGTATCCGATCTCACGTATCGGGCCGAGTTTCTTGGCGCAGCCAGCCTAGTCGTGGAGCACTGTATACTGGAAGAAAAAACGATAACTGATCGAGCCAAGCAAGAAGTGTTAAGCGTTCCGTAACGAATTACAACACCTTTTAAACCTAATTATAACAGCAATTAACCAATTATTTAACCAAATCAACACAAACATGAGAAATTTTTACATGCAATGCTGCATGCTGGCTGTGGTGCTTTTCAGCGCCGTCTCCGTCGGCTACGCGCAGCAGTCAGTCACCGGAACGGTGACGGACGCGAACGGTCCGCTGCCCGGTGTGAGCGTGGTAGTGCAGGGCACTACCCGCGGCGTGCAGACCGATGCAGAAGGTAATTACACCATCAGTGCATCACGCGGTGAGGTTATCCAGTTCAGTATGGTCGGATATACTTCACAGCAGGTTACCGTAGGAAACCAGACCCGGATGAATGTCGTCCTCGAACAGGACGCCAGCGAACTGGGTGAGGTAGTGGTAACGGCGCTCGGTATTGAGCGGGAACGCCGTTCACTGGGCTATGCCGTGCAGGAGGTGAAAGGTGCCACGCTGTCCAATGCACGGGAAACCAACGTGACGAATGCGCTGTCGGGCAAAGTAGCCGGTCTGCAGGTAGCCCGTTCCAGCAACGGTGCCGGCGCATCGGCTAAGATTGTACTCCGTGGTTTCAACTCGTTGACAGGTGATAACCAGCCGCTGATCGTGGTTGACGGGGTGCCCGTGAACAATTTCACAGGAACCGAATCCAACGGTTTCTGGGATCCGGGATTTGACCGGGGAAATGGCCTTGGAGACATTAACCCCGAAGACATTGAAAGCATGTCGGTACTGAAAGGTCCTTCTGCAGCGGCACTTTACGGTAACCGGGCAGGCAACGGTGTCATCCTGATCACCACCAAATCAGGCCGGAAACAGGCCGGATTGGGGTTGACCATCTCCTCCAACGTCGGTATTGAGAATCCGTTTATGACACCGGAAACCCAGGATATTTTCGGCCAGGGAACGAATGGCAATTTTCTCCCCGACGAGCGACTGAGCTGGGGACCGCGCATTGAGGGACAGAACGTCGTCAAATGGGACGGTTCGGAAGGCCCTTTAACGGTGCAGGACAACATCAGCAATTTCCTGCAAACGGGCATCAACCAGCAGCATAACGCTACATTTCAGCAGCAATTTAATAATACAGGGATCTATACGTCCGTAAGCCGGGTCAACCAGAAGAGCATCCTGCCCGGCAATAAATTTGTCCGGACCAACCTCATGGCGCGCGCCACCACCAAATTCGGGAGAGACGACCGCTGGAGCACCGACACCAAAGTGCAGTACAACAACACCGCAGGTTATAACCGTCCGATTAATTCGCGTGACTGGAGCAGTATGTATTCGCTATATATGATGCCCCGCTCGCTCAACATCCGGGATTTTCAACCGGCTGTCGATGAAAACGGTGATATGCTATGGTTCGGCAGTGGCACAAACGCCTCGATCAACCCGTACTGGCGCGCAGCGTATGACCAATATAAGGATTCAAGGGATCGGATAATGCTGAACGGTACCCTGCGTTACAAAGCAACCGACTGGTTAACAGCCGAGGTTAAAGGAGGCGGGGATATTTATACCACCAATGTGGAGCGAAAAGTATATGTAGGCAGCCCGAATCCGGCCGGTGGCCATTATGCCTTATCCAAGGAAACGTTTCAGGAAACCAATTACAGCGCGATGCTGACTGCCCAAAAAGACGAAGTGTTTGGCCGGCTCGGCGGCTCCATCATGGTCGGCGGCAACTTGATGCAACAACGCCTTTCTTCTGTAGGCGGCTCGGTGACGGAATTGGAGGTGCCGAATTTATTTTCTCTGAACAACGGTGTAGGCGTGCCTTCGATTACCCAAAGCCTATCGGAAAAACGCGTCAATTCCATTTATGGATCGCTTGCGCTGAAATATGACAACTACCTATACTTGGACGCAACGTTCAGGAACGATTGGACATCAACGCTCCATCCGGATAACCGGTCATTTTTCTATCCTTCCGTCAATCTTTCCTACGTATTTACCGACATGGTTAATGCGCTTGGGGGTACACTCCCTGCTTGGTTTAGTTACGCTAAGCTCCGCGCATCGTATGCCGAAGTCGGAAACGACATGGGACCATACCAGCTTTACAACGTGTACAGCATCGGCAGCGACCCGCGGGGTAACACCACGGCCAATACCGGAAGTGTTTTTTACGACCCGAATGTGGTGAATGAATTGCTGCGCAGTCTTGAATTTGGCGCCGAAGTACGCCTATTCGACCGGGTGAACATTGACTTTGCCTGGTACAAGGTAAACGCGACCAATCAGCTGATTGATTTGGGACTCGATCCTACCAGCGGTTATGCTTCGCGGAAAATCAATGCCGGGAATATTCAGAACAAAGGGTTTGAAATTATGGTGAATGTGAATGCGCTGAGTAATCCGACCGGATTCAACTGGGACATCTCAGCCAATTTCAGCCGGAACATCAACGAAGTGATTGATATCGCCAGTCATTTGGGCGTATATCAGTATCCCGTGGATGCCGCTTATGACGACCTCGCCATTGTCGGCCGTGCAGGCGGTATGTATGGCGAAATTTACGGACACCGCTTTTTGCGTGTAAAAGATCCCGCAAGCCCGCATTATGGCCGGTTGATCCTGGAAAACGGACTACCTTTGCGCGACAGCGAAAAGGAACTGCTGGGTAACCAGCAAGCTGATGCAATGGCCGGACTGACCAACACCTTCAACTATAAGGGGATCGGTCTCTCATTTCAGCTGGACGGCCGTTTCGGCGGAGAAATATTCTCTTCTACCCAGGTCGCCATGCAGCGTAACGGTACTGCAGCCGTCACCGCGCCTAACGGTGCGCGTGAAGATTTCGTAGTAAGCGGTGTGGAAAGTGATGGTGCCGACGGTTACGTAGAGAACACAACGTCCGTAACCGTACAGAACTATTGGAACCGTGTCGCCACGGCAAGCAACTTGGGTATAAACGAGGCCAATTTGTATGATGCGACCAACATCCGGCTGCGCAACGTACAGCTGAGTTATCAGTTTCCGCAATCCATGTTAACCAATTCCGGATTGCAGAACGTCCGGGTATTTGCCAGCTGCAATAACGTATGGATGATTCATAGCAAAATGCGGGGACTCGACCCCGAAGCTGTATTTGCAACCGGGTCAAACGCCATTGGATTTGAGAGCGCGTCGCCCGCCACCATGCGGACCTTTATGTTTGGTGTAACCCTTGGTTTTTAATTTTCAACATCCTACTGACATGAAAAATATTATTCATAAAACAGCAGCGGTGCTTCTTGGGAGCCTGGTTGGCTTCCAGTCGTGCAGCAAATTTGAAGAAATCAATAAAGACCCGTACGGGGCGAATGCCGACCAGGTACAGGTAGAATATTTCATTAACAACGCCATTATTAACTCGCAGATGGACCCCCACATTGCGGAACGGGTATTTGTCCTGTATTGGACGACCGCCGGACGCTTTTCTTCCGGCGGCGGCATATCCAGCGGCGGTTATAACGATGGGTGGTCTTCGGATTACTACGGTCGCAGCTACATGGCGAGCTGGCTCTCCGCCATCAACAGCGCGATCCAGATCGGCCAGCAACAGATTGAGGCCGGCACGGCACCGGAATACACCCCGAACCTGGTACAGGTGGCGCGGATCTGGCGGGCTTACCTGATGAGTGAACTGGCGGACACCTTTGGGCCGATCCCACTGGATGCTTTCCATGGAGACAATCCGTCATACGCCAGCCTGCAGGACGTTTATAATTTCTTGCTATCGGAATTAACGGACGCTTCAACCAAACTGGATTTGGCAGTCAGCGCCTCAAGCATTTCCCGCTTTGACCCGGCGTATGGCTATGATTTTGCCAAATGGCAAAAATACGCAAATTCCATGCGCATGCGCCTGGCAATGCGGCTTTCTGAAGTGGACGCCGGCAAGGCTCAGGCTGAATTTGAGGCTGCTGCGGCACTACCCCACATCACCACTGCAGCCGACATGTTCCAGGTGGCTGAACAGCCGGGATGGGATGGGCTTACTGGGGTAATGACCCGTACATGGAACCACTTTAATATCTCGGCAACGCTAAACAACCTGTACCTTGGCCTGGGCGGCATTCCGTCGGCCGACCAGCTGGCTGCGTCTTATGCAGACTATATCAAACCTGCTGACTATGTGGGCATCAAATACGATGATCACTTTGCAATGCTGACCAATGCGCCGACTGCGGGTTACTGGTTCGACGGACTGCCCAACTCGATTGATCCGCGTGCTTATAAGATATATGCCATCCCCGGAGATGAAAGCAATGCGCTGTATCCGACGTATGCCACGCTGGACAACAAACGCAACCTCATGAGTGAGGACGGCTCGGTGTTTAAGGAAGTGAACTTAGCCTATACCTGGAATGGATTTGCCAATGGCGCCTGGGGAACGAGGGGATCGCTGAATCAGGTCTATAGCTATCCCAATGGTACACCTCGTCTGAACAACCTCTTCCGTAACAGCGACAACAAACGTATCTTTTTCGCCCCGTGGGAATCTTATTTTCTGGTGGCCGAGGCTGCGTTACGTGGCTGGTCAGCACCCATGGATGCCCAGGCGGCCTATGAAGCGGGCATTACGTCGAGCTTTGAACATTGGGGGGTAACGTCCTATCTGAGTGATTACCTTAGCTCAACGGATTACAACATGACCGGGACATCGGTTAGCTGGGGACATACCGCTGAGCCGCCCGCAACCCACGCCATGAACTTTGTGGATGGTTACACCGGGAGTGCCGGTGTCGCCAATATCCCTTACCCGGATAACGACCTGTATGAGGGGGGTGCGGTTAAAAACGACCAGCTGACCAAAATTATCACGCAGAAATTCATTGCCCAGGCACCCTGGCTGCCACTGGAAACGTGGAATGACCAGCGGAGACTGGGCCTGCCGTTTTTCGAAAATCCAGCCGTGGAAGATCCGCTTGTGAACATGCCGGACCTCAACCAAAGCAACTACATGGATGTTAGCATCCGATTCTTCCCGCAACGGGTCCGTTATCCTTCAACGATACCGGCCAGCAATCCCGAGGGCTACGACAGTGCTGTCAGTGCATTGGGTGGTCCGGACGACGTGCTGACCCCGCTTTGGTGGGCTAAACAGCAATAAAAAGCCGAATAATCGACCCATAAACCTATCTCCGAAGGCTGTCCTGGTGCGGGACAGCCTTTTTTATTTTCTTTGGAGCGTTATCGTATGGCTGCGGTTTTCCCGGCTAGCCAATGCCGCTCGCTTTCATCCAGGTGGGGTGCCAGCCTTTCATATACCGTGGCATGGTAAGTGTTCAGCCAGTGGATCTGCGGTTCGTCCAGTAGGGTTTTATCCACCAGCGCGGTATCGATATAACAAAGCGTAAGGGTTTCAAACGCCATAAAAGTGCCAAACGGTGTGTTTTCATCCGTTGCCGCCAACACCAGGTTTTCGATACGGATACCGTACTGCGCTTCCCGGTACAGTCCCGGTTCTATGGAGGTAATCATCCCCGGTTCAATGACGACGTCCACACTGGAGGGATTAAACACATGCGGTCCTTCATGGACATTCAGGAAGAACCCTACCCCATGGCCGGTGCCATGTCCATAGTTGCGCAGCTGGTCCCACATGGGTTTCCGTGTAATGGCATCAAGCTGATAACCCCGTGTGCCCACCGGAAACACGGTGGTACTGCCGGTAATCATCGCTTTCAGCACCAGGGTATAATCCGTTCGCTCCGCATCCGTGGTCTTGCCTAACGAAACCACCCGGGTAATGTCCGTCGTTCCTGTGCGGTACTGCCCTCCGGAATCTACGAGCAGCAGGCCATCGGCTGCAAGCTCGACGTCACTGGCCGGTGTTGCCTTGTAGTGGGGCAGTGCGCCGTGGGCTTTGTAACCGGCGATGGTGTCAAAACTCTCGCCGACAAAACCTTCCTGCGCTGCACGCAGGCCCTGCAGCTTTTCGGCGATGGATATTTCGGTAATTTTTTCCCGTCCTACAGCTTCTTCAAGCCATTTGAAAAACCGGGTGAGTGCCACCCCATCTTTAATCATGGTATTTCGGGTATGGGCAATTTCAACTTCGTTTTTAACGGCCTTAAATCGCGTTGTCGGATTGAGCTGCTCCACAATCGCGTTGCCGGCAGGCACTTGCTGATACTGCGCAAAACAGGTGCGTTTGGGATCGAGCAGCAACCTGGCTCCGGAAGGAAGGGCCTTCAATGCCGGACCGCTCGCATGGTAATCGGCTAGGGTAACGCCCTGCTGGATCAACACGTTGCTGTCCTGATCACTGAGCTTTGTCCCGGAAATGAACAGCGTGGCAGTGATCGGTGTAATCAAGGCAAAACCCAGCACCACCGGGTTGCATGCCACGTCGCTGCCGCGGATATTGAACAGCCAGGCGAGGTCGTCAAGAGAGGAGATAAAGTGTGCCTGTACCTGCTGTCTTTCCATCTCGCCGCGCAGCCGCCGAAGTTTTTCCTCCGTAGACTCGCCGGTGATGGACGGAGCAAGCAAATAGGCCGGATTGTCTGGTAATGCGGGGCGTCCTTGCCACAGCGGGGTTATCAAATCGGCATTGCCCCGGACCGTCATTCCCAACGGCGTCAGCTTCTCCGACACGGTATGGGCCAGCAACACGGAAGCTAGCTTACCATCAAACGCCACTACGGAACTCCCTGGCAGTTGACCTGCCAGCCAATCCGCATATTCCGCTGCGCCCTGTGCCCGTAGCTTCACCAATTCAAAACCGGTGCCCGAGAGTTGGCTGTTGGCCTGTACAAAATAACGCGAGTCTGTCCATAATCCCGCAAATTCCTGGGTGATCACGATGGTGCCCGCCGATCCGGTAAAGCCGCATATCCAAGCGATACACTGGTAATGTTCGGGAAGGTACTCACTGATATGCGGATCGGATAACGGGATGATATACGCATCGATATGTTGCTCATCCATCAAATGACGGATGGCGGACAGTTTTTCGGCATGGGTCATAATCCTTGTTTTTTGTGTAGCGCAAGTTAGGAAATGTTGTATTAATCCCCCAACAAATGTATCTTGTGGTCGTTTACAAAAAGACGGAAGAACAGCAATCGGTGGTTATGGCGATGACGAAAGGTAAGGGCATAAAAGGTGTTGCTATACGACAGTTCGCTTTGGAAACCGTACTCCTGTTCATCTTTCTCGTCAATGGATTCGGCGCTTCTGCACAGCTGACCATCCGCGGACGGGTTACGGATGCCTCTACCGGGGAAGGGATTTCGGGTGTATCAGTCGTACTGCCGGATACCGATATAGGTACCTCCACGGACCGCGCTGGGTTTTATAGCCTATTTATTCCAGACGTCAGCCGATCGATCACTTTTGATGCATTGGGTTACAAGGCACTGGTCACCCGGCTGCCCCAAACGGGCAACCAAACACTGAATGTACAGCTGGAGGAGAACATCCATGCACTGGATGAAGTGATGGTTGAAGGCAAGGGCCGTTATCGGAACCGGGATAACCCGGCCGTTGCGCTGATCCGGCAGGTCATTCAGCATAAGCCGCTTAACCGGCTGTCGCGCTATGATTATGTGTCTTTTCAACGGTATGAAAAAGTCATGCTGGCGGTCAGTAACCCCCCAAAAGGCCTGTTAAACAGTAGCATTACCCGGGGATACCGGTTTGCGCTGGAAAATACGGATACGACACTGGCACCTGGCAAAGCCCTGTTGCCGGTGTTCCTGGAAGAGCAAGTAGCAAGGCAGTATTTACGCGCGTTTCCCAAAGCGGCAAAAACCCTTGTGACGGCACATCGGAAAACCGAACTTGACCCCCGGTATGTAAATAACAGGAATATTGAAGCGTATATGGAATACATTCACGGGGATGTAGACATTTATGAAGATAACATTCTGATCCTGAACAAGCCTTTTTTGGGACCTACTGCAGCAAGCGCACCGCTGTTTTATAAATACTACATCACGGATACGCTTTCAACCGGGGAGGGAACGTTTATCGAACTGGCTTTTGTGCCGCGCAACAGCGAAGACCGCTTATTTGCCGGGAAATTACAGGTCACACTCGATGGCAATTACGGCATCCGGCAGGCGGATATCCGGATAGGTCACGAGGCGAACCTGAATTGGGTAACGGATGTTACCATTTCCCAGCGTTTTAAGCGGCAAGGGAACGGCATCTACCTACTCGGGCATTCCGATATGCGCATCCACTTCGGATTGACCGGCGGGAAACGCGGGGCTTTCGGGCAACGGACATTGGTTTATGGGGATTATGATACGCAGCAACAGACGCCCGACCGCGTATTCGACGGCCAACCGGCGTCCATGGTGGCCGGAGCCAATCTGGTACCCGACCGCTACTGGAAAGAGAACCGGCCGGTACCGCTCACATCGGTGGAAGCCAATACCTACACCAATTTTGACAGCCTGCGGAATAACCGGGCGTTTAAACGTACACTGGACTGGGGATCTGTACTGCTCAGCAGTTTCAAACGTGCCGGACCCGTGGAAATCGGGCCCGTGGAATACATGTACAGTTATAACGAACTGGAAGGCAGCCGTGTGCGCATAGGAGGAAGAACAAGCCCGCTGTTATCGGACAAAATATATGGCGAAGCATACGCGGCATATGGATTCCGCGACGAACGCGTGAAATTTTATCTGGGAACAGCTTACACACTTAATGGCAGGCCTGTTGCCGCCTATCCTGCACATTACATACAGGCGACTTATCAGCAGGATGCCCGGGAACCGGGCCAGCGGCTGGGTTTTCGTAATGGCGATAGTTTTGTGCGGTCATTCCGGCGTGATGAACAGGACAAATGGCTGTATAATAAAGCCATGCGGCTAAACCACGTGATTGAATTTGGCAATCATTTTATGTTGCAGACGCATGTTGCCACGCTGCGGCAGACACCTGCCGCGCAGCTGCACTTTATTTCGGCCGGGCCCACAGCCGATACCCTCCGTGGGTTACAGACTGCCGAGTGGGGATTGAGCCTGCGCTGGGCGCCCCACGAAGCGTTTTTACAACGCAATGTGGAACGCACGCCGATGATCAATAAATTTCCGGTTTTTAACCTGCGCTACAACATGGGAGTTAAGGGACTGCTGGGCAGCGACTACGGGTATCATGCCCTGCGGTTCGATGTGTTCAAGCGGGTATTTCTTTCACAATTGGGATTTGCCGATGTCAACATGGGGGCGGGTTATATTTTTGGCACACTCCCTTTCCCCTTGCTGGATATCCCGAATGCCAACCAGACTTATGTGCTTTCGCCGGATGCTTATAGTCTGATGGAGGACCTGGAGTTCGTGAGTGACCAATACGTCAAGTTCAGCATCGAACACCGGCTAAATGGCTTTATTTTGAATAAAATTCCGTTGATAAAGCGGTTGAAATTACGCGAGATTATCAGCTTCAGATTGCTGTATGGCAATGTGCGGCCGGAGAACCGGCCCGAAAACGGGGTTACGGGCGTATTCCGGCTTCCTACGGATCTTCATGGAAACCCGACGACGTTTACGCTGGGACAGAAGCCCTATATGGAAACGGCATTTGGTTTGGAAAACATTTTGAACGTATTTCGCATAGAATATGTTACCAGGCTGTCTTACCTTGGCCATCCCGGTGCAGACCGGAATGGGATCCGGATAGGTGCCAGTTTATCTTTTTAGTTCATCAAATACAATCCTTATGGCATTTCATCAGTTATTGATCCGGGACGAGCAATCGGTCCGTTTTATTACCATCAACCGCGAGGAAAAGCTTAATGCACTTAATCAGACTATTCTAGCTGAATTGCATGGAGCCTTAACCGAAGCACTGGCCGACAATCGGGTGCGGGGTATTGTACTGACCGGTGCGGGCAAAAAGGCATTTGTGGCAGGTGCGGATATCGCGGAGTTTGCCGCTTTTGATGCCGCACAGGGACTGCGCCTCGCCCGCGACGGCCACCGCAATGTATTCGACCTGATCCACCATGCAGGCAAGCCCATCCTGGCTGCTATTAACGGTTATGCGCTTGGGGGTGGACTGGAACTGGCGCTGGCATGCCACCTGCGGATTGCGGTTCCGAATGCCCGGCTGGGTTTGCCGGAGGTCACACTGGGACTTATCCCGGGTTATGGTGGCACGCAACGGCTAACCCAGCTGGTAGGCCGGGGCCGTGCACTGGAACTCATACTGACTGCCGACATGATCACCGCGGAAAAGGCGCTGGAATATGGATTGGTTAATGTGGTGGTCGATCAGTCAGTGTTGCTGGAGAAAGCGCTGGAAATACTCCAGACAATCGCCTCCAGATCGCCCAATGCGGTGGCTGCGGCCATACGTGCGGTAAACGCCGGACTTGATCCGTCAAAGAATGGGTTTGAAGTGGAAATCGAAGAATTTTCGAAGTGCTTTGGTACGGCCGATTTTGCCGAAGGGGTATCGGCATTTTTGGCAAAACGAAAACCAAATTTCTGATTGGCAGTTCCGTACACAAGCAGTAACAGCTTACGATACCCTGTCGGCGGCAGCCAATGCCCGGTTTACCGCAGGGACAGAATAACGGAAAACAGGGGTTTATTAATCCACATGGTCACGTTATATTTGCCACGAATTAGCAACATGCAATGTTTATGTTGCATTAATATAAGACGGACAAGTGAGCACTAAACGCCTTTTTTTCTTATTTCCCCTGTTATTATCGGGCCTGTTATGCACTTCCTGTTTTCAGCTTATTGAAGAGGTCAGCGTGAAGCAGGATGGGTCGGGCACAGCGGTCCTTACGGCTAACCTTAGCCAAAGCAAGAGTAAGCTGGCAGCCGTTATGTTGCTTGATAGCGTTAATGGATATCCGGTACCTTCCAAAGCTGATATCCGCAGGGAACTGGAGCAGCTGGTCAGCGAGCTGCAGCAAACCGACGGAATTTCCAATGTCGCCTACACACTTGATTTTAACACGTTCATCGCTTCCATCAGCTGGTCGTTTGCCCGCGTTGAGGACTTGAATACCATCACCGACCGCGTCTTCGAAAAGATGAAAGTTACGACCGCAAATCATGCCTCCTATGCTTATCTTCCGGCAACAAAGACGTTCAGCCGGACTTATGTGTATGAGCCGGCGGCAAAAAAGGAATTCGACAAACTGAAGGCCGCGGACCAGGCGGTGTTTGAGAATGCCATATATACCAGTATTTATCGCTTTGATATCCCTGTCGTTTCCAATAGTAATCCCATAGCCAAAGTATCTGCCTCGAAAAAAGCGGTCATGCTGCAAAGCCCGCTGATGGACTTGATCAATGGCAGGAAAAATCTTTCAAACCGTATTAAATTAGCAAATTAAGATGAATAAGCTCTTTTCTTTGATTTTATGCGTTTCCATGGTAACGCTGGCAAATGGCCAGGATTTAGCCCGCCGGATTCCCAGTGATGCATTTGCCGTTGTCAATATTCAAACGGCGCATTTTTTTGACCTGATGGGGGTAGAGGATTTTAACCAGTCGGCAATTGGTAGCATGCTACTGGAAAAAGCGCGGTCTGCCGGATTCTCCTCGGTAAATAGCGTAGCAGATTTCGGGCTGGACCTGAACCGGACTAGTTACTTCTATACGGTCCTTACCGACAGTACGAAGCATTATAATTTTCTCGTCCCAATTGCGGACGCAACGGTTTTTGAACAGCAGTTTATCCGCGACGAGGAGGTGGAAGAAAAGGATGGTTTTCGCAGCTTTGTCAAAGTCATTGACGAGGACACCACCATTTTCGCTTGGGATAGCGGCACCTTAAGCGTCACCAGCACGGCACTTGTAGATGGCTATTTTGAACAAAGCGAAGTGGCAGACCGCTATGGCATCAGAAATTACAACTACTACGATTATTACGACGAAGCAGCCGCCGATACCGTGAGTGCCGTTGATTACGATGATTATGGTTATTATGACAGTACGGCGGTAGCCGTGGCTGTGGCACCCGATTATGATGATTACGATGACGTTGATGTGGATACAGCAGAAGCCTTCGATGAGGGCGACAAGTATGATGACAGCATGTTCCTGCCTCCCCCAGCCCTCGATTCAACTGCAATGAGTTTTCCCGTTCCGGTTGACGCAGCTGCTGACTCAGCCTGGTCTGAAGACACTGTTTATGAATTGAGTGCGCCACCGGCCGTTGAATATGACAGCGCGGACTACGACGATGGCAATCCGTATGATGAATATTATGCGGCGGACGAGCAAATAAAAAAGGGGTTGGCTACACAGTGGTCGCGTGCGTTCACGGCAAATCTGTTTAACCAGGCACCGGCAGAAAGTATCCTGTCCAATGCGTCCTATGTAAGCAGTATTCAGGACGACGCGTTGATTACGGCGTGGTTATCCAATTTTGAATCTGCTTACCTGGCGTGGTTACCCGAATTGATGCTTTCCGGATCAACCGGCTCGTTATTCAGCCACTACGGCAGCTTGCGGGCCGGGCTTTATGCGAATGACGCGGGTTTCCGGCTGAGCACCGACCTGGAGATTGCCCCGCAACTGGCAAAAAGCTATAAACGGATATACGGCCGAAAAATAAACCGGAAATTCTTAAACTACCTGAACAGCGAAGAAGCAATCGGTTGGTTTGCGTTTGCAATGGATACGAAGGCATACCTGGAGGAGCTCCCGAGTATCATGAAAGATACGTATGGCGGTCTCCTCGGACAGCATGAGCAGGAAATTACGCTGGCTGCCGATGTTGTTTCACTGTTGCTTGATGAAACGGCGATTGCCAATGTCGCAAAGGGTGATGCGCTTTTTATACTCAACGGGATAACCGAAGAAGAGGTGCCGTATATTGATTACGAGTACGATGACAATTACGATTACAAAGAAGTGGAAAAGACCAAAATGGAAACAATTCCTGATTTTCTACTGATGTTTTCTTCGGACGACAGCAAGCTGTACGATCAGGTTACTAACTATATTTATCAAAAGGGACTGGTTTCGGAAATGGACGGCATATTCAGCGTGGAAGAAAGCGATTTACCGTTTGGTCTTTATTTTACCCGCCGGGATGGCATCATATTTCTGGGAACCTCCTCCGAACAATTACACGATATCGCGGCGAACCGTTACCGCGGAAAAATCAGCCGTGCACACCGCAACCTGATCCGCAAGAACAAAGTGGCTGGTCTGCTCAGCGCCAAAAAGCTCGCAACGGAAATCCCAACGGAGGAACTCCAGTCGCTTAACCGGTATATTGCATTCCATAAACTTTTTGGAAGCATGGGCGATTTCTATTTCCAATCCAAGGGGATTACCGGCACGCATATTACGGGTGATTTTGTTGCGGAAACGCCGGCGGAGTTCGACAATGCCGTGCAGTATTTCTTCGCGCTGGTCGACTATGCGATGCAGGATCAATAAGCAGGGTATTATCAGTAGACTGCATTGCATGCTGACGCCGGTAAAACACTTTGAAATCAACGGCAATTTATCTATGTTTGCCCTCCTATGAGCAAACAGACGGACGATTTTTTTAAAAATGTGGTTTCGCATGCCAAGGAGTATGGCTTTGTGTTTCCATCCAGTGAAATTTATGACGGTTTAAGTGCTGTATACGATTACGGACAACTAGGTGCCGAGCTTAAAAATAACTTAAAGCAATACTGGTGGAAGGCCATGGTGCAGCTCCATGAGAATATTGTGGGGATTGATTCGGCTATTTTTATGCACCCGACCATATGGAAAGCGTCCGGACACGTGGATGGCTTTAACGATCCGATGATTGACAATAAGGATTCAAAAAAGCGGTACCGTGCAGACCAGCTCATCGAAGATAAAATTGCCCGATATGAGGCCGACGGAAAAACGGATAAAGCAGCGCAGTTACAGGCCGATCTGGATGCGGCGCTGAATGCCGACGACTTGCCCGGACTGAAAAAGATCATTGAGGAACACCGCATTGTTTGCCCGATCTCCGGCACTTCAAATTGGACAGAAGTACGCCAGTTTAACCTGATGTTTTCCACACAGATGGGTGCTTCTGCGGAAGATGCTGATACCGTATACCTACGGCCGGAAACGGCACAGGGCATTTTCGTTAACTTTCTGAACGTACAGAAAAGCGGCCGGATGAAAGTTCCATTCGGGATTGCTCAGATCGGAAAGGCATTCCGGAATGAGGTTATTGCCCGCCAGTTTATCATGCGCATGCGTGAATTTGAGCAGATGGAATTGCAGTTTTTTGTGCGCCCCGGCACGGAGCTGGAATGGTATGCTCAATGGAAAGAAACCCGTCTGAAATGGCACCTGACCATCGGAGGAAATCCCGAAAAATACCGGTTTCACGACCATGTGAAACTCGCCCATTACGCCAATGCGGCTGTGGATATTGAATATGAGTTTCCGTTCGGTTTTAAAGAAGTGGAAGGTATTCACTCCCGTACCGACTTTGACTTAACCCAGCACCAGAAATACTCCGGCAAAAAAATGCAATATTTTGATCCGGAAATTAACCAGAACTATGTTCCTTACGTTATTGAGACGTCCATTGGTCTGGACCGGCTGTTCCTCACGGTACTGTGCAATGCGTTTGAAGAGCAGGACCTAAGCTCCGGAGATAAACAGGATTCACGATCGGTACTCCACTTCCATCCTGCCTTGGCGCCGGTAAAGGCAGCGATCCTGCCTTTAACCAAGAAAGACGGGTTGCCAGAAAAAGCACGGGAAATTCTCCAGCGGTTAAGGATCGACTACAACGTACAATACGACGAAAAAGACTCCATCGGCAAACGCTACCGCCGGCAGGACGCTATCGGTACACCGTTTTGCATCACGGTGGACTACCAATCGCTGGAAGACAATACGGTAACGCTCCGCCATCGCGACAGCATGGAACAGGAACGTGTGTCTATTGCCGAACTGGAAAAAATAATCGCTGAGCTGGTCGGCTGGAAGAACTTACTGGGCGCTCTTTAAGATACCGGGCGCCCGGAACGGCTACCTCCCCCCTGATACGGTAGCTTCCGCCCGGATTAATCATATGCGGTCAGTTCGGCAATTGAAACGGCGGCACGGGCACCTGTGGCATTCGCTACCGCGATGGCGGTAAAGCGGAGATACCTTGCTGATACCGGTTTGGTAAAACGAATATGCTGCTCAATGGGATTGGCTACAATATTTGAAAATTCTCCCTCCGCCACCGCCTGCCAGGTTATACCGTCTATGCTGGATTCGAGACGATAGCGACTGATCATCCCGGCGTTATTGCCATCCTGCCGGGGCAAATAACCGAATCCATCAACTGTTTGCTGCTCGCGCATGTCGATTGTCAGGTGCTGCGGCAGTTTACCTTCCCCGCTCAACCAAAAGGTTTCCACGCGGCCGTCAATTGCCTTCCGCAGTGCACTGGAGTCCGCCCCGCTGGCCGTAATGCGCCAGTTGGCACGGCTAACCCCGCTATCTGCCGGCGCTGCTGTGGTAACGGCGGCATCTGCTTCTTTGAATAACCCAAAATCGCTTAGTGCGACAGCAACTGGTGCGAAGAGCCGCAGCCGCAGGCGCTGGGCGGTAACCGGCTGCTCCAGGCGGATGAGCCGGTTAGCACCTATACTGGTAGCCGATGCGAGTGGCACCCACGCGTTGTTATCCCACATAGCTACGTGGACACTGTCCAGCCGCTGGCCTAACTTGATATTCTCGCGCAGGCGGATAATATCGAAGGTGGTTTCCCCATCAAGGTCAACGGTCAGCTCGGGTGCCGTTACCTCGTCATCTGTAGACCAATACGTGTACCGGCTGGTATCCAGCAGATTGTCCGGTCCGAATTGGCGATTATTCCGGCTGCGGATATTGGACGCCTCAAACGAGGCACCGTCCGCGAGGTTACGACCGAAGGTTTCCGACAGTTTTCGACCAAAACCCTGCAGTGCCGCGACATCCGCCGGGTGCAAGGTACCTGAAGGCATCGGTGCCAGCCCGAGATTGAAGGCTGCTCCCCGCCCCACACTTTGGATATAAATAGCGAACAGTTCATCGGGTGTTTTTACCTGCTGGTCCTGTGAAGCGTGATAAAACCAGCCCGGCCGAAGCGGCACGTCGCATTCTGCCGGGATCCAGAACTTCCCGTCCCGTTGCCCTGTTCCGAGAAACCGGTTGTCAATATGGCCCGGGGCAGCTTTACCCCCATCGGGCCCCACAGGTGTAAACGTGGCCCAGGATGTCTCCGGGGCAATGCCTTTTTCGTTTCCAATCCACCGGACGTCAGGACCGACATCACTAAAAACGACAGCACCGGGCTGCAGTTCACGGGTAATGGGCCAAACCTTATCTTCCCACCCGTAATACGTTTCACGGTCAATTTTGCGCATTTCATCCGCACCGCCGTAATAGCCGTCGCCACCATTGGCGCCATCATGCCAGCTGGTAAATAATGTGCCGTAATTGCTATATAACTCGCGCAATTGCTCGCGGTAAGCTTCTGCATACTTTTCATTGCCATATTCGGGATGGTTACGATCCCATGCCGAACAATAAACACCGAACTGCAATCCGTGATGGTGTGCGGCTTCCATAAACTCCTTAACCATATCTCCCCGGCCATCCTGCCAGGGGCTTTGGGAGATGTTATAATCCGTGGTTTTAGTAGGCCATAAACAATACCCATCATGGTGCTTCGCTACAGTGATCAACCCCTTGAAGCCGGCGGATTTGGCGGCTTCCGCAACCTGATCGGCATCAAAATGTTCCGGGTTGAACAGATCTGCGGGTGCATCGCCATATCCCCACTCTTTATCCTGAAACGTCGTGGGGGTGAAATGAATGAGGCAATACATTTCCATCTCATGCCAATTGAGCTGGGTAGCGGTAGGAACCGGACCATACGGCACCGGTTCATTTTCTGAAAGACCGTGGGTTTGTCCGCAACCTTGCAGGCCTACTGCACCAATCAACGTCCATAAATAAATAAACTTCGACTGTACCATATGCATCATAATTTAAGTATCGTAAAAATAAGTTTTTTTTTAAAAGGGTGCTTGCTTTCGGCGGGTGTCCAAAACCAACGGCTAATAGAATCACTAATCTGTATTTCGCTGACAATTTTCTTATATTCAGCCGCTAAACAATGATCCGAAACTTTATCGTTAAAGAAGCATGCACTTGTCCACTAAATTCATATGTCTCATTTTCAGTTTTTTACTCCTGTTTTCTGGCAGCTCATATGCACAGGATCACACATTTGGCAGCTGGGCAGGTTGGTTTAACAATGTAAAATTCTCGGCAAAATGGGGATTGAATAACGATATCCAATTCAGAGCCGGCACCAATTGGGGAGAAAATTCAATGCTGTTAATCCGGCCGGGCATCAATTATTATATCAGCACGAAGCAAACCGTGGCAGCCGGTTATGCCGCCACGTTGGTTACCAGCGAGCTTCCTGCAGCCGGCAAACGGCTAACGGAGCATCGCTTATGGCAGCAGTATATTATTACAGGTAAACTCGGCCATACGGTCTTACAGCACCGCTTTCGGCTGGAACAGCGATTTTTAAAACGGCCGGATGAAACGGCATTTGCACAACGTGCCCGTTATTTCATCCGCGGCATCATGCCCATCGGAGCCTCCTCCGGCGACACGTTTACGCAGGGCATGTTTATCGCCCTGCAAAATGAACTGTTTTTTAACATCCAGAATAAAGCGGCGCTCAATGGGCACTTTTTTGATCAGAACCGGGCTTATGCGGCAATTGGTCATCGCTTTTCCCCAAGGTATGATTTGGAAATTGGTTATATGAATCAGTTTCTGCTCCGTAATGAAGCTATACCCAATATGTTTACCCATATTGCACAGATTGCCTTTTACACACGCTGGTGATCAACAAATCAATTGAAATTATATAGCTAATAATCAGATAGATAAATGTATTCTAAAAAAATATAGTTATATAACACTACTAAACTCATAGACTTAATGTATATTTGCTTCGTGAAAGCAATTCAACGTCCTAATACGATCCGAAATAATCACATGAAAATGTGTAAGATGTCGTATTATGCGCATAGGTGAAGGCGTTAGCATCAGTCAAGAGATATACCCCCTTCATCGAAAGATCGAAGGGGTTTTTAGTTTAAAAAAAGCGAATCAATAAGTAACATGGCAACAGGAACAATAGAAAAACAATACGTTGAGCCCAAAATCACGATCGTTGGTGCGGGCCCTGGTGATCCCGACCTGATCAGCATAAAAGGTGTAAAAGCATTAAAAACTGCTGACGTAATTCTATACGATGCATTGGTTGATGAGACATTACTCAGCTACGCGCCGCAGCAATCGATTAAAGTTTTTGTAGGTAATCCGTCGGGTGATGAAAACTTCTCACAGGATGTGGTTAATCAACTGATGGTTGACTATGCCTTGAATTTTGGGCATGTAGTACGGTTGAAAGGTGGCGACCTATTTGTCTTTGGCCGTGGATACGAAGAAATAGCGTACGCCGCATCTTATAGCATTCAGGCAACTA
This sequence comes from Parapedobacter lycopersici, assembly GCF_040395035.1. Classification (GTDB taxonomy): domain Bacteria; phylum Bacteroidota; class Bacteroidia; order Sphingobacteriales; family Sphingobacteriaceae; genus Parapedobacter; species Parapedobacter lycopersici_A. Next base: position 25,004 of record NZ_JBEBRB010000008.1, on the reverse strand, counting down.
TTGTACCGGGCATATCAAGTGCAATTTCTGTACCCGGCTTACAAGGTATTCCGGTAACACAACGGGGTGTAAGCGAGAGTTTATGGATACTTTCCGGTACGGACTCGAACGGCAGGCTTTCGGAAGAACTGACTACTGCAGCCCAAAGCAGGGCCACGGTGATTGTATTGCTGGGGTATGAGAAATTATCGCAAATTGTGGAAATCTACCAGCAAGCAGGCAAAGGAAAATTACCGGCCGCAGTCATTCAAAATGGATCCATGGCAAACGAAAAGATTGCCATTGGACTGGTTAACACCATTGCAGAAACGGCTGAAGAAAAACAGATTGACAGTACCCAACCGGTGCTGCTCATTTTCGGCCAGGCGGTTGCCCTGCACCAGGAGTTCCAATCCATCCGGCGATTTTTCGATCAGCTGGAATGTGCGGATTGTTATTGAAATTTCTCTTCATATTAGGTTTATAATTGGTTAGTTAAGTAAGAAGCGCCTGCCCATCAGGCGCTTCTGCTGTTAAATAACGATACGGTGGATAGCGATGCGAACGTAAAAACGGGGTTACTTTGGACTTCAACCGGATTATTATCGTTAAATTAGCCGATTTAAATTACTCATTTAAACTATTATCACACATGTCAAAATTCAAACAAATTCTGCTCGGTGCCCTCTTCCTATTCGTAATGCAAAATGTTTCTTTTGCCCAGGTTTCTCCCATGGTAGCATCTGAACTGGAAAAGTTGGGTATTACCCCGCCTACGGCTCCCATTAGTGGCGCAGTCATCGGTGTTGTACGTTCAGGTAATCTGATTTTCTTATCCGGCCACGGCCCGGACAAACCCGACGGAACGCAGATTGTAGGAAAAGTCGGTGACGATCTGACGCTTGAAGAAGGTCAGGAAGCCGCCCGCCTCGTAGCCATTTCGATATTAAAAACGCTAAAAGGCGAAATAGGCAGCTTCGATAAGGTAAAGCGTGTTGTAAAGGTATTCGGAATGGTAAATTCAGCTCCTGATTTCAAACAGAACTCACAAGTAATCAATGGATTCAGCGAATTGATGGTCGCTACTTTTGGACAGGAAAAGGGAAGCCATGCGCGTTCAGCCGTAGGTATGGCATCGCTGCCTAATGGCATTGCCGTGGAAGTGGAAATGATTGTTGAAGTGGAATAAACAAGACGTTGTCATAGAAAAGGGGACGTGAAAATCATGTCCCCTTTTTATTTCATCCGAAAACTTATCCAAACAGCCACCAGGCAACTGCCAATGTAACCAGGATATTAAACCCCTGCGCAATCAGAAATGCCCAGAATGGCTTTGCGCTGTTATGCCGCAGTAAATCACGGAAATTCGTCTCCAGTCCAATACTCGTAAAAGCCAAGGCAAACCATAGTCCCTGAATGCTCTTCACACTGCCTTTGACGCGATCAACCGTTTCCGCATCCAGCGCGAAGGAAAATAAAAGCGAGGCTGCGATAAATCCGAGTACAAATTTCGGGAACCGTTCCCAGATAATGCCAAGCCCGGGCTTCTCAATATGTTCACCGGCAGGTGTGCCCCGATAGGTCCAATAAACGGAAATAGCAAGCGCCGCCAGTCCCAGCAAAACGTTCTGGGAAAATTTAACGATGGTACTGATTTCCAGTGCCCGCTCGCCCACCAAGCTTCCAGAAGCAACCACGGCACCGGTAGTGTCGATACTGCCGCCCAGCCAGGCACCGGTCACCTCCTCGGGGAGTTCTAATAACCGGGCGATATAAGGCATGCCGATCATCATCGGAATTGCGGTAATCAATACCATCGACACGACATAGGAAAGCTTTTTGGAATCTCCTTTGATTGCGCCGGAAGTAGCAATGGCAGCGGAAACCCCACAGATCGAAACGGCGCTGGAAATCATCATGGTTAATTCTTCATCAACCTTCAATCGCCTGCATAGCCAAAAGGCAAAATACCATACCGACAGCACTACAATAAGTGATTGGACAAGTCCCAGCGAACCGGCTTCGAGTATATTGGAAAAAATGACACCCGTGCCAAGGAGCACTAAACCAATCTTGACCAAAAATTCGGCATTAAGCGCATTTTTGAACCAAACCGGGAGTTTAAACAGATTGCCGATAATGAGACCGATGATTAGGCTGAATATAACGGTCTCTAAACCCAAATCACTAAGCCGGGCGTTCCCCGATAACAGCAGTGCAATGATTGTCAGTCCAAATACCACCGGAAAACTCCGGACATAGGGCATTATCGGTTTCCCTGTAATCATGGCGCCGACAATGACCATGATATAAGCAAAAACAAATTGATACAATACATGCAGTTCATTGGCTTGGGAGAAGAGCGATTGCAGCGTTGCGGAGTCCGTCCATTCATAATGCGGAACCGGTATGACGAATCCCCAAACAGCAAGAAAAATAATGATAAACCCCAGGATAACGACTGCCCAGTCCTCGGATATATTCAGCTTGAAAGATGACATATGAATACAATTAATCAGGTTCGAATCAGATTGGTTGGCTATTAACTACCCGGGGGCGGATCGTCACTTACACACCTAAACCCCAAGTTATTGCTACCACTGCTGATTTCTCCTTTTCCGCGGCTGCCTGCGATATAACGCTCGCAATACTGTGCATTGCAAAGGAATGATCCGCCGCGCTGTACCCGCTTTACTGCTCCGGGCTCCATCGGGTCGTAGCTATCTGCAGGCCCCTTCGGATTTTCTTTCGGACTATTTGCATAATAATCCGGTCGGTAATAATCTGCACACCATTCCCATACGTTTCCATCCATGTCATACAATCCAAAGGCATTGGGTGCGTACGATTTTACAGGAGCCAACCCTTCATAGCCGTCCTCAGCGGTATTCTTGGTAGGAAAATCTCCTTGGTAAACATTGGCCACCCATTTTCCGCCGGGTTTTAGCTCATCACCCCAATAATAGGTACTGGCAGTCTGACCTCCCCGCGCAGCAAATTCCCATTCTGCTTCTGTGGGAAGTCGCTTTCCGGCCCACTTTGCAAAAGCCTGGGCGTCCTGGTAAGCGATGTGAACTACAGGCTCGTTTTCGCGCCCTTCAATACTGCTGCCCGGACCTTCCGGATGTCGCCAGTTTGCACCTGCCACGTATTCCCACCATTGCAAATGGTTCTGCAGGTTTACCTGCTGCTGGGGTGGTGTGAAAACAGCCGATCCCGGCTGCAATGCATCCAATGGCACATTTGGAAAATCTTTAGGATCCAGCGGACGCTCAGCAATGGTTTGATAACCTGTAGCCGCCACAAAACGGGCAAACTGTGCATTGGTTACTTCATGTTCATCCATCCAGAACCCATTAACCGTTACATCGTGAACGGGGTGGGCGTCGGCAAATTGAGCAGACCCCATACGGAATGTTCCGCCCTTAATGTAAACCATCGGTGCGTTGTCTGCACCGAGAAAATTATGGGAAGCTGTTGATTCGGCAATAGCAGCCGCACGTGACGGGATACCATGCGCAACACACGTGGTTGCGCTATCCGCGTTCCGTATAGCTTCATCGTGTGAATTTGTTTTTTTTGCCTGATTGCACGAGACGACAATTGTCACTAAAACGCCTAACCCAATCCAGTCTAACTTTCTTTTCATATTATCGCGCCGTTTCTTCGGCAAGTATACGTGCCGCATCGGTATCTTCGTACTGTGTAATCAATTCTCTCAATTTTTCTTTCAGCTCCATAATCGTTGCCTGATAGCTGTCGGACTCATATAGATTCGTTAACTCATTGGGATCATTTTCGAGGTCGAATAACTCCCAGAAATTCTTTTCGCCATAAAAACGGACTAATTTATATTGTCTGGTACGAACACCGAAATGAGGCATTACCCGATGTGGCTCGGGGTACTCATAATAATGATAATATACCGCATCGCGACCGGCGGTATTTCCGTCCCGTAATATTGGAAGAAATGATTGTCCCTGAATTTCTTTGGGGACGGCTGCACCGGCAAGCTCCAGCAAGGTTGGAGCAAGGTCAATATTCAGTACAAATTGATCGATGGACGTCCCGGCGGCAACCACCCCGGGGTAACGCATAACAAACGGCGTACGCAGCGATTGTTCATAAATAAAGCGTTTGTCAAACCAGCCATGTTCGCCGAGATAGAATCCCTGGTCGGATCCATAAATAACAATGGTATTCTCGGCTAATCCATGCGCTTTCAGGTAGTCGAGCAACCTGCCGATATTCCGGTCAAGCGAGTTTGCGGTCGCCAAGTAATCCCGCATGTAACGCTGGAATTTCCATGCGGTCAATGCCTTTCCCGACAATTGCTTTTCGTTGAACTCCCTGCTTACCCGGTCAGTATAATATGCCTTGTAAGCCGCTTTCTGATCGGCATTCATCCGACCGTATATCAATGTTTTTTCAAAATCCAGGTTTACCTTGAGATCGATATCCAGCCGCATGGTTTCATCTATTGTCATATCCTGGTTAGCCGCGGCCTGTCGCGTACGGTAATCGTCATAAAACGTTTCGGGAAGGGGGAATTCCACGCTGTCATACGCACCAAGGTCCTGGATATCCGGCAACCATTCACGGTGTGTTGCTTTTTCGCCAACAACCATAAAAAATGGTTTATCCTTATCCCGCTGGTCCAGCCAACCGGAAGCCAGCTGCGTGATAATATCGGTTACGTAGCCTTCATGCCTGATGGTGTCATTGTTGTTATTTATGAAATCCGGATTGAAATAAAAACCTTGACCAGGAAGAATATTCCAATAATCAAATGCATCCCCCGGTAGCGTACCCAAGTGCCATTTACCTATCCAAGCGGTCTGATACCCAGTCTCCTGTAGCAGCCGTGAAAAGACAAATTGATCAATATTAAACCGTTGTTCATTGGACATAAAGCCATTAGCATGACTGTATTTGCCCGTCAACAATGACGCGCGGCTTGGTCCACAGATCGAATTAGTTACAAAGAAATTGCGGAATAGTGCCCCCTCTGCGGCTATTCTGTCAATATTAGGTGTTTTTGCCAAGGCATTGCCGTACGCACCGATCGCGTTATTGGTGTGGTCATCTGAAAAAATAAAGAGAATATTGGGTTGCTTGGCATTTCCCTGACGTGAAGAATCCGTTGTACCATTGCATGCGGTCAATACAATCGCAGCAAATACCCAGCGATATAATAACATATATTTCATCGTAAATAGGTTTACTGAAATGCTAAGTTACAAGTTTTAAGAGAGAATCGCCATATTGTCTATGCAACTGTCGATTAATACATACTTCATTGAAAAATATTTCCCGGGTCGTCTGAACTACGCTGCAATATATCCTGATACACTTTTAGATTTTCTTCCAGCCGTTTAATGTATGCTTCTTTATCCTGGATTATTTTATGGTATAACGCTTTTTCTTCGTTAATGAAACGATCAATATACGCCTCTGGTTTGGGCTGATATCCCAGTAAGTCAATCAGTTCGACACCCAATATAGATGCGACCTGGCCCAGTCGCTCAATATCAATCCGTGTTATTCCGCTTTCAAGGTTCTGGTAGGTTTTCAGGGCGACGTTAAGCCGTTCAGCCATATCGGACTGAGACCACCCCCTATGCCTACGGAGTTCTTTAATACGCACCAAAATACTGGACTGTTCCATCGGATAACTTCAACCGGTTCTGCACTCATTTAAATACATACACTGCACAAAGATAAGAATATTCATTAAAGTATACTATTTTAGTAGACTTTTTATTCCGAAACAAATACGCTAATAACCAGCAATTTAGTAATCATCTTTTTCGATTAACGGGTATCGTTTAAAAATCTTGGTTAATCGGATATAGCGTAAGTCCGAATTGGCGGATTTATTCCGTAAGACAATTGTCGAATCATTCGGCCGTTCGTAAGCAAGGTAAATAGGGATCGGACTGCCTGGCTGCTGTTTATCTTGCAATTGAAGTACTTTTTCAATCGTATCAACTTCATAATAATAAAATCGTCTGCCACCCCCTCTCCCGGAAAACTCCCAGTCACTCAATAAACCGTTGTTCCGTGGCACCCCGTTTGACAAATTAATGGGAATTGGTTGGTTTATTTTAAAAGATAATGTGGAATAGGTTTCAAAAATAGCGTCCTGCCAACGAATGGAATCGAACGGCGAGGATGGAATAAAACTTCCTTTCCAGTTAAATGCTGTTACCTCATAATACCCTGCTGCCTCTGCCAGACCCGGCTCAACCGGCAATTTCATATTCCGGTCGACACTGTTGTAGTTACGCCAATGGAGAATCGCCAGTAGCACCACAAACACCAGGATAAACATTGATTTAGTTAGTATCCGCGCCGTTTTTTGTATTATCCCTGAGTAATTTGGATAATAATTCAATGGAGTGGTATCCTGCTCGTAAACCAGCAGTTTGCCAATGCGCGGAATATCCCTCCACAATAAAAACAAAGCCAATAGTACAAAATAAGCACTGTATACATGTACCCCTCCGTCATAAGCATGATTGATATAAACAATGTTGGCAGAAGCACAAAGTGTCAGAAAAGCGCCTAGAAAAGCTGTTTTCCTAAAAAACAACAAAAACCCAGCAGTAACTTCCACCAACCCCAAAAAGACCTGATAACCTGGCACAATTCCCACGGATAGCCAGTATAATTTTTGAGCGGTAAAATCGCCGAAATTGGTGTGAAGTGTCGCAATAGGGGGAAACGGCATCTGGATAAGAAAGACTTTTACAAATCCAAATTCAATCATCCCGATCGCAATCCGGTACCGCACAATTACCCGCAACCAGTAATAGAGTTTGTGATGGGATTGACGCCCGTCAACTAATGACCATAACGCTGCAACAATAAGTGACCCCAACAGGATAATCCCCCAGTCGCTATAGCTGGCAAAACCCCATTGTCCGCTTTCAGTTTGGATATGCAGTAAATTAGGACTGAACCTACCCAGGTTGGTTATATCGCGGTAATTCAAGTCCGACCAGTCCAGTGAAAATAAATGACGATAATAATTCCAGCTAAGTGGAATACACATTGTCAGAAAAAAACAGCCGGCAACCCTGAAAAGAAACCGCTCGGCAACGCTCCAGGATTCGGGGGTATTGGAATAGACAGTCATGTTCATTATCAATTAAAAACCGAAAGCTGAATGGGTCGGCGCCTACCCTCCCATAATAAGTATCGTCGATTAACTTTTCTTAATGTCATTCGCACCGAATCGCCACTGGCTTCGGTACCTGCCAATGTTAATCCGCCATCGGAATCGACAACATACCGGAGATCCCACCTTTCATTACGTTGATGTATGTTTTTATTTTGAAGATGCAACACACGATGTATAGTATCCGCCGTATAATGAAAGTAATGCCTCCCTACCGTTCCGGCGCCTTCGTAATTCCGATCCAGATTCCCAGTTGTACCAAATCCCTCCTTCGTCCAATCCATCGGCACCGCAGCAGCGCGCTTTATACTTACGGTGGGCCATTTTTCAAAGACAACATTCTGCCACCGGTTTCGATCCGTTAATGAATATGGGACAAGGGCGCCATTCCATTCAAAATCAGTTACCTCGTAATAACCATATAATTCATTCACTCCATTTCCTTCCGGGAGCAAATGCGGCCCCCGCAAGTAGGCCGTATATACCAGGTATGCATAGCCCACCATGCCGAAGGCAACGATCATCCGGAGCCCATTTGTAATCCGAAGACCGCGTCCACTCACCGGAACGGGATTTTTCCTTGCGCGCGCGGGTTGTTCGAGCACCAACAATCGGTATAAGCGAGGGATGTCTGGCGCAATCAGAAAAATAGCGGCCAGAATGAGTAATAAACAAAAGGCGTACTGACCCGTTTGATAGGCAATATTAACGCCTAGTGCGTTGGTCAGCATCAATAGTGCGAGCAATGCACCGAACGACGTGGTTCTGCGAAACAATAAAAGTCCCCCGGCAATGATTTCCAACGCACCCAACGCCGACTCATAGCCTCCAGACGCTGCGCCGGTGGTCAGCCAGTAAATTTTCCAAGGCAGAAAATCACCATAGGCCGTATTCAAGTCGCTGAGTGTAGGCGTAGGCATCTGCAATGGGAATAACTTGATCCAGCCATAGGCAAACATCCCGATAGCTAGCCGGTAACGGACGATTACCCGGATCCAGTAGTCAAGCGCGCGGTAATACGCCGTATCATGTTTATAATAACTCCACACAACTGTGGCCAGCACAGCTATCAGCAAACATACCGCCAAATAGGAAGCCTGATTGGCCAGCTGGAAGAATGTCAGGAAATGTAGCCCTTGACCAGAAAGTGTAAAAATTCCAATGAGGAAATTTAGCGCGAAGAGCAACATATGCAACGAAAAGAAAATGAAGCATAGCCGGAAAAGGATGTTTACCTTACTATTCCACCCGGTACTATTCATTGGTATTTCCCCTGTATTCATCGCTGATTAGTTATATCCGTCATTTTGTATCAATGCACGATCTACCAGGATCTGGTCCGCAGGGATCGGCAGTACGTATCGCCTGCTGTCCGCTAATCCCAGCACCTCGGCCGCCCGGCCGGTTCTGATTAAATCAAACCACCGGTGTGGCTCAAAAGCAAATTCTATCCGGCGTTCCTTTTCAATCGCCAGTAAAAGCCCTTCTTGTGTAGCCGTGCCGGAGGAAACCAGTCCGGCGCGACTGCGTACAGCTTGGAGGTCAAGCTGTGCGCCTTCAAGTTTCTCCCCTCCCTGCCGGGCACGTGCTTCGGCACGGATCAGGTACAATTCGGCGATACGGATTATATACGCGGGGTCAGTTGCCGGACTTCGGTAATACAGATTACCGTACCACCGTCCGTCGGATGTCCGGTCGACCAGTACCGACCGATTACCACCAATGGCCGGGTTAGTTACCAGCGCGACAAACTCGGCATTGGGAGCCCACTGCCTTGTGCCGCCAAGCTGTGGCGGCTGCCAGTTGCCCCGATGGCCGTTGGTATTGGTGGCACTGTAAGCTAATTCAAATACGGACTCTGCAGTAGCCACGGCATCATTCATAAAGAATGTGCCATATGGCTGTAATAACCTGTAATTTGCTTCATCGTCGATTATCCTTGTTGCGTAACCTTCGGCCTTTTCCCAATTTTTTTGATAGAGGTAGTATCGCGCCTTCAATGCCCAGGTGGTTTTCCGTGTTGCCCTGATGCGATTTGTTGTTTCGGGTAGTAATATTTCTGCTTCATCTAAATCGCGCAGTACCTGAGCAAGCGTTTCTTCAACACTGCTCCTCGGGAGGCCACGGTTGTCTGTTGATGTGGACGTTGGGTTAAGGTAAAGTGGCACACCGCCCCATAACCGGGTCAGATCAAAATATGCTAATGCCCTGACGAAATAAGCTTCACCCAGCAACTGATTCTTCTTCTCCTGGGTAAACGTCGGTTCCAGCGGCAAAGCGGCAACTTTATCGATGATGTGATTCGCCCGGTTAACTGTGTTGTAAATAGCTGACCAAACCGCGGCCACGGATTCATTATCTGCACGCACATCATGATTGACAAACTGGCCGGCGGTCGCCCGGGAACCTGTCCATTCGATGTTATCCCCTGATAAATATCCAATCGCCTGGAAAGTGGTTCCGTAATAATTTTCAGCGGCTAGTGCGCGGTACATGCCCCTGACTGCCGTTTCTGCAGAAGTGCCATTGGTGATTGTTGCTTCATCTGAAATAGATTGTTGTGGCTCTACTTCCAGAAACGAATTACAGGAAAGCACGGCTGACAAAGCCGGTATATAGCATAAAATAAGTTTTATATTCATTTTATTAAGCTTTTAATCAAATAGATAATTGAATGCCGAGCTGTATTGTACGTGGCTGTGGAGGGGTGCCGAAATCCAGCCCCTGAACATGCTGTCCGTTGGAAACGTTCGATTCGGGATCCAATCCAGTATAGCGCGTCAGCAACCAAAGGTTGGACCCAATTAAATAAACCCGAAGGGATTTGGACCTTATCCGTTCCGCGATCCGATTGGGGAGCGTGTATCCCAGGGTCAGGGATTGCAGGCGCAGAAATGAACCGTCTTCCAGCAGCCGGCTGTTTTGCTCAAGGCGGTAATTATTACCCACGGTAGTAAATCGGGGAACATCAGTCACGTCGCCCGGTTTCTGCCACCGTTTGGTCGAATTGGCGATTGCGAAGCGGTCGGGGCGCGTACCGCCCGCCATATCGAAGAACTCATTCATATTATATACGTCATTGCCGTATTGGAAGGTAAAAAGCACACCGAGATCCCATGATCCGTACGTGAAATTATTGGTAATTCCGCCGTAAAAATCAGGCAATGCGTTTCCCATAATCTGGCGATCAGCCACAGTAATCCGCCCATCTCCGTTTACATCTTCAAACACAGCATCCCCGGTACTGGGATCCACATATAACTGATTATACAACCAGAAGGAGTACATCGGGTAGCCCTCCTGCATCCGGATCCAGTCGCGGCTATAGACATTGATAGGTGCATTCAGCTTTTTGATGTGGTTGGTGTTACCCGACAGGTTAAAGCTCGTTTGCCATTGGAAATTTTTGTGGCGTATGTTCACCGTCTGGATACCGATCTCGTAGCCTTTATTAATAATCTCCCCTTCATTACTATAATAGGAACCAAATCCGGTGGTGGAAGGCAGCGGCAACTGCAGCAATGCATCCTTGGTATATTTATGATAAAGGTTAAATTCGATGTTGAGTCGTTGCCGCAGCAGGCTGATGTCCAATCCCACGTTCACCTGCCGGGTACGCTCCCATTTCAAATCCCGGTTAGCCAGTTGCTGCGGTGCAGTACCCGGTTTGTCGCCGCCACCCACGATATCGGGATATCCCGCCCCTCCCGACCACAAACCCCGCGCTGCAAAGTCACCAATGTTTTGATTACCAGCCAGCCCATAGCTCCCCCGCAATTTCAAATCATCAATCACGTCGACATCTTCGAGAAAAGACTCCGCTTTTGCTCGCCAGGAAACGCCTACGGACGGGAAATACCCCCATTTATTATTCCGTCCGAAACGGGATGACCCATCGGCTCTGGCGGCCACTTCGATATAATATTTTCCTGCATAATTATAATCAACCCTGGAAAAGAATGAGGCCAGTTTTGACTGTGTCCAAAACTGGTTACTGATCCGGTTCGCGGCAGAAGCGATCAGTTTAAAAGAGTCATTGGCAAAATCGGTACCTTCAGCAGACGTCGTTTTCCGTACATCGCCCTGCAGGGAATTTCCGATAAGGGCCCCGAAGCGGTGTTGCCCCCAATTTTTCCTATAAGTAAGCGTTTGTTCTGTCAACCAGGTGCTGTTCTGGCTGATTGCTGAAGTAGCGCGTCCATTTGTAGGTGGTGCTCCGATGAGTGTTAGGCTATTCCAGTACTCTGCTTCTTCGTAATTATTATAGTCGACACCAAAGCTGGTCCGGAACTTCAGATCCGGAAGAATTTCAACATCAGCGTGAATATTTCCGATGTAACGAAGATTAGCCGTGGTTACATCATAGTTATTCAAGAGTACATCCAGGTTATCCCAAGGTCCCCATTTGGCCGGCGTCCCATCCGGATTGTTTTTTGGCAGGTACGTGGCCACCAGCAATGCGGTTTGAAACATACCTCCCTGGGGACCATCACCAGCACGGGCCTGGTTCCTGAACGTGCGCGACACGCCATTGCTCAAGCCAATCTGTACCCGGTCACTGATTTGTTGGTCGAGGTTAAGCTTAAAGCTCGAACGCTCAAAATACACAGGCCGCATAATCGATTCCTGTCTGTTGTATCCCGCACCAATATAATATCGGGCACTGTTGTTCCCTCCCTGCAATGTCAAATCATAATTCTGCAATTGGGCAGTGCGGAATATGTCTCCCAACCGGTCGTAAGTTTCCTGTTCTTCAGGGGTGCCCCGCCCACCGTCTTCTACGGGTCGAAAAGGCCGGTTTTCATACGTCTGGTTCAGCGCGGGGTTATCAATCCCCGAGTTAATCCAGGACTCATTGAGCAGTGCCGCGTTTTCAGGCCCGGACGCGATTTCCCATATTTTCGGGGCGTGCGCCCATCCGTGGGTGGCATTGAAGCCAACAACAGGTTTCGTGTTAAATGAACCACGCCTGGTGGTCACAATAACTACTCCATTGGCACCGCGCGCGCCGTAAATAGCCGTCGCACTCGCATCCTTTAGCACTTCGATACTTTCGATGTCTGATGGGTTGATGTCTGCGATCGGTGAGGTTTCCTTACCTCCCGTACTGACCGTCTGTAAACTGGTATTGTTTAAGAAAATTCCATCAACAATATATAGTGGGTCATTGTTCGCGTTAATTGACGTTGTTCCCCTTACGCGGATGAAAATCCCTTCACCCGGCACCCCCGTATTTGACGAAATCTGCAGGCCCGCAGCCTTACCTTGCAATTGGGCATCAAAACTTCCCGCCGGAATCTGCTTAGTTTCATCCGCTTTAATCGTTGAAACCGAGCCAACCAGGTCCCGTCGTGATTGGGTGCCATATCCCACAACAACGACATCCTCCAATAGTGTGGCATCCTGTTCCAGCGCAATGGTAATCGGACTTCCGTCGGCCACCACATTGATTGCTTTATATCCGATGTAGGTTACGATAAGCGTGTAAGGAAATTTCTGCCCGGTTACGAAACGGAACTTCCCGTTCTCATCCGTTTTTGTACTGTGTGTTATTCCAGCAATGTCAATCGTCGCGCCGGCAAGGGGTTCTTTCGTCGCCGCATCGATGACCGTGCCATCTAATACGGAATTAACCAACGGTACGGTCTGCTGCGCTATTGTTTCAACAGGGAACGTCAGCACAACAAGCCCACAAAGTATCCACAGCCATTGATATCGTCTTTGAATTTTATGAATAATCATATATCGCTTTAATTATCATGTATAATCTATGGTTTAAATAGATTTTGTTGCTGCAAGAAACCAGCAACCCCGGTATTCACATCACCACCCGCCAACATCAAAAACCCGGGTATTTAACCCATCGACAAAAATTAAATATTACGTGATCTGAAACGGCTTTTTCAGTCTCCATTCAGCCATTTCAAAAGGAAGATCGTTGTGTCGGTTAACGGCACATATTACCGGCGTACATGATAGGCATTGCCGACATGGGAGATGATTTGGAAAGATCAATGCAAATAGAATGTTGCACGACAGGCAGCGTTCCTTGGGTAAATTTAGTGTTCATTTTTTAATCATTTGAAAACAGACAATTACTTATTTCAGTATGACAAAGGTAGCCACTTGTTTTTTCCCGGTATAGGCATAAATCATGCCTATGATATGCAGAAAACATACGCAAAACCGGTTATACGACATCGTAACGTGTCGGAAACGATTAAAAAAGATCTTTTAATACCTGTTTGGCTGCAAAAAAACCACCCATGCCGTGAACGCCTCCACCGGGTGGCGTCGATGCAGAACAAAGATAAATTCCTTTTGCAGATGTCCGGTAAGGTGAAAACCGGAGGGCGGGTCTATTGAATAGCTGTGCAATATTCACCACGCCACCGTTAATATCGCCGCCAATATAATTTGGATTGTACGCTTCCATAGCGGCTGTATTGAACGTATGCGTGGCCAATAGCGTGTCCCGGAATCCCGGGGCAAAACGTTCCACCTGGGCGGTGATTGCCTCGGTCATATCCTGAGTAGAACCATTGGGGACATGGCAATACGCCCAGCCTGTGTGTTTACCCGCCGGGGCCCGCGTATCGTCGAAGACACTCTGCTGGGCAAATAGCACGAACGGTCTATCGGCGCACTTTCCTTCCCATACCAGTCGCTCGCCCGCTGCAATTTCCGCTAAGGTACCTCCTAAGTGCACCGTACCGGCCTTTCGCGCCTGTTCCGCAACAAAAGGAACCGGTTCACTTAATGCCCAGTCTACTTTAAATACCCCCATCCCATACCGGTGGTTCCTCAATTGCCATCGGTAAAAAGAAGACAGCCTATCTCCACAGATTTGAATCAATTGCTTAGGTGAAGTATCAAACAATATGGCTTTTGCCTCTGGTAAATCCGCGAGTGCTGTTACCATTGTATCCGTTTGGATCACGCCGCCCAATGACTGGAAATAAGCTGCCAAGGCATTCGCAATACGTTGTGATCCGCCCTTGGGAATCGGCCATCCGCCACGGTGACCCGCTATGGTAAGCACAAATCCAATAGCCGATGATGTGAGTGATTCCAATGGAATCATGCTGTGGGCAACGATACCCGACCATAAACCTCTTAAGTGTCTGGTTTTAAAACGGGCGGCAATCTGCTTCCCCGATTGCAGTGACTTCAGCCCAAACTCTGCCAATGCAAATGGATCTTTCGGCCATTTCAGCATCGGTCCCAGGATATGCGCTTCAATCCGTGGCCAGTCCTCCACCAATGGATCAAAAAGGCGGCGATAAGCCGGGCCGTCTTCACCCAAACCTGCGGCGGTATCAGCTATCGATTGATAAAGCGCCGCGGCGGAACCATCGTCAAACGGGTGTGCCGCTAATACTTCTGGATTCAGGTATTCCAAGCCAAACTCATGTAAAGGCAACGTCCGGAAAAATGGAGAGGCAGCACCCATTGGATGCACAGCCGAGCAAACGTCATGAAAGAACCCCGGCAGGGTCAGTTCGGCCGTCCGCGTACCACCACCGATCGTGTCCCTGGCTTCCAATAACAGGACCTGAAGCCCGGCGCGTTGCAGGGTAATAGCAGCCGAAAGTCCATTGGGACCGGACCCAACTATTATCGCATCATACTTCATGCGTGTGCTTCACTTTTGGCAACTAAGTTACGGATTGCTGCATTAATTTCGGGATAATCAAAGACAAAACCTCCCGCCGGAAGCTTATGGGAAACGATTCGCCGACCGGACAGTATCAGGTCCGCGTCTACACCGATAAGCAAGCCACCGATCTTTGCAGCCCAAGTATAATTAGGCAGTCCCAATGGCATCTTCAATGCGTGGCGCAATGCCTTCATCAATTCCCAGTTCGGAACCGGATTTGGACTACAGGCATGGATGACACCATAGATATCACGATGGTTAATAATCCAGTCCACTACCCGGACAAAGTCGGTTTCATGAATCCATGAAACATACTGGTTACCGTTGCCAATACGCCCTCCAAGTCCCAGACGAACCAAACGGATCAACGGCTTCAGCATGCCCCCATTAGCAAACAACACTGCGCTGATTCTCAGCCACACATTGCGTGTATTCGGTGTGTGCCTGGCGCGAAGCGCCTGCTCCCATTGCTGGGTCACCCGCGCAAGGAAGTCCTCTCCATGCGGCTCATCTCCTTCGTTCCGGACTACATCTGACGATTCATAAATCGAAATTCCAGAAGCGTTGATCCATAACTTCGGCGGAACCAAAACCTGCTGTATCGCTTCGCCAATTACCGTTGTTGTGTCGATCCGGGAACGCCATATCCGATCTTTGTTAGCCGTTGTTAATCGGCTATTGATAGATTCGCCCGACAGATTAATCACCGTATCGGCACCATCCAGTTCCCTATACCAATCACCCATTGAGCAGCCGTCCCAGCGAACGTAACGCACGCCATCACGTGCTGACCTTACTGTCCTTGTTAATACGACAAGCTCATTCGCCGCGTTCAAATAATACCGGATAATCGCCGACCCAAGCCAGCCAGTCCCACCGGCTATGATGATTTTAGCCATAAAACATGTCTATTTTCCGTAGCTTTTCAACTGCAGCTTCCAGCGTATGCATCGACTTAGCAAAACATAAGCGCAATAACCGCTGGCTAATGGGATCCGTATAGAAAGCTGCCACCGGAATCGTTGCCAATCCAAACTCCCTGGTTAACCGTTCACTGAATCCCCCCTCCTCCTGCTCACTCAGTGCGGAATAATCAACCAGCTGAAAATAAGTTCCTTCACAGGGCAAGAGACGGAAACCCGTTCCCTCCACTGCCGCACGCAAAAAATCACGCTTTTCCTGGAAGAAAGCAGGCAATTGTTCATATTCCGATTGATCGTCAAGGAAATCCGCCAGTGCGTGCTGTACCGGGGTATTTACACTGAAAACGTTAAACTGATGTACTTTTCTAAATGCATCGGTCAGCCACGAAGGGGCCACAGCATATCCCGCTTTCCATCCGGTTACGTGGAAAAGCTTTCCGAACGATCCGATCACAAAACTCCGGTCCCGCAGTGCAGGGTATTGCAATACGCTGGAAAACCTACGCCCGTCATATACGATGTCTGCGTATACTTCGTCGCTCAAAACAAAAATGCCGGTTCCCTGTATTAGGTTCGAAAGTTTATTAAAATCAACGTCCGTCAGCAGTTTCGAACTCGGGTTACCCGGAGAGTTGATAATGATCAGCTTTGTTTTCTCGGTAATGCAACGTGCTACTTGCTGCCAGTCAATCGCAAAATCAGGGGCCAGTAAGGTAATATGACGTACCACACCGCCAAACAATTGCACAGTAGGAGCATAAGCGTCATAAGCCGGGTCAAAAACGATTACTTCATCACCAGAATTAACCACCGCTGCTATAGCATCAAAGAGTGCCTGCGTGCCGCCGGCCGTTATGGTTATCTCTTCCGTCGGGTCAACGGTCAACCCGTATGTATGCGCTATTTTTTCCGCTATGCGCTCACGCAGCGAAAGTACGCCCGGCATTGGGGCATATTGGTTATACCCTTTACGCATATAGTTCTCAACCAGACCAATCAATTTCGGCGAACAATCAAAATCAGGAAAGCCTTGAGAAAGATTAATGGCCCCGTATCGCTGGGCGAGTGCCGACATCCTGGAAAATATACTGATGCCAACAGCCGGAAGCTTTGGATTAAATTGGGGAAATGAATTCATCAAACTAAGTTATATTAATCCCGATGCCAAGGGCAAGTATGCACTGGGTGACCACAAATATACCAAACGTAGGCTAAGGACAGTATCACTTTCGATGATTAGCATTTTACCAGTCTATTAATCATACTGTCCGGCTTCCAGCGAACTTCTGGATAACAGGTAGTTTCGCTCTACGCGGTCCAACACAATATACAGGGAGTCCCGGTGCTCATTCGTCCCGGTCAGCACCACCCGCTGTCCGTCGGCAGTTTCATAATGCAGGACCATTTTATGTCGTGTCAGTGGACGCGGCCCCCTTGCAAATCCGCGGTTCCTTCGGGTGTTAATTCCCCGTGGGTGAATCTTGGTACGTTCATCACCGATGCGTTCCCACGCTGTTTCATCAATCCAGTCTCCGGCGGACAGGCCGGATGTCACTGCCGCCTGCCGGGCAGTACTTGCCGGCACACCACGTTCATCGGAGTCGCCACCAACCGGGACTTTATCCTGTAGGTATAACATTTGCGTTGTCGTGTCGGCATAATAATGGAATACCCGCCTCCCACCAGCCGTACCGGTGATTTCAAAATTCCGCTCCAAATCCATGATGGGGTTACCACCCCCATTGGACAGGCTCAGTCTGGTGGGCTTGTTCACCTTGTAGGCCAGGGTAGTCCACTTCTCAAAAATCGCTTCCTGCCAGCGCACGATATCCAGGGGAGAATACGGTATTTCCTCACCGTTAATCTTAAACTCCGAAACATCGTAGTATCCGCGCAGGGCCTTTACCCCGGGTGTCGAAGGCTGTTTATAGGGGTCGTACAGAAAGTCCACCAGCTGCAGGTAAAAGAGCACCCCGAGGAACAGAAAGATGACAAAGGCCTTCAACCCATAACGGAGCCCTTTTTGCCAGCGCTTAGGAAACGTGGGCCAGTAATCAACAGGCACAGTATATTGCTGCAGGATAAACAGCCGGTGTATTCTAGGCACGTAATAACCAAAAATGTACAATCCCAGCAACACAAAATAGAACGCATACCCCTGTACACCACCATCATACGCGTGATTTACCCAAGTAATGCTGCCCAGGGCACCAAAAAGTAAAGCGGCTCCGAAAACAGTGGTCTGCCTGAAAAATAGCAGCGTACCCGCAAGCACTTCAACGATACCTGCAAATACTTGATACCAAGGCACAATACCGATAGACATCCAATAGATTTTCTGACCCGAAAAATCACCGAAATCCGTATTCAGCAACCCTTCAGAAGGATACGGCATCTGAACAGGCAGCAATTTGGTAAAGCCAAAACCAATAATACCAATGCCCGCCCGGTAACGGGCCATTACCAACGCCCAATAGTACAACGTATTATACTCCCTGGCTTTTCGATCGATCAACGTCCATACGAATGCGCCGACCGAAGCTATCGCCAGCAAGGTTACCCAGATTGCATGCCCGGCTAACCTCGGAATCCCCAGCCATTGGGTAAGCCATGGGAATGATGGGTTAAAACGGGCAATGTCATACAGGTCACGATAATGCAGGCTGGTCCAGTCCGTATCAATCCATAGTCGAAACCAGCTAAAATCCGGCGGTATCGAAAACACCCCCGGAGGTACTACCAGCAACACGATGTAAATAAAGCCGACCCGAAAAGCAAACTTTTGAAAGGCGGTCCATGCACGCGGCTGGGATGGCCCATCACCTGCTGGTATGGACACGGCTGGATTCGCTGTTTCCGGCTGCCGGATTGTTTTTTCTTCTGACATAACGCAATGTTTTAAGTATGCAATAAGAACTACAAAATCAATTCATTTCCCCGTCTTCCGCCGGTCCGCTGAAGTTCCTCTCGAAGGTATTTTTTATCCAGGCGATCGAGCACCGCGGTTACCGAATCACCCGCAGCCGTCGTTCCGAAAACAACGAGCGTATGTGCATCAGGACGTTTATAATGCAACACGAATTGATCGCCCGCATAATGCGGGTTTTTATTTTCCAAATGCAGCGCACGCGCCGCGGTATCAATGCGATAATGATAATAATGACGGCCGGCAGTACCCGCCAATTCATATAGTCGATCCCGGTCATCGCGATGAAATACTTCGCTTGTGGCATGCCAAGGCTGGATCTTTGCGGCCGTTTTAATACTCAGTGTAGACCATTCTTCAAACACCACATTCTGCCAGCGGACAGTATCTTTTTTATCATAAGGAATTTCCCGGCCGTTGAATCGGAATTCACGAACGTTATATAAACCACGGGCATTGGTCAGGCCCGGCGTTTCAGGGTACTGGTATGGACCCTCCGTGTATACCACATAAGCTTTGTATCCAGCAAGGCCCACAAAAAAGAAAACAAAAGCCGATTTCAGCCCAATCCGCAATTTTTGCTGCCACGCATGAGCATAAACGAGTCGGTAGTTGTCCGGTTGCGCTGGTTTAGCCAGTGAAAATACAAGAATGATACGGTGTATATCGTGCAGCAGCAGAAAAGCAGCCATCTGCAGCAAATACAAACTATAAATCGCTTCGCCACCTTCGTATGCCAGGTTTGACAGGAATACATTACCGTGGAAAACAAGGATCAGAAAGGCGCCGATAGCCGTTGTCCGGCGGTATAGCAGCAAGAGTCCGCCCAGCACTTCAAGGCTTCCCAAAAACACCTCAAAAGAGGGGGCTATGCCCAGGCTTAATGAAAAAATTTTCCAGGCCGACAAATCACCGTAATTCGTATTGAAATTACTCAAAGACGGATTGGGTGCTTGGAGCGGGAAGACCTTGATCAGCCCATAGGCGATTACACCGATAGCCAGCCGGTATCGCAGCACAACCCGCAACACATAATACAAACGATCGTAATTCCACTTCAATCCTTTTTTTTGCGCGATCCATGACCATATCCAGGTCAGCACGCCGGCAATGATCACGAGGAAGAGCCAATCCAGCAATGTATTCAATCCCCAGAAATCCACGGATTTAATGTGATGCACAAACTGTGGGGTATACCTGCTGATATTGAAAATATCAGCGAACTGCAATTGCAGCCAATTGATGGAAAGTACATGCTGGTAATACTTCCAGTCCAGCGGCACGGCCTGTAGCATTAAATAGCTAAAAATAAACCGAAAAATCACTTTCTCCCGGTGATTCCAGGATACGACGGTGGTTTGTTCCAATGAAAATGCCATAACATTCATTATTAATAACCATGATTCTGTTCAAGCGCCGGATCGATAAGTATCTGGCCAATCGGTATTGGCAGCACATATTTATCCGGGTCGGTTAAGTTGAGTACTTCATCCGCCCGTCCCGTCCGCACCAGGTCAAACCACCGATGGGGCTCAAAGGCAAACTCAAACCGACGTTCATTTTCGATCGCCAGCAGCAGGGTTTCTTTTGTCGACGCGCTATCGGGCTTGAGCTCCGCACGATCACGTATGGTATTCAGGTCGTCCAGCGCACCGACCAACCTTGATCCTCCCAAATTTGCCCGTGCTTCGGCACGGATCAGGTATAGTTCTGCGATACGGATTACATATGACGGATCAACGGGTGGATTGCGGTAATATAAATTCCCATACCAGATGCCCGAAGGGGTCTGCGCAACAAGTGCCTTTCTGCCTCCACCAATAGCCGGATCAGTAAGCTGTGATATGAATTCATCTGTCGGAAACCAGCGACGGACCCCGCCATTAACCGGAGGCTGCCAATTATTCCGGTGACCATTGGTATTATTATTACTGTAAGCGGTCTCAAAGACCGACTCCCGGGATCCCACCACATTATTGGCGAACCAACTGCTATAGGGTTTCATCAACGTATAATTCGGGTCTTCTATCACCGCGCTGGCATAGAACTCCGCCTGCTCCCAGTCTTGCTGGTATAAATAAAACCGGGCTTTCAGTGCCCAAACGGTATTCTTCGTCGCCCGGACCCGGTTAACGCCAGTCGGCAGGCGGCTTTCCGCCTCGTCCAGGTCACGAAGCACCTGGGCGTACGTTTCCGCAAGGGAGCTTCGGCTTATTCCCTTGGTGTCGTCCACCGATTCCGTAGGAGTAAGCACCAACTGCACCCCTCCCCAGGTACGGGCCAGGTCGAAATAAGCTAACGCACGGATAAAATAAGCCTCACCGAGTATGCGGTTGCGGGATGCACCATCAATCAGCTGATCCGAAAGTGCGGGTACTTTTGCAATGATGTGATTAACCTGATTGATGGTGTTATAAATCGCAACCCAAACGCTCTCCACTTCCTCGTTATCGGACCGGACGTCACGCTGGATGAATTCCCGGTTTACCGTCCGGGAATCTCCCCAGGCCAGTTCGCCCCCCTGCAGGTAAATCGCAAACTGGAACGTAGTGCCGTAATAGCCGTTGCTTGCCAGTGCCCGATAGGCTCCATTTAGTGCCGTCTCAGCTGAGCCGAGGTCTACGATTGTCGCGTCATCCGATGCTTCATCGCGGGGTTGCACATCCAAAAAGGTTTCGCAGGACGCCAGCGAAAAAAACGTAAGTATAATAAAGCAGTATGTGTTTCGTACGTTCATTGTTTTCATTTTTACCTATCAGAATTTAAGATTGACACCGAGTTGAAATGAAATAGGCTGTGGTGCCGTTCCCACGTCAATCCCGCGGGCATTTTGATCGGCCGTATGCACGGATTCGGGATCGGGGCCGAGGTAATTGGTCAGCAACCAAAGGTTCGAACCCACGGCATACAGCCGTAGCGTTTTAAGCCCCAGTTTTGCCGCTGCATTCCCTGGAAGCGTATATCCTACCGTCAACGTCTTCAAACGGACAAATGAACCATCCTCCAAAAAGCGGCTGCTTTGCTCAATACCATAATTGTTACCCACGCTGGTTGCCCTCGGAACGTCGGTCACATCTCCCGGTTGCTGCCAACGGTTTAGGTTATAGGCCAGGATGGAGCGGTTGCCGCCTTTGGTGCCCCCGCCTTCCATCAGTATTCTGTCAAAACTGACCACCTTATTGCCGTACTGATAAGTCAACAGCACGTTAAAATCAAAAGCACCAAAGGTTATATTGTTAGCCAGACCACCAAAAAACTTCGGGTTTGCATCCCCCAGCAGCTGTCGATCAGCCACGGTAATGTTCCCATCGCCATTTACGTCTTCAAATACCGCGGCGCCGGTTTGCGGGTCCACATAAAGCTGTTTATACAGCCAGAAAGAATATAATGGATAACCGGCTTCATTCCGGGCCATATCGCGGGAGCCATAGACCAGCGGAAAATCCAGTTGTTCCACGCGGTTCCAGTTCCTTGTAAAGTTGAATTGTGTCGTCCACCGCAATTTTGAAGTCACAATATTCGTTGACGAGATCGCAAGCTCAATGCCTTTATTACTGATCTCGCCACTATTCGCATAATAGCTCGAAAAGCCCGAAATCGCTTCAATCGGCAAGGGCAATAATAAATCCGTCGTATACTTATTATAATAATCTACGGTAACCGCCAGGCGGTTGTTCAGGAAGCCAAGGTCCAGCCCCACATCAAACTGCCTCGTTTTCTCCCATCGTAAATCGGGGTTGGCAAGCTGTGACGGACGTGTTCCGGACTGGTCCGTTCCGCCGGGGACCGCCAGGTAGTTGGCGCCGCCGGACCATAATCCAAGGGCTGCAAAATTATTGATCCCGTTCTGATTCCCCAGGATTCCCAGGCTCGCGCGGAGTTTAATATCGCTTATTGCGTTGATATCCCTTAAAAAAGCCTCTTCCTTAAGTCGCCATGATACGCCCACTGAAGGGAAATAGCCCCATCGGTTATTGGCACCGAATTTTGATGATCCATCCGCGCGTAAGGATCCTTCGATATAATACTTATTCCGGTAATTATAATCCACCCGGGCAAAGAATGAAGCCAGGTTCACCTTCGTCCACCCCTGTTCAGCGGTTACTACACTTGCCGCACTGATCTGCGTATAGTTGCTATTGGGAAAACCTGTACCCTGGGCCTGTGTGAATTTCAGGACATTGCTTTGGAACGTATTGCCCAGCAAGGCCCCAATATGATGGTCATCCGAAAACGTCCTTCGATAAGTTAACGTTTGCTCATTGATCCACGTACTGTTTTGCGTAATCGCAGAGATGGCAAGCCCGCCGGCGGCGCCTCTTAATGTTTTGTCGGTATTGTATTCGCTTTCATCGTAATTGTTGTAATCTGCGCTCCAGCTTGTTCTTAATGTAAAATAGTCGGCAAAATTGACTTCCCCATATACATTACCGATATAGCGCAGGGATGCCGTTTGTACTGACACATCCGTCAGCAACAAATCCGTATTCTCAAACGCCTGTCTGAATGGTGTACCATCCGGATTATTCTTGGGTTGATACGTGGGTGTGTGTAGGGCCGCCTGAAATATCCCCGTGCCCGGACCAGTGCCGGCGCGTACCTGGTTACGGTGCGAATAAGATAGGGTATTACTGGTTCCCACAATAAAATGATCACTTACTTTCTGGTCCAGGTTCACCTTGAAACTCCCCCGCTGAAAATGCGCAGGACGCAGATTAGCTTCCTGCGAAGTATAATTGGCTCCCAGATAATAGCGTGTAACCATGCCTCCACCTTGCACCGCTAAATCGTAGTTCTGCAGTTGTGCGGTTTTTAAAATATCACTTATTCTATCGTACGTTTTCTGTTCCTCGGGAAGCCCCAGGCCAGGTACCCCATTGATTAACTCGTTCACCGGGCGGAAGGGCCGGTTTTCGTAGGTCTGGTTCAATGTTGGATTGTCAATACCCGAATTAATCCACGCTTCATTGACCAGCAGGGCATGCTCAATTCCGGTGGTCTGTTTCCAAAGCCTGTTTTGATCGGCCCAGGCGATCCCCTGTAATGTATTGAAGGTGATCGTAGCCGGTTGTTCATAATTACCTCGCTTTGTGGTGATAATAATGACCCCATTAGCCCCCCTCGATCCATAGATCGCGGTTGCGCTTGCATCTTTCAACACCTCAATACTTTCAATGTCGGAGGGGTTGATATCTGAAATTGGAGATGTTGCTTTACCGCCCAGATCAACAGATGACAAGCTTTCATTATTTACAAACACACCATCAATAATATAAAGCGGGTCGGCGCTTGCGTTGATTGAAGCTGCACCGCGCACCCGCACGACCACCGCATCGCCGGGAACACCTGACTGTGAATTGACCTGCAAGCCGGCAGCCGTTCCCTGCAGCTGAGCATCAAAGCCGGCGACGGGAATTGTTGCGACATCTTCGGCAGTTATTTTGGCAACAGACCCGATAAGGTCTCTTTTCCGTTGCGTACCATAACCTACCACCACCACTTCATCGAGTCCGGTGGCATCCGGCTCCAATTCGATGGTTATCGGACTGCCATCGGCGATAACGGACCTGGATTTATAGCCAATAAAGCTCACAATGATGGTATAGGGAAACTGCTGGCCTGTTATAAATTGAAACCGACCTTGGCTATTTGTTTTCGTACGATGGGTAACGCCCTGTAACTGCAGTGAAGCGCCGGCAAGCGGCTCCTTCGTAACCGCATCTACGACCAGACCATCCAATGTCGAATTTATCAGTGGGGTAGTTTCCTGTGCATTGGCTGACAGCACCGTGATACACAAAAGCAGGAGACAAGGGAGTAGATTGCCAAAAATAAATAAAGTTAAATAAGGTATTCGTTTGATATAGATA
Organism: Parapedobacter lycopersici; assembly: GCF_040395035.1. GTDB lineage: Bacteria > Bacteroidota > Bacteroidia > Sphingobacteriales > Sphingobacteriaceae > Parapedobacter > Parapedobacter lycopersici_A. Next base: position 463 of record NZ_JBEBRB010000008.1, on the reverse strand, counting down.
GCCATTGCTTATGTTCTTAATATATTCGGTAAACCAACCAACTGCTGGATTTAGCTGTAAAATGCACAAAGCCAGGTAGCTGGACACATATTCAAAAAGAGAAAGTCCGGTAGCCGTGTACCGACTACCGGCAGCACATGGTCATCTGCATGGGGTAAGTAAAGGAATTGTTCCAGCCGCGTGACGGATTAGGCGCAGCCAGGAACCGCAGTAAAGGAAATACCTGCTTAATAAGTTGTTGTTGATCGTCCATTGTTAATTAGTATAGCGTGTAAAATCAAGTAATAATCAAAACACAATGAACTGTGTTTCAATAGCACAACGCAAATGTATACCAATTAAATAGACTTTTTTATGCACAAAACATACCTTTTCAGGTTATAAATTATGCTTAAAATAAATGAAATAGTCCGGTTTATCCGTTGTGGTCCGTTCTCCGGGGGGATGATGCCGTTGGGTTCGG
>NZ_JBEBRB010000007.1:0-72316 GCF_040395035.1 Parapedobacter lycopersici | reverse complement strand
GTTCGAATGTTTTTGCAAGTCTATCGATTATTATATGTTTTATAATCGGGGCTTTGGTTTGGAAATATATCATGGGTGATCCAAACAACTTTATCGATAACAACCCCGAAAATCAACCTAAGCCAGGTAACTATTTTGGAATGGTTTACCATGCAGGTGTAGTTGTACCTGTATTATTGGGCTTGTTTCTGATGGTGTGGGTGTTCTCTATCGAGCGTTTCATCGTAATCAGCCGGGCTTCCGGAAATGGAAATGTAGGTAACTTTGTACGCAGGATTCAATCACTTATCGGTGGTGGAAATATTGACTCCGCAATCGCAGAATGCGACAAGCAAAAAGGTTCTGTTGCGAATGTAATTAAGTCAGGACTGCTCAAGTATAAAGACGTATCGGCTAATCCGGCAATTGATACAGAGCAGGCAACATTGGCCATCCAGAAGGAAATTGAAGAAGCTACTGCATTGGAAATGCCAATGTTGGAAAAGAACCTGACGATCATCGCTACTTTGGTATCGATTGGTACATTGACTGGACTGTTAGGTACAGTAACGGGGATGATCCGCGCATTTGCGGCGTTGGCAACAGGTGGTGCTCCTGACTCAGCAGCACTTGCAAACGGTATCTCTGAAGCGTTGGTGAATACGGCAACAGGTATTTCTACCTCTACAATTGCAATCGTATTTTACAACATCTTTACTTCGAAAATTGATACACTTACCTATTCTATTGATGAGGCCGGTTTCTCCATTGTACAGACGTACGCAGCCAGCCACAAATAGAAAATAAAAAACTTTAGCCGGGTATATGGAAAACCCGTTGAAGTTGCATCGTATCAGTATACAGTAAATTAAAATTACCAGGATGCCAAAGGTAAAAGTAAAAAGAGCCAGTACAACGATAGATATGACCGCCATGTGCGATGTGTCTTTCTTGTTGCTCACGTTTTTTATATTGACAGCCACAGCGCGTGCACCGGAACCTCTTCCGGTAGACACCCCGGCGTCGGTTACACAGGTAAAAGTTCCAGATACCGATTTGGGATTGATTACTGTTGGCGGCGACGGTAAAGTGTTCTTCGGCGTAAAAGACCGGAATGTGCGGGCGAGGATGCTCGAATTGATGTCGGAGAAATACGCAATGCCCTTTACGGAGCAGGAGCGGGGTCGTTTTTCCTTAATGGAAACGTTCGGCGTGCCTATGGGTAATCTCAAGCAGCTTATCGCTTTGGATGCTAATGCCCAGACACAGCCCGGGTTACAGCCAGGGATTCCGGTGGATTCGACAGAAGCATTGAGCAATGAGCTGTTTCACTGGATATATTCAGCACGGGTAGCTACCAAAGAATTGCATAACGTAGAAATGCGGGTGTCAATCAAGGGAGATGCCGATGAGAAGTATCCAGAGATAAAGAAAGTAATGGATGTTCTTCAGAGCCAAAAAGTGAATAAATTCAGCTTGATTACAAGCTTGAAGAACACCGTGGAATAAGCTGAGGAAATTAACAAATTAAGATTTTAACGCGATGGCAGAATTAAATCAGGATAGTGGCGGTGGCAAAAAAGGCGGCAAGATCAGAAGTAAAAAGGCCGGTGGCAGGGTAGACCTTACCGCCATGGTGGACTTAGCGTTTCTGTTGATTACCTTCTTCATGTTGACCACCTCTATCAATAAGCCGAATGCCATGGATGTGGCGTTACCGGATAAGAACGAGGAGAATCCGGAAGATCGGCTGGAAGTTGCCGATACCCGGACGATGACCCTGCTGCTGGGATCCAACAATAAGATTGAGTGGTACCTGGGAGAATACAGCAACCCGATAGAAGGACCGGAAGTAGTGGATTATGGAAAAGATGGGATCCGTTCGGTGCTCTTGCAAAAGTTGAAGGAGATACCCCAACGGGCAGGAGGCGACCTTATTGTGGTGATTCGCCCCAGTGATCGGTCTACGCACCGTAACCTGGTGGATATCCTTGACGAAATGAATATTGTACAAGCACCGATATACATGATCGGAACAATCAGTGAGGCGGAGATAGAGGTGTTGGAACGTGACGGCTTATACAATGAGTAATTAACTATCACCACATAATATTACACATATGTTTGGTTCTAAATTAGATATTTTTAAAAGAGAGTGGCTCGATGTGGTGTTTGAGGGGCGGAATAAAGATTACGGAGCGTATGATCTCCGGAAAATAGCCCCCAAAGCGACAAACATTGGGTTGGTCGTTGCCTCGATCGCTTTTGTGTTGCTGTTGATGGCGCCGGCGATTGCCAGATGGCTCGGTATCCAGAGCGACAGCGGGCCCGTTGAAAAGATAATAGAAACGGAAGTGGTACTTTCTGAACCACCGCCGGTAAATGAGGAGGAACCTCCTCCTCCCCCTCCTGTAGAACCTCCTCCCCCCCGGGTAGACCAGGTACGTATGCCTGAGCCGAAAGTGGTACCGGCGGAGCAGGTACAGGATGAGGAACCGCCCACGGTAGAACAGCTGAAATTAGCTGATCCGGGATCGAAAACAATAGAAGGCGATCCGAATGCAGAAATACGCATTGATCTGCCGGTTGGTGAGGGCGAAATTGATGCTGAGGTTACGGAGACTTCAACCGATCAGATTTTCCAATCGGTAGAGATTAATCCGGAGCCACCTGGCGGGATGGCTGCATTTATGCAGTGGGTAGGTAAAAATTACCAATATCCACAGGCAGCAATGGATGCTGGAGTGAATGGACAGGTGCAGGTTTCTTTTGTTGTGGAACGTGACGGTAGTCTGACGGACCTGAAGGTTGTAAAAGACCTGAAATTTGGCACCGGGGAAGCGGCTATAAAAATGCTGCAGAAGGCGCCGAAATGGAGTCCAGGTATTCAGAACGGCCGGCCGGTACGGGTAGCTTATACCCTGCCTATCCGACTTAGCATTCAACAATAGTAATATTGGCACGGTATCACCATAATGATGGTCCGCAATATAGACAGAAATCGCCCACGAAGCGGTTTCTGTCTGTTTTAGGACTTTTTATGTTCGGCTTTTATTTCGCATTGGGACTTGCCATCATTTTTTGGAAGGATTTTCCCCTGCAAATTGACCGGACATACCGGGTATTGTTTGGATTGCTGCTTATCGTATATTCGTTTTTCAGGTTTGTACGGCTTTGGCAGAACAGATAATAACAAATAACTTTTTTGTGAAAAAAAGGAGTTTTTTTTCATACTTATGAAAAAATCACTATTATTACTGCTCATTATAGGGTTTGGTGTGTTTTTGGATTCGTGCAATGGCGGACCCTCTAAGGATGATCAGACCATATTGACCGGACGGCTACGCGTTTTAGTGGATGAAAGCCTGTTGCCTATTATGGAGGAGCAGGTGGCAGTATTCGAGCATATTTACGATTATGCTGAGGTGGAGTTAGTCGATGGACCGGAAAATCAGCTTGTCGGAAAATTGTTCAATAAGGAGGCGGAAGTCATCGTGTTGACCAGGCAATTCACCGACGAGGAGAAAAAGTTCTTTGAAGCCAGGGAGTTCCGGCCACGTATAGCCCAATTTGCAACGGATGCCATTGCGCTGATTGCAAATCGGAATACCCCTGATTCTGTCATGAAAGTGGATGATGTTATTCAAATCTTGCGCGGTAACCGACCGGCCGGTTCGCAAACGCGACTGGTATTTGATAACCCGAACTCAAGTACGGTCCGGTTTTTGAAGGATCTGGCAGGTGTGGATTCATTGCCGGGTGAGGGAGTCTACGCCATGAAGTCTAATAGCGATGTGTTGAAGCATGTTTATGAAACACCGCAGTCAATAGGTGTTTTGGGAATAAACTGGATTGTACGTCCCGACAGTAGCTTGCAGCGTTATGTAGATGGGGTGAAGGTACTGGCAATCAAGGGCCGCACCGGGGAACCAGGTGATAACGGATATTACAAACCGACGCAATCAAATTTGGCAGAAGGTCTATATCCACTTTCAAGGCCGGTTTATTTGATAAATTGCGAGCCGCGCAGGGGATTGGGGATGGGTTTTTCCGCATTTCTTTCCGGCCTTTCCGGACAGCGGATTATCCTGAAGTCCGGCTTAATGCCGGATAGCCTGCCGCCAAGGGAGATTATTATTCGGTAAACAAATAACAGAGTAACTATTTAATGTAATTAATAAGATGAAGATGATGAAAAGCGCAATGATGTGGGGCGTATCGCTTGCTTTTATGGCCACGACCGTGCAGGCACAGAGCCTGGACGAAGCTAAGAAAGCAATAGACGCGGAGCAGTATGCCAAAGCCAGAGGCATGTTAGAAACACTGGTCCAAAGTAAACCCAACGCTGGAGAGAATTATTTTTATTTAGGGCTTGTATATATTCACAACGCTCACTTGGATTCAGCGTTGGCAGTGTTTAATAAAGGTTTGGAGGCAGATCCAAAGACTAGTTTGAATGCTGTTGGACAGGGAATCGTATCACTTTACAAGGGGGATGCTAATGCTGCGAATACCAAGTTTGTGGAGGTGTCGCAGAGCCTGAAACGCCGTGATTACCTTGAGTTGTATCATATTGGCCGTGCTTATGTTGATGCACCAACCCCTGATTATCAGAAGGCAGTTGAATACCTCGAACAGGCAAAGGCTAAGGACAAGGACAGCGATCCCATGATCCCATTGGCCATGGGCGATGCTTATTTTGGCCTCAAAAATAATAGTATGGCGTATAAGAGCTATCGTGATGCTACGATGCTTGACAATACGTTAACCCGTGCTAAGGTACAGATGGCTGTTATTGTCCGAGGCTCACATGCTTGGCAGGAAGCGATAGACGGTTTGCAGAAAATTGCTTCCGAAACGCCTGATTACGCACCTACTTACCGTGAACTGGCAGAAACCTATCATGCTTGGGCACAGACAGCAACAACGGTTGAGGATTACAATGCCCGTAACAAGCAAGCTGTGGAATTCTACAAACAATATATGGATAAAACCGACTACTCGGTTGATTCCCGTATACGTTATGCCGACTTCCTGGTATTCGCAGGTGATTACACTGAATTGCAGGTGCAGGCCCGGGAACTGGCTGAACTGGAGGACGTGAATCCGAAAGTGCTCCGTTACCTGGGTTATTCGGCCTATGAGAATGGCGAGTTCCAGGAAAGTAAGAGTGCACTGGATAGGTTGTTTAGCCGGATGGAGGCTGACCGGATTATTCCGCGGGATTACCTGCATTTAGGTATGGCCGATTTAAAATTGGCTGCAACGGATCAGGCTCTTTTTGATGAGGGAATCAGTCACTTGAAGAAAGCGGTTGCTGCAGATTCATCGATCGCGGATGACCTGCATGATGTGGGTATGGAATTGTTTAGCAATAAGCAATACGCAAACGCAGCGAAAGTATTTGAGATTGCTGCGTCAACACCGACTTCAAGAAACTATATTTATGACAACTTCTACCTTGGGTTTGCCGGTTACTATGCCGTAGCAACGACCCCATTGGACCAACGCGGGGAGGCACATCAACAATTATTGCAAGAAGCGGATTCTGCATTAGGCGTGGTGATTGAAAAGGCGCCTACTACACAGGACGCTTACCTGTTCCGGGCCCGGGTAAATAACCTGTTGGATGATAACGAAAACCCGCAGGGCCTTGCCGTTCCCTACTTTGAAAAGTATATTGAGGTAGTGAAGGAAAAGGGCGATGCTGAAGTGCAGAAAGCCAAAAATAATTTCATTGAAATTTACAATAACCTGGCTGCAATCAACGCGAAAAACGGGGAATACCAAAAGGCGCGGGATTACTTAACGGAAACCCTGAAGCTTGATCCTGAAAATGCGTACGCCAAACAAACGATGGCTTATTTAGAGCAGGCCTCTACTACTACGTCGGCTCAGGATACCTCAGCCCAGTAGTTGAATACTAATTGATAAGAAAAGCGCCGGGGTTATCCTCCGGCGCTTTTTTGCATTTCAGCGAGATCAATTTTACGTGGCGCGGTTTCCGGACGTCGGAATTTTGTATTATGTTTGCGGTGAATTTAATCAGACCATTATGGCAACGGAAGCATTAAGTACTCCAAATGATTATTTGCCCATATTGATTCAGCTGATCGTTGCAGCTGGCTTCGGTATCGGTACCATTTTAATTACTCACCTTATTGGCCCTAAGGTACGTACAGAGAATAAGCTTGGTGCCTTTGAATCGGGTATAGAAGTTGTTGGGAATGCGCGCCAGCCGTTTTCAATCAAGTATTTTATGGTCGCCATCCTGTTCGTTATTTTTGATATCGAGGTCATTTTTATGTATCCTTGGGCGGTTAATTTCCGGGAGTTCGGGCTTTCGGGGTTGATTGAGATGTTTGTCTTTATGGCGCTGCTGCTTTTGGGCTTTATTTATGTGATTAAGCGGAAGGCACTGGAGTGGGACTGATTGTTCGTTAGATCGTTTCTAAATAAGATAATGCGCCGTGTAAGCGGGCAATATATTTTGTAAATTTGTACTCACCCGTATTATTAATGGGTGGGTTTTTTTATTGAATGTAAAGTGCGGAGTTAGCATGAGTGACATTAAATTAGCAGAGGCCCCTCCGGGGGTGCAGGGATCCGGTTTTTTTGCAACAACCTTGGATAAGGCGATTGGTTTAGCCCGGGCGAACTCGCTGTGGCCTTTGCCTTTTGCAACTTCCTGCTGTGGCATTGAATTTATGGCTACCATGGGAGCTACTTATGACCTCGCCCGCTTTGGTGCCGAGCGGCCGAGTTTTTCGCCCCGCCAGGCCGATATGCTGTTAGTGATGGGAACGATTGCGAAGAAAATGGCTCCGGTATTGCGTCAGGTGTATATACAGATGGCCGAGCCCCGCTGGGTGATTGCTGTAGGTGCGTGTGCTTCGAGTGGGGGTATATTTGATACGTATTCAGTTCTACAGGGTATCGATGAAGTGATTCCAGTGGACGTATATGTGCCTGGATGTCCGCCGAGGCCGGAGGCCATTCTCGATGGTGTGATTCGGCTGCAGGAGATCGTAAAGAATGAACCGTTAAATAGACGGAATTCGCCGGAGTACAAGGCTTTACTTGAAAAATACGGAATACAAACCAATGGCTAAGCTCGACAACCAAACTGTACTTCAATATCTTCAAGCCGAGTTTGCTGATCATATTCAGCAAGTGAGTGAACCCTACGGACTGCTAACCATTGAAACGGATACGACACATATTTTGGAGGTCCTTGAGTTTTTGAAAACGGACAGTAATCTGTTGTTTGGTTACCTTACTGATATTACGGCGGTGCATTACCCTGAACTGGAAAAGGAGTTTGCCGTGGTGTATCACGTGCACAGCCTGGTCAATAACATTCGTATCCGGATTAAGGTTTTTCTTGATGGAAACTACCCGGCTATCCCCACCGCCACGGTGCTTTGGAATGGGGCCAACTGGATGGAAAGAGAAACCTATGATTTTTATGGGATACAGTTCATTGGTCACCCAGACCTTAGGCGGATATTGAATGTTGATGACATGGAGGTGTTTCCGATGCGTAAGGAATATCCATTGGAGGACCCTAATAAGGTAGATAAGAAAGATTATTTCTTTGGAAGATAAGGTGTATTATGAGCGATTCGATTTCGAAGATAACCCCAAATAAGTTGGTTTATACCGACAACGATCCGCAGGACGAACTGTTTACGCTCAACCTCGGACCTACGCACCCGGCGACGCACGGGGTATTCCAGAATGTGCTGCAGGTAGACGGTGAACGCATTGTGAGCGGCGTGTCTACCATCGGTTACATTCACCGCGCTTTTGAGAAAATTGCTGAACACCGTCCTTATTATCAAATAACACCGCTGACAGACCGACTGAACTATTGTTCGTCGCCAATTAATAATATGGGGTGGCACATGACCGTTGAGAAGCTGCTCGATATTGAATTGCCCAAAAGAGTGCAATACATGCGTGTTATTGTCATGGAGTTATCGCGTATCGCTGACCACATTATTTGCAACGGCATTTTGGGGGTAGACACGGGTGCGTTTTCCGGATTCCTCTATGTAATGCAGGAAAGGGAATTTATTTATGAGATTTTTGAGGAAATCTGCGGTGCGCGACTGACCACTAATATCGGTCGAATCGGAGGGTTCGAACGCGACTTTAATGAAACTGCATTCGCCAAGATCAGGGAATTCCTGAAACGATTCCCTCCCGTGCTTAAGGAATTTGAAGAGTTGTTTAACCGCAACCGCATATTCATCGAACGTACCGCAGACGTGGCTGCCGTAGATCCTGAAACGGCTCTGAGCTACAGCTGGAGTGGTCCAATATTGCGTGCGACCGGGGTAGATTACGATGTACGGGTGAACGAGCCATACTCTTCCTATGATGAATTTGACTTTGATATCCCAGTGGGAACCAAAGGAGACGTATATGATCGGTTTTTGGTGCGTAATAATGAAATGTGGGAAAGCCTGAAGATCATTGAGCAGGCCATGGATAAAATTGAAAAAGAGCCTAAGGGTATTTTTCATGCCGACGTGCCTGCGTTTTATCTGCCGCCTAAAGAACAGGTATATAATAACATGGAAGCATTGATCTATCATTTCAAAATTGTAATGGGTGAGATTGATACGCCAAAAACTGAGGTTTATCATTGTGTAGAGGGAGGCAACGGCGAGCTTGGTTTTTACCTGATCAGCGATGGAGGCCGATCGCCATACCGGCTGCATTTTCGTCGGCCATCTTTTATCAATTACCAGATGTATGCGCCAATGAGCAGTGGCATGCTGCTTTCAGATGCCATCATTAATATGAGTAGTTTAAATGTTATAGCAGGAGAACTGGATGCTTAGTGTGAAACATAATGAATCCGTGACTTTTACGGAAGATATGCTTGGCAAATTTGCCGAGATCGTCAGGCGTTATCCGGAAGGACGGCAAAAATCGGCCTTGCTACCCCTGTTACATGAAGTACAGGCTAAATTTGGCTGGCTCAGTGTACCAGCTATGGATAAGGTGGCCGAATACCTCCACCTGGATCCCATCGAAGTGTATGAGGTGGCTACATTCTATACCATGTTTTTCTTACAGCCAAGAGGTAGATTCAATTTAGAGGTATGCCGTACAGGGCCGTGTTGTCTAGTAGGTGCCGAGCGAATCATGACGCATCTCGAAGAAAAACTGGGTGTAAAAGAAGGGGAAGTGACAGCGGATGGATTATTTAGCTGGCGCGGTGTGGAATGTCTGGCTGCATGCGGATACGGTCCGGTATTGCAGATAGGGCCGGAGTATACATTCTACGAAAACCTCACAGCGGAAGGTGTGGATGAATTGATCAACGAACTTAGAAAAAAAGCAGAAGGCGCAAAGCTGGACGCGGATAGCTAATTATTATGGCTCGTAAGTTATTACTGACGCATATCGATGTCCCGGGCATCAACACCTTCGAGGTGTACCGCCAAAAGGGAGGGTATCGTGCGGTTGAAAAAGCACTGAAAACGCTTACACCCGACGATGTGCTGGAGGAAGTGAAAAAATCGGGTTTGCGCGGACGGGGCGGAGCAGGTTTCCCAACGGGAATGAAATGGAGTTTTTTAGCCAAGCCGGAGGGGGTGCCCCGCTACTTGGTGTGCAATGGTGATGAATCTGAACCTGGCACATTTAAGGACCGCTACCTGATGACGCATATTCCGCATGCGCTGATTGAGGGGATGATCGTTTCCAGTTATGCGCTGGGAGCAAATACCTCTTACATTTATGTGCGTGGAGAGATGATGCCTCAAATCCGCATTCTCGAAAAGGCGATTGCGGAGGCAAAGCAGGCGGGCTTTCTGGGTAAAAACATTCTGGGCTCGGGCTTCGATCTGGAACTTTTTGTACAACCTGGCGGCGGCGCTTATATCTGTGGTGAAGAAACTGCGTTGTTGGAATCGCTTGAGGGCAAACGGGGTAACCCGCGGATAAAACCACCCTTCCCGGCGGTATCAGGCCTTTATAATTGCCCAACTGTTGTAAACAATGTGGAATCAATTGCCGCTACCGTGCCCATTATTAATGATGGCGGTGAAGAATATGCCAAAATCGGAGTGGAGCGTAGTACCGGCACCAAACTCATTTCTGCGGGTGGAAACGTTAAAAACTCAGGGGTATATGAAATTGAGCTGGGGCTTTCGGTTGAGGAGTTTTTATATTCTGATGAATACTGCGGCGGTATCGCCAATGGCAAACGCCTTAAAGCCGTGGTAGCCGGTGGTTCTTCGGTTCCCATTTTGCCGGCTAACCTGATCTTGAAGACATTGAAAGGTGAATCGCGGCTGATGACATATGAGTCACTTGCTGATGGTGGTTTTCAAAGCGGCACTATGCTTGGTTCGGGCGGCTTTATCGCTTTTGACGAAGATCAGTGTATTGTGCGTAACACTTGGAACTTTACGCGGTTTTATCATCACGAAAGCTGCGGACAATGTTCGCCATGCCGAGAAGGGACAGGCTGGATGGAAAAGGTGCTGCATAAAATTGAACATGGCCACGGATCTTTCAGTGATATCGATTTACTGGTTAATGTGGCTAAAAATATCGAAGGTAATACAATATGCCCGCTTGGGGACGCCGCAGCATGGCCTGTAGCCAGTGCTATCCGGCATTTCAGGGATGAATTTGAATGGCATATAACGAATGGTGCGGAAGCCCGGCAGCGCAATTATGGTTTGGCCAATTATGCCGACCCGCTTGAACCTGTGGTATAAGGATTAAATAGGACGAGAGAATATTAGCCGAACCGGTTGGCTAGGCAAATCGTTAAAAGCTAAGAACATGGCTGAGGATATAAAGTTTAAGGTAAGCATAGATGGTATTCCGGTAGAAGTACCTCCAGGTACAACAATTCTGAATGCTGCCCGCCAGATCGGCGGCGATATTGTGCCTCCTGCTATGTGTTACTATTCCAAATTGGAAGGCAGTGGAGGGAAATGTCGTACATGCTTGGTAAAAGTGAATAAAGGATCAGAAAAGGATCCCCGTCCCATGCCCAAACTGGTAGCTTCGTGCAGAACCACGGTAATGGATGGCATGGAAGTGCAGAATATCACCTCGCCGGAGGTAATTGAAGCCCGTCGCGGGGTCGTGGAAATGTTGTTAATCAACCACCCGCTTGACTGTCCCATTTGTGATCAAGCCGGAGAATGCCATTTACAGGATCTGGGGTATGAACATGGACTGGAGGGAACCCGCTATGAATTTGAACGGCGTACTTTTGACAAAATAGACATTGGAGATAAAGTGCAACTGCACATGACAAGATGCATTCTGTGTTATCGTTGTGTGTTTGTGGCCGATCAGCTTACCCCACAACGGGTACATGGTATTCTGGGGCGGGGTGATGCTGCTGAGATCTCGACTTATATTAAGAATGCCATTGATAATGATTTCTCGGGAAACGTTATCGATGTCTGCCCTGTAGGTGCACTAACAGACAAGACTTTCCGTTTCAAGAACCGCGTTTGGTTTACAAAACCGGTTGATGCACATCGCGATTGCCCCACTTGTAGCGGAAAAGTAACACTGTGGTATAAGGGGGAAGAGGTGTTGCGTGTAACTGCGCGGAAGGACGAATATGGAGAGGTGGAAGAATTTATATGCAATACCTGCCGTTTTGAGCAGAAGGCTACGTCCGACTGGGTGATTGAGGGACCGCGTAAGATAAAGCATACTTCCGTCATTTCGGCCAATCATTACGAACAGCTGCGTCCACCGGCTGTGGTCAAAAAGAATCTGGCGTTACAGGAGGCAAATAAAGAACAGTTTGAACGGGCAGACCGACTGCTGCCGTAGGAGGTGACTTCGGGAGGCGGACCAATGAAGAAAAAGAGCTGACTTGAAGATGCCGATTGATGGCGTGCATTTCATGTCAATATGAATAGTTTATGGAATTAACTTTTGTGATTGAAAAATTTGTGTTGGTGACCATTGTATTTGTCATCTCCCTTGTCGTTGCCATGTACTCTACGTTGGCTGAGCGTAAAGTGGCGGGCTTTATGCAAGATCGCTTCGGTCCGGACCGCGCAGGGCCTTTTGGCATCCTGCAACCCCTATGTGACGGAGGCAAGTTTTTCTTCAAGGAGGAGATTATTCCGGCAGGGGCCCATAAGCCGCTGTTCATTCTGGGACCTACAATTGCTATTATTACGGCGTGTATCGGAAGTGCTGTGATTCCCTGGGGTCAGTCATTAACGATTGGTGACCGGGTTATTGAGTTGCAGGTGGCTGACATTAATGTGGGTGTTTTATACATATTTGGTGTTGTTGCATTAGGCGTGTATGGTATTATGCTGGGCGGATGGGCTTCCAACAATAAATTTTCACTTATGGGAGCCGTACGTGCGGCCTCGCAAAGTATTAGTTACGAGCTGGCAATGGGCCTGTCATTAATTGCCCTGCTTATGGTAACGCAATCACTTTCATTAAGAGAAATTGTAGCACAGCAGTCGGGTTTTGTCAATTGGAATATATGGGTGCAGCCCCTTGGATTCCTGATTTTCCTGGTCTGTGCCTTTGCAGAATGTAACCGCGTACCCTTTGATTTACCCGAATGTGAAACCGAATTGATCGGTGGATACAACGTAGAGTATTCATCCATGAAACTGGGGTTGTATATGTTTTCCGAATACATCAATATGTTTGTGTCGTCGGCATTGATGTCGGCGCTCTATTTCGGCGGCTATAACTTTCCTTTTATGTATGATCTGGGACTTTCCCAGAATTGGATTACAATTATTGGCGTTATTGTATTCTTTGTCAAGATATTTGCATTCATCTTTTTCTTCATGTGGATACGGTGGACGCTTCCGCGTTTCCGCTATGATCAGTTGATGAATCTTGGCTGGAAAATGCTTATCCCATTGGCCATTGCCAATATTGTACTGACAGGTGTCATTACTATTATAAAAGATACTTTTTTTTAAGAAATTTGGCGGCGTGAATTCTGCTTACTGAAAAGATAGCGGAACGCAGCAATAAAGAGAGATAAAATGCAATCGCTAAGCAATAGGAAGAAAGTACTGGAACAGAAGCCCATGAACTTCTGGGAGCGAATTTACCTCCCGGCCATTTTTCAGGGGCTCTCCATTACCATCAAGCACTTTTTTAAGCGGATACCTACGGTACGCTATCCGGAAGTGAAGCGTCCATATTCCAAGAATTTCAGGGGGCAGCATTCATTAAAACGCGACGAACAGGGACGTGAACGCTGTACGGCATGTGGCTTATGTGCACTTTCCTGCCCGGCGGAAGCCATCAGCATGATCTCTGCTGAGCGTCAGAAAGGCGAAGAACACCTTTATCGGGAAGAGAAGTACGCCGCAGTCTATGAAATCAACATGCTGCGCTGTATATTCTGTGGGCTCTGTGAAGAGGCATGTCCCAAGGAAGCGATTTACCTGGATGGTGAACACGTAACCGCAGACTACCTGCGTAAGGATTTTATTTACGGTAAAGATAAACTGGTAGAACCCCGGTTTGATTTTATAAAAGAAGGGGAAACGACAACCTAACTGTTTAGCCTAATAAATACCATGAGCGTTTTTTATTTTGTAGCTTTTTTATCCGTATTTTTTGCCTTAATGACCATTTTTACTAAAAATCCGGTACATAGCGTGCTGTATTTGGTCATTACCTTCTTTACATTTACAGTGCACTACATTCTATTGAATGCGCAGTTCCTTGCCGTAGTTAATTTCATCGTGTATATGGGCGCCATCATGGTGCTCTTCTTATTCGTGCTGATGCTGCTCAACTTAAATAAGGATACAGAACCGCTGAAGTCCAACTTGGTGAAATTAATGGGTGTAATTGCCGGTGCATGCCTATTGCTTACGGTAGGCGGGTCACTCCGCGTATTGGAAATTTCCCAACCCATCGTCATGAAAAACCCGGATATTGGGCTCGTCGGAAATTTGGGCAAAGTGTTGTTCAGCGACTTTCTTTTGCCGTTTGAGATTTCATCGATTTTACTATTGACTGCCATGGTGGGCGCGGTGTTGCTGGCCAAAAACGAACCTAAAAAAGCATAAATGGAGACGATTGTAGAAAATATCCAGGGAGTTCCGCTTAACCATTACATTTTATTCTGCAGCATTATCTTCACCATCGGTGTTATCGGTGTGCTGATCCGCAGAAATGTCATCATTATTATGATGTCCATTGAGTTGATGCTGAATTCGGTAAACTTGCTGCTTACCGCTTTTTCTGCACATAGCGGAGATCCTGCAGGGCAGGTTTTTGTGTTTTTTATCATGGCGCTTGCGGCAGCCGAAGTAGCGGTGGGGCTGGCAATTATCGTGATGGTATACCGCAATACGCGGTCAGTGGATATTAATGCCTTGAACCGCTTGCGGGGATGATAAGGCATTTGCCGCGCTTTGGCAAGGTATATCGCCTGGGGGCGAATTGTCGGATACAGGATACTTACGGAGATAAACGGAAAATATATTCATAAACATGATAGATTTAATTTGGTTAATTCCCTTGTTACCACTGGTTGGTTTTCTGATCAATGGATTGGCAAGGAACGTATTGCCAAAATCATTGGTTGGTGCAATCGGGAGCGGAGTGGTACTAGCTGCGTTTTTACTAAGCTGCGGAGTGTTTTCGTCCGTATACGCTGCACGTCAGGCAGGAGAAACGGCGACCTTTATTCAGCCTATATTTCAATGGATTGGAGCGGGAGACCTTCGTGTTTCCATGTCCTTTCTGGTGGATCCATTGAGCGCAATCATGTTGCTCATTGTGACGGGGATAGGCTTCCTGATCCATGTATATTCGATTGGCTATATGAAACACGATGCGGGGTTTGCAAAATTCTTTGCTTTCCTCAATTTGTTTATCTTCTTTATGCTACTTCTCGTACTGGGTTCCAATTACGTGGTTATGTTTATCGGGTGGGAAGGCGTCGGGCTTTGTTCATACCTGCTTATTGGCTTTTGGTTTACCAACACCGCTTATGCAGGCGCAGCTAAGAAGGCCTTCGTTATGAACCGAATCGGCGATTTGGGTTTCCTCATCGCAGTATTTCTCATTTTCGCTACTTTCGGAACGCTGGAATTTTCACAAATATTCCCCCAGGCCGCTGGTATGATGACTGGTGACGCTACCTTACTGCTCATTACCTTGCTGCTGTTTATTGCTGCAACTGGTAAATCGGCTCAAATTCCTTTGTTCACCTGG
Organism: Parapedobacter lycopersici; assembly: GCF_040395035.1. Taxonomy (GTDB): domain Bacteria; phylum Bacteroidota; class Bacteroidia; order Sphingobacteriales; family Sphingobacteriaceae; genus Parapedobacter; species Parapedobacter lycopersici_A. The sequence continues at coordinate 57,118 of NZ_JBEBRB010000007.1, read as the reverse complement.
TTGCCTGATGCGATGGCCGGACCCACACCGGTGTCCGCGCTGATACACGCTGCGACTATGGTAACTGCAGGTATTTATATGATCGCCAGATCCAATATCTTATTTACGCTTTCTCCGATAACCCTGCAAATTGTTGCGGCCATAGGCCTGTGTACAGCGTTACTGGCGGCGGCGATCGCAATAACTCAGAATGACATCAAGAAAGTACTGGCTTACTCTACCGTTTCTCAATTGGGCTACATGTTCCTGGGGTTGGGTGTGGGAGCGTTTACCGGTGCATTTTTCCACGTCATCACGCACGCCTTTTTTAAAGGACTATTGTTTCTCGGCGCTGGATCAGTGATTCATGCGATGAGCAATGAACAGGATATGCGGAATATGGGTGGACTCCGGAAACAGTTGCCTATAACATACCTTACGATGTTGATGGGGACAATTGCCATAGCCGGTATCCCGCCGCTCTCGGGATTTTTCTCCAAGGATGAGATTCTGGCGCATGCATTTGCCACAAATAAATTATTGTGGATATTGGGCTTTATAGGTGCTTTATTTACTGCATTTTATATGTTTAGAATGCTATTTCTGACTTTTTTTGGAAAATTCAGGGGTTCAGCTGAACAGGCAAATCACGTGCATGAGTCACCAGTAACCATGACAATACCGTTGATCGTCCTGGCCGTGCTTTCAGTGATCGGTGGACTGCTGAATGTTCCTGCTGCACTAGGTGGTGGTCACGCCCTAGCTGAATTCTTATCTCCAGTATTTGCAGACTCTGCGGCACGGTCGGAAGCGTTCCATTTGGCTCATAGTACTGAATATTTGCTCATGGGTATTTCGGCAATCGGCGCTATTGTGATGGCCGTTGTGGCGTATCGGAAATACGTTAGTAATGCTGCAGTGCCGACAGCTGATGAAGCACCCCGTGGGGTACTTTCCCGGCTCTCTTATCATAAGTTTTATGTCGATGAACTGTACGACAGGCTTATCGTTCGTCCGTTGAATGGCTTATCCGTTTTCTTTTACCGTTTTACGGACAAGGGGGGCATTGATGGACTGGTAAACGGGCTCGATAAGACAATTGGCGAAACGGGTAAAGGCCTACGGCTACTGCAAAGCGGCAATGTCGGGTTTTATATCTTTATGATGGTCATTGCTGCAGTGGCGCTATTGGCCTATGGTTTTTTTAACCTTTAATTACGGGGAAATTATTGCGTACATGGACAATCTATTCATACTTTTATTACTTCCGGTACTAGGCGCCTTGGCCTTGGTCTTTGTGCAGCACGAAAAGGCAGCCAAGCAACTTGCCTTGATTGTTTCACTGGTGTCCCTGGGGCTCACTGTATCTCTTTTGACTCGTTTTGTACCAGATGCCAGCATGCAGTTTGTACAACGCTTTGATTGGATCCCTTCTTTAGGCATTCATTTTCATCTTGGTGTTGATGGGATTAGCCTGCCGTTGGTGCTACTCACTAATGTATTGGTACCACTAATTATTTTATCAGCATTTAGCCACTCATATAAGAGTAATTTTTATGCCCTAGTACTTTTTATGCAAGCTGGGTTGCTGCTGGTATTCACTGCACTCGATGCTTTTGTGTTTTATGTAGGCTGGGAAATCGCATTGATTCCGATTTATTTCATTTGTGCACTATGGGGTGGGGAAGATCGGATACGGATAAACCTGAAATTTTTCATTTATACATTTTTCGGAAGCCTGCTCATGCTTACGGCAATTATTTACCTGCATCTTCAGACGCCCGCAAATGATTATGAGTTAACGTCATTTTATCAGCTGGGATTAGAATCCGGAGTACAGCGTTGGGTCTTCTGGGCTTTTTTTATTGCATTTGCGATAAAGATGCCGATTTTTCCTTTTCACACTTGGCAACCGGATACCTATACAAATGCGCCCACTGCAGGAACAATGTTACTGTCAGGTATTATGTTAAAAATGGGAGTGTATGGACTGATACGTTGGTTAATCCCCATTGCTCCACTTGGCTTTGCTGCATACGGCCAGTTAGCACTCGTACTGTGTATTATTGGCGTGGTGTATGCATCCATCATCGCATTCAAGCAGCGTGACGCTAAACGCCTGATTGCTTACTCATCTATTGCGCACGTTGGTTTAATTGGGGCAGGTGTTTTTGCTTGGAATATACAGGGTGTTCAGGGAGCGATTATTCAAATGGTCAATCATGGCATCAGTGTGGTCGGATTGTTTTTTGTACTGGATATTGTTGAAAGGCGTGTTGGAAGTCGCGATATTACGCTAATGGGCGGTATAGCCAAACCGGCTCCTGCCTTGGCAATTGCCTTTTTGGTCATTGTAATGGGCGCTGTAGGTCTTCCGTTAACCAATGGCTTCATAGGAGAGTTCCTGTTATTAATGGGAATTTATGAATATGGATTATGGTACGCTGTGTTCGGTGGGCTGACTTTGATTTTTGGGGCTGTATACCTATTGCGGTTGTATCAGAAAGTAATGTTAGGTGAGGTAAACGAGCAGACAGCCGGATTTGTCGATATTACACGTACGGAGTGGCTTGTTTTGGCTGCAGTGGTCGTTCTCGTTGTTGGCATTGGTGTTTATCCAAAACCTTTGCTTAACCTCTCTGAGGCTGCTGTTACCAACCTGATTAACGGAATAGGCCAAACCGCTAACCGATAATTGGGTAGCGGGACGAGTATTGCAAAGAGAGAAATAAATTAAGTAGGGTTATATTGAAATAAGAAAACCCCTATAGGTTTTCATTACGGGGGAATAAGACAATAACAAATATGAGTGCGATTATTACGCTTTCGTTATTAGCCATCTTACTATTATACCTGGGGCTGTTTAAGGCTAAAACAGCGCTGCTCCCGGTATCATTGCTTGGGCTTGTTGCAGCGGCAGGGCTTAATATCGCCGGTTGGGACCAGGCAGCGAAACCGCTATATAGCGGAATGGTTTTATTCGATCCCTTTGCCATTGCTTTTTCAGTACTCTGTATTGTAATCACCGCATTGGTCTTTCTACTTTCAAAGGATTACTTTGACCAGCGTAGTCCGCATGTGGCCGAGTATTATGCACTTCTCCTGTTTTCACTAACTGGAGCATCGCTGGTTACCTCATTCCACAACTTGGCCATGTTGTTCATCGGTATTGAGATCATGTCCGTGGCATTGTATATCCTGGCCGGTATCCGCAAGAGAGACTTTGCGTCCAATGAGGCTGCCTTGAAATACTTCCTTATGGGAGCGTTTTCCACAGGGTTCCTGCTGTTTGGCATTGCGTTGCTCTACGGGGCGAGCGGGTCATTTGACCTGGCACAGATTAAACAGTATGTGGTGAGCAACCCGCAAGCGATATCGCCACTTTTCTACGCTGGTATTTTACTGGTGTTGATCGGACTCATTTTTAAAGTGGGGGCGGCGCCATTCCATTTTTGGACACCCGATGTATACGATGGGGCTCCGATATTGATCACAACGTTTATGAGCACCGTAGTGAAAACAGCGGCATTTGCCGGGTTTCTACGACTCTTTTATTTCTGTTTTGCGCCTTTGCAGGATTTTTGGATGCCGGCACTACTGGTTATCACGGTAATTACACTATTTGTCGGAAATATTACCGCATTGGTGCAACAAAGTTTCAAACGGATGCTGGCATATTCCAGTATTTCACATGCTGGTTATCTGCTCTTTGCCATCGTTGGAATGGGGACGGCCTCTGCTGAATCGGTGCTGATTTATGCAACAGCATACTCATTCGCTACTGTCGTTGCTTTTGGCACGTTGATTTTGGTAAAGCGTGCGACCGGAAGCGATCATTTCGAAGCCTTCAATGGTCTGGCCAGAAAAAATCCGTATTTGGCCCTTGCACTTACCATTGCCATGCTTTCGCTGGCAGGCATCCCCCTCACTGCCGGGTTTGTAGGTAAATTCATGATGTTCTCCAGCGTATTGGCGGACTATCAGGTATTATTGGTCATCCTGGCAGTAATTAATGCTGCAATGGGTATCTTTTACTATTTCCGCGTTATTGTGGCCATGTATTTCCGACCACTTGACCGTGATCGGATTGCTGTGTCGGGTTATTATAGCGCAGTGCTATGGATCGCTGTGCTGATCACGCTCATACTGGGCGTGTATCCTGCTTGGCTGACGGGACTAATCTAATCAATTTTAAACCGAAAGGAAACGATCCATCCGGACTTCGTCCCGTCTGACTTGTAATTTTCCGCCTGTATAATTAGCGGTGAGGACCTCCATATATCCTTCTGGTCACGTCAAAAAATAGTCGGAAGCATCGACGCGGATATTGTTTCTCCAGGAATAAAAAAAACCGCCCATCTGAGATGGGCGGCCGCCCCAATGGGGATCGGGGCTATCAACCTAAACCTACCTTTCCTTTAGCGAAAAGAATGCCAAAAAACTGTTTTTAAAAATATCGCTGAAAAAAATTAAAAAAAGAACAGGAGCTTAGGTATAATATTTTTACTTAAAATGTTGTATATCAGTATTTTCTATTAAAAGGAAAGGAGAGGTAAACGAGGCTAGCGCTCGACGTTTGATACAACCGTGCACTATGGTAATAAAGCAATAATCCGGGAACAGATATCGCGGGCGACTTCAGATTTTGGTTTAAGGTCAAGTGTTTCAATTGTTCCTGACCGGTGAATAAGGGTAACCTTGTTATTGTCCCCGGCAAATCCGGCACCTTTATCCTGCATGGAATTCAGTGCAATGAAATCGAGATTTTTCTTTTGCAGCTTTATAATGGCGTTCGCCTGCTCGTCGTGGGTTTCGAGCGCAAAACCAACGAGTATCTGCGACGTTTTTTTTTGTGAACCAAGTACCCCCAGGATGTCTGCCGTCTTTTTGAGCGCAATGTTAAGCTCATCCGATGCTTTTTTGATTTTTTGCGTAGCAGTAACCTTGGGTGTATAGTCAGCCACAGCGGCACTCATAACAGTAATATCTGCCTCGTTGAAATTGGCCACACACTGTTCCAGCATTTCAGCAGCTGACGTAACCGGGAGAAAATTAGCAAGTCCATTTGGTTTTGGTAGCTCAGAAGGACCGCTGATCAAGGTAACTGAGGCCCCGAGCCGCACGAGTTCAGTGGCCAGGGCATAACCCATTTTACCTGATGAATGATTTCCTATATAGCGCACGGGATCAATTGCCTCGTGGGTTGGTCCGGCGGTAACCAATGCTTTCTTTCCGTTCAAGGGGCGGGATTCATTAAAATGATCCGCTAGAAACGCCAAAATATCTTCCGGTTCAGCAAGACGGCCCTCGCCGGACAGTCCGCTGGCCAACGGACCGTCGCCCGGTGGAATAACGAGATTCCCGGCCTGTTGTAGACGGGAAATGTTGTTTTTGGTCGCGGGGTGTGCCCACATATCCAGATCCATTGCCGGTGCCAGAAAAACCGGACTTTTTGCGGATAGGTATACAGCGCACAATAGGTTATCACAGATGCCATTGGCAAACTTCGCCAGCGTATTGGCACTCGCAGGGGCTACGACGATAGCATCTGCCTGAAGCGCAAGCTGCACATGATTATTCCATGTACCACGTTTCCGATCGGCATAAGTGGTTAATACCGGATTTCCCGAAAGTGTGGATAAAGTCAATGGGGTAATGAAATCGGTGGCGTCCGGAGTCATAACTACCTGTACAGATGCTCCACCTTTTATCAATAGACGGATCAAATGTGCAGCCTTGTATGCAGCAATACTACCGCAGACACCTAACAGGATATGCTTCCCTCGGATTGCCATGCCGATGAAACCGCAGGTTATTAATCCGCTGCTTGTTCTTTTGACGGGTTCCTGAAATAGACCTTGTCGTTCAGGAAATCATCAACGGCCACCAGCGTGGGTTTGGGCAGACGTTCGTAATGTTTTGAAATTTCTATTTGTTCGCGGTTTTCAAATACTTCTTCCAAATTGTCATTGGTCGTAGCAAATTCGGCCAGCTTGCCATTGAGTTCTTCTTTCAGGTCCACGGAAATCTGGTTGGCCCGCTTACTGATGACCACAATCGATTCGTATATATTACCTGTTTTTTCATCCAATTCCCTCAGATCACGGGTTACGGTGCTGTTGGGGACAACGGACTTACTTACTTGCGTACTCATATCTTTACTCATTAATTTTTATTCAGTTAATTTGATGTAGAAACTTCCGGTACAGCTGTCTCCGCCGGCAGTTGTGACGTTTCCTGTCTTCGCTGTGCAGCCGAAAATTCAGCCATCAGCTTTTTGGCTTCCGTTATCCGTTGCTCCGCATCCGCCTTGTATTTGTCCGCATCTTTCCGGAAACGGCTTTCCGGATAGGCAGCGACAAACTTATTATAGAGTTCAACAACTTCCTCGAATCGCTCTTCCTGTCTTCTCAGCGAACTTTGGCCGGCATAAAGCGATTGTGCTTTAATACTCAGAAACTCCATTTCCTCAGCATATTTCGTGTCCGGAAAATCACGTAGTACATTGTCAAACGCAATAACAGCTGCACGGTAGTCATCCTGTAGCCCCATATCCAGATACAGCTTGGCATTAGTAAATGCCTTAGCCTCCAGTTTATCACGTAAGTCCTGGATCAGTGCCCCGGCTTCCTTGGCACGTTCACTGGATGGATATAAGTTGATAAACAGCTGTAACGCTTCAATCGCCCGGTATGTATATTCCTGATCGAGTGTCGCTTTGGGCGATTCCAGGTAATAACAGTAAGCACCCATATACCGGCATTCTTCCGTTCTTGCGCTGTTGGGGTAGGTGTCGGTGAATTGTTTGAAATGATACCTCGCGGCAGTATAGTCACGCAGGTAATAATTGGTGTAAGCCATATAATAGTACAGGTCTTCCGCCTCTGCTTGGCCGCGATACCTCTGCATCAGGTCTTCAAATAAGATCTGCGCTTTGCTGTACCGTTTATTGTTATAATATTTGATGGCTTCCTGGTACTTTTGCGCGATATTGTTACTCGCCCGCAACTTTTCAAATCGGCTCTTACATCCGGAGATCATTACAATCAGCAGCATAACCGCTGCCCATGCCGCAACTCGCCTGTTTATAAACATTTTGCAAAGATAAGTGAATTTAGTATACCTGTCAATTAATTTGGAGCAAGATAAGCCAAAGATGGTGAAATGGAAATGGTAGGAAAAGGCTTTTAACAAACTTTAACAAGCCGTCATACCGTCATAACGCTGGAACCGGGAAACACACTGTTTCATTTTAAGAAAAATCCGTATCTTTACAACAGTAAATAAGTGAGGTTATGAATTTACAGGAAAGAGTAGAGCAGGCATTGGATTCAATCCGGCCGTATCTGGAGACTGACGGCGGCAACGTGCGAATTGACGAGATAACGGCGGATAATGTCGTGAAGTTGAAGCTTTTGGGGTCCTGTGCTTCATGTGCCATGAGTATCATGACCTTCAAGGCAGGTTTAGAGCAGGCGATTAAGAAAGCCGTGCCTGAAATTACCGCCGTGGAAGCTGTTAATATCACGGATATGGACGACCCCAATGCTACCATGCCAACCCCCAAAATAAGTTTTTAAGCGGGGTTAACATTATTTAACAAGCCAGGAAACACCGAATGCGTAGTTTTGTGGACATGAGGGTAAATCGTTATATCATCGTTGCCGTGTGTGTGTTATGTGCAGTCGTTGTATCAAACGCACAGGACCGTAAGCTGGTACAGTTTAGCGGTGTCATTCACAACGCGGACACAAACACGGTTGTGCCCTATGTTACCGTTAAAAATAACTCATACCATAATCAGACATTTACCGCTAATCACCAAGGTTATTTTTCGTTTGTAGCCCATGAAGGGGATACCATTAGCTTCACGTCTGTCGGTTACCTGCCGATCCGGGTAATCATCCCAACAGTTCCGGAAGACAAGTATACCGCTATGGTGCGCATGACCGCACAGATTAAGGAGTTACCTATGGTAACACCGTATCCATGGGCAAGCATTGATGAATTTAATGAAGCGTTTATGGCGCTTGAGATTGCTGACGATGATATTGTGGTGGCGCAAAAGAACCTCTCTCCTGAATCATTAGCTGCCCTCTCCCGCATTACACCTCGCAGCGCTGAGGAGATCCAGAGCTTTAGTGCGATGCAAAACCATATCGAGTTAAGTAATCAGGCGGTAAATCAACGGATGGCCAATCCGCTGTTGAGCCCCTTTGCCTGGGGTAATTTCATTCGTCAGATAACCGAAGGGAATAAAAGCCGGAATAGGTTGCAGCGAAACCGATAATCGCTTAGGAAAGCCGCACGGTTTGCCGCACACTTAACCGCGACGAAATAAACGCAACCATTGCGGACACGACAAAGACTGTGGCAAATACCAGCAGGAAATCCATTGCGCGGATATCCACCGGGTAAGCATCGGTAATCATATTTTCTCCGTTTCCAATACCAATCCATCCCCAGTAGTACTGCGACAGGCAAAACAACAACCCCAAAAAAAGACCCGTAATACAACCGATCAGCGCAATCAGCATGCCTTCGTAGAAAAATATCCGGCGAATGAGCGAGTTGCCAGCGCCTAAACTCATCAATATGGATATATCCTTTTTTTTGTCGATCACGAGCATGGTGAGTGAACCAACAATGTTGAAGATAGCAATCATTCCCGTAAAGGCGATGATGAAGAATACGGCCCACTTTTCAGATCGAACGATTTTGTATAATGTGGGGTTCTGTTGTTCCCGGTTTTTTACTTGAAAATTTGCGCCCAGGGTTGACAATAAATCCCGCTGAACAGCAGTCGCGTCGGCCCCCGGAATCAGATCGATTTCTATGGCCGAAACCTGATCATATTCACTCAGCACCTCCCTGGCAAAAGCCATTGGTACAATCAATAGGTCGTCATATTCCTGCTGATAGGTGAGCACGCCGGACGGACGGATGGTCCGCATGGTAAACTCCTCTGCCGGATTAACAGCGTTTATTTTCCCTTTCCTGGGAGAAAACACCTCAATTACGCGCGATGGATCCTCGAGCGATATGCCGAGCATTCCCTGTACCTTGGCGCCCATTACGGCATAATATACCCCACTGCGCTCCAGCGCAAAACGACCCTCCCGCAGGACGGAATCGGTCTGCTGATGCTGTATAAAGTCTGCCGATACTCCTTTGATGGTAGCGATGTACTGGCCGCTATCGTACCGGAGCAATACACGCTCCTGTAAAACCTCATCGTATGCCGCAATGCGGGGGTCGGTCTTAACTGCATCAAATAGTTGTTTGTCAGCGGTAAACACCTTTCCCTCCTTGGGCTCAATACGGAGTTCCGGTGTAAATGCACTGTACATGGAAAAAATCAGGTTTTCCAACCCATTATAAAACGATAAAATCACGATGAGCGATGCACTGCTTACCAATACGCCTACAGCGCTGATGCCGGAGATGATATTGATGGCATTCACCGATTTCTTGGAGAAAAGGTAACGCCTGGCAAAATAAAGTGCAACATTCATCGGCTACCCCCTGATAAACGGATTGGTTTTTTTCTCCTGCCCAATTGTGGTCTCGGGACCATGTCCTGGGTATACCCGGGTGTCGCCGGGCAGCGTGTAAAGTTGCTGCGAGATACTGTTAAGCAACTGTTGATGATTGCCACCCGGGAGGTCCGTTCGTCCGATGCTGTTCCGGAAAAGGACATCACCACCGATCAGCAAACCATTTTCAGGGGAATAGAAGCACAAATGTGCCGGTGAGTGCCCCGGCGCAAAAATCAGGTGCAGCTTTTGCTGCCCGAAAGTCACTGAGCCGGTCGAGGGGAGAAATGTTTCTGCGATGGGTGACACCTCATACCGTATTCCCATCTGCGGAGCATAATTCTGCACCTCGATCAATAAGGGTAATTCCCTCTCATGGAATTGCGGCAGTAACCCGTAAGTGTCATAAATATACCGGTTACCGAGCACGTGGTCGATATGACAGTGTGTATTAAGAAGCAACTGCAGCTGCAGGCCTTCACCATCGATAAATTCCTTCACCGCATCTTCTTCCGCTTTCCCATACATTCCCGGGTCGATGATTGCGCCTGCACCCGTGTCATCGTACAGCACGTAAGTGTTTTCCTGGTAAGGGTTGCAGACAAAGGATTTAATGTGGATCATACCGCAAAAATAAGCATTCATTTCCAACGGATGGAATGGATGATAGTATCAATATCGGCACGTATGAAATCGAGTACCGGCTGGATGGAATCCAGGCGCGGCTTTTCATTGAAATAAAGTGCCCCACGGAGGTAATGGTGCGTGCTGTCCGTAACAAAGAACTGAATGTTCGATGCGGTATTGCCGCTGATTTCATACAGCAGGCCAAATACATGGTCTGCCGGTCGGTTAATCCGCTGTTGATCTATTGCAGTCGCTTTAATGGTATGCTTGAATGCGAACGTCCGGGCATCTTCCACTAGCTCATTAAAATGCGCCTTGCCTTCGATGGAAATGTAACTCAGGTGTATCCGTGCGTTAAACTGCTTAAACCAGATATCCGTCCAGCAAGGCTGCGCATCCGCTGAACGGTCGGGCTCCATGGAAGCGTAAGCAGGTATCGCAAATACAAAGGGACAGGAGGAAGAAAAGGACCGATAATCTTTTGCCGGAAACTCGATGCGGAAGTATCCCCTGGGTTTGGGCGAATAATGCGGCGTACAGCTGAAGATACAGCTGATTACCAAACAGGCAAAGACCCATAAAGCCACATTTTGGGACATCATTCCTCCGCTGTTCATCGTCAACGCATCAGCTGTTCCATAGTTGCCAGTTCCGTTCGGCCTGCAGCTCCAGCATTTCCAGTCCATTCTTTATTGCCGCACCCTGCCGGGCACCCCGTTTTAAAAATGCGGTTGCAGCGGGATTATATACCAGATCGTACAGCAGGTGCTTCTTCCCAAGATATTCGTACGGAATATCGGGATAACTGTCGATATCCGGGTAGGTGCCAAGAGGTGTGGTGTTAACTAGGAGCAGGTGCTCGCTCAATACATCCGCACGTAGCTGGCTGTACGTGTATTGTCCTCCTTCGGGCCTGCGTGAGACCAGGTGGGGGGTAATTCCCAATTGCGTGAGTGCATAAACAATGGCTTTTGCAGCACCGCCATTTCCAAGCACAAGGGCCGAAGTATGCCATGGCTGGAGCAACGGTTTCAGCGATTCCATAAACCCAAATACATCGGTATTATATCCGGTCAGTATCGGTTCTCCCATTTGCCGGTCAATCCGGATGCAGTTTACTGCAGCGATCGCTTCCGCTTCCGGTGAGAGCTGGTGCAGGTAATCCATCACAGCAATCTTATATGGAATTGTCACATTTATCCCCGCTAATTGAGGGTCATTCGAGATCAATTTGGGTAAAGCCAAGATTGATTCGATCGGATACAGCTGATAATCAACATCCTTTATCTGTTCCCGTTCAAATTTAGCGTCATAATACCGCTTGGAAAATGAGTGGGTCAGCGGATAGCCAATTAAGCCGAACTTTTTCATGGTACAGGCAGTAATTTAAGTAGGAGCCGTTAGATGAAATTATGAAAGGTATCCCCGCGCAGGCCCAGACGGGTACTTTCCAACGCGATAATTTCATGCGGACTGATATTTCCCAGGTTCACATTGGCGCCTAAAAGCTGGATAAACCAGACCTGTTGTGCTTTCAGCGGTGCTTCCCAGATGATTTTTTCATTAGGTATTTCGTTCAGGATTTCATCTACCAGTCCCTGTCTTACCTCGCCCGATTCCCGGTAAAGCCCGACATTCCCGCTTTCGCGTGACTCCGCAATAAGTCGCCACGATCCGGCGGCTAACTCGGCTTTCATTAATGAAATCCATTTATAGGGAGCCATAATCTTGGTGTTGTCTTTAGATCCCACCTCAGAAATGACCGTGACATGTTGGGCAAGTTTCGCAATGTACTCGCACTTCTGGTCATGCGGCATCACAATGGAACCGTCGGAAATTTCAGCGTATTCCAGCTTGTATTTTTCGATAACCCGTAAAAAATCATCGAACTGATCACGGACAACAAACGCTTCAAATAAGGTTCCGCCCAAATAAGGGTGTACGCCGGCACTTCGGTATACCGCCAGTTTCTCTTCCAGCTGTGGGGTAAGGTAAGCGGTTGTCCATCCCAGCTTAACAAAATCGGTATATGATGCTCCAACGGCCATGAAATCCTCGGCTTGCCTTACGCTAAACCCTTTATCCATGACCATTGTTAATCCATTATTCCTTGGTTTATGCGTACGCATCGGGACATTCTTCAACTCAAAATTCATGAAAGTAACTGCATTAATGCTAACAAAAGTTGCTGTGTAATGGCCGCATCACGGAACGGCCGTCCGGCAAATTACGACGTATATTTATTGATGACATCGATTATGGCTTTATTGCCACGCAATTGTGGAAGGTATTCAAATAATACAGCATGCTTATGTGGATCGGATGACAGTCCTAATTCCAAATAGTTCAATGCTTCATTATACTTGCCGTTCGCAATAAGATAAGCGACCATGCGGTAATACAATTCCGCAGTTTCCGGGTTATTCTTAATGGCCTCGGCGATCGTTTCAATTGCCCGGCCAAGCTTCCCTCTTTCGTATAAAATGGAAGAGTAATCCAGCCAAGCCTCGGCGTCAATGGGATTCAGTTCAACCACTTTTTCGTAAGCTTGCTCTGCTTCATCCAGTTGGTTCAGTTTGTAACGGGCATCCGCTATGGCAAACCAGTAATCCGGGTTATTCTGTTCCAGGTCGAGCGCCTTTTTATAAAAATGCAATGACTCGAAATGGCGTTCTTCGTAGTCGAGTGTAACGCCGATACCAAACCATGCATCAGCAAGGTCCGCATCAATTTTCACTGCTTTTTTATAGTACGACCGTGCTTCGTCCATCTGGTCAAGCTTTTCATAACATTCTCCGATGGCACAATATGTTTCGGCACCCGGGGGCTCATATTCGAAAGTTTGCTTATATACCGCGATGGCTTCACTGTATTTGTCCAAATTAACCAGTGCATTGCCTTTATTGAAGTAAGCCGAAGCAAAGTTGTCTTTAATCAATATGGCATAATCGTAGGCATCTATAGCCTCTTCGTATCGGTTCAGTTTATGATAAGCATTCCCGAGGTTATACCAGGCTGCGCAGGAATAGGGATCATTATCGATGTATTGCTTGTAGAAACCGATACTTTCTTCCTGCCTATCCAATACGTCGTAACAGAAGGCAAGCTCGTATAAGGCATCTTGATTTTCCATATTCTGTTTCAGGCTTGCCTTAAGAAAATGGATGGCCTTTTCGTAATCGCCTTTATTTTGATAAAGCAACGCCATCTGGAGGTAAATTTCATCGGGATTTTCACTCAATTCCAATGCCTTTTCCAGGTTACGGAATGCTTCGTCATAACGGTCCAGGTTACCCAGTATTCCACCCTTAATCAGGTAAATATCGCTTTCCGAAGGCTCCAGGGTTTCAGCCTTTTCCAACGATTCCAATGCTTCGGAGAACTGATGCGTAACGGCAAAAAGCTGGGCCTGTTTCAAATAAAAAACAGCCACAAAGGGGTGCTGGTTTACCGCATACTCCACCACCTGAAGTGCTTTAATCGGATCATTTTTATCCATGTAATAATCTATGATCCCCTCAAAAGCCTGTGTGTCAAAGAAATACTGGTCCTTGTTGCGGATCATTTCTTCATATCGTGCTACCGAAAATTTCGGGTCTTCGGCGGGCCCATATTCGAAATCGTCTTCCATCTATATCCTAATTTAGAACTAACATTGAGGCTCCCATTCCGCTTTTCAGCCGCTGGCTTGATGACAACAACAAAATAGGGTTTTGTCGAATAATATTGTTAACACAAGTTTTCAACAATTGGGCCAGGTGTTTTTAAAACTATTGAAAATCAATTTTTTATAAAAAAACCAATGTCGATAATCAATAAAGGTGTGGGTGCCTCCCTTCTGGATGTACGTGTGCACACTGTCGCCATGATCGTCTCAAATCGATATACAAAGGTACGTATTTATGCTTAAAAAAATATATCTTTGGGTTACGCATGTTCCAAAGATCCATTACCGCGTAAAATTAACCACGGGGCAGGCCCACCATTTTATCCGGATGTTCGGGATGTACCCCCTTCAAAAAATACCACAATGATCAACAGATTGACGATTGAAGACATGCTGCAACGGCTCTCCATAAAGCCGGTAAATCCAGCATGGAGCACCGGTACGGAAACAGGAGGTGACACGTCAACACCGTTCGGTAGCTTTTCTCCTGTGGATGGCCAGCTGATTGCCTCCGTCGGAACGGCGTCCGCCGATGCATATGATCAGGTAATTACAAAGGCCACTGCGGCTTTCGGTCAATGGCGGATGATTCCCGCGCCGCGCCGGGGCGACATCGTCCGGCAATTTGGAGAAGCGCTCCGCAATCATAAGCGGGATCTGGGCATGCTGGTTTCCTATGAAATGGGTAAAAGCCTGCAGGAGGGCCTGGGAGAAGTGCAGGAAATGATTGATATCTGCGATTTTGCTACCGGACTTAGCCGCCAGCTGTACGGCCTCACCATGCAATCGGAGCGTCCGCAGCACCGTATGTACGAACAATGGCACCCACTGGGCGTCGTTGGTATTATTTCCGCTTTTAACTTTCCGGTAGCCGTCTGGAGTTGGAACGCGGCCATTGCATGGATATGTGGTAACGTTTGCGTTTGGAAGCCTTCTGAAAAGACACCCGTTACCGCACTGGCCTGCCAGCAACTGATGGCGCGCGTATTGGCGGAAAACGGCATGCCCGAAGGTGTGTCCTGCCTGGTACAGGGAGATCACTTACTGGGTGAGCAGCTGGCCGGTGACCATCGTATTGCGTTGGTGTCGGCTACCGGTTCCACCCGGATGGGCAAGTCGGTCGCGGCGGCGACGGCTGCAAGACTGGGCCGGAGTATCCTGGAACTGGGGGGCAATAATGCCATGATCATTTCACAGCATGCCGACCTGGATGTCGCCTTGCCCGCCGCGGTATTTGGCGCGGTAGGCACAGCCGGACAGCGATGCACCACCACGCGCCGGCTGATCATCCACGAAGCGGTGTACGATACATTCCGCCAGCGGTTGGTAAACGCATACGGACAGCTGCGTATCGGTAATCCGCTCGACGAACAGAACCATGTCGGACCGCTGATCGATGTGGATGCCGTCCGGCAATACGAGGCAGCAATCGCTTCCTGCCTGCGTGAAGGCGGGCATTTCGCCGTTGCTGGCAAGGTACTTGAAGGAACCGAATATGCTTCCGGTTGTTACGTGTACCCCTGTATTGCCGAAATCGAACCTGATTTCGACATCGTGAAGCAGGAAACCTTTGCTCCCATACTGTACCTGATGAAATACCGCACATTGGAAGAGGCCATCCGGATCCAGAATGAGGTCCCCCAGGGATTATCATCCGCGATTATGACGCAGAACCTCCGTGAGGCTGAGCAGTTTATGTCTGTCGCCGGGTCTGATTGTGGTATTGCTAATGTAAATATTGGCACTTCGGGGGCAGAAATCGGAGGCGCATTCGGCGGAGAAAAAGATACCGGAGGTGGCCGCGAGTCCGGTTCCGATGCTTGGAAAGCATATATGCGGCGCCAAACAAATACCATCAACTATTCCGATAAGCTGCCACTGGCCCAGGGAATTAAATTTGATGTGTAGCTAAGGATACATTATAGATAAAGTCCTTTATTCTCAATGAATTGCAACACACCGTCGGGCACAAAATAACGTATGGATTTACCTGCTTTCACCGCATTGCGAATAAATGTCGATGAAAATTCCATGAGCGGCGTATCCGTAATCCGGATGGCCTGATGATCTTCCCATTCGGCTATCGAAAAGCCGGGCCGGGGATATACATAAATGCGGTAATCTCGCAGTAAAATCTCATAGTTTTTCCATTTTTTGATTGAGGCCAGGTTATCCGACCCCATAATCAGCACAAATGTCTTCTCCGGATGTTTTTCGTTAAGGTGGGTCAGCGTATCAATGGTATACGAAGGTTGCGGCAGAGAAAATTCCACTGTACTGCTCCTGATGTTTTCGGCCGGTTCAAGTGCTAGATTGACCATTTCCAGCCGGTCGTACATATTAATCAACGAATCCTTCCGCTTCAACGGATTGTGGGGTGATACAACCAGCCATACCTCATCGAGATCAGTATAATGGGCCATGTAGGTGGCAATGATCAGGTGACCGGTATGTATGGGGTTGAAAGATCCGAAGAATAATCCAACAGTAGCCATGTCAATCCTTTTTTTCTATAAAGTCCAGCACCATCCGTTCCGCTTCCCGGCAGGCAACCTCCAGGTTGTCGTTGTGCAGGATTACATCAAACTGGCCGGCATAGCCAAGCTCTTTTTCCGCCTTGGCAACCCGCTCACTTAATTTCTCATCGCTATCCGTTCCCCTTCCATACAACCGCTGTTTAAGTACTTCCAGTGAAGGGGGTTGTACAAAAACCGCCAGCGCACGGTCACCGAATTTGCGCTTAAGATGCAATCCCCCCTCCACATCGATGTCAAAGATGACATGTTTACCCGACGCCCATATGCGATCAACTTCCGTGCGGAGTGTACCGTAGAATGTACCGTTGTACACTTCTTCAAATTCAATGAATTCCTTCTTAGCAATGCGGTGCAGGAATTCCGTTTGCGAAATGAAGTAATAGTCGCGGCCGTTCACCTCTCCGTCCCGCGGTGCGCGGGTACTGGCCGAAATGGAAAAGGCGATTTTATCACCATATTTGGTCAACAGGTGTTTTACGATGGTCGTTTTGCCCGCACCGGAAGGGGCAGAGAATATGATCAGCTTTCCGTCCATTGGTTACAGTACGTTTAGTAACTGCTCTTTGATTTTTTCCAGTTCCTCTTTCATCCGTACCACCACCTGTTGGATACCCGCATGATTGGCTTTGGATCCCAGGGTATTGATCTCCCGACCCATTTCCTGCGAAATAAAGCCCAGTTTTTTCCCATTGGCATCGGTCGCCTCCAGCGCTTGCAAAAAATAATTGCAATGGCTGCGGAGCCGGACTTTCTCTTCGGTAATATCCAGTTTATCAATGTAAAATATCAACTCCTGTTCAAAGCGGTTCCGGTCCACGTTTTCTTTGCCCACCGTTTCATCCAGGTATTGATGGATCCGTTCACGGATTAATGGAATTCTGCTTGTCTCCATTGCTTCCACTTCATCGAGTAGCTGGAGGATGGCTGATGTTCGTGAAAAAAGGTCTCCGCGGAGCACTTCACCCTCGTCCTTCCGGAACTGGTCCAGTTGACCTACGGCGTCCCGGAATGCAGCAAGCAGTAGCACGGCTTCCTCTTCGTCGGCACGGTCCTCATCCTGACTGACCACTTCGGGCATATTGAGCGCTAACTCAAAAAGGTTGGCCGGTTCGTGGCCCAGGCTTTCGGCAATGTTTTTTAGCTGGAGGTAGTAGTTTCGGAGTAATTCATCGTTGATCGTTGCCGCCGATGCCGACTGATCGGTGTATTCCGCATTAACTGTTACGCTTACTTTACCCCGTTCCACCAGCTTTGTGCATTCACCGCGTAGAAAAAGCTCTTTATCCGAAAATGCCTTCGGCAATCGGATACTAAGCTCCAGGTACTTGGAATTTAACGACTTAATCTCTACGGTATATTTTACCTGCTGATTTTCCCTGGCTCCTAAGCCATAACCTGTCATGGACTTGATCATGCGCAAACTTAGATAAATTTGCGCGAATTTATCAATTTCTCCGCCGTCATAGGGAGTTTTTATTTGGCGGAATCCTAAAATTCACCGTCAGCTTTGCAATCGGTAATCATTCCTTACCAATCGTGCTTGGCAATAATGACACACAGGTACGATTTGTAGGTGCTGCCGGAAGCTGCGCGCACATAACCAATACCAATATCCCGTAAGGAGGCGTTCCATTCGCCTATACCCAGCAAATGTTTGCGGTGGGCGTAACCTGGAGAGTTTCTGCCAATAATCATGGCGTTAATACCCTCCACGGCAGATGGATGATTGGCGCCTATGGATTCAAAACTGTTTGCATTCTTACGCTTAAGCCAGCTGGCATTTAGTGAATAACCCGCGCGGTCGATGTGATAATTCGGGCCGAAACCATCGGGATCCGTGTGGTCAAAATAATCGCGCTTCGCCATGTCCAAGGCCCTCATCTCCGCAACTTTTGCGAGCGTATTGTTCCATTTCAGCGGTGTACGACTTACCGATACGCCGCGACTGAGGTGCAATTTTCGCTGATAAGCCCCCGGGTTTTGCCGGATGTCATTAATCAGCGCGAAAGCCTCGCGGGCTTCCCTGCGATCGATGGTCGGACGGCTTGTTCTGGAAGGGGAAAAGGACGAAAGCAGCCAAAAGGCGGTAACAAAAACAAGGTATCTCACCGGTAGTACTTTGATTAAGCAAGGACAAGGACCATGCCGAATTTTTACACGTTGGGATTCTGTGGCTTCTTTAATTTTTCTTTTGCCAGCTCAAAAATAATAGGCAGCAAGGAAAGGAAAATAATCAGTAACACTACCTTGGAAAAATTATCCCTGACAATGGGAATATTGCCCAGGAAATAACCCGCTAACGTGATGCCCACAACCCATAAAAAAGCACCAATAATATTATAGGTTAGGAAGGTGCCATAATGCATTCGGCCGATCCCGCCAACAAAGGGAGCAAGGGTTCTGACAATCGGCACGAAACGGGCAATCACAATGGTTTTACTGCCATATTTTTCATAGAACGCATGTGTTTTCTGGATTTGTTCATCCTTTACAACCTGCTTGCCAAACAGCTTGAAGCGGGTGACCTGCATTCCAAAGCGTTTTCCGATACCATAGTTGAGGGAGTCACCTGAGATTGCTGCAACCAGCAGAATGAGGATCATCACCCAAACACTGAGGTCGTTGGGTTGTGCGGCAAGCATGCCCGCAGCAAACAGCAACGAATCCCCCGGAAGGAAGGGCATTATTACTACGCCTGTTTCAATAAAAATAATCAAAAAAAGGATGAGGTACGTCCACGTCTGGTACTCATTGACGATTTCGACCAGGTGCCGGTCAATGTGAAGAATAAAATCAAAAAGCGAATAGATGAGTTCCAATGCGTTTACGTATGCTATTTCCCGGTATCACCAGCGGTTTAACCCATGCTGTTCAGCATCACGGGCATTACCAGCATCAGGATGTCTTCGTTTTCTTCCGATAAGGCAGGCAATAACAAGCCAGCGCGGTTGGGAGTGCTCATTTCCAGCACAACTTCGTCGCTGTCCAGATTGGTCAACATCTCGACCAGGAATTTGGCGTTGAACCCGATTTCCATATCGTCACCTTCAAACTGACAGCTCAACCGTTCATGCGCTTCATTGGAAAAATCAAGGTCTTCTGCGGAAATGTTCAGCTCACTTCCGGAAATCTTAAGCCGCACCTGATGGGTGGTTTTATTCGCGAAGATAACGACGCGGCGCAACGAATTGAGAAAAGTATGCCGGTCGAGCGTTAACTTATTCGGATTTACCTGCGGAATTACCGCTTCGTAGTCGGGATACCGCTCATCAACCAGGCGGCAGATCAGGTGAATGTTGTTGAATTTAAAAAAGGCGTTCGTACTGTTGTATTCCACCGCTACGGCGATATCTTCTGAAGGTAGCGTCGATTTCAATAAAGACAGCGCCTTTTTGGGAAGGATAAGCGAAGTAGGCCGGTCAGCGCTGATATCTGTCCGGCGATAGCGCACCAGTTTGTGCGCATCGGTGGCCACAAATGTGGTCGATTGGTCGCCCAGTTGCACCAGGACACCCGACATAGCGGGCCGTAATTCATCGTTACTTACCGCGAAGATGGTTTTATTAATGGCCTCGGCAAGTACCGATGCCGGTATGCTTACCGACGATGCATTGTCCACAACCGGTATCTTCGGGAAATCATCGGCATTTTCACCGCTTAGTTTATATTTACCATCGCCGGCGCTAATTTCAATAGCCAGCGTCTGCGTATCTACTGAAAATGCCACCGGTTGATCCGGAAGCGTTTTCAACGTTTCAATCAATATTTTGGAAGGCATGGCTACCCGCCCCTCTTCCTTTGCTTCTATTGCAAGAGAAGTTACCATGCTGGTCTGCAGATCCGTCGCTGAGATGGTCAGCACGTTGTCCTTGATTTCAAACAGAAAATTTTCCAGAATAGGCAGCACGGTGCTGCTGCTTGAGGCACCACTGATGGCCTGTAATTGCTTTAATAATATTGAAGTAGAAACAATGAATCTCATGCCCGAATAATATTATGTGCAATGATAAGCAAAAGATTTGGTTTTCGGCAAATGAGATTAGATTGTTTCATCCGGATTTTTGCAGAAGAAAGGCGGTTCCTGCCTGGGTCACGGGAAACAATGTAGACCGTCAGTTGTTGATTCATTGGAACCAATGTGTTTGTGTCATGGAAAACAATCATAAAACAGACGCGGCAGGCAACGTGCAGCCGGAGGATAATTATGCCGCCCACCAGGACAATCCGGCGCCGTCTCCCGAAGCAGTGAAGGAACGCAACGATCGTCCGGCGAGTATAACGCTTTGGATTGTTATCACATTAGCCATTATTATTGCGGCCATTTTTTATTTAATTTATGTCCTGTGATGTAGCATGGCAGTAGCTTGCACGTAACCACCTATTTTTGCCGGCTCTGCGTATGGGAGCTTTTGATTACCTTTCAGTTGGGTGTCGACCATCTCATTTGCGGGTTGCGCTTTATTTGACCTCAGCTTCAGTAGATGGGACAATTCTCCAGTAGCCAACCCGTGGCGTTCTGAAAGCAAGTATCTTTGTGGGGGCACCGCAGCAGGACAAAAAATAATTTGCAAAATAATTTATTTTTTTTATACTTTCGTGAGGTAATTATACATCTACCACTGCCATGAAATCAACCTTGCTGATCTGTGCGATTTTTTCGTCTACGATTACTGTCGCGCTATCCCAGGAACTTATCCGTCAAGTTGTAGCCAATACGGGCCATGAGGGCACGGTTGGTTATGCAATTTTCCAATACACGATCGGTGAACCTGTGGTGGCGACACTGGATGCGGGCAATTTGCGACTCACACAGGGTTTTCAACAACCCGAAGTGGCTGGGCCAACCAAGGCACCGCAGGCACCGTTTGTTTCGGATTTAATTGTTTACCCCAATCCCGCCGCGGAGTTTACAAACCTCGAATTTGATCTGCTCCAGGACGGCCGGGTGGTGTTTATGCTGGTCAATAATGCCGGTCAGGTGGTATTTACTGAAACAAATCAGCTGTTGGCGGGCCGGCTAAAATACACCATGGCACTTAACAACTATGCCGCCGGGTTGTATTACGTGGTGATCCGCACCGGTTATGGAACCTATACGGAGAAATTAGTCATCCAATAACCTCAAGCAAGATATCATGAATACCCGCTTCTCAAGACCAGCATATACGCTGCTTGCTGCATTGTTCCCGCTGTTTGTAACGGCCCAGATCGGACGTAGTACGATCACTACGGGTGCCTCCTTTCTTTTGCTGAGCCCCGATGCCCGGACTACCGGAGTGGCCGAGGCAGCAACCGGACTGGTTCCGGATGCCAACTCCGTATTCGCGAACGCGGCTAAGCTGAACTTTGCTGGGGAAAAAGGAGTGAGTTTTTCTTACACACCGTGGATGCGCCAGCTGGTAAAGGATGAGCACCTGGGCTACCTGACCGCTTTTCACCAGTTAAGCCAGCGTGAAGCCCTTGGTGTGTCCGTCAAGTACCTGGATATGGGTGAGATCAGCTTTAGGGACGAAATGGGGAACCTTTCACAGCGATACAATGCCGGGGAGATTTCCATAGACGCCAGTTATTCGCGCCTGCTCGGCGATCACTTCGCCATGGCACTTACGGCCCGATACATCCACAGTAACTTAGGTTCGGGCGCTTACAACGGATTGGACATGGATCGCGCCAATGCTTTTGCTATGGATGTAGGACTGTATTCCGAAAAAAACTACATCACTTCCAAGCAATTCAGTAAGCGGTTCGCCTGGGGAATAAACCTGACCAATATCGGTACAAAGCTTAACTACACCAATGCGAAGGAAAGCTTCCTGCCAATGAACCTGCGGATGGGAGTTGGCTACGGATTGAACAACGACCCGGATAACCGATTAACCCTGCTGGTGGATGTTACTAAACTCCTAGTCCCATCACGGCCACAGTACCGGGTGGACGAACAAGGTAACATAACTACGGAGATCGAAAAGGGGAGAGACCCCGATCGAAGCGTACCTTCTGCACTGTTTACGTCGTTTTTTGATGCGCCGGGCGGTTTTTCAGAAGAACTATCCGAATTTACAGTCTCCGGAGGCTTCGAGTTTTGTTACTACCGGCAGTTTTTTATCCGTTCAGGCTATTTCTATGAACATCCTGATAAAGGAAACCGGCAACATTTTGCCGCTGGCGTGGGCTTCCGGGTCAAATCAATGCAGATAGACATTGGTTACCTGACTCCAATGGCACGGCGTTATTCCGTTCGCAATGAATTGAAATTCACCCTCAGTTTCCACCCGATGAGTGTATTGGGTGGGGAATAGTAATAATACAATCGAATTAAAATATAAACACATGAAAAGACAGACAATCTACCCCCTGCTGATCGCAACATTGATGACAGTCCTTGCAATGCACACCCAGGCGCAGACCAGGCAAGATAACGTGTCGGAAGCGCGTATCCGTAGACTCTTATCCAAGGATGGCACTGAAAATAGGCCAATTCTGTTCAGTACGGGAGCCGTAAATAAAATACAAACACTTTCGATTAACCCCACGCACGAAGTTTCTCCGAATTCATCCCAGGAACTTCGGGCGCTGATTTTCGAGAACTATACGCCCCCCGGATCCAGAAGTACGGCCCTGAGGAGTGCAACGACTCCGCAACCGGCCCATAACGCAGGGGCCGACAAGCTACTCTCAGCGTCGAAAGCCGAAGAAAGTACCGGAACCGAGCAGGCCACTCCGCCAGAACACACGGTGCCGACGCAGGGCGATGTAAAAGAAGAACAATAACAATACGCTAACAAATCAGATACATAAGCATATGAAGCGGTATTTTTCTTATTGCGTAGTTGTCGTCCTGATGCTGGCTGGCCTTATGGTACAGGCACAATCGGGACTGACCGGCATCAATTATCAGGCTGTCGCCCGCAATCTTGACGGGACGGTTATGGCAGGTAGGAATGTCGACGTGCGTATATCCATTATCGGGGGCTCGGCCAGCGGAGCGGTGCAATACCGCGAAGAACATCGTGTAAAAACCAATACCCTTGGCCTTTTCACCTTGCAGATCGGTAGAGGTACCGCATCACAGGGGACATTTGCAGCTATACCCTGGCAGGACGCCAATCAATTTGTTAAGGTAGAGTTGGCTGTTGACAACGGTGGCTATGCGGATCTGGGTACAACACAGCTGATGAGTGTGCCGTTTGCATTATATACGGCCGGCGGTAACACTGGCCCTGCCGGTCCTGCTGGTCCGCGGGGAGTAAAAGGAGATACAGGCGATATGGGGCCGGTTGGCCCTGTCGGCCCACAAGGCGATCCCGGCTTCCAAGGCCCTATTGGTCCTGAAGGCCCCACTGGTCCTGTCGGTCCACGGGGTCCACAAGGCGATCCCGGCTTTCAAGGTCCTGCCGGTCCCCAGGGTGATCCCGGACCTGTCGGTGCACAAGGTGATCCTGGCCCAGTTGGTCCTGTTGGCCCTGCCGGTCCCCAGGGTGATCCCGGTCCCGCCGGTAGCGACGCTACCATAGACGACGTAGTGGCCGGTGGAGATCTGTCAGGCAATTATCCAGATCCCGTAGTCGCTGGACTTCAGGGTATTCCGGTTAGCAACACCGCACCTGTGGCCGGGCAGTCGCTGCGGTTTGATGGTACGCAGTGGATCCCTGCGGCCTTAGGCGGCGGCGGATTCGTGCTTCCTTATGCCACGATTGAAAACAATGCAGCAACACTGTTTTCCATAGCGAACAATGGTGATGGGGTTTCACTCGAAGGCATTAATAATACGACAACTTCCAGTATCGCGGCTGTCCGTGGTATCATTTCGTCCACTGCACCCGGCGGATTTTCCGCTGCTGTCCGAGGTATCAATAATGGTACCGGCGGATTGGGCGTCGGTGTATGGGGTTCGCAGGGCGGGTCCGGTTGGGGAGTATATGGGTCTACCCCCAATGGTCTAGGTGTGTATGGCAACGCATCAGCCAATGGGACCGGCGTGTATGCAAACAGTAACTCGGGTACAGGTTTGACGGCTACCAGTAACACCGGCATCCCGGCAAGCATTTCAATTTTCAACAACGCCAACAATAATGCCGTCCTCAACGCCAATACGGTGGGCAACGGAACTGTAATCAATGTCACGACAACCGGCAACGGAGCAGGTGTACGAGCATCGACCGGTTCCGGCTTTGGCGTTCACGGCATTACCACTTCGCAGACATCAGCTGGTGTCGTCGGCGACAATAACGGCGGCGGCGAGGCGGTGGTAGGACGTACCACCAGCGATATTGCCGGGGCGGTTGTGGGGCGGAACGACGGAGGCGGGTATGGTGTGCGGGGTTTTGTTGCAACGAACACGGCAGGTACGGGTATCGGCGTCCTGGGGCAAGTGGGCTTGAACAACAGTACTGGCCGTGCCGGCAGGTTTGAGAACTTCAACCAGACGAATACCACAGGCAACACCCTTGAAATTGAAACGAACGGCAATGGCAATATCCCAGACAACACGCAAGGGAACGCAGCGTCTTTTCGGGTGGATAATAATAACAGTGTAGCGGCCGCGGTAAGAGCCGAAGTAAATACCATTTTTGGCAATTTCGGCGCTGCGGGTATTTTTGGAACCTCCTCGGGTACTGGCGGATTCGCCGGCCTCTTTCATGCTTCTAATCCAGTGGGCAACGGCCCGGCATTGGTTTCGATCACAGACGGCAACGGCAACGCGATTACGGCGAATGCCGGCAAAGACGGTAATGCCGTGGAAGCCAATATTGACGGTGCGGGTAATGCCTTGTACGCTTGGGTGCCGAGCTTTGCAACAGGCCGTGCCGGGCGGTTCAATATTTTTGGAGAAGATAACACCAGCGATGTGATTACGGTGACAACCGTGGGTAACGGGATCGCGGGGAACTTTAGGGTGGACCGTACGACAGGAACTTCCCCCGCGGTGAAGGGTGAGGTTAATTCGCAATTCGCAAACTTCGGAACGGCCGGAATCTACGGCGTTTCATCGGGCACAGGGGGCTATGCGGGACTCTTCTATTCATCCAACGCAGCCGGTAATGGTCCCGCGGTACTCGCCCTCAGCAACGGTAACGGAAATGGCATCACCGCGAATGCCGGTGGAAATGGCGATGGCGTTGAGGCATCGGCGGATGGGGGTGGGAATGCTATTTCGGGTTTTGTCCCTAATTTCGGAACCGGAAAAGCGGGTCGGTTTGCGAACTTTAACAATGCCAACGGCCAGCCAACCGTTCACATTACTACAACCGGAACCGGAAGCGCGCTATTGGCCAACCACCAAGGGCCATCCGGCAATGTGGCAATGTTCCAAAGTAATAGCGCTAATGTGGCGCGGATCAACAAGGCCGGCCGGGGCTTTTTTAATGGCGGCACACAGAACAGTGGAGCCGATATCGCTGAAGCCTTTGACGTGATGGGCAACTTCGCTGCGTATGAAGCCGGTGATGTACTGGTCATCGCCGTGGATGAAGACCGCACCGTGGAGAAATCAAGCGAGGCATATTCGACACTCGTCGTTGGGGTATATGCAACCAAACCGGGTGTGTTGCTCACCGAGGAAAATATGGATGCGGATATTTCCGATAAAGTACCCATGGGTGTAGTAGGGGTTATCCCGACAAAGGTGTGCCTGGAAGGCGGCGCGATCAAACGCGGCGATTTGCTGGTGACATCTTCGCAACCTGGTGTGGCAATGAGGGCAGATCCGGACAGGGTAAGGGTTGGTCAGGTGATCGGAAAGGCCCTGCAGGAGTATGATGGCGATGGCGTGGGTAAAATAAAGGTACTCGTAAATGTGAAATAATGTACCTTTGCAGGTACGATGCGCATCATGGCTTTTGATTACGGTACCAAGCGGGTAGGCATTGCCGTGACGGACCCGCTGCAGCTTATTGCCACGGCTTTGGATACGGTGCACGCCAAAGATGTGCTGGAATACGTGAAGGCTTATCTCGAAAAGGAAACCGTAAGCACATTCGTGGTGGGCGAACCCCGCCAGCTCGATGGCACCGAGTCGGAATCGGCCCAGCACGTACGGGGTTTTATCCGTGCATTGCGACGGACTTTTCCGGCTGTTCCTGTGGATACCATCGATGAACGGTTTACCTCCAAGATGGCTTCAACGAGTATCGCTCAAAGCGGCATCACGAAGAAAAAACGGCAGGACAAATCCCTTATTGATCGGGTATCGGCTGTGTTGATCCTGCAGTCGTACCTTGAGCGGCGCGATTTTCAGGGATAAACTTCCTACCTTTGGCATCGGCATCATATCACTGAACATGGGGAAAATCCATTTTTTTACGGAAGATACGGCGTATCGACTACGTCAGAAAATCGCGTTGCGCCAATGGATCCGGGAGGCCATTCGCGAAGAGGGTTATAAGCCCGGCGAAATCAGCTTCATCCTGTGCAGCGATGCACAGTTACTGGATATTAACAAACAGTACCTCCAGCACGATACATATACAGATATTGTTACATTCGACAACAGTGAGCAGGCCGAAATGATCGCCGGTGATATTTTTATCAGTATAGACCGGGTGCGTGAAAATGCGGGCACTTTCGGGGTTGCTGAAAAAGACGAATTGCACCGCGTAATGATACATGGTATTTTGCATCTCTGCGGTTACGGCGATAAAGGAAAGCAGGAAAAAACCCGGATGACGGAGAAAGAAGACTTTTACCTGGCCCGGAGGGGTTTTTAACAATTAAAAGCCTAACAGGCGATCGCCTGTTAGGCTCACATTTTAAAACCGTTCGAACTGCGAAAAGAAGAAATTACCTTCGATTTCCGCATTTTCATCTGAGTCGGAGCCGTGGATCGCATTGGCTTCGATAGAGTTCGCATATTTGTTGCGGATTGTGCCGGTGGCCGCTTTTGCGGGATCTGTCGCGCCAATCAGCGTACGGAACGCTTCCACGGCGTTCTCTTTTTCAAGAATAGCGGCCACAATCGGACCGGAAGTCATAAAATTCACCAGGTCGCCATAAAACGGGCGTTCGGCATGTACCGCGTAAAATGCGCCAGCGGTTTCTTCCGAAAGGCGGATGTATTTCATCGCTACGATTTTGAACCCCCCCGCAATGATGTCATTTAAAATTGCACCCACATGGCCGTTGTTTACGGCGTCGGGCTTAATCATGGTGAAAGTTTTATTTGTTGTTATCATTTAAAAAATTTTGCGCAAAAATAGCCAAAGTTAAGTAGTTGTGCAA
Source organism: Parapedobacter lycopersici (assembly GCF_040395035.1). Lineage (GTDB taxonomy): Bacteria > Bacteroidota > Bacteroidia > Sphingobacteriales > Sphingobacteriaceae > Parapedobacter > Parapedobacter lycopersici_A. Next base: position 29,555 of record NZ_JBEBRB010000007.1, on the reverse strand, counting down.
ACGACAAATATGTCCGCTACAGGTACAGTTGTCGTCAAGAATGATTTCTATATTTGGAAATCAATGAACAATATTCCGTATCGATACCAACAGGGCATCCGGTTGCTGATCTGTTTTTTTCTGGCTTTTGCTGGCGGACAAGCGACGGCCCAATACCAGGTTGCTACCATCCCCTCGCCGAAAGAACAGGGGCAGGCGTATTACGTGAGTAATCCTTCCGGTATTCTTAGTCCGCTTACCGTGGATTCATTGAACCGGCTGGCGCGTATGGTGGATGCCGCCACGGCGGCCGAACTGGCAGTGGTAGTTGTGGATGACTTTGCCGGCGACGACGACTTCCGGTTTGCGCTGGACCTCTTCAATACGTGGGGGATTGGCAAGGCGCCGGCGAATAACGGGCTGTTGCTGTTCGTTTCCACAAACAAACGGGCCTACCGGTTTATTACGGGGTATGGCATGGAAGCAGTATTGCCCGACGCACTGTTAAAGCGTATCGGTGAAACGCGGATGGTACCGTTGTTCCGAGGGGGAGATTATGACAATGGCGTGCTTGCAGCCATGGATGCTGTGAAAACCGTTGTGCTCAACCCCGATGCAGCGGCTGATCTACAGCGGAGCCTGTTGCGTGAAAGCTCGTTTTTCTACAGGAACCAAACGGCGTTCCTCTCCTTCGTGATTGCTTTCGTGCTCTATTACCTGCTGTGGAAGGTTGCTTCCCGTGCGTATAACCGTATTCCGACACGCAGCGGACGGAAACCGGCGAAGACATCAACGGGCATATACCTGATCTTCGGTGGTGTGGGGCTCCTTCTTTTCGGGTTTTTTTCCATATTTTTTATTTCGTTCTTCAACATACCCGTTTCGTGGTTGTACCGATGGTCTTACCTTCCCCTATATGTGGCTGTTTTTTTTGGATTAGGGATCACTATGTTGTATTTCAAGGGGCTTTCGCAAATCCGAAAAACATTCGCGAATGCCGCCAACCGGCTTAAGGCAACCACCGATTTCAATAAACGGATGGCATTGCCCATAATCGCCATGCCGCTTACCTGGATGCTCGGCTACGGCGTTTTGCGGCGGCGGCAAGCTGACAAACGACGGCTTGTTGCACCACCGGGGGATGGTTGGCAGCGAATAGACCGGGATAAACTAAGGGACGTGTCGCGTTACCTCGATAAGGGGCAGCGTAAAGAGGAAAGTGTGGGCTCCCTTACGTATGAAATATGGGTGCGTGAGGGCCCGGAAGGCATTCGGTCCGTCTCCTTTCCGGGTAAACATTTCGCCACCTACGGAACGTGTCCGTCGTGTAGCTACCGCACATTTTCCAACACGTTTCTGAAAGTGCTGAAACGGCCGACTGTAATCAATACGGGGGAAGGTGAACGCATACAGGAATGCAGTAACTGCAAGCACACCGTCTCGCACGGAAAAGTGGTGCTCAACCGGACGAAGCCTGGCAGTTCTTCATCCGGCAGCAGCCGGTCAGGTTCGGGTGGCGGATCGAGTGGCCGCAGTTCAAGCAGTTCCGGCGGCAGCTGGGGAGGTGGCAGTAGCGGAGGTGGGGGAGCCGGAGGCCGATGGTAAACCAACGGAGTCTGCGGGTGCCGGCGTGATTTGCCAATACCGGGTCGATTACCTAATTTTGAATGACCACATTGGTGAGATCTTGGATGTCGCTTTTAACTGATGCGATTTCCATAACATGTAACGACATATGATGAACATTAAACACATATTATCCGTAGTTTTTATCTTTTGGACTACGGTTATGGTTTCCCGCGCCCAATCGGTAGCAGAAACTGAAATCAACGCCATTATGGCTAAATATCAGGCCATTGGGGTGTCCGTTGCTGTCGTTAAAGACAATGCGGTTCTTTACAGTAAGTCCTTTGGCCTGAAAAACAGGGAAACCGGAGAACCGCTTGAAAATGACGGCATATTCCGTATCGCTTCCATCTCCAAGTCATTTGTAACCACCGCTATCATGCAGCTTGTCGAAGCCGGGAAGCTGTCGCTGGACGATGATGTAAGCAACCTGATCGGTTTCCGCGTGCGTAACCCCGCTTACCCCGATTCGGTAATTACCCTGGGCCTGATCCTGTCCCATCGCTCCAGTATCAACGATAAGAACGGCTATTTTACACTGGATGCGCTCAATCCGGATAAAAATCCGGACTGGGCCAAAGCATACAACGCCTATGCGCCAAATGCGGGGTATCAATACTGCAACCTGAACTTTAACCTGGCTGGGGCCATTCTTGAAAAGTATTCAGGCGAACGTTTTGACCGGTACATTCACCGGCATATCCTGGAACCGCTGGATATATATGGAGGCTATAACGTAGACGAGCTGGATAGCAACCGATTTGTCACGCTGTATGCCTATGACGGCGAAACCAAGGAGTTCACCGCTTCCCCGGAGGCGTACCGGTCGCGCGCCGACGCACTGAAGACGTATGTAATGGGTTACAGTACCCCGGTTTTTTCACCAACAGGTGGCATGAAAATGACTGTATCGGACCTTGCGAAGGTCATGATGATGCATATGCACTACGGTGTCGTGGACGGGAAACGCATTATTTCAGCAGCGAACAGCCGCGTAATGCAGGCGGTACGAACAACGGAATCGGGCTATGGAATGTCCTTGCGGACTATCGGGAATCTCATTCCCGGCAAAATGATGACAGGTCACGAAGGGATTGCCTACGGACTGTACAGTGCGATGTACTTTCAGCCCCAGGAGCAATTCGGCATGGTGGTGATCACAAATGGCTGCAACACCGGCTTTTCACATGGCGATGTTATCAATGATTTTTTACTGGAGGTTTACGGCAGCCTGTACAGAAACTTCTTGCAATAGTGATTTATTGTATACCTTTGTAGTAGGATGGCCTATCAATTACAGGTAACGATTGACAAAGATTCAGGATTCTGTTTCGGGGTGGTTTATGCCATTGACATGGCAGAAGAAATTCTCGAAACGGACGGCTATTTGTATTGCTTGGGGGATATCGTCCATAATGATGAAGAGGTTGCCCGGCTCAAGGCCAAAGGGCTTCGGATCATTGACCACAGTAAGCTGCCTGAACTTAAAAATGAAAAGGTATTGATCCGTGCACACGGTGAAGCCCCCGAAACCTATCGCATCGCGCTCGAGAACCAGATCACCCTCATCGATGCTTCCTGTCCGGTCGTGCTCAAATTGCAGAACCGGGTAAAAACGTCTTTTGACCAAGCCGAAAAAATCCTGATTTACGGCAAACATGGCCATGCGGAAGTAATTGGACTACAGGGGCAGACCAACGGGGATGCGCTGGTGTTTCAGGATCTTGCCGAGCTCGAGGGGATAGATCTCCCCGAACGGTTTACGCTGTACAGTCAAACCACCAAAAGCACGGATAAGTTTTACGAAATCAAAGCCGAGTTGCAGCATAGGGGATATGATGTAAAGGCCAATGATACCATCTGCCGGCAGGTATCCAATCGGTACGATGAACTGGGTAATTTTGCCAGTCAGTATGATAAAGTGGTTTTTGTGTCCGGGAAAAAATCATCCAACGGCCGCGTGCTTTTCGAAGTGTGCCTCAAACGTAATCCCAACACTTATTTTGTTTCCGATCCTGCGGAACTGGAACCGGCGTTGTTCCAGCCCGGCGACCGTGTTGGTATATGCGGTGCAACATCTACCCCCATGTGGCTGATGGAACAGGTAAAAACCGTGTTGGAGGAGTATTAACCGGAATCCTGTCCAGGCACATCGTCATCTAATTTTCAAATTATCGCCACTTTTTCAGCTACCTTTAACAAATCCGTACCTTTGTAGGGATGAATAAGCCCAAAAAAGGTGTTTTGCTGGTTAATCTAGGTACACCGGATAGCCCTTCCGTGCCGGATGTAAAACGATATCTTACCGAGTTTTTAATGGATGGGCGGGTTATTGACATTCCGGCGTGGCGCCGCACGTTACTGGTGCGCGGCATTATTGTGCCGTTCAGGTCGCCGAATTCCGCCAAGTTATACCGGGCCATCTGGGATCCGGAAACCGGCTCCCCTCTGTTGCATTACAGTTTGCTGCAGCAACGGTTGCTGCAGGAGCAACTGGGCGACGAATATCACGTCGAACTGGCGATGCGCTACCAGAACCCTTCCATTCCACAAGCATTGGCAAATCTGCAGCGCATGGGTATCGATCAGCTGCGGATCATCCCGTTATTCCCCCAATATGCATCGGCAACAACGGGGTCGGTCATTGAAAAGGTGATGGGCACCATGCGCACTTGGTCCACATTCCCCGAGGTTTCGATTGTCAGGGATTTTTACGATGATGCGCTGATGATCGATGCGTTTGCGGAAAACGCCCGCCAGCATGACCTTAGTGCATACGATCATTTCCTGTTCAGTTACCACGGTTTACCCGTACGGCAGCTGCGCCATGTCGCCCCCGATGGTGGGCACGACTGTGAAAGGGCGTCTTGCCGGGTGCGCATTACCGATGAAAACAAACGATGCTACCTGGCACAGTGTTATGCCACCACGCGACTGTTGGCCCAAAAGCTGGGAATAGCCCCTGAAAACTATACGGTATGCTTTCAGTCGAGGCTTGGCAAAACCCCCTGGATACAGCCCTATACAAGTGATGTGCTCGCTGAAGCAGCCCGGCAAAATAAAAAACGGCTGCTTGTCTTCTCGCCCGCATTTGTGGCAGACTGCCTGGAAACGATCTATGAGGTTGGCACAGAATATGCGGCGGATTTCAAGGCGCTGGGCGGCGAAGAAGTACAATTGGTGGAGAGCCTTAACGGCCACCCCAAATGGATTACCGCGCTGGGGAAATTAGCAACGGACGGCGCAGGCCAGGTGATAACAAGTGACTACGATTAATGGCTATTTTCACTACCATTCTATTACTGATACTGGATTTTTATATTTATAAAGCCCTGCGGGCTACGTCTATCAAATGGGCGGCTACCAAGGCATTCCCCCGAATCTGGTGGGGGTACAGCATATTGATAACCATGGGGGTCTTTGTGAGCATTTATGTGAATATCCCATTAATGCTCCGGTCCATTATCCTGGTTGCTTTTTTCATTACGTTCTGCACGAAGTCCATTTTCATGGCCGTACTGCTGCTGGATGACATCCGGCGGGGAGGGATCTGGATCAAGCGGCTTGTTTTACCGGTGAAGAAAATGCCGGAATCCGGACGGCAACCATTGGAACCCGGTAGCGCACCGGAAACCCCGCTTCCGGAGCAGCCGGTAAAGGGGATCAAGCGCTCGGAGTTTCTGACCAAGGCCGGAATACTCATCGCCTCGGCTCCCCTCGTACCCATGGCCTGGGGTGTCATATCCGGTGCTTATGATTATCGCATCCGTCGGCAGAAATTGTATCTGCCTAACCTGCCGAAGGCTTTTCACGGAATGAAAATCGGGCAATTATCGGATATCCATTCCGGTAGCTTCTATAACAAACGCGCCGTGCAGGGTGGCGTGGAGTTGTTGTTGGCCGAACGGCCGGACGTGATTTTTTTCACCGGCGACCTGGTGAACCACCTGGCCAATGAAATGCGCGATTACCAGGATATTTTTGCTAAAGTGCAGGCGCCGCTGGGCGTTTATTCCACGCTCGGCAATCACGACTACGGTGATTATCATTTCGGGCCGGAACCCTCTGCGGCCAAGGACAAAAACCTGCTGGACCTCAAAGAGACACACGCGGTGATGGGATGGGACCTGTTGCTTAACGAAAACCGGAAGCTCCGGGTGGATCAGGAAGAAATCGGCATCGTCGGTGTGGAAAACTGGGGCACGGGGCGCTTCCCTAAATACGGGCGCCTGACGGAGGCACTAAAGGGTACCGATGACGTGCCGGTAAAGCTGCTGCTCTCGCACGACCCCTCGCATTGGCGTGCGGAAGTGCTGGCACACCCCGATGTCGATGCCATGTTCAGCGGGCATACCCACGGCATGCAGTTTGGCGTACGTACGCAGCACCTGCAATGGAGCCCTGCCCAGTACATTTATAAGGAATGGGCCGGCCTTTACCGCGAAGGCCATCAACAGCTGTACGTGAATACCGGCTTCGGTTTCCTCGGCTATCCGGGGCGTGTAGGTATTTTACCCGAGATCACCGTATTCGAATTGATCCGCGGGGAAGCCCCCGCGCGAACGTAATCCTCCTTTTTCCACGCTTGTTTTTCAGCAGTAAAGTAGCTACTTTTACCGGCCGCACCGGTGGATAGGCGACCCATGCGGAATCGGACTACCAAATCAGACTACCATGAGATACACATTACTGGCTACCCTTACCTATCTAAGTATGATCACGGCCGTTTCGGCGCAGGATCTTTCGATGTATGAAGCGAACACGCTGATTCACCGGGGCGATACGCTCCCTTACCGGATTCTTTTTCCCGAAAATTACGATCCCAATGGCAGCTATCCGATACTCTTTTTCCTCCACGGAGCCGGAGAACGCGGAAATGACAATGAGAAGCAGCTCACCCATGGGGGTAAGATCTTTCTCAATGACACCATACGGCAGGATTTTCCCGCCATTGTTGTTTTTCCACAGTGCCCCGCGGATTCTTACTGGAGTAACGTCGACACACGGGAGCAACCCAACGGCGGACGCGAGTTTTATTTCAGCACAGGAGGTAAACCAAGCACGGGTATGCGCCTGTTTTTGCGCCTGGCGCGCCGACTGATCAAGGACGAAGCAGTGGACCCGCAGCGTATTTATATCGGCGGCCTGTCGATGGGTGGAATGGGCACCTACGAAGCATTACGACGCAAACCCAAATGGTTTGCTGCTGCATTTGCCATCTGCGGGGGCGATAATACGGCCAATGTCGCCCGCTATGCCCACGTGCCGCTGTGGATTTTCCACGGCGAACGGGACGACGTCGTGCCACCGATGCATTCGAGGGTGATTATCCAGGAACTTCAGCGGGAAGGGGCAGACCCCAAGTATACGTTCTATCCCGAAGCGGGGCACAATAGCTGGGATGCCGCGTTTGCCGAGCCTGAACTGTTTCCCTGGCTCTTCCGCCATAGCAAGAAATAAGGCACGGGCTGTAACAACAACAGGAAACTGTTGTCTAACCGTTATCAATTTTTTTGGGTATGTCGGTAAAAATGTCGAATCGTGAAAATGTAAAGCTGTCGCTTCAATCGATCAACAGCAACAAACTGCGTACATTTCTTACGGCCCTGATCATCGCCATCGGCATTACGGCCCTGGTTGGCATCCTGACCTCCATCGACGCCATCAAAAATTCACTGACCGATTCGTTTTCAGCCATGGGCTCCAATGCGTTTAACATCCGGAATCGCGGGCTGAATGTTCAGATTGGAGGGAGCGGCACACGGCCCAAGACTTTTCCGCCGATCACTTATTACGAAGCAAAGGCCTTTAAAGACCGATTCGATTACCCGGCGGTGGTTTCCCTGAATACCTACGCCTCGTTCGGCGCTACGGCAACCTTCCGGAGTGAACAGACAAACCCCAATATCAATGTGCTGGGTGCCGATGAGCATTACCTTGAGACGGCCGGCTATAAACTGTCCGCCGGGCGGAACTTTTCACCCCGTGAAATTGAATTTGGCAGTAACGTCGTTATCGTGGGGTCGGAGATCGTTGAGCGGCTCTTTAAAAACAACGAAGAACCCCTCAACCAGCACATCAGTATCGGGAATAACCGTTATACGATTATCGGCGTGCTGGAAGACAAGGGGTCGAGTGCGGGTTTTGGCGGCGATAAGACCTGTATTATCCCGCTGATTAAAGCCCGGGCGGTCATGGCCATCGGACATCCTTCCTATACCATTACGGTGATGGCCGCCAACCCGCAATATATGGATGCGGCGATCGGTGAAGCCACGGCACTCTTCCGCAATATCCGCGGCGCCCGGGTAGGGCAGGAGACCAATTTTGAGATTACCAAGAGTGATGCGGTAGCCCAGATATTGATTGAGAGCCTGACGTATGTGACCATCGGTGCAATAGTGATCGCATTGATTACCCTGATGGGTGCGTCCATCGGCTTAATGAATATCATGCTGGTTTCCGTCACGGAACGCACCCGTGAAATCGGAATCCGCAAGGCGATTGGCGCTACGCCCACCGTGATCCGCCGCCAGTTCCTCACGGAGGCGGTGGTTATCTGCCTCATGGGCGGCTTCGCAGGTATTTTCCTGGGAATATTAATCGGCAATATCCTGGCCGTGGTGATGGGAGCCAGCTTTATTGTTCCATGGAACTGGATCATCCTGGGTGTCTGCGTCTGCGTGGGCGTGGGTATGGTATCCGGATATTACCCGGCCTCCAAAGCGTCCCGGCTCGATCCGGTGGAGGCACTCCGTTATGAATAAAAAAACCGTCACGGGAAATCCCATGACGGTTTGGCTACCGGATTCTCCGGTATATCAACTAAATTTAATCCGGTAAAGCAAACGCCATAACCGATCCCGCAGGATTTTTCTCGTCTCCTCCCACGGAAATAGCAATGTATTGTTTGCCGTTAACCTGATAGGTACTTGCATTGGCATTGGCAACGCCCGGCAGGTCAAATTCCCACAGTTTTTCTCCTGTAGCTTTGTCAAAGGCCCTGAATTTCCGGTCCATCGTACTGCCGATAAATACCAGCCCCCCTGCGGTGACGGTCGGGCCTGCTGAGCCTGCCTCTCCGGTTTCTTCCGGACCGGTCTGCAACTCGGGGTTATTGCCGATGGGCACACTCCAGGCATATTCTCCCGTGTGCAGGTTAATCGCATGCAACATACCCCATGGCGGTTTAATACCCGGGCGACCTTTATGATCACGGAAATGGCCGTATGCCGTCAGGTTCAGGTACCGGTCAAACGTGTCAAGCACTACGGTGTCGTTTACTGCCTGCTGATTGCTCGTAATTTCCTCCATCATCCGTGACTCCCGGCTCGGCCGCTCGCTGTTTTCCTTCTCGAAAAGGTAAGCCAGTATGGCCTGCTCTTTCGCCCGGTCATTGACGACGCTGGCGAAACCAGGCATCTTACCGCCGCCGTGTTTAATGCGGTTCAGTACGTCTGTCTCACTCATCCGGCTCTTCAGTCCCACTAACGAGGGGTTACCCAATTCATCTCCGTTACGGTCGCGGCCGTGGCAGCTTACGCAATAGGTATTGTACAAGGTTTCTCCCTGACGGTATACCGACTGGTTGGATACAGCGCTTTCACGTTCCACCCGCTTCATCCGCATCAGTTCGGGCGAGTCGTTTGACTTCACGTAAAATAAACCGGATGTGGCATCGTAAGCTCCGCCTCCCCAGCTTGATCCGCCGCGTGATCCCGGAAACTGCATCGTACCCTGTAAAGAGGGCGGTGTAAACAGCCCCTCGTACCGCAGCGAGCGGAATACCTGGAGCAGGGAATCGTGTGATTCAGGTGAATAATTCGCCAGATCATCTTCGGTAAGCAAGTGACGGGCATAAGGCGCCGGTTTCAACGGGAACGGCTGTGTGGGCCATGATTCTTCCCCGGGGATATCGGACTGGGGTACCGGCCGTTCTTCGACAGGGAAAAGCGGTTCACCGGTTTCACGGTCAAGTACGTACAGAAAGCCCACTTTGGTGGTTTGCGCTACGGCGTCTATCTTTTTACCGTCGTGCTCCACGGTTACCAGGTTGGGGGGGGCCGGAAGGTCATAATCCCAGAGGTCGTGGTGCACGGTCTGGAAATGCCAGATGTATTCACCGGTCCGGGCATTCACTGCCACCACCGAATTGCCGAACAGGTTTGCTCCCTTACGGTCGGCACCGTAGTAATCGTAGGTAGGTGAACCGGTTGCAAAAAAGACCATGCCGCGGTTTTTATCGAGACTCAGGCCACCCCAGTTATTTGCGCCACCCACATATTTCCAGGCATTCGCAGGCCAGGTTTCGTAACCCACTTCACCGGGTTGCGGTACCGTGTGGAATGTCCACGCCAGTTCTCCGGTGCGTACATTATAAGCGCGGACGTGCCCCGGCTCAGCGCCGTATAGCTCCGACACCTCGGTGCCAAGGATCAGCAGATCTTCGAACACAATACCGGGTGAGGTGGGAATAACGGAAATTTTATCCGGATCGCCACGCATGCCGACATTCAGGTTTACCCTGCCGTTTTCCCCAAATGTCGAAACCGGCTCGCCGGTCAGCGCATCGAGGGCAAATAAGCCATCGCCGCCGGTAAACAATATCCGTTTATCGGCACCGTCTTCCCAATAGGTTACTCCGCGTTTTACCCCGCCGCCACGTTCGCCGTTAAACGGGTCGAAGCTCCAGCGCTGCTCGCCTGTTGCGGCGTCTATGGCATAAAGCCGTCCCCGCGCCGACGTGGTATACATGATGTTGTTGATAACAATCGGGTTGCTTTCGCTGTTGGCTCCCCGGCTTCCTTCGGGCGCATCATTGGGGTTAAATGTCCAGGCCACCGCTAACTGGGAAACGTTTCCCGTGTTTACCTGGTCGAGCGGTGAATAGGCGCTGCTTTCAGCGTCTCCCTTATAAACCCCCCAGTTGCGGTATACCTCCGAGCTGTTGTTGCAGCCGGCAAAAAGCAGCATCAATGACGCTGCCATCGGTAGTTTTAGCTTCATCTTCACAAATAGATCTAATTTATCGATAATAAGTCGTCAATATTAATTATTTAATTACACTTCTTACATAATCAACGAGCAAATTGTTACCTGAAGTTACGTCCAGGCTGTCCGGCAGTTCCCGGAGATACCAGGTTACCTCCCATGACAGGGTATCCCCCGGTGAAAGCGGGGTATAGTTTCCCTGATGCTCGATTTCCACATAGCTTTTTCCCGGCTTTACATCGCTGGCAAATAACTCAATCTCTCCCTCCTTGGGTGCATTTTTCTCCAAGGGAACATCGGGGAATTTTTTGATCAGGATCGTCCGTCCGTTGATATGTGCCATCCAGCCTTCCGAACCATCGGTATACAGCTGCCTGTCGCCCTTCAGGGGTAATCCCGCTGCGTCATACGTAAACCAGGCGATGCCGTCGGCTACGGTAGTCAGCGGCAGCAGACCACCCCGCATGTCGCCCTCCCCCCTTGGGAAAAATGTGATGCCTTCCGTATGCACGCGTGTTACCTCCCATGGGGCTGCAAACTGGGGTATGGGCGCCTGGTTGGTGAGCGTATAGCGCAGGATATAACGCGCGGGATTTTCGGCAGCTGAAAATTCCTTGGTCACTACCAACCCGGTTTGCGGATCCTGCTGGCTTACCATTTTCAGCGTATTGCCCGCAGTAATCACTTCATACGGTTTATTGTCCAGCTCGGCCGAAGGCGGCCAATGCCAGACACTTTGCGGACTCGGCCAGAACGTGGATCCCCAGTTGAAGTCATTGACCTCCGGACCGGTTAGGAAATCTTCGCCGTCCAACGTCAGCGAGGTGATCCTGCCACCGATGGCAGGATCAACCGCTAACTGTTGATTTTCGAGCTGGAAAAGGTAACGTCCATCTTGCTCCTTAATCGGCACCAACGCGTGGTCTGTCGATGCCCGGTCATGGCAACCCCATCCTAAACAGGGAAGCAGAAAAATCAACCGAATGAATTTCATGACCCGCTAGTTCCAGTCGTTGGCCACATCGGCAGCCAGTTCCGCATTCGAATTCCGCTCATCGATCGGAATCGGGAACAGGTAATGCTTGTCCAGGAACGGTTGCTGGCCCGGTCCGGCGGGATGCTCCGCATTCAGCACTTCTTTGGCAATGCCCCAGCGGACGAGGTCGAACCACCGCGATTGTTCACCGGCAAACTCAATCTGCCGCTCCCGCCGTAATGCGGTGCGGGCGGCATCCTGACCGAGCCCCACCGGGTAATTTTCAGCCATGACGCTGGGCCGGTTCCGCACGTCATTAATGTAACCGATACCGGTAGCCACATCAGGACTGTTTTTTTCAATATAACATTCGGCCAGCATAAGCAGCACGTCTGCGTAACGGAGCACGTGCGTATTGATGCCGCTCATCGGTGCTTCGGTATATTGCTGGAATTCATAAGGCTGGTACTTGCGGTAACTGTTGCCGAAGAATCCATAATCGTAATCAATCGGTCCGCCTGAACAGGCATCGCAGTATTTTGTGTCACCTCCATTCTGCGCAGTGCCGTAATACGTAAGTTTAGCACGCGGGTCGATGTAAGGCGCGCCTGATTGCGGATTCGCATAGGTATGTGCCTCCACCAATGCATCGGATGCGACCACGTTCTGCCAGTCGTTAAAACCATATTCCTGTGCCCTTCCGGTATGGAACGTTTTACCATTCGTACCTTCTTGGCCGCCGAACATGTAATACTGTGTATTTGATGTGGTATAAGTATGGTTTACATCAAATACGGTTTCGGGGCTGTTGATGTTATCTTCGCTGAAAAGATGGTCATAGCTCGGGTCGAGCGAGTACGTAAACGGCGCGGCAGTAAGCTGTGCCAATTGCGCAATTGCCTCATCGTACTTCTTTTGAAACAGGTACGTGCGGCCCAGGAATGCGATCGCGGCGCCTTTCGTGGCCCGGCCTTTTTGCTCTGGGGCATGGGCAACGGGAAGATCGGGGATAGCGGCTGTAAATTCGCTTTCCACCACTTGCCAGACGTCGGCTACCGATGATCTCGGAAATGAGTTTGACTGCGAATCCTCGAATGTCATCCGCAGTGGAACCCGACCCCAGTTGGTGACCAGGTTAAAATATGCAAATCCCCGCAGCCAATGTGCTTCGGCAATGTATTGCCGCTTCGCGGCGGCCTCGGCTTCAGTGGCGGTTTCCCATCCCTCGATTACTTTCAGTGCCAGGTTAGCCCTGAAAATCATGCGGTATAAGGACGACCATAACCCCACAATATCCTCATTGTTGTTGTTGAAGCTGTAATCGGCCAACTGCAATTCCGTACCAACCAGCGGCGAAGCACGTTCCGCATCATTGGCCAGCAGATCAAAAACAAAATACCACTCCCGTGCCATCATCCCTGTATGACTGAAAACAGCATACGTGGCCAGTACGGCTTCGTTAAACTGGGTCTGCGTTTTGAAATACGACACATCGGTATAATTGTTCTCGTTTTTTACGTCCAGCAAATCTTCATTGCATCCGCTGGCTATCAACATACCTGCCGTGGCTAATAAAATTCCTATTTTCTTTTTCATGTTACTTCTGATTAAGATGATACCCTGACTTAAAACCCTAGCTGAACACCGAACATAAAGGTCCGCGGCTGCGGTATCTGACCGGTGTCAATGCCTCTGCCGAAAATGAAGTCGCCGCTTCCGGTAACTTCAGGGTCATAACCTGAATAGTTGGTAAAGGTAAACAGGTTCTGCGCAGTTGCGTATATCCGCAGGCTGGAAACCACATTACCCGTCCAGTACTTCATCCCGTCGGAAGAAAAAGTATAGCCGAGGGTAACGTTGCGGATCCGGGCAAACCCGGCATTTTCCACAAACCAGGATGACGGACGGAGGTTCGCGGAAGTACCCGGATTCTGGCCGATACGCGCAATATCCGTGATGTCACCATTTTGCTTCCAGCTGCTTAACACGTCCGTTTTGGCATTAAACGGAAGCGCTACCCCTTCCAGGTAATACTTGGTGCCATTGATCAGCTGCACATCAGCAACGCCCTGTAATGACGCCATAAAGTCAAATTGTTTGTACGACAGGTTGATGTTTAACCCGTAATTCCACTTCGGAATCGGGCTGCCCAGGTAGGTTTTATCCACTTCGGTAACTACACCGTCGCCGTTTATGTCTTTGAAGATGCGGTCGCCCGGCAGCAGACCCGACTGGTACTCCGCATTGGGATCGCCGGTAACCTGTTGTGCCATTGCATTGTATTGGTCCACATCATTGCCGTCTATGGCAACGTGATCGTAGACAAAGCCATAGTAGGAGCCGATGGCATAACCCACGTCAGTACGCGTCATCGCCGGTACGGAATAGAAGGAACCGTCCATAATGGGAACGGCACCCTGTGTGCCCAGCGAGGTTACCTGGTTTTTGTTGTACGACCCGTTGACGTTAATGGCGTACTTCCAGTTGGTTGTATTTCCCTGATAGCCCAGTGATACCTCAAAGCCGCGGTTATAGGCAGACGCCGCGTTAATCAGCTGACTGCTGCTGGCGCCTGAAACACCACCATAACCGGTCGATAACGCCAAAGGCACTTCAACCAGCAGGTCTTCATTGTTACGGTCATAATAGCCAAGGCTTACCGACACGCTATTGTTAAATAAGCTCGCGTCGATGCCCGCGTCAATGGTGGTTGTTTCCTCCCATTTTAACGAAGGTGTTGCTGGTATGGCAATGGTTGCTCCATTTTGCAAGGTTTCATTGGGCCCTAACGGATATACTACGCTATTTGCCCGGCCGGTCCATACGTTAGACTGGAACGAGAATCCCGGGATGTTGGAGTTACCCGTTTTTCCCCAGCTTCCACGAAGTTTCAGGTCGGAGATCCATTCGATGTCCTGCATAAATGCCTCGTCGGATAGCCGCCAGCCCAGTCCGACAGACGGGAAATAACCTACCCGGTTGGCCTTGCTGAATAACGAGGTGGCATCCCGGCGACCGGTCAACGTGATAATGTAACGGTCTTTAAAGGCGTAGTTCACCCGACCGAAATATGAAATAAACCGGGCACCCGAGTTGGCAGATCCCGAACCGAAAGAGATGGTCTTTGCCGCCCCGATCTGATGGATCTCATCGTTCGGGAAATTGCTTCCCACCAGGTTTACCGACCGGGAGACGCCGCCGTCACGGTATGAATTTCCCGCCGTTACGGTTAAACTGTGATCTTTGAAGCGTTTATCATAGGTAAAGTAGTTTTCCCAGATGTAGCTCAGGTCGTAGCCGTAGTTTTCAGAAATCTGGTTTTGGGTCACCAGCTGGTTCGCTGCATACGTGGGGTTGTAGTTGTAATATTGGCTGAAGTTGTAGACACCGCCGATTTGCGACCGGAATTTCAGGCCGTCAATGATATCGATTTCGCCGAATAATTGCAGGTAGTTGTTCAATCCGCGGTCCTTGACGTCGCGCAGGTAAGGCTGTATCAGCGGGTTCTGGCTGTCGTTGCCGTCCAGTAAGCTGGTGGCAATCCCGAATCCGCCCAACTCGTTGCTGGGGTCATATACCGGAATATACGGGGGCATCCGCAGGCCGTTTACCACATTGGCGCTGACGCCATTGATGGTTTGATGACGGATACTCAGCGATTGGCCCAGCCGGATCCGCTGTCCTACGTGTTCCTGGAGGTTCAGGCGGATGTTGGCCCGCTGGAAATTGCGGTCCACAATCTGGCCGTCCTGTTTGGTGTAACCCGCCGAAACGTTATAGGTGATCCGCTCCGTTCCACCACCTACATTCAGGTAATGTTCATGGATGGTACCTGTTTTGAACATTTCATCCTGCCAGTCCGTCCGGGTGATAAGCGCATCGTCCGAGCCCACGCGGGATGGAAGTACCTGTCCCTGATTAGCGTACCATTCTTTGACAATGCCGGTATAATCGGCGGCGTTCAGCATATCAAACTGCTTCCAGGGATTTGATATACCAACATATCCGTTATAGGTTATTTGCGGGGCTCCGGTTTTTGGCCGCCGGGTTGTAACGATGACAACCCCGTTTGCGCCCTGCGCACCATAGATGGCCACAGACGATGCATCTTTCAGCACGGTAATATCCTGTATATCGTAAGGGCTTAACGAATTGAAGGTTCCCTGGTCACTTTGGATCCCATCAATTACGTAAAGAGGCGCCGCGTTGGTAAATGATCCGGTACCGCGGACGACAATCTGCGTACCCGATCCCGGCGCGCCGCTGTTGTTGATTACCTGTACGCCGGCAATCTTGCCTTGGATAAGCTGCGAGGTGTTGCTCACGGCCACGTCGCCGAAATCTTCGGATGAGGCGACACCCACGGCGCCGATGACATCGCGCCGGCTTTGTACACCATAGCCAACGACCACGACTTCATCCAGGTCGCTTACCTGCGCCCGCATGGTAACGTTGACCGGTCCTGAACCTGATATCGCTACTTCCTGCCGCGCATAACCCACAATGGTAAACACCAGTGTCTGTGCATTTTCACCCAAGCTAAGCTCGTAATTCCCCTGGTTATTGGTTACCGTTCCTCCGGTCGTTTCCTTTACCGACACCGTGACACCCTGTAACGGCTCACCCTGTTCGTTGGTCACCGTCCCCCGGATTTCCCGCTGAAGGCGGACGGCAGTGGCCGTGCTTCGTTCAGCCCGTGACTTCCGGTGCAGCAGCACGGTATTGTCCACAATCTGGTAGGTTAGTGGTTGATTGGAAAAGCAGGCATCCAGCACCCGCGCCAGCGGTGCGTTGCTGAATTGGAGATCCACCGGTCTCGTGCCCGACAAATGGGACGAGTTATAGAGGAAGTCGTACCCTGTCTGTTCCCTAATTTCGTTCAGGACGTCCGAAATGGAAGCCTCTTTGACATTGATTGTCACGCTCTGCGCATAGCCTATTGCACTCGCGTGCAGGAATGAAGCAGTTATCAACACGATGACAAGTTTCATGGCTAATAGTAGTCTGAATAATTGCCGCTGATAGCAGCAAAATACAATAGAAGTTTTATACATTTGACTAAATGTTTGGTTAGTAAATCGGTTTTCTGCTCAGGAAATGGATATTACAGGCCAGCCATTGCCGCCGGAAGCGCCGCGAACGCTTCTGGCTTTTTTGTGGCCAATGGTATTATTATTTCATGATGACCACCTCCTTTCCTTCTATTCTGAATTGTATGGGTGCAATCCGTTCCAGGTGATCAAAGAGCTGGGCGATACTTTTGGACCGTTGGAACGTGCCGGTAAACCGGTCGTTGAATTGTCCCTCATACGCTACTCGCTCGATATCATACCACCTTGATACTTTGTTGATGATGCTCTCAATGCGTTCGTCATTAAATCGGAAATAACCGTTTTTCCAGGCCATGGCCGATTGGATATCTGCCTTGGATTGCCAGATGCGTCCTGTCGCGCCGTCGGAAACAGCCTGTTCACCGGGTTTTAATGCGACACGGCTGCCATCCATGGAAACGTCCACTGCGCCTTCCAGTAGGGTGGTAACCACTTGCGGATCATCGGCATAGGCCGATACGTTGAAGTGGGTACCCAGCACCGCGATGGTACTTCCGTTCGCCTCAACCTTAAAGGGCTTCGCCGCGTTATGCGCGACTTCAAAATACGCTTCTCCGGTAAGGACCACCCGGCGTTCATCTCCGGTGAACGCCACCGGAAAACGGATGGCCGATGAGGTGTTTAGCCAAACGCGCGTCCCGTCGGGCAGAACCAGCTGGTGCGAATGCCCCTTCGGTGTACTGAATGTGTTAAACGGTACCTGTGCGCTGGTCACCTGCATAGACCGTGTATCGTACCAGACACTGCCGTCGGCCGTTATGCGGATCGCAATTCCCACCTGGCTGGCCAGCATGCCGACCATGCTGTCGTGCAGGACTAATGTTTCCCCGTTCGCCAGCGTAAGCATTGCCTGTGTGCCATCGGGCAACAGGATGTCGTCAGATGTCGCTGCTGCGGCCGGATGTTTCGGTGGGTACACGGTGGATCTGTAGGTATGGTACAACAAAAGCGCCGCGGAAATAGCAACCGTCCAGAGCGCCGCTATGCGGATCCACTTCCGGTAGGCTGGCCTTCGGGGCAGGGTAGGAGGCATTACCGTTGCTGCGCTGTGCTGCTGGATATGGGCGGTCAGTTTGTCGTAAATGCGTTCCTGCCGGTCGGATCCGAGCAACGCCGTCGGCTGTTCCGTTTTCAGCAACTCGTCAACCAGTGCAGATACTTGTTCCGGATCGCTGTTTTCCAGCTGCTGCAGCAGGACCTCGCAATCGCTTTTATCGATCGTATTATTGAAATAACGGGCCAGTAATTGCCGTAGCTGATTGTTCATGTTGTTGGTTAGCTAAGCGGGTATTTCCCCCCCCGCTTACAATAAGAACACCAGGGAGCACCGATAGGACTAGTGCGGCATGAAAAAAAATGAATAAATCCAGTGCGTGACCTGCTGGCAGCAGAGTAACCCGATGAGGTAAGTATATCCGGACTGATGCAGGGCGTTTTTCAGCGTCTTTAACGCCTGGACCATATGATTTTTCACGGTGTTGGGCGAAACACCGAGCTGCTTGGCAATCTCTTTGTGCGAGAGCCCCTCCATGCGGCTTAGGTTGAATACCAGCCGTTGCTGCTGCGGAAGCGTGGCAATGATCTCCTGTGCCTGCCGGTCCATGTCGGCGGCAAAAAACTCTTCTTCAGTCCGGTTGTGGGCCTGTTCAAGGTGATGCATCAGTTCGTCAAACAGCAACGTGGACTTCCGGATTTCACGGATGCGGTTAAGGCACAGCCGCTTGGTAATAACATATAAGTAAAACCAGGTATTGCCGGATTCGTCCAGCCCCTCGCGGTTTAGCCATAACTTTAAAAAGACGTCCTGGACGATCTCTTCACTCCATACCGGGCTCTTTAGAAAGCGGAAAGCCAACTGATACACCTGCTCACTATGGACATAGTAGATCTTGCGGAAAGCAGCCTCATCGCCTCCGATTAAGTTTCGAATATCCGCTGACGTGATCCGGTGTTGCAATGTTAAGTTTGAAATTGATTAATCAATAACAAACCTAACATAAAAACAAGATAATATAAAAAAATTGTTGAAGCAGGTTGTTCAGGTTAAACGGCAAGGTATCCTTTTAGGTAATGGCCCGTATGGGAACCCGCTTGTGCAGCCAGCGCTTCCGGCGTGCCTTCAAAAACAAGCCGCCCGCCCTGGTCGCCTCCCTCGGGTCCGATATCGATCACCCAGTCGGCGCTCTTGATCATATCCATATTGTGCTCAATGACCAGGATGCTGTTGCCCTGTGCAATAAGCGCATCGAAAGACTTCAGCAGTTTTTTGATGTCATGGAAATGCAGTCCGGTGGTGGGCTCATCGAAAATAAACAGTGTATTTTTACTGCTATTCCCCTTGATCAGAAAGGAAGCGAGTTTAATGCGCTGTGCCTCACCCCCCGAAAGGGTGCTGGACGACTGACCCAGTTTGACATAACCGAGTCCGACGTCGGCAAGGGGCTGTAACTTCGCCCGTATTTTTGGCTGGCCCGCGAAGAATTCAAGCGCCTCGTCGACACTCAGTTCCAGCAGGTCGGCCACATTTTTTTCATTCCAGGTAATATCCAGCACATGCTGTTTGAAGCGTTTTCCCCCGCAGGCCTCACAGGGCAATACAATATCAGCCATGAACTGCATTTCGATCTTCACCTCCCCTTCACCCTGGCAGACATCGCAGCGCCCCCCCTCCACATTGAAGGAAAAGGACGCCGGCTTCAGTCCGGCAGCTTTTGCTGCGGGCTGGGCGCTATACAATGCGCGCACCTCGTCCCAGGCCTTTACGTAGGTCACCGGATTGGAGCGCGACGAACGCCCGATGGGATTCTGGTCGACCAGCTCCACCTGCTCCACGCGCTGGATGTCGCCATCCATGCTGTCGTAGCGCCCCGTCTGTTCGCCTGAGTAGTTTCCGGTGGCTTTTTGCAGTGCCGGGTAGAGAATCCGCTTAACCAGTGAGGTCTTTCCCGAACCCGATACACCCGTAACCACGGTGAATACATGGAGCGGAAAACGGACATCGATGCCTTTCAGGTTATTTTCGCGGGCGCCCTTCACTACGATCGCGTCGTGCCACTTCCGGCGGCTGGCCGGTACGGGAATGCGGTCCCGGCCACTGAGGTAGCGGCCGGTCAGGCTATTTTCGTCGCGGAGAATCCCTTCATAAGTGCCATTGAAGATCAGCTGGCCGCCGTGCACCCCCGCTTCGGGACCGATATCAATCAGGTAATCCGCTGCCTGCATCATCTCCTGCTCATGCTCCACAACCAGTACGGTATTGCCGACATTCCGAAGGGATTTCAGCACGCCGATGAGCCGCTGGGTATCTCTTGGATGCAGCCCGATACTCGGTTCGTCAAGTACATAAATGGACCCGACCAGTGAGCTTCCCAGCGACGTGGCCAGGTTGATGCGCTGCGACTCGCCGCCGGAGAGCGTATTTGACAGCCGGTTGAGCGTCAGGTAACCCAGTCCCACATCGCTGAGGAACCGGAGCCGATTCGTGATCTCCGCCAGCAACCGTTTGGCAATGGCGGCCTCATTTTCGGTTAATTCGAGCGCTTTGAAAAATGCCAACGCCTGGTCCAGCGGCATCAGGACCACTTCCGATATGGATTTACCGTTGATTTTTACATAGGCAGCATCTTTGCGTAACCGTGTGCCATTGCACTCCGGGCAATCGGTTTTCCCCCGGTAACGGGAAAGCATGACGCGGTATTGAATTTTATAGGTCTGTTCTTCCAGCTCCTCGAAAAACTGGTTTAGTCCCCTGAAATAACGGTTGCCTTTCCAGAGCAGTGCCTGCTGGTCCGGTGTCAGGTCGGCATAAGCCCGGTGAATCGGA
This sequence comes from Parapedobacter lycopersici, assembly GCF_040395035.1. Classification (GTDB taxonomy): domain Bacteria; phylum Bacteroidota; class Bacteroidia; order Sphingobacteriales; family Sphingobacteriaceae; genus Parapedobacter; species Parapedobacter lycopersici_A. The sequence continues at coordinate 9,049 of NZ_JBEBRB010000007.1, read as the reverse complement.
AAATCAAACTTCGTGGAATGCTGGATCAACTGTTGCAGCCATTCGCCCATTTTTTCGCCGCGCCAAGGGGCAATGGCACCGTCATATACAGACCGGCTCTTGTCCGGAACCACGAGGTCCGGATCAATGCCGATAACCCGTCCATACCCCTCGCAGCGTTTGCACGCTCCATACGGGTTGTTAAAGCTGAAAAAGTTTGGGGTAGGCTCCTCAAAGGTGATGTCATCCAGTTCAAACCGGTCAGAGAAGGCGTGAACAGCTTCCAGTGCCGCTACATAACAATCGCCCTTCCCTTCAAAAAAAGCCGTCTGTACGGAGTCGGCAATCCGGTTCCGCGTATCTTCCTCGGCATCCACGGTAATGCGGTCGATCACAATCTGCAGGTCACCTGATTTGGCTGTCGGGTTTTCCCGTGTTTCGTCTTCGAGCAGTGCCTCAATTTTATGTGCCTGCCCCTGATAAATGACCCGTACAAACCCTTTCTGGAGTAAAATAGCCAGTTCTTCCTTTAGCTTGCGCTTATTGGTGGGGTGCAACGGAGCACTGACGGTAACCACGGTGCCCATGGGCAATCCGGTGATGAAATGAGTGACCGAGGTAACGGTGTCTTTCCGGACTTCCTGGCCGGATATCGGAGAATACGTTTTTCCGATACGGGCATAGAGCAGTTTGAGGTAATCGTAAATTTCGGTGGAGGTACCTACCGTAGACCGCGGGTTGCTGGTAATGACCCGCTGCTCAATGGCAATAGCCGGAGCGATGCCTTTGATGTAGTCTACCTCGGGCTTGCCCATACGCCCCATAAACTGACGCGCGTACGAGGAAAGGCTTTCGACGTAACGGCGCTGCCCTTCGGCATACAGGGTGTCAAAAGCGAGGGACGATTTGCCCGAGCCCGACATGCCTGTAATGACGACAAGTTTGTTCTTTGGAATGGCTACGTCTACATTCTTTAGGTTATGTACACGTGCGCCTTTAATAATAATATGGGTCTTGGGGTCGAGCGTCGCTACTTCATTCATACTGATAAACCACCGGTAGGGAATGTGATGTATGGTGTCCTACAGATCGCGTATACAAAAATACGGAAAGTTGCCCGCTTCTAAAAAAATTAGGATCATAACATGCCGATTCCCCGGCACAACCAAGCTGCCGCGCCGGGGAATCGGTGTTGTTATTTAATTTCCCAGCACTTCCTGGATCGGCTGTCCGATATTGCCGTTGGGCTCTTCAATACGGAGCAGCGCGGCAAGCGTGGCAGCGATGTCAGTCATGTGTGTTTCGCGGTTGGTCTGCCCATGCTTGATGCCCCAGCCCATCCACACCAGTGGAATATGGGCGTCATAGGAACCCCACGTGCCATGGGTGCCGCCGGTGGCTCCCGGCGAGCCGCTGTACCATTGCGGTTCAAGAATGATCTGGATCACGCCGCTGCGTTTGGGGTTATACCCATTAACGATCCGCTCGCGGATGCGTGCGGGAATGGTGGCATGGGCCGCTTCCTCCATGTCAATGGCGAAAGCCACTCCGTCTACGCGGCGCAAAAAGTTAATTGCGGCCGTTTTGATTGCCTGCTCATCCAGTTTATTTGCACGGATGACGTCGTAATTCAGGTTGGCCTGGTAGTTCATGAAGTTACGCACGATATTGTCCTGCCCAAATTCCGCGGCCAGCGCCAAGTTGAGGTCTGCCAGCGTACTGCGTGTATCGAAGTAGCCCGCGTTCCCTTTTTTATCCATAAAAAACTGGGCGTTGTGCGAGGCGCCGTGGTCGGCGGTCAGGAACACGGTATATTCCCCTTTGCCAACGTTGCTGTCGAGGTAATCAAACAGCTTTTCCAGTTCGGCATCCAGGCGCAGGTAGGTGTCTTCAACCTCAATCGAATTCACCGCAAACTGATGGCCCACATAGTCGGGTGACGACAGGCTGACCGCAAGAAAATCCGTGAAACCGCCCGGGTTGCGCCCCAGTTGCTCATGGGCAATGGCGGCCTTGGCCAGATCGAGTGTCAGGGTGTTTCCAAACGGCGTATTGCGGATAAGTCCCAGTCCGTTCGCTTTAACTAGTTCGTTCAGCTTTCGGGGGAATACCGGCCGTTCCTCGCCCCGGAACTTTCCTTCGTACCCATTGTCGTCTTCCACGCTCTGCGTGTACGTGTCAATGGGATATAGTGTATTCCACTCTTGCTGAAGGTATTTTTCGGTCAATTTCTGTGCATTGAAATCCTGCACCCATTGGGGTAATTCTTCCATGTAAAATGAGCTGGAAATCCAGTTGCCTGAACTGCCCTCAAACCAATATGCCGCGTTCGCAAAGTGCCCTGCCGGCAGGATTCCGCCCCGGTCCTTCATTGCGATGCCGATGACTTTTGACCGGAAATTCGTGGCCAGCTTAAGCTGGTCGGTAATGGTGGAAGTGAGCAGGTTTCTGGGCGACATTTTTCCCTCGTCCGCCGTGGTGCCTACGCCGTGCACGTGGTCGTCGCCTGCGCAATACATCGATTGGCCGGTTTGCTGGATAATGAATTCATTGCCTGCAATGCCGTGAATGGCGGGTACACTGCCGGTATAAACCGTGCTGTGTCCGATACCGGTTACGGTTGGTACGTAATTAATGTACGTATTCTCACAGGTGAACCCATCGTTTAGCAGCCGTTTAAAGCCACCGTTTCCATACCGCTCATAATACCGATACAGGTAATCCCAGCGCATCTGGTCGACCATGATGCCCACGACCAGTTTTGGCCGGGGAATGGTTTCCTGTGCGTAAGAGGAGCTAATAAAAAGGGTGAGGATGAGGATCCAGCTGGTTTTCTTAAAAAATGTCATTTGTTTCATATTTAGCCAATAGAGATATGACTGGCTAAATTACTAAAACCATCCTGCTTTGCAAGTTAATTTACCGTGATGAATATGTGAAACAGCGTTGCCGGCTTACCCGACCATGCCATCGGCTTTGCGGACAGTCGCCAATGCGCGTGCGTGCGTGGCGATAGCCGTTGCATCATAGCCGCATTTTGCCCATAACTCATGCTGCTCGCCATGTTCAACCACCTCATCGGGAATACCCAGCCGTACCACGGTCGCCTGGTATTGATGGTCGGCCATAAACTCAAGTACCGCACTGCCGACACCGCCGTGCAGACAGCCGTCTTCGATGGTGATGATTTTGCTATACTTGCGAAAAACCTCGTGCAGCAGTGTTTCGTCCAGTGGCTTGGCAAAACGCAAGTCGTAATGTGCCGGAAAAATACCTTCCTCATTCAGCGTCACGCAGGCTTTTACTGCCTCGTTGCCGATGTGGCCGATACTCAGCAGGGCAAGCTCTTCGCCGTCGCATATTTTCCGGCCTTTTCCCACTTCGACCGCACGGAGTGGACGGCGCCAGTCCGGCATCACGCCCTGTCCTCGGGGATAGCGGATCACGAACGGGCCCCTGCCGTCCTGCTGGGCAGTATACATCAGGTTTCGCAGCTCCTCTTCATTCATCGGAGCGGAAACCGTCAGGTTGGGAATGCACCGCATGTAAGCCATGTCGTATGCGCCGTGATGCGTGGGTCCGTCGGCTCCGGCAATACCTGCACGGTCCAGGCAAAACACCACCTGCAGGTTTTGGACGGCTACATCGTGGATCACCTGGTCGTATGCCCGCTGCATAAAACTGGAGTAAATATTACAGAACGGCACCATGCCTTGCGTAGCCAGTCCCGCGGAAAAGGTAACGGCATGCTGTTCGGCGATCCCCACGTCGAACGCCCGGTTGGGCATCGCCTTCATCATGATGTTCATGGACGAACCCGATGGCATAGCCGGGGTGATGCCCATAATTTTATCGTTTTTTTCCGCCAGTTCCACCAGCGTATGCCCGAACACGTCCTGATATTTGGGGGCAGTGGGTTTATCGGTTTTGGATTTTTTGATTTCCCCCGTAATCTTATCAAAGAGTCCGGGTGCATGCCAGGTGGTCTGGTCCTTTTCGGCCAGCGCGTAGCCTTTTCCCTTGACGGTGATGCAATGCAGTAGTTTAGGGCCCGGAATATCACGCAGGTCGTTCAGCGTGCGGACAAGCCGTTTGACATCGTGACCGTCTACCGGCCCGAAATAGCGGAAATTGAGCGATTCAAAAAGGTTGCTGTTTTTCAGCAGGGTACCTTTGATGCTCTTCTCAATCTTCTTGACGAGTCCGAGCGCATCCGGCCCGATTTCGGATATCTTGGTAAGCACATGGGCGATATCGTCGCGGAATCGATTCCACGGCTTGGATGTCGTAATGTTGGTCAGGTATTCCTTGAGCGCGCCGACATTCGGATCGATGGACATGCAGTTGTCGTTCAGGATAACCAGCAGGTTGGACTGTTCAATGCCCGCATGGTTCAGCGCTTCAAATGCCATGCCTGCGGTCATGGCGCCGTCGCCGATGACAGCCACATGCTGCCGGTTAGTCTCTCCTTTATAATGCGAAGCTACCGCCATGCCCAGCGCGGCGGAGATGGACGTGGAAGAGTGACCTACCCCGAATGCATCGTATTCACTTTCGTCACGTTTCGGGAAACCGCTAAGGCCTCCCAATATCCGGTTGGTATGGAACTGTTCTCTCCGCCCGGTCAGTATTTTATGGCCATAAGCCTGATGGCCGACATCCCATACCAGCTGGTCGTACGGCGTATTGAGGACATAATGCAGCGCAACGGTCAGTTCTACTACCCCGAGACTCGCTGCAAAATGGCCGCCGTGTACAGACACCACATCGATGATGTACTGACGCAGTTCACGGCACAGCTCCGCCAGATCACGTTCGTTGAGCTGCTTGATGTCTGCAGGTGTGTGGATGTTTCTTAGTAGTTTTCCGGCTTCAATCTCCATAGTTGCCCAGATTTGGAAAATCGGTACAAAGTAACTAATAATTATTGATACCGCGTCGTTTAAATTGTAGCTGGCAAGCAGGCGCTGTAATAATGGGAAAACAGGAAAGGGGAGGGAATGTTTGGTGATTCACCGAATAGCATACAAAAGGTTATTGTCCAAATGCTTACTTTTGAACCGGCATGCAACCCGATGAAGGCTATGAAATAAAGCTTCCCCAGTTTGAGGGACCATTTGATTTGTTGTTGTTTTTTATTGAACGCGACGAATTGAATATCCACGATATTCCCATTGCCAAAATTACAACGGACTTCCTGGATTACATCCAGCAGATGCAGGCGCTAAACATGGAACTGGCCAGTGAATTTATCGTCGTGGCCGCTACGTTGATGCGCATTAAGGCCAAAATGCTGCTGCCACGTCCCGAACTGGATGAAGCAGGCAATGAAATCGACCCAAAGGAGGACCTTGTCCAGAAGCTCGTCCTGTATAAACAGTATAAGCTGGCGGCAGCCGAACTGGAGGTCTTTGCGGAAGAACGGGCAAAACGATTCCGCCGCGGGAACCTGGCGGCCGACCTTCAGCTGGCAACCGAACAGGCGGATATGGGCGACGAGCTGGCGACGCTGGACCTGTACCGGCTGATGGTGATGTATGAGAAGCTGATGTACAGCTACGGCAACCGCAGCAGGGAGGTACGGCACACCGTTGAGAAATACCCCTATACCATCGAACAGCAAAAGAAAGCCATCGCATCCTTGCTGGAGATAAACCAGCAGCTGGATTTCAGCCTGGTCGTGAAAAATTCAGCCAATAAAGTGCATTTTGTCTATAATTTCCTGGCGATCCTGGAAATGCTGCAGCAGCAGCTGCTGGAGTTACAGGTAGGCCTGGGCTTTAATAATTTCCGGGTTTCCGCCAAGGAAAAGCAGGCACCCTGATCCGTTTTCCCCGAATAATTTTTCACCGGAAGCCGTAACCCGAAACAGCCGGCCAATATATGAGGATAACCGTCCCTTTACGCGATTCATACGGCGTTCTGATCAAACCCGGACAGCATACGGATTGCCATGCCGAAAAGTTTCCGGCCGAAGGGGGTTGCGAAACTGAACCTGAGGGTCAGTCCTGCTGTAGGAAGTGGAGGTACGTTTCGCGGGCGATCATCCTCGCGCCGAGCGAAGCCAAATGGTCGGTATACACCTGACAATCGATCAATCGGTATCGTGCCGTTTCGCACAGGGCAATCAGCGCGGTTTTAGATGCATTTGCCCGGAGGCTGAACATGCTTTCTCCGCAGAATACCTGTCCAACAGCAACACCATATAATCCACCTGCCAGTTGGTCTGCGTACCAGACTTCCACGGAATGGGCGCGACCTAATTGGTGCAATGTGATGTAGGCTTCTTGCATTTCCCGGGTAATCCAGGTGCCATCCTGCCCCGGTCGCGTGTGATTGGCACAGTGTGCTATGACAGACCCAAAGGCCTGGTTATGGGTCACTTCAAACATTCCCGAACGGCATACTTTTCGCATGCTTTTGCTGATTTTCAGTTCTTCGGGGAAAAGAACGAAGCGTTCGTGGGGAGCGTACCATAGGATGGGGGTATCCTCGCTGTACCAGGGAAAAATCCCGTGTCCGTAAGCCTTCAGTAGCCGGTCAGGCTGCAGGTCGCCGCCTACGGCAAGCAATCCGTCCGGTTCGGCCAGTGCGGGGTCAGGAAAGTCGATGGAATTGGTGTCAAGTCGGAAAATCATTTCAGCAGCAAAGATAAGGATAACGGGCCGAAAAGAACGATGTGGACATCGTTCCGGAATGGCGCGCATTTGCTTCGGGATGAGTCCACCTTGTATCCACGGTGCGTCCACGTTGAGTCCACGTTAACGCGAAGGAATGCGCATGCACCCTGTACTTACCCTGCACACAGGGTGTACCCATTGCGAAGCAGTCCGGTAGTGGTTTGCCAGCGTGGTCGGGGGAGTCCGTACAGCACAGGAGTTATTCGTCGGTGTCCGGTTGCCTGGGTTCCTTGCTGATTTTATCGAACAGTTTATCCATGTGCTCCACATATTCGTTGGTGTCATCCAGGAAAAACTCCAGCTGTGGTACAATCCGCGCCTGGTTCTTAATGCGGGCGCCAAGTTTATAGCGGATTTCGCCGGCATGTGATTTAATATTAATCAGGTCCTCTTTTGCGTTCTTGATATGCAGAAAGCTCAGGTATACGCGCGCGATGGCCAGGTCGGGTGTTACGCGCACGCGGGTGACCGTAATAAATGCTCCCGGAGCCCAGGTATTTCCTTCGCGCTGGAAAAGTTCACCCAGATCCTGCTGTATAACGCCGGCAAATCGTTGCTGCCGCTTGCTTTCTGTGCTCATGATTGCTGTTCTTTTTACGTGTAAACTGGAAGAAAGATGGCTGGACTGGCCCGTAGGCTGATGCCGCGTCCATCGATTCCCGGCCCGGTCATACAAAGGTAGTGAATTTTACAACAATTCGTTGGCGAGGTTGGCCAGTTCGCTTCGCTCGCCCCGCTGCAGGGTGACATGTGCATAGCGGGGGTGATTCTTTACATTTTCGATGAGGTAGGACAGGCCATTACTTTCGGCATCCAGGTAAGGCGTGTCGATCTGGTAAATATCGCCGGTAAATACAATTTTAGTGTGTTCTCCAGCCCGGGAAATAATGGTTTTGATCTCGTGGGGAGTCAGGTTCTGCGCTTCATCCACGATAAAGAAAATCTTGGTAAGGGTACGGCCGCGGATGAAGGCCAGCGGTGCGATCGCGATTTTTTCCGTAGCGATCAGCTCATCAATTTTCGCGGTCATCCGGGCATCATCGGCATACTGTTCTTTGATGAAACGGATGTTGTCCCAGATCGGCGCCAGAAACGGGTCGGTCTTGGACTTGGCATCGCCGGGCAGGAATCCGATTTCCCGGTTGCTCAGCGGAATGACGGGGCGGGTGATGTAGATCTGACGGTAATTTTTCCGTTGTTCCAGCGCGCTGGCCAATGCCAACAGTGTTTTTCCTGTACCCGCATTTCCCTGGATGCTGACGAGCTGGATGTCGGGATTGGCGAGCGCATGCAGGGCAAAGGCCTGCTCCGGGTTGCGCGGCTTGATCCGGAATACCGGGTCGGCGGTTACTGGAGTAAGCGTGTGCGTACGCCGGTCGTAAAATGCATTGACCTTTTTGCGGCCGTGCATGAGGCTGTAAAACTGATTGGCACCGGGATGGTCCAGCGGTAACGAATCCGCGGGCACTGCAGTTTTATGCTTCAGGGTGTCGATCAATGCTTCGGGAATATGCTTCGCCGTGGTCTTTCCCGTATAAAGGGCATCCACATTTTTTATTTTGCCGGTCTCATAATCCTCCGCGGCTAGGTTCAGGGCCTTGGCCTTCAGCCGCAGGCAGATGTCTTTGGATACCAGCACAACCTGTTTGCCTGGGTTTTCCTCCATGAGCATGAGCGCGGCATTGATGATCTGATGGTCGAACTTGCTGTTACCAAAAATCTGCTCCGCATCCAATCCTTTGGGCCTGCCGGACAGGATGACCTTGAACTTTCCCTTAACCTGGCCTTTCAGGTGGATCCACTGATTGATCAGTTTTTTCCGGGATAACTGATCGATCATCCGGATAAACCCACGTGCTTCAAAATTCCGGGTCTCATTCCCGCCTTTCATGTTGTCAAGTTCCTCCAGTACCTGGATGGGAATGGCCACGTCATGCTCCTGGAAGTTATTCAGTGCATTGTGGTCATAGAGGATGACGGAAGTGTCCAGTACGAAAATTTTACGGGCAGCCATTCGTTGTCATTTAAGTGTGCTGAAGGAGGCATAAAATTACAATTTAATACACTCCGTGAAGGCGTTTTTATCATTTTTTTTAATATATCTTCCGGTATTGGGAAGAAATTCAGCGATTTCCGAAAACCTAAATTAACCCGGAATGTTAATAAGTTAGCGATCCGGTGATGTGAATAACGTGGACGGGATTGCTATTAAAAGCGTTTGAAGCCCGCCAGTGGATAAAAGCAATGTGGAAAAGCGGTGGAATTAAAGTGGAAAAGGTGTGTATAAAATCGAGCATTTTTTCTTGACAGGTAAGAATGAAGTGCTTACCTTAGTTTATATCAAGTACGAAGTTCTTTGAATCGCCCAACAGGCATCCGCAAAATGAAAA
>NZ_JBEBRB010000006.1:0-88646 GCF_040395035.1 Parapedobacter lycopersici | reverse complement strand
CCAATGTTTGGACGGAATACATCGAAACACCGAATAAGGTGGAATTCACGATTTTTCCGCGGCTTTTTGCCCTATCGGAAATCGCATGGACCGACCCCAAAAAGAAAAACTGGCAGGACTTTTCCACCCTCCGGGTGCCTGTGCACCTGGCCAGGCTGGACCGGACCGAAACGGTATACCGGGTACCTGAGGTACTGGGATTACAGGATACGGTCATATACGCATCGGAATACACGTTTAACCAGCTGAAATCTTCCGTAGCGGGCGGGAAAATCTACTATACGATCGACAACTTTGATCCGTCCGATACCGATCTGGAATACCGCGAAGCGGTAAAAGTGGTGGTACCCCCGGGTGAAGAACGGGTATTTAAAGCCACGGTGATCGCACCCTCCGGCCGCCGGAGCAATTACGTGCGGGCGGTGATCGTCAACTCCAAACGGCCCGATATGGCGATGAATTAGGCGCCTTTAGACCCGATTACCCGATGCTGTCCCCTGTGTTTGTCCGGCAAATACAGGGGACAGCTGCGTTATATGATCCGGTTATTTTCCCGGGCGGGCCGTAAACACGTCGTTGTAAGCCGTTTCCAGCGCATCCCGCAGCAATTCATCCGGAATCCGGTGCAGTTCGAAGGTCGTCCAGCCCTGAAGCCCCCACTTGTTGGGAACCGGATAGATGGCCCCGTTGCCAAACGTCGAAAAAACACCCTGATCGCGTAGCGGCAACTTTATATTCGCCGAATTGGACACCTCATGCAGGGTAGCAAATATCCGCCTTTTTTCCACCTTATAGGCCATACGGTCAAAATGAGGGTTTTCAACCGTTCCCGGAAATGTCAGTGCAAATTTCCTGAATGCTTCCGTTGTCATACGCTAATAGGTAATTAATTACGTTACCCCAAATTTACGAAAATCGCCCACTGCTACAAGCCGCGCCGGCATGTACGTGCTCCGGGACATCGCCGGGCTTGCTTCGGCATCTGTCCACGTTGAATCCACCGTGAGTCCACGTTGAGTCCACGTTTTGCCGCACGCAGGTGGATGTATAGCGGACACACCGCGGACTCAGGGTGGACACGCTTCGAATCGGGTATCAGCCAGCCCCGAAACGGCGCTGATGGATGGCGGTTCCTGCCTTAGCAAATGGCGTCGTCAGAAAAAAATGATTTTTTTTGAAATGTTTCCGGCATCCGTTCGTCTATACTCATAAGCAGCTAATGGAAACGGCAACAAGGACATATCTCATGAGCGATGAAAAACAGCACCACATCTCAACAGCTGTAAAATCTTATGGAAGGGTGTTGCTCGGCTTTATCCGCAAACGCGTGGCCAGCGATGCGGATGCCGAGGATGTGTTGCAGGATGTCTGGTTCCAACTGAGCTCCATCATCAACTCACAGCCCGTGGAACAGCTGGGTGCCTGGCTGTACCGCGTTGCCCGGAACAAAATTATCGACAGGCACCGGAAAAAAAAGGAACATACCTGGCCCGCCCGTACGGATGATGATCCTGAATTACCGGAAATCGCGGACGCACCGGCGGCCACGGATGGCAATCCGGAAACGGAATACCAGGAACGGATGATGTGGCAGCAGCTGTACCTGGCTTTGGATGAACTGCCACCCGAACAGCGGGATGTCTTTATCTGGCATGCATTGGACGGTATTCCGTTTGCCGAGATCGCTGAGTTAACCGGCGAGCCGATAACGAAACTGGTGATGCGCAAACGGTACGCCGTGCTGCACCTCCGGCAACGGATGAAAGTATTTTACGACGAACTGACGGATCATTAATGGTAAGCAATAAACCATGCGGAATAACGCAACCGTATGGATATCAATGAACGAACATGAATAACGAATTAATCAATGAAAAGAATATTTAAAAGCAGGATGCGGTTTGTAGTCATTCCCATCCTGGCAATTGCCTTCCTTTTTCTGGTGAGCTACCTGGTGATGGTCTTGTGGAATTACACATTGCCGGGGCTCTTGGGCGTGAGTACCATCACACTATGGCAGTCTACGGCCCTTTTCTTTTTATGTAAAATTCTCTTCGGCTTTGGAAAAGGTGGCCCTAAACGGGGAGGTCCTCCCTGGGCAGGCAAATACCGGGATGCCCGGTTCCGGGATCTCAGTGAAACGGAACGGGAGAAAATGAAAGCCCGAATGCGCGCCAGGTGGTGCGGATGGGAAGACGCAGACCCTGTACGGGACCGGGAAGAAGATACCCAAAATCATGAAAAATAGCTACCATGGATCAAATACTTATATTTAAAACGGATGTAAACGCACGGGAACATGTACAACGGGCGGAAACTGTCCTTCGGTCAATCACGTTTGTCAAACATTGGAGTTTTGACCTGGAAGACTGCGACCGGATTTTACGGGTGGTTACTGCCGGTATACAGCCGGCGCTGATTGAAGGACTGCTCCGCAACGAAAACATCTACTGCGAGCACCTGGAGTACCAGCTGTAGCCCATTCAAGTCAGCGCATGAGCTTCAGGTTACGGAAGTGTGTTTTCATCATGCGAAGCCCATCGGACATGCGCATGAGATTCAGTCCGCTGCGGGTCGCATTTGCTTTGCTGATCTGATACAGTAACCGCCAGTGCCGGCAGACTTCCTTCCAGGCGAAAAAAACAGAATGCGCAGGGTCATAGATATGAGCGGGTTCGCTCGCCGCGCCATTCAGCTCAATAATCGAAAAATTCGTTCCGGCACGGAGGTCGTCCCAGCTTTTGAATTTAACATCCATGCGTCCGTAATGAAAACCGGGGATCTGCTGGAATAGCTCATCCATGGTTTGCCGGAGCGCGTAATCGGCCTGATGGCTGGCATCGGTAAACTTGGCTCCCCGGCAATGGCTGCCATAAGGCAGTGTATACCGCAAGCCCTTCGGCAATACCTCATCCAGCCGCTCACCGTGGGTCGCGCGGAGCCGCGGCAGCTGGATAAAATACCGGTCTTCTTTTTGCAGGAGCTGTTCCATGCTCGACACCCCATCGCCGGTTACCGTCAGATAGTTTTTATGGACGATACCTTAGATATGCCCGTGCGCTTCACCCGGAAAACGGTAATAAAACACACCGGCTTCGTGTTCGTAATCCACAAACTCCTGGATGAGGAAATCCACCTTGCTGCTCCGGCAATAGGCTTCCAGGTCGGACACCGTGTGCAGGAGTTTCACCTGTACACCCCTGTCGCCGATATCCGGTTTGGCCATCAGGGGAAAATGCAGTCCGTTTTCGTCAAGCGATTGCCGGAGTGCATCGCTGGCAATGCCGGCTGGGTAAAGCAATGTCTTCGGGTAATAGGCTGCCGGAATGAGGCGATAGATAGCGGTCTTTTTAGCCAGCGTAAATCCGGCATTCTGCATGCCGGGATTGGCGGCACTGAAGAAAAATAAGGTGCGCGCACGGAGGCTGAGCCACAACCAGTAGGGAATAACCGGCGCATAAAAGACATATACCGGCCAGTATTCCCAATGACTGGTCCTGATAAAGGTCTCCTTTAACATACCAAACCACCGGTGCCGCAATGGCCGGGCCGGTGGTGGCGTTACGGTTTCAATGGCGTCTGGCCGTTGAATGCCCGTTGTTGTCTCTTTATCGCGCATATCGGCGGATATGTTTATGTACCGGTGCCGTGCTTCCGCAGGCCACTGCTGGAATAAACGCTTTCTTTCCTTAATTATTGCGGTGTGCCGGCCAGGAAATTATCCGATGATTTTTTATGCGTCGCCACGCGCTTTCAGGACAGGTCACCAGGTTGTAAATTGCCCGGTGACGGTACCGGCCGGCGCCATGCCGTCCCCGGACAAACAGGTGATTACCTCGACATTAGTCAATCATCAGGAAGCTGCCGTTCCGATCAAATTTCAGTTCCATCCGATTGGAGAGCCGCACTTCCTGTCCGCGGTCATCCAGTTCCCAGCTGACGATGAACGTATCCGGATATTGGGTTTTTACATAATCGAGAATGGGTGCGGGCACGGTACTGTCCGGCAGCTTTGCAACACCTTCCACACTGCGGATCTCCCCTTTTTTACCGAATTCCAGCTGGTAGCCTTCGGCCAGGTAAACCTCATACGTGGTCTTCATGTCGTCCCGCTCCTTTACCACCTGGGTAACTTCATGTGCCGGAAAATGCTGGGTCAGGTACATGCTGGCTTCTTTCGGCAGTTCATCAGCTCCGACAACGCTGGTCTTATCACAGGAAGCGAAAGCCAGCATCAGGATGCTGCATACGGTCATCAAACGAGTTGTTTTTTTCATGTTAACTTGCATTTTATTACGATTTTTGACCTAAGACAACCGGCCGGCGCTTTACCCCTACTCGTTTTTAAAATATTTACCAGCTATAGCGAATGCCGGTCGTAAAACCGGCAACCCAGGCTCCTTTTCCGTCGCGGAACCTGCGTATCGTCCACGGCTGCTCATCGGTTAGCAACGGCCTATTGCTAGAAACAGCGCCAAGCGAAGGGCCGCCGTAGAGGTCCAGCCATGGCGTCAGTCGTACCTGCGGCAGCAATGCCATGTCATACCGGAACTGCTGCCGGTGAAAATCGGTGTTTGCTCTGCCCGTTAATTCGGCGTTCAGTCCTACCAGTGCCCCGGTAATCAGCCGTGCTCCGATACCTGTCTGTACCTGGTATGGAAGCTGCTGGCCTGCCAGTCCGTACCCGAGTCCGATGATGCCATAAAGCACCCTTCCCCCCGACCGGAAACTGAGCCGGAGATAACCCTGTTCGTCGCCTTCTATTGAGAGGTTACGGTGCCCGTTTTTGATCAGATTGACCAGTCCGATGGGGTAGTCGCTGCTGTCGGCCAGGTTGACCAGCGCGGCCAGCTGGACGCCATTTACCTTTCCAGCTCGGTTCATGATACCCGCCAGCTGCATGCCCGTTATGTGTTTTCCCGTAGCGTTGTACAATCCGGCCACCTGCAGGCCCTCGAATGAACCCACCACACGATTGGCAATGCCCGCCGCCTGGATCCCCCGTACGTTGCCGCCGACCAGGTTGAATAGGCCTGCGGCCTGAGCATAGGCGACATCCAGCTCATTGAGCGCAAACACGCCGGAGAGCTCTACGCCGCTCACCCCGCCAGCATGGCCGCCAATGAGGTTGAACGATACACGGCTGACCGTCCGGCTACTGGAAAGCCCGTGGGTGCTGATGCCCGGTAGCAACGATAGCTGGTACGACTGCTCGGCCAAAAACGCTCCGATATTAAGCTGCTGCACGCGCTGTTTCGAATTGGTAAAAAAACGGCCGAAACGCGTTCGCCACAGCGGCATGCCGTTATCGTATCCCGGATAATACCGAAAAGTAAGCTGCCGATTCCGGTGGCGTACTTCTACCGGCATTAATATCACAAGCGTGGTATCCCGGTAGTTTTCCTTACTCACGCCCATCCATACTGTTGGTTCGGGTTTCCTGATCTCTAGTTTAAAATAACCCTGCCCGTCCGACAGTGCCGACGCAAAGGAATGTTGATCATAGATACTCACATTGGCTACACCCGTTTGCGTCTGTGCGTCGGTGACGCGGCCCGCTACTACCAGCAGCTGGTCCGTGGCCTCTCCTATTTCGATGGCCGGCTGCAACCGGTTGGGCGAATACCGGATGATTACGTAACCCGACAGTTCTTTAAAGTCGTACCGCGGCCCCAGCAGGCGCAGCAGAAAGTCGTGCAACGAGCCGTTAAAAGCAGGCATGGAAATGATGCTGTCCGCCGGCACGCGGTCACTGCTGTAGGAAAAATGGAAATTTCCGCCGGCTCCCAGCGTTTCTAGAACGGCGGCGATGGGCTGCCGCGTGATTTCCCGGACAGCAACCTGCTGCTGCAGGTGCTGCGCCCGGACCGGGCCAGCTGTCAGAACGGCCAATAGTAAACTGGCGAGGAAGACAAAGCCCCCGCGGCGGGCGGACTTACCCGCTATCGGATTACCCATGTACCCCCTTCGTTTACAACCGTTACTGCCAATGTTTCCGCAACAACATGCAGGATCTGCTCCAGCGAATTACGTTCATAGGTCGCTGTCAGCGTCAGGTTTTCCAGTTCCGGACGTTCGATCCGGATGGGCTGTCCGTACGCATCCGACAGGATTTCGGTGACGCGTCTGAGCGGGGTATTTTTTAGTACAAACCGGTTTTCCACGTAGTATTGGTACAGGTTGTCTTCCACCCGGTCTACAACAAATGTATGGTTATCCGGATCGATGACAACACGCTGTCCTGCACCAAGTTGCCGCGCCCAAGCATCGTACTGCACATTGACCCGGCCGGATGATACGGTGACTGCGACCCGGTCGCCCATTTTCCGGATGTTAAATGCCGTGCCCAGCACCGTTATCCGGGCATTGCCCACGGTTACCTCAAAGGGTTTGCTTTCGTTGCGGGCAACATCGAAAAAGACTTCACCGGCGCCCATATTGACAACCCGTCTGCGCGCGAGTGCCGTGGGTGCAACATGGATGGAACTGCCCTTATTCAGGGTAACTACGGTACCGTCGGGCAATGTATCGCGCAGCACGGCGTGCGTGGAGGTCAGGTCCTTTCCTACAAATCGCTCCATCGGCGTGTACAGCACGCCATAAAGGATCGCGCCCACCGACAGGAAGGCCAGCAGTATTGCCGCAGCGCGCATCCATCGCATTGTGGCTGTTGGCCGCAACCGGGTCTGCCGCTGTTGTTCGGCCAGGCGTCCTTTAAACCGCTCCCATGCCGCATCGCTGTCACGGTGGGCAGGCATCGCCGCGTCGCGGCTTAACTTCCACGCCGACAGCAACTGCTGGTAGTGCCGCTCATTTTCCGGACTTCCGGCAAGCCAGTCCTGTACTGTTTGCTGTGTTTCGGCATCGCTTTCGCCCAACATATGCTTTACCAGAATTTCGTCGTTCATAACTTAAATAGATTAATCAGCAAAAAAGCCAGGCTTACAAGGAAATCGGCCAGCTGCACACGCAGTACCTTCAGTGCTTTTCCCATGTGCGCTTCCACGGTCTTAATCGATATTTGCAGGCGGTCGGCAATTTCCTGGTATTTCAGCTCCTCGAAGCGGCTCAGCTGGAAAACGGTCCGGCATTTTTCCGGTAACTGCCGCAGTGCTTCCTCGAGGCGAGCCTCCAGTTCCCGGCCGTCCGTGCTGTCTGTCACCCCGACGGGTTCGCCTTGTCCCTGCACATACAGCTGATGCAGGTGCCACCGTTTCCTGCTGTTCAGGCTTTCATGATAAATCGCCTTATAGAGGTAGGCCTTCCAGGAAACCTGGATGGCAATGGCCTCCCGCTTCTCCCAGAGCCTGAGGAAAACCGTCTGTACAATTTCTTCGGCCAGCGCCTCGTCGTGGACGATGGTGTAGGCATAGGCAAATAACGGATTGTAATACGCTTTAAACAATTGCTCAAACTGCCTATCATCCATACGGGGCACGTCGCCAGTGTGTGTTACTATTGGCTCTTCTTTCAATCGTTTGTGTTTTTCTCACCTGTGACAATCCATCGCGCGGTTACCCTTACCTGCGCCGGAATTATTTTGCAAACTTAGCCAAATAACGCTGATAATAACCGGTATCCGGCATGCAGGACTACGCAGCCGGACACCGCTAATGCTGTTTACGCCGGTGAAGGACGCGTAACAATCGTGTAACATCAGACACCCCCAGTGATAAAAAAAAGAAGAATCAATTGGATTGACCGTTAAAAAGTGCAATTTTGTGTTGTATTTATATTGCATTACATCATTCTTTACCAATAGAAAACTGCAACTATGAAAAATCAAACTGAAAAGACCAACATCGTAAACGGGCGAAGTAACTGGTGCCTTGCTTTACTTTCGGGTCTGGTACTCGCTTCGTGCAACCCGGCCGGTGACAGCAAGCTTGCCACCGACGCCGACAACGGAGGACTGACATTGCCGGAAGGCTTTGGCGCGTTGGTCGTTGCCGACAGCCTCGGCGCAGCACGGCACCTGGCCGTAAACGCCAATGGTGACATATTTGTCAAGCGCCGTAACATCGAAGACGGCCGGGGCATTGTGATGCTTTCCGATACCGACGGCGATGGCCGTGCGGATAAGCAAACCGGGTTCGGCGATTACAATGGAACCGGCATTTTTCTGGACAGCAACTATTTATACGCGTCGTCCAACACCGACATTTTCCGCTATGCGCTGGATGAAAATGGCCACGTCATTGACCCGAATGCACCGGACACCGTGGTTACGGGGCTTATCGACCGCCGGGCGCATAATTCCAAGCCATTTACTATTGATGGTGCCGGTAATCTTTACGTAAACATCGGCGCTTATTCCAATGCCTGCCAGGTACAGGACCGTACCAAAGGTTCCCCTGCAATGCAACCGTGCCCTATTCTCGATTCTGCCGGTGGCATCTGGCAGTTCAGGGCCGACGGCATCAGGCAGACCTATGGCGACGGTGAGCGTTACGCTACCGGCCTGCGCAATGTGATGGGCATTGACTGGAATAACCAAGCCAATACGCTCTTCGTTACACAGCATGGCAGAGATAACCTGCATGACCTTTTCCCCGAGCTGTACGATACCAAAGCCTCGGCAACGTTACCCGCGGAGGCACTGTTCCGCCTCGACAAGGGAGCTAATGCCGGATGGCCATACACCTATTACGATCAGGAACAGAAGAAAATCGTCGTAGCCCCGGAATATGGCGGCGACGGCAAGAAAGAAAGTACGGAAGACTACCTGGCACCGGCGGTCGCTTTCCCTGGCCACATGGGTCCGAACGACCTCCTGTTCTATACGGGAAATATGTTCCCCGAGAAATATAAAAATGGCGCGTTCGTCGCCTTCCACGGTTCCTGGAACCGGGCACCGGAAGAACAGGCCGGCTACATGGTCGCTTTCATTCCGTTTAAAGACGGCGCACCAAGCGGTGAGTGGGAAGTATTTGCAGACGGTTTCGCCGGTGTGGAAAAAATAGCCGCCCCGGACGATGCAAAACACCGTCCCTGCGGTCTTGCACAGGGACCGGATGGCTCATTGTACATTTCTGACGACGTTAACGGCACAATTTACCGCGTTATCTATGAAGGAGGTGCATAACCGCACACTGCTAAAGGGCCTATTGGTTGCATTGGTAGCCGGTATCTGCATGGCCTGCGGTGGAAACCAGCCAAAAGACAGCAGCGCTGCCGCTACCGCGGCGGATACGCCCCAAACCGTGGCACAGGAGCCGCCGGTACTCACCGCGGGCATGACGGCAGGGAAAGCCATATACGAACAGCATTGCGTGACGTGTCACCAGACCAACGGGAAAGGCGTTTCGGGCCTGAACCCGCCGCTGGCCGGTACCGACTACGTAACGGGAGATAAAAACCGGCTGATCGGCATCGTTTTGAATGGTTCAAATGTGGGACTGGAAGTGAACGGCGCGGTTTACAGTAATGCCATGCCGGCTCATGCTTTTTTGAGCGACGAGGAAGTTGCGAATGTACTATCGTACATTCGCAACAGCTTCGGAAACCGGGCGGATACGGTATCGGCAGCATTGGTAAAAGAAGTCCGGGCCTCGCTTTAATTGCCCGGCGGCTATTCCAGGCTCTTCAGGATTTTTTTCAGGTCAATGCCCTTGCCCAGCACGGGTTTAAAGATGTCTCCGTTTTCGCGGATGCGGTCCAGCGCATTGGCCAGGTTGAAATCCCGCATGTCCAGGCCCGGCTTTACCTCATCCCAGTGCAATGGCATTGATACGGTGGCACCGGGTTTGGGTCGTAGGGAGTAGGGAGCCGCTAAGGTGGCGGAAGGCCTGTTCTGAAGAAAGTCGATATAAATTTTTCCTTTCCGCTTGTCGGTCATCCGCTCCACGCTTGTAAAATCCAGCTGTCCGTTTGCATGGACCGCTATCCATCGGGCCAGCAGCTGGGACTGGTCGTACGTATATTTTGCAGCCAATGGAATGTAAATGTGCAGGCCTGTGGAGCCCGACGTTTTGCAGTAACCCGGAATATTCACTTCATCGAGGACGTCTTTGATGACGCGGGCTACCTGAATGACCTGCTCAAACGTATTGCCTTTATCGGGGTCGAGATCCAGGATACACCAATCCGGATGGTCTGGCTTACGGATCGTACTGCTCCACGGATTCATTTCAATGGCCGCGAGATTGGCCATATAAAGCAAGCTGGCTTCGTTATTACCCAGCATAAAGTTTTTTCGCCGGTCTTCATCTTCCGAACGGTACGGATATTTATCGATCCAGCCGGGCACCTTGCCGGTGACATCTTTTTGATAAAAACTCTTACCCCGGATGCCATTGGGAAAACGGTTAAGGGATTGCGGCCGGTCTTTTAAATAAGGTAAAATATAAGGCGCCACCTGATGGTAATAGTTTAGCAGGTCGCGTTTGGTATAGCCTGCATCTGGCCAGAACACTTTATTGAGGTTAGTCAATTTCAGTTCGTGTCCGTCTATGGTCACCACCGCTTCCTTACCTGTGGTATCGAGCAGCGGCTTCCGCTGCCGGACGGATGCCGTACGTTTTTTGGGTGTTGTCATCGCTTTGGGTTTTGCCAGGGTTTCTACCGTATGGCCGGACCGTATTGATTTATCCTTTTCCGTGATATCGGTATCCCCGGCATAGCGGTCTTTCAATTTGATAAGCAGCCATGCATTTTCTGCCCGGCCTTTTGTCCTGGCCAGCGCGTACTCCCCCTTCAATTTACTGCCATTGAGTTTAAATTTCATGGCTCCTTTATGCCATTGCCGGCGCATCTCCCGGTCCTGTTCGGTTTTGGTTCCTGCGTTCCCGACCGGCTGGTAGGTACCCTCGTCCCAGATGATCATTGCGCCTGCACCGTAGTTGCCTTTGGGGATGACACCTTCAAAATTCCGGTAGTCAAATGGATGGTCTTCTGTCATCATGGCCAACCGCTTAACGGCCGGATCGATGGAAGGTCCCTTGGGCACGGCCCAACTTTTGAGCACACCTCCCATCTCCAGGCGCAGGTCGTAGTGCAGGGTGGTTGCCCGGTGCTGCTGCACCACAAAGCGAAGCCGGGCATCCGATGGTTTGCCCCCCGTGGGTTCCGGATTATCGGCAAAAGTTCTTTTTCCGTAATATTCGCCCAGCGATGCTGCCCCGGCTTCCGTTTCCGTTTCAATTTCGGCCAGTGGCTTTGGCAGTTCACGGACAACCTGTGCCGGCTTTTTATCGTCGCGGAATCCCAAAAAAGTAGCGGGTTTTCGGATCCTGCCGGATTTGGTCCATGTAGCAAACTCAAAATTGGCGATCAGTTTCGGTTCGACCCAATGGGATACGGCTCCTTTGGTGTCCAGCACACGGTTTACGAACGGGGAAGTATCGCGCTCCAGGGCTTTCAGCTTATCCAGGATTTCACGCATTTCCTTTTCTTTGTAGCCGCTGCCGCTGCGGCCGATCCAGACCAGCCTGCCATCTTCATACGCGCCGAACAGGAGGTTCTTGAACGCGCGGCTTTTGTCGGACTCGGCCCAGCCGCCGATCACAAACTCCTGCCGCTTGCGCGTCGGTACTTTTAGCCAATCGTTGTTGCGTATTCCCTCCTGGTAGCTGCTTTCACGCCGTTTGGCAATCACGCCTTCCCTGTTTTCTTCAAGTACTTGCCGGTATAGCGCGGGTCCATCATCGACGCTCTCACTGAACTGGAATACGCTGCTTTTCTTTACCAGCAAACGCAGCAGCTCTTTTCGCTCAACAAGCGGCAACGGCCGCAGGTCATTACCATCGAGCCAGAGCAGATCGAATACGCAATACCGGATTGGCGTTCGCTTGCCATTGTATAATTGCAGCGCATCAAAATCTGCCATGCCATGTTCGTCGAAGACGACCACTTCCCCATCGATAATCACCTCGTGACCCAGGTCTTTCAATGCCGCTTCAATCAGCGGATACCGTTTGGTATAATCAAGTCCGCTCCGCGATGTCATCCGTACCTGTTTTTTTTGTACAAACGATATGATACGGTAGCCATCCCACTTGATTTCATACAGGTATTCCGGATTGTCCAGCGGTTGCTTAACCAGTGTGCAAAGCATAGGTGAAATCCGGTCGGGCATTTCTGTAGGTGTTTGTCGTCGTTTTGCGGTCATGATAATGCCCTTTTTCGTAGTAGAACAAACGGGAATAGAAATAGTTGAGCCGCATTACGGTATGGGAATAGTATATTGAAGGTGCCGAAACGGACAAAAGTGCCTATATTTATTCATTACATAACGATTTCCCATGATGAAAAACGCATGTATTTACGGGTTGGTCGTGATCGGACTCAGTATCAGCCTTTCTTCCCGGGGGCAGCAGCTTGCGCCCGGTTTTGATAAAGCAGAGTTCCGGGAATTGCTGTGTATTTCGGCAAGGACCGGCGCTTTTGACAGCAGCTACTACGGGGATATTCCCGGGCCGGATTATCACATGGCCTACCGGTCGGCAGTCATGGGGCTGGATAACCGTTGGGAACTTTGGTTAAATGACCGTTCCACTGCAGTCATCAGCATCCGGGGCACGACGGAAAAGGCAGAAAGCTGGCTGGCCAACTTCTACGCGGCCATGGTACCCGCAAAAGGGCAGGTAGCGATCAGCGCGACGGACACCTTTACGTATGCGCTTGCCGACCATCCCCGGGCTGCGGTGCATGTGGGCTGGCTGGTTAGCCTGGCATTCTTATCGCAGGATATGCTTCCCAAACTTGATTCGTGCTACCGCGCAGGTATAAAAAACGTGATCCTGACCGGCCACAGCCAGGGCGGGGCAATCACCTTTCTGCTGACGGCTTATCTGTATAACCTGCAAAAACAGGGGAGATTGCCTGCGGATATCCGCTTCAAAACCTACTGCAGTGCCAGTCCCAAACCCGGCAATCTGTATTTTGCCTATGCCTATGAGGTGATGACGCAGGGTGGATGGGCATACAATGTGGTCAATGCGGCAGACTGGGTGCCGGAGACGCCGATGTCGATCCAGACCCTGGCGGATTTTAATGAAACCAATCCCTTTGTCAATGCGGATATGCTTATCAAAAAACAGCGGTTCTTAAAGCGGCTTACGCTTCGGTACGTATACAACCGGCTAAACAAGCCCACCATACGTGCCCAGCGGAATTATGAAAAATTCCTGGGAAAAATGACATCCAAGATGGTTAAAAACACCCTTCCCGGATATGTACCTCCCGATTATTACAGCAGTAACCATTACGTAAGAACCGGAGCCACTGTGGTTCTGATGGGCGACGAAGCCTATTACAAACGATATCCGGACAATCCGGAGACCCCGTTTGTGCATCATGGCCACCACCCGTACCTCTATCTGCTGGCCCAACCCGGCAGCCATCCGTAGCCTGTTGTCCGGCGGCTAAAACAAAATGGTGGCTTTCGCCTTATTATAAGCAACAGCCAGGGACAAGCAGCTATGAAACGGTTATTACAGGTAAACGACAGGGGGATTTATTGCGAGCGGGCCGACGTATATATAGACCCCTGGCAACCGGTACAACGTGCGCTCATCACACATGCCCATAGCGACCATGCCCGGTGGGGCAACGGGCAGTACCTTTGTCACCACGATACCGCTCCGATCTTAACCCTAAGGCTGGGTGCCGATATCCGGATCCAGCGCGTGTCTTACGGTGAACCGATACAAATCAACGGCGTGACATTCAGTTTTCACCCGGCTGGGCACATCCTTGGGTCTGCGCAGATCCGAGTGGCCTATAAAGGTGAGATCTGGTTAGTAACGGGCGATTATAAATTGCTCAATGACGGATTAAGCCAACCTTATGAGCCCATAGTTTGCCATCACCTGATTACGGAATCTACCTTTGGACTGCCGGTATACTCCTTTAAGTCCCCTTTTGCTGTCTATAAAGAAATAAAGGACTGGTGGCGGGAAAATCAGCAGGAAGGCGTGAATACGGTATTACTCTGCTATGCGCTGGGGAAAGCACAGTCCATTTTAAATCAGCTACGTGAAGAAACAGATGTCCCTATCCTGCTGCATGGTGCCGTGGCCAACGTAAATGGAGCCCTCGCCGCACGGGGCTATCATTTTCCGGGGCAATGGATGGAAACGGAGCCAATGACCAAGGTACCGAAGGGGGCATTGATTCTCGCTCCTCCATCAGCCCTCGGATCGCCCTGGATGCGGCGACTGGGCAATTATCGGGTAGCCCTGTGCAGCGGATGGATGCAACTGCGCGGCGCGCGGCGAAGACGCGGGGTGGATAAAGGGTTTGTGCTTTCGGACCACTGTGATTTCCGGCAGCTTAACGAGGCTATTGATGTAACCGGAGCCGAACACATCTATGTAACGCATGGCTATGAAAGCCAGTTTACCCGTTGGGTACGCGAGGAACGGGGATTGCCAGCCGAAATTATGAACACCCTGTATGAGGATATGGAACTGGAAGAATTATGAGAGTGTTTGCACAGCTTTTTGAAGCCATCGACAGTTCGACCAAAACCAGCCGCAAGGTGGCCGCCATGACCGACTATTTCAACCGCGTATCCGATGAAGAGAAATTGTTTGCCGTTGCGCTGCTGATCGGCAATAAACCGAAACGCCCGGTAGCGACCACGTTGCTACGGGAATGGGCTTCCGCACGCGCGGGCATCCCATCTTGGCTCTTTGAAGAAAGCTATTACGCCGTTGGCGACCTGGGCGAAACGCTTACGCTGCTTATGCCGCAGCAGTCGCGGCCGGAGGAAATGCCTACACTGAAGGCCGTATTTGCGACCATGACCGCGCTGCGGCAATATGGCCCGACGGAACAGCGGGAAATACTGTATACCTTTTGGTCAACACTCGGGGGTACGGCCTTGTTCCTCTTCAATAAAATGCTGACGGGCAGCCTGCGTGTCGGCGTTTCGCGTAAGCTCGTGATCAATGCGCTTGCCAGGCACCTGGACCGGGATGAGGCAACGGTAGCCCATCAACTGATGGGCAAATGGGACCCCATGACCACCCGTTTTACCGACTTGTTTCCCCAACAGGGGACAGCGCTTCCCCACCACATCCCCTACCCTTTTTACCTCGCTTATGCGCTGGACCGGGAACCAGCCGATCTGGGCGACATCAACAATTGGCTCCTGGAGAAAAAACTTGACGGTATCCGCGGCCAGCTGATCCGCCGCAACGGGGAGTTATTCATCTGGTCGAGGGGCGAGGATTTGCTCACCGATAAGTTTCCCGAGTTTGGACCGCTTACAACCCTTTTGCCGGATGGTACCGTCATTGACGGCGAAATTATCCCCTGGAAAGACGGTCATCCATTGCCCTTTGCACGGATGCAGACGCGTATCGGGCGCAAAAGCCTTTCGACAAAAATGCTACAGGAAGTGCCCTTGGTAATGGTTTGCTTTGATCTGCTGGAGTACGAGGGCAGGGATATCAGGCATGAACCGCTCATGATCCGGCGGGCGTGGCTTGCGGCACTCATCGATAACCCCGCACGACAGCACATTCTGCTGCGATCGGAAGAAATGGCATTCCCTGACTGGCAGGCGGCAGCCGAGTTTCGGGAACGGGCGCGGCAGTTTCATTGCGAAGGGCTGATGCTCAAACAACGGCAAAGCGCTTATGGCGTGGGGCGAAGGAAAGGCGACTGGTGGAAGTGGAAAGCCGACCCGTTTTCCATCGATGCCGTCATGATTTATGCCCAGAGCGGCCACGGCCGGCGGGCAAATCTGTATACCGATTATACATTTGCTGTGTGGGACGGCGACACCCTGGTTCCCTTTGCTAAAGCCTATTCCGGCCTGACCGATACGGAAATCAAATCGCTTGACCGCTGGATTAAGCAGAACACAATCGAAAAATTCGGCCCGGTACGGCGCGTCAAGCCCGTACACGTTTTTGAAATCGGCTTTGAGGGCGTCCAGGCAAGTAACCGCCATAAGTCTGGTGTGGCACTTCGGTTTCCCCGTATGCTGCGATGGCGGCTGGACAAAACGGCGGCCGAAGCTAATACAAAAGACGATTTGCTGAATCTTTTACGTTTATATGGACAATGAACGCTTTTGCCTCCGCATATTTTTTCAATAAACAGTGGACGCCGCACCCTTTTCAGGAGGCCTGCTGGGCCGCCATGGCCCAGGGGAAATCCGGATTACTGAACGCGCCCACCGGTTACGGCAAAACCTTTGCAATGTGGTTCGGCATCCTGGATCATTATTATCGCCAGGACACGGCGACTGGCCGTCGGGGATTACACACGCTCTGGATCACGCCGCTCCGTGCATTGTCAAAGGAAATATTACTGGCTACACAGGACGTAAGCCAGGAACTGGAACTGGATTACCGCATTGAGCTGCGTACGGGGGATACACCTACCCACGAGCGGCAGCGGCAGCGGCGACACCCACCCCAGGCGCTGATTACCACACCGGAAAGCGTACACCTCCTTCTGGCGAGCAAAGGATACCGATCTTTCTTTGAAAACCTGGCTTTTATTATTGTGGATGAATGGCACGAGTTGCTGGGCAATAAACGGGGTGTATTGGCCGAGCTGGCTATCCAGCATCTGCGGACTATCCAGCCTGCGCTTATGACCTGGGGTATTTCTGCCACCATCGGCAACCTGGCGGAGGCAAAGTCCATACTTACGCGTGACGAGGGAAGCGCATTGATACGGGCGGATATCGAAAAAGCCATCCGCCTAGAGACGCTGTTTCCGGACGAGCTGGAGAAATACCCCTGGAGCGGCCACTTGGGCACCAGATTGGTGGCTAAAGCGCTGGACGTCATCTACGCAAATCATACCACGCTGCTTTTTACCAATACGCGGTCACAGGCAGAAATCTGGTATCAGAAGTTATTGGAAGCGGATATCCGTTTAGCGGGTCAGCTGGCGCTGCACCACGGCTCGCTGAGTGAGGAACTCCGGCTATGGGTAGAGGACATGCTGCGGCAGGGAGAACTTAAGGCGGTTGTATGTACCAGCAGCCTCGATTTAGGGGTAGACTTTCCCGCGGTGGACTGCGTGATCCAGATTGGGTCGCCGAAGGGGATTGCCCGTTTTTTACAACGCGCCGGCCGAAGCGGGCATCGACCCGGCGCCGTCAGCCAGATTTATTTCCTCCCCACACACTCGCTGGAAATCATGGAGGGAGCCTCCCTCACGTATGCGATCGGGCAGCACATGATCGAGGAACGGCTTCCTTTTATCCGAAGTTTCGACCTGCTCATCCAGTTTATGATGACACTGGCGGTGAGCGACGGTTTCCGGGCTGATGCACTTTTTGACGAGGTGACCCGGACGCATTGTTTCGAAAAGATCACCCGCGACGAGTTTGATCAGTGTTTACTACTGATTACACAAGGGGGTAACACGCTGCACGGCTATGATGAATTCCATAAAGTGGTGGTGGAAGATGGCCTTTATAAAGTGGTATCCCGGAAGGTTGCCATGCAGCATCGCTTAAGCATCGGTGCTATTGTGTCCGATATGATGATGCGGGTGGTATTCAAATCCGGCAAGTACCTGGGTGTGGTCGAAGAATGGTTTATCAGCCGCCTGTCGGTGGGCGATGTCTTCTGGTTCGGCGGCAGGTCCCTGGAATTATTATATATCCGCGAAAACGCCGCTGTGGTAAAGCCATCCCACGCTACCCGGGCAGCCGTCCCTTCCTGGCTGGGGGGAAGGTTTCCCATATCCGTCGATTACGGAAAGTCTATCCGCCATGTGCTTGACGATCCCCATGGCAACTATCCCGAACTCGCTTTCCTGCGGCCGCTGTTTGATGAACAGCAAACCCGTTCGCATTTGCCCCGGGAGAACGAATTGCTGGTTGAATACAATCAATCCAAATACGGGTACCACCTTTTTGTATATCCATTTGAGGGAAAACTTGTACATGAGGGGATGGCTGCTATCCTGGCGTACCGGATTGGGCAGGCGAACCCCCGCAGTTTCAGTATCAGCAGCAATGACTACGGATTTGAGCTCCTGTCGGCCGAGCCTTTTGAACTGGACCGGCAACAGGTGGTCCAGTTGTTTGATCCGGCGGCCCTGATGCATGACATTAACCACGGCGTCAATGTGGAAGAAATGGCAAAGCGGACTTTCCGCGACATTGCATCCATTTCCGGACTAATGTTCAATGGGTATCCGGGAAAACAGCAGAAAACGAAACACCTGCAGGCGCACGCTTCGCTTTTTTTTAAGGTTTTTGCTGAATATGAACCGGAAAATCTCCTGTATCAACAAGCATTCGATGAGGTGTACGACCTGCAGTTGCAAATGGCCCGGATGCACCGGGCTTTCCTGCGGATGCAGCAGCAGCAGCTTATTTATATGAAAAATGACCGGTTTTCCCCTTTTGCATTCCCTATCTTTACCGAGTCTTTCCGGACAAGATACAGTAACGAAGACTGGACAAAACAATTGGAAAAACTAAAAAAGGAACTGCATGTGGGGTAACGCGCTCCCAATTACCCTGGGCGGGATAGCGGTATACCTCCTCCCCCAGCGGGCCCTGTACATCCCCGCGCACCAGTTATTGGTTATCGCCGATTGGCACCTGGGCAAAATACAGCATTTTCGGAAAAACGGGATATTTATTCCTCAGAACACCTTAGCCGACGAACTTCAGCAGCTTACTGCGTTAACTGCGGTATATCCGACACGGCATGTATTATTTCTGGGCGACCTGTTCCATAGCAGCTGGAACCCGGAATGGGATATGCTGCTCACGTACTTAGCGGAGCGTACGTCATTAACATTCAGCTTGATCATTGGCAATCATGACATCATCGATTTTGACCGCAACGGTTCCGGCCGTTTAGCGCTATATGATCGGTGGGAATTGGATAATCAGCTGATCTTTACCCATCAGCCAATGGCGAGTGTCCCCGATGCTTTTATCAATGTGACGGGTCACGTACATCCCGGTTATACGATCCGTGCCAGGGGAAAGCAGCGGTACCGGCTGCCGTGTTTTTACCGGGAACGGCAGACCTTTATTCTGCCGGCATTCGGTAAATATACGGGATTGCATACGGTATCGCCCGCTGAAGACGCGGCCATTTACCTCATTGTGGGCGATGAGGTAGTACATCACCGGCCCCGGCTTAGATAGCGTCTACCTCATCGACGGCGACGTCCTTTATAAAGGTATCGTAGAAGGGATTATCCTGATCGGAATAAGTACCATAAGCATTGAGCAGGAATCCCCTTTCACCATCA
The DNA here is from genome assembly GCF_040395035.1 of Parapedobacter lycopersici. GTDB lineage: Bacteria > Bacteroidota > Bacteroidia > Sphingobacteriales > Sphingobacteriaceae > Parapedobacter > Parapedobacter lycopersici_A. Next base: position 69,452 of record NZ_JBEBRB010000006.1, on the reverse strand, counting down.
GCAGCCTGTATGGCGTAAACAATGGCCATGTCGGCCGGGTCAGATGCCCCTTCAAACCGGTAAATTTTGACGATTGTCAGCTGTTCGGGTCCATAGGTCTTTTCCCCGCCTTCCAGCCGGGCTCCCGTTTTGGTTATTGTTAACTCCCGTCCGTAACCTTTTTCCTTAAGGCGCGTCAATACCACGGAAAGTGGTGTCATGGTTGCGTATGTACTCATCACGTTAGTATTTACTAAAAGAACACCGTGATGCGGTGAATGTTTTAGCACGCCGCCATCGGGTACTTGTTAATCCTTCAGAAAACGAAGTAACGGCTCAATGAACCGGTCAAAAGCCTCGATATGGGGCATGTGGCCCACATGTTCAAGTTCCACTAAGGTTGATCCTGCTATACGTTGTTGCGCAGCCTTACCCAGGTGCTGGTAAAGGCCCATCGTTGCGCGGACAGTCTCGGACACCTGCTGCTTACCAATGGCAGTGCGGTCACGCGTACCGATAATCAGTAAGGCAGGTGCCTTAATCTGTTCCATTTCATAGTAAACCGGCTGGGTGAAAATCATGTCTGAGGTAAGCGCATTGTTCCAGGCTACCAGCGGATAGTCGGGGTGATCTACCCATCCGGTCAGCAGGTATACCCATTCGTCGTACTCCGGGCGCCATTTTCCGTCGTAGTAATTGTCCAGCTGGTATTTCTTAACCGAATTGAAATCGGCATTCAGCTCTTTTTGGTATAACTGATCGATGGCCGTGTACGGCGCTACCAATTTCCAGTCTTCTAATCCGATGGGGTTTTCAAGCACCAGCTTTTTAACCACCGCGGGATACATCAGGGTAAACCGCATGGCCAGCATGCCACCCATGGAATGGCCCAGTAGATGAACCTTGCTGATGTTCAGCGTTTCCAGCATTTTCATTGTGTTTTGTGCCAACTGCTGGAAACTATACTGGTAATGTGCGGGTTTGGTCGACTTTCCGAATCCGATCTGGTCGGGCACGACCACCCGGTAGCCGGCGCGGGTAAGTGCCTTGATGGTGGTTCCCCAGTAAGCGCCATTAAAATTCTTGCCATGAAACAACATCACCGTTTCACCATTGGGTTGTTCCGGGTGTACGTCCATGTATGCCATCTGCAGCGGTTGCTGCTGATTTTCCAGTGCCAGCAAATGCACCTCGTAGGGATAGTCATAATTGGAAAGATCAATGTCCAGCACCTCCCGCTGCTGGCCATGGGCGGATACCGATAGGATGACCAGGCCCATGATGCAAAAAAAGAATCGCTTCATCGCCATTGGATTAAAATCCGTTATTCCATATAAAAATCAATCAGTGCGGCGGCATAGGTATTTTGCCAACCGTCCACGATGTCATCATAAGCTTCATCGGGTATGTTGGACTGCCGGACTTCCATGGACGTACCCTGTTTATGTTCGTGAAGCTTGATGGTAACGATCGATTGCTCCGTCTCATCGCCGAAATACCATTCCTGCACTATTTTTCTATCCGGCTCAAATGCCAGGTTCTTTCCAGCAATTGACCCGCCCCACATGGAGAATTCGGTATCGGGAACCGCTTCCATCTGCGCTTCCTCGCCGGTCCACAAATGGATAGTTGTTTCCACCGTTAATGCCAGGTAAACCTGGGACGGGGATGCAGGTATGATAAAGTATGCCTTGTAATCTTTCATCTTTTAAGCAAATTTACGTTTTTTATCCTACATCACGCGTTTGAAGTTAGTAGCTTCGGTCAAAACCGAAGATCTTAATTCGTTCATCGTCCTTGCCGAGCAAACTGTGCTTAATTACCTGCGCAGCTATCATACTGAATGTAATACCATTGCCCCCGTAACCCAGTGCAAAAAACATGCGGTTCTTACCTGGCCATGAACCGATATAGGGGAGACCGTCTTTTGTGGTACTGAACGTACCACACCATGCCATATCGACCTCAAACGGAATGTCTGGGTAAATTTTTCCGAACTTCTGTTTCAATTGTTCGACCTTAGCGCGAAGTTGCCTGTCCCTTCGCTCTGCGTCTTTGTAGGGAATATCCACCCCGCCGATCATCATCCGGTTATCGGATGTGGTGCGCATATAGAAATAGGGTTTCCGGGTTTCCCAGATCAAGCTCCGTTCCGGCCAAAGCTGGTCTTCATCCACCGGCTGGGAAATCAGGACATAGGTCGAATCCAGATCCATAACCTTTCTCGGCAAAAAGTACCCCGCTTCGAATCCGGCTGCAATCACAACATATTTAGCTTGTATCCGGAACCCATCTGCTGTTACCAAATCATAACCGTACTTCGTCTCCTGATATCCCCTGATTTCCGTTGGCGAAAACACGCGGAGGCCATTACGCCGCTCGTGATAGTTCAACAGATAAGTGGCACCCCGATAACAGTCCATTTGGGCAGCCTCCGTATTTTTAAGTGCAGCGGGTGCCTTAAGCCGATGTTTCTTCCAAAGCTCGTCTGTATCCAGCCAGGTAACGGGAAACCCATATTTCTGCCTAGCAGTCAGCTCGCTTTCCAGCAATCGCTTTCCTTTTTTATTACTTGCGAGATAAATACTTGATATGCGACTGAAATCGGGGTTATGGTTTACCTGACTGAATACATTTTCAATATCAGCGATCGCTTGTAAACTTGCCTGATAGGCTTTTACCGCTGCATCTGTTCCTATTAAACGCTCCATATCCGCAAGCGGGACATCGATTTCATATTGCAGCAAGGAAGTGCTTGCGGCGGTGCTGCCTGTTGCAACCGTACGTTTATCAAAGACCGCGCAGTCAATTCCGGCACCACAGAGTTCGTGAGCGGTTAACGCACCTGTTATGCCGGAGCCGATAATGGCTACATCAACCCGCATATCGGCTTTTAATGGATTGTAATGATTGATTAATTGGTTTTTTATCAGCCAGTAGGGTAATCCGGAATACAGATCCATAAGCGTAAATGAAAATTACGGATGTTTATCCATTGCGTGTAGCTAGCCCTCCATATCCAAAAACCATTTCTTAGCTCTGCGGACGGCCTCGCGATACAGCAACGGTCCCTCGATACGTCCGGACGCATACAACTGGTTCGCGATTTCCACCGCCTTTTCCTGCACATTCGGATTTAAGTTGTCCTCGTCGAATGGAAAGTTATTTACGGTCCACTTTAGGTTTTCGTTCTGCCGGTAAATTTTCATGCCTGACGTTGTTTTAAAAATCATGAAACGTGTCGGACGATTCTGTTTCCCTATCCGTACAAACCCGTTCATTGCGTGCCATGCTTTTTCTTACAACCCCTGACCGGGTTAATTGTTTCGGATAGCGCCGTTTCCACCGAATATCAACGGTGCCAGCATCATTGCATATTCATGCCCTGCGCCACGCATATCGGAATCCGGCACCCCGGGATTTCATGAATACCGCTTCAAGTGTTTTCCCCGTCTATTTCCTTCGCCAGTCCTGCTTCCTCTTCCAGTGTTTCAGCAGCCTCATACCCTTCCTCTTTTTCCAGTTCTGTCACCAGCTCCATGATGTCGTCGGGCGACAGGTAAAGCTCGGCGATTTTATCGCGATAACGGGCCGGCAGTTCCGTATGATCCAGAATGAAATTTTTTGTTGCCACGAGGTGTGGTCCTATACCGTGATTGGTGGCAAAGGTATCGGCTGTCCGTTCCGCTTTGCGGATGTATTTTTTCGAGAGCCCGTAGGAAATGCCGAACACGGCCATGTCCCACGCACTCCGGCGTTCGTAATCCATAATGTGACCCAGTTCGTGACCGATCCAGCCAATAAGCACGCTGTCCGGTATCTGGCGCAGGGGGTCGATGTGATGCTTCAATTTAAACACGGGGTTGATGAGGATGGAGTAAGCACGTTTGTCTTTACCTTTCAGCAGCGAAGCCACTACCGGCCGCGCGGCCATGACCGAGCGCTTCAACCGGCGCGTAAATACAAAGCGGATGGTTGTTTCCTCCAGTTCCGGATAATGGGAAAGCGCAGTAAGCACCTGCCGTTCGATAGCATGCGGAATCTGCTTGTTCTTCTTATAAATGGAAAGTTCACGGGTAGTATCCGGTTGGCCCGGCAGCTGCGATGTTAATAAAGCAAATAATAAAAACGTCATACTTATGTAACGGTGTTTTTCATGAAAGGTTTAATATCGCACAATCCGGTTCAGCCGGACATCCGCTGCACAGGAAAGCGAACACGCGACGAAACAGTTTGGCAGTCTGACTGTTAATACCAGTAAATTAACCACAGAAACTATGCGTGCAATATGGACTGGAGCCATCGGATTTGGTTTGGTGAACATTCCTGTTAAGTTGTTCAGTGCCACGACAGCCAGCCGACCCGACCTGGACATGCTGGATCGTAAGGACCATGGACGTATCCGGTACAAAAGGGTAAACGAAAATACCGGAAAGGAAGTAGACTGGGACAATATCGTCCGCGGCTTTTACCTGGATGATCGGTATATCATCCTGGACGAGGCCGATTTTGAAGAGGCAAGCCCTGAAAAAAATAAAATTATCAACCTGCAATCTTTTGTCAGGGAAGAAGAGATCGATGCGATTTATTACGATACGCCGTATTACCTTGAGCCGCAAAAAGGCGGTGAAAAAGCCTATCGGCTATTACTGAAAGCACTGGAAAAAACAAAAATGGCGGGCTTGGCCACTTTTGTTATGCGTACTACGGATAACCTGGCGGTTATCCGGCCGCACGACCAGTTGCTTCTTCTGAATACGTTACGTTTTGAAGAAGAAATCCGTGAACCGGAAGACCTGAAACTACCGGGTAACATACGCCTTAATAAGGAAGAGATGAATATGGCTGTTGAGTTGATTAAGCGCCATAACCGGAAGTTTGACATCAGCGGCTACCGGGATGAATACAGCAAGGACCTGATGAAAATCATCCAGGCGAAGGCGAAAGGTAAGCGTCCGGCTATCCGGAAAATACAGGTAAAAAACACCAAAGCAACCGATCTGCTGGAGCAATTGAAAGCCAGCCTGGCATAACACGAACATCTCGAATAAACGGCGATTATTAACCCTATGGAATCTTTTGATTGGCAGCAAATTTTCATCAATGAATTAACTGGCCAGTTCGTCCTGGAAATCATTTTTCGAACGGCCTTTATGTTTGTCGTGGTGCTGGTCATTCTGCGGCTCTCGGGCAAACGGGGTATCCGGCAGCTTTCGATCTTTGAGTTGGCCATTATCATCAGTCTGGGTTCGGCAGCCGGAGATCCGATGTTCAACGAAGATATTGCGGTGTTGCCTGCCGTCATCGTGTGCATCACTACCATTGGCCTATATCGTATTATTACCTGGATCACACCCAAATCTGAAAGCTTTGAGCGAATACTGGAGGGTGAACCGGTATATATTGTCGAGGAAGGAATTATGGTCTTTAAGGACGACGCCAAGGATACGCTATCAAAAGATGAGTTTTTTGCCGAACTCCGGGAAAAGGGGGTGGAGCACCTTGGCCAGGTTAAAACGGCCATTCTGGAGACTAATGGGAATATGAGTGTATTTTACTATCCGAATGAAAAAGTGAAACCGGGACTTCCTATCCTGCCAAAAATATATAACCAGCGTACGGCAAGAGTAGACAATACGGGGTTATATGCTTGTGCGTATTGCGGCCAGGTGAAGCAGCTGGTTAGTGGCCGGCATGCCTGCGCAAGGTGCAGGCACAGTGAATGGGTAAAAGCGCAAGCGTCAAAACGTACCAATTTACCGTAGCCTTTGGATTATTTTACTTTTTTTCAAACAAAATAGCGGCGGTTCTGTTTCTTCAATTACAACTAACACTACTAAAATGAAAATATAACGCCATCAGTTAAAAATCTCGTTCATATGAAAAGAAATTTACCGGGATGATAAAAATCAGTGTGTCAAACAGGTTCATGCTACTGGTTTAACGTGAATTGCGCAAAGGTAATACCGTCGGTTAAACCCCGCGATTAGCGGAATTAACGAATAAATAAATTATCGATTATGAATAAGATAGAATTTAATACCTTAGTAGTCAGAGAAGTTGGTTCATTGAATAATTACGCATTGTATTTTACGCATAACGAGGAAAATGCACATGATCTGGTGCAGGACACCATGCTTAAAGCATTTTCCTACTATAATAAATTCAGGGAAGGCACCAATCTACAAGCCTGGCTTTACACCATTCTGAAGAATACGTTCATTAATTATTACCGCCGCCAGACGAAGACCAACAGCATCATCCTTAAATCAAACGAAATTTCATCGGCTGATTTGTTTAAAAGTGCCTGCAACAACAGTGCAGAGGGAAAATTTATGATGCAGGATATCCAGTCCGCACTGTCCAAATTGCCCGAAGAATATTACCTGCCATTTTCGATGTATTTTGAAGGATACAAATACCATGAGATTGCCGAACATTTCCGCATACCCATCGGAACGGTAAAAACACGGATCCATGTAGCCCGTCAGCAACTCAAGAAAAAGCTGAAGTGCTATTCACAGGCAGCTGATTAATCAGCATTACCCTTATTCATAACGTGCATGATATAATCCGGAGGCTGTATGCAGATACATCGCACGACACGTGCTGCCAATATTGTCGTTATATCAGCCGTATCCATTATTGCACTTTATCTCGCCGCTCCGTTTCTTATTCCATTGTCGCTCGCTGCACTGCTGGCGATGCTGTTTTACCGGTTCAGTGAATGGCAGGAACGGAAAGGCGTACCTCGTGGTCTATCCGCGCTGTTTTCAGTGCTTGCACTGTTGGGCACGGTTATATTAATAGGCTTTATCCTGGCTTGGCAAATCAGCGGCCTGACCGACAATTTCGATAAGATGAAGGGACAGGTTATTTCGCAGTTCCGTATGCTCCGTGAATGGATAAGCCGGTCGACCGGCATTGATTTCATACAACAACAGCAGCTGGTTGCCCAGCAAGCCCAGGGCAGCGGGTCCCAGGCAGGTAATTTCTTCCTGAAGTTTATTAACAAACTGACCGGGCTATTGGTCGATGCCGTGCTGGTGGTGGTATATACCTACCTGCTATTGTATTACCGCTCACACATCAAACGATTTATCCTGAAAGCGGTTCCTCAGTCAAACCGGGACCACGTACGCACGATTATCCGCAAATCCGTCGACGTATCAGGCGATTACTTGATCGGTCTATTTAATATGGTGGCCATTTTATGGGTTATGTACAGCATTGGATTCAGTCTTGTAGGACTGACGGGAGCGGTATTTTTTGCCATATTATGCGGCATTTTCGAGATCGTCCCGTTCATCGGTAACCTCGTCGGCAATCTGGTAGCAGTATTGGCCGTACTGGCCCAGGGCGGCGACGCGGCAATGGTATTGGGTATCCTGGCGGTTTACCTGACCATTCAGTTTCTGCAAAGTTATATTCTGGAACCGCTTGTTGTCGGACAGCGGGTAAACATAAATCCGCTGTTTACGATCATCGCCCTGGTGGTTGGCGAGTTACTTTGGGGTATTGCCGGTATGGCGATGGCCATTCCTCTGCTGGGAATTGTAAAGATAGTATGCGACAATGTACCTGAATTACATGCTTACGGGGCTGTGATCGGCCCGATCAGATCCCCGAATAGCCGCACATCGGTGTTAAACTTTTTGAAACGGCTTTTACCTGGGAAATAGGCTATTTATTTTTGCCTATGCGATTACGCAAAAATGCCAGCAAATGGGTTTCCGCCTGCTTCAATGTCGGCAACCTGCGGCGTTGCCTGCTTCGAAAAAGATAGGGCAGCAGCGTGCCATCTTCATAAGCAGCCAGGAGATTATCCGGCACATAATATTGCCTGCAAACGGAACGTGTATTACCCAAGCGTTCGGAAACGGCATCAAGCACTTCAATAATATTGGTCTTGCATGTTTTGTCATCGGTATATTCAGGATACCCGGCCAGCAGACGGAATGTCCAAAGACCGGCATACCAGGTACGGTAATCCTTCGACGAAAATGCAACCGTTGAATTTCGTTGCAGGTAACTGTTGATATCACGGGCACGGAGCCGACATGGTTTACCTGCCTCATCCACGTACTGAAAGAAGAAGGGTCCGGCCAATTGCTGCATTTCCATTAACCAGGCAGCTAGCCGGGAGTGCTGAAACCGTATTTCATGATATACTTTCTTTTTCCCAAGGAAACAGCAGGTGATGGTATTGTCCGAAATGTTGATGTGCTTCTTTTTAAGCGTGGTTAAGCCATGACTGCTGTAGCGTCGCAGGTATTGATCGCTACCTACCCGGATCAGTGTCTCCTCCATCACCCGAAGTGCAATGGCGATGGCTTTTTCCCTTACTGGCGTATGATACCGGAGATCGCGTGTCATCCGCCGCCTGATACGCGGTAATGCCTCGCCAAAGACCACCATCCTTTGCATTTTCTTCCGCTGCCTTTCCGCTGTCCACGCGGGATGATAAAGATATTGCTTCCTGCCCTCCTCGTCCACTCCAGTAGCCTGTAAATGTCCTTTTTTACTGGGGCAAATCCACACCTCACGCCAGGCAGGCGGAATGGCCAGTGCCCGGAAGCGGTCCAGCTTCTTTTCATCGGTTATCCGATTATTTTCAGGGTCTGCATAATAAACTCCCCTGCCTCGTTTGACGCGGGTATAGCCTGGTACGTTATCCGGGATGTACCGTAATCTGGTTCGGGGCACAGCAGGCCGGGATTCACCGTCCCTGCTCGGTTTGTCCATCATAGGTAGCAATAAAATCGAGGCCTTCCTGGGTAATCTCCAGCATTTTATTCCCGGGAAGCTGGCTGTCTTTCATGGCGTAGGTTACCAGATAGCCCGCTCCACGCAATTCGGCTACGGCACTAAACAGTTCGGAAGGGTCGACATGAAGTTCCTCAGCAAATTTTTGTATCGAACCAACCGACCACCTCCCCAATAGCTGCAACAGCTGTTGTGCAACATAAGTCATCCTGTATTTCCTCCATGTACATATACACGGCCGGGGATGGAATGTTTTAGGTTTTCTATTTTTTTCCGAACTGGCCCTGGACCTCATTAAAAAGCAGTGCCATCTTAAAATTTTCAAGGCTTCGAAAAGACGCATCGTCATTGCTGCTGTCATGTTTATTCCAATCCCTCCGGCCTGAATCGGATAATTGTGCTGAACCAAGGGAAGAGGCAGCCAGCATAGCGCCTGCCAAATTACGATGTACTTTGTTTGCTTTCATACCAATCTGTGTTGATTCACTGAATTTATTAAATGACTCCCTGGGGCCAATGCCCCCTCAAACATATACATCGATGGATTAAAGTTCAAAAACACTAAGAGCTCACCAATTCAGGAAAGGCTTTTAGGGTAATGTTCATTGATCGCATCAATCACGTCATATATTTCAAACGGTTTGCGTATGTACGCATTGGCACCACAGTTCGCTGCAATATCCTGAATCTCCCGCACCGCCGAGATCATAATGATCGGAATCTCGGCCGTGTCTTTATTTGACCTCAGCTCCCGGCAAAGATTGCTGCCCCAGCACCAGCTTAGCCCTTCATCCATGAGGATAAGACCTACTTCCCCATCTGCCAGGTATTTATACATTGACTTTCCACTATCCGTGATCACTTCATAATGCTCGTATTGCATGATTTCGGAAACGATTTCTGCCATGTCCGGATCGTCTTCGATGTAAAGAATTTTTTTCTTCATTGAAGTAGTGCGCTGGAAAAATGTAAGAATAATTTAAGTTTATATCCCCTAAAAAACGATTATATACTGCTCAAATGGTTACTTTGGGAAGTATACAATATATACGTCTTTTTGTTTCAAAAATTTTTACAAGATAAACATATTTATTCAGCATTAAAAATGCCGTATCAGGTAATTGGCGATCTCCGATACGGTCTGCAACACGATGGTTTCTGGACTTCCCTCGAATGTTTTCCGAAGGCTAACCTCTCCACGGCTGTCCAGCAGGTGGATAAACATGGTACCTACTGGTTTTGCTGCGCTCTCGCTGCCGCCGGGATGCGTCAGTCCGGTTACGGCAATGTAGATGTCCGCGTCGATCCAGTTTCTTAATCCAAGGGCCAGCAAACGGGTTACCTCGCTGGATTCTGCGGTGTGACGTTCAATGACTGCCATGGGCACCCCCAGTAAGGTATGCTTAATGCAGGCGTCATAACACACGATGGATCCCTTGAGAAACGCTCCTGCATTCGGCGCAAGGGTGAATTCGGCGCACAGGCGCCCCCCTGTTGCACTTTCGGCGAATGCAACCGTCAACTCCTTATCGGTGAGTAACCGCGCACAACGGGCTACTGCGGGCAATGGCACCGGATCGTTTTGGTGTATATTAAGCATGTATCTGGTTAATCCCGGTCTTTATCCGGTCCGGCCGGATCACGATGTATGCGGTTTCCGCCCCCCGGTTTGGAATTGCCCCGTTGTGAGCCGGTCCCTTCGGGAAGGGTGTTCAACTGTTCGTCCTGCGGGTCAATGCCCCCTTCGTAATTCTTTTGCGCCTTTTTGTCCTTGAGATCGTGCCGTGCCCGAATCAGGTCAGGCGCCTTTTTATTGGGTAGCGCTTTTCCTCCGGCAGAGAGTGCCTCACTTTCTTTCTTAATTGCCATACGTAGCTGTCTTGTTGTTTCCCCTTAACAGTGGAGGCTGCTTAAATGTTTTGAAACGTAATGATGACAACCTCCTTTTAGATGGAAAGCGGCCGGCTGCAATAACGGATCCCATTAAATCAAAACTACACATCCGGTAAATTGTTAGTGGTATACAGTTCAGTAATAATTTTCAATGATGACGAATCAAACCAATCAGGAAGAAGGACACCCGGCCATCGGCACTGCGGGGAAACAGGTGAATCCGGCCGACCGTTACCCCAGCCCGCCTTTTCCAAAACAACCCCAGGAAATCCCCGGAAAGGAAAGCGACCTCGTACCCCGGGCCGACCATGGAGAAAAAACCTACCGCGGATCAGGCCGGTTAACGGGCAAAAAAGCCATTATCACCGGTGGCGATTCGGGAATTGGCAAAGCTGTGGCTATTGCATTTGCCCGTGAAGGGGCGGATGTGCTCATCAGCTACCTGGCCGATATGGAGGACGAGGATGCCGAAGATACCGCGGCTTACATACGGGAAGCCGGACAGCAGGCGGTATTGATTAAAGGTGATATCAGCCGGGAGCAACACTGCCAGCACATTATCGAAACAGCAGTAAGTGAATTTGGCACCGTTGACATACTGGTCAACAATGCGGCGTTCCAGATGTCGCGCAAAACCCTGCAGGACATTTCTGCCGACGAATGGCAAAAGACATTTGCCGTCAATATTCACAGCATGTTTTACCTGTGTAAGGCTGCCGTCCCGCATATGCGCCCCGGATCGAGCATCATCAATACGACATCGGTCAATGCTTATGAACCAAATGCCACGCTCCTCCCCTACGCTGCAACCAAAGCGGCAATCCAGAATTTTTCTGCTAATCTCAGTCAGATCCTGCTGGAGCAACGCAAGGGAATCCGGGTCAATGCGGTTGCACCCGGACCGATTTGGACGCCACTTATCCCGTCTACAATACCGGAACATGAACATTTTGGCGAAAACACTCCGTTTAAACGTCCGGGACAGCCTGCGGAAGTGGCAACCGCATATGTATTTCTAGCATCAGACGAGGCCAACTATGTATCTGGCGCAACGTTGCCGGTTACCGGTGGACGGATTACGATCTGATTGCGGAAACGGATTATATTGATTATATTAAGCACCAAGTAACTACGATTGTGCTTGATGGACGCGATGCCCATCAGCGTGAAACCAAAGAAGCGTGAGTAAAACCATTATTGTCTCCAACCGGTTACCCGTCAGGATTTCTGAAGGCGCGGACGGACCGGAACTCCAGCCCAGCGAAGGCGGACTGGCCACAGGGTTGGCATCTATCCATAAACAAGAAGGAAATATCTGGATCGGGTGGTCGGGATTATACATCGCGGATGCAGACCAACAGGCTTATTTCCGGACGGCCCTGAAAAAACAGCAATTGGTGCCGCTATTTTTGACCGAGGAAGAAATCAACGGATTTTACGAAGGTTTTTCCAATGAGGTACTCTGGCCAATTTTCCATTACATCAGTACGTATGCCAATTATGACATCAATAATTGGGAAACCTACAAACGCGTAAACGAGCGTTTCCGTGATGCCGTGCTGGAACATGCGGAGGCGAACGACACGATCTGGATTCACGATTACCAGCTGTTGCTGCTGCCGGGCCTGATTCGCCAGGCATTGCCGGATGCCACCATTGCTTTCTTTCAACACATCCCATTCCCTTCGCAGGAGCTTTTCCGTCTGATTCCATGGCGCAGCGAACTGCTGGGCGGCATGCTGGGCGCCGATTTACTGGGTTTTCATACGTTTGATGATGTCCGGCACTTTGTAAGTTCAGCCACCCGGCTCTCGCCAATACACAGCCGCTTTAACCGTCTGGAGGTGGATGGGCGCGCTGTTTTCGCCGAACCTTACCCCATGGGTATTGACAGTGAAAAATTTGCGCGGCTTTCGGTCGACGAAGGGGTGTTGAAACGGGTCCGGGAGCTGAAACAGAACTTTGACGGGCAAAAAATTATCCTTTGCATTGACCGCCTTGATTACAGCAAGGGCATCATACAGCGACTTAACGCTTTTGAGCTGCTGTTCAGCGAACATCCCGAGTACTTGAAAAAGATTACGCTGTATATGGTAGTGGTTCCCTCGCGGGACACGGTGCCGGAGTACCGCAGATTAAAGGAGCATATCGACCAGCTTGTTGGTAATATCAATGGGCGATATGGCACATTTGACTGGTATCCGATCGCTTATTTTTATCACGGTTACCCCATGGAAGAGATTACCGCGCTGTATAATGCCGCTGATATCTGCCTGGTGACGCCGATGCGCGACGGGATGAACCTCGTATGTAAGGAGTATGTCGCCTGCCGGAAGAATCTTGACGGGATCCTGATCCTAAGTGAAATGGCCGGAGCATCCAAGGAGCTGATCGATGCGCTGATCGTAAACCCGAATAACATCCACGACATCAGGGATGCGCTGTTGACGGCGTTGGATATGCCCCGCGAGGAAGAACGACGAAGGATGGAAAACATGCGCGCATTGGTGTTTAAATTCACCGTACACCATTGGGCCAGATTATTTATGAACCGATTAAAAGAAATCAAATCATTGCAACAATCGACAAAAGCCAGGCTGGTACACGAGGAAATTAATGACCGTATTATTTCAGCTTACCGGCAGGCGTCCAGCAGGTTGCTACTGCTCGACTACGACGGAACGTTGGTCGGGTTTCACGACGACATTGACAAAGCCTCTCCCGACGAGGCGCTTTACACGCTTTTGAACGCCCTGGACCGCGATGTGGCCAATCACATGGTGATTATCAGCGGCCGAAAACACCAAACACTGGACAAATGGTTTAATGGAACCAGGTATAGCCTCGTGGCCGAGCATGGGGTATGGACCAAGGATCCGGAAACACCCTGGCGGCTTAAATCCGGATTATCCAACCGATGGAAAGAAGAGGTCGGCGTCTTAATGGAATCGTATGCCGACCGGACGCCGGGCGCTTTTGTAGAGGAGAAGAGCTTTTCGCTTGCGTGGCACTACCGCAAAGTAGAAACCGGCCTGGGGATCCTCCGAGCCAACGAACTGATTGACAGCCTGAAAAATTTCTCTTCAACCTTTGGCCTTCAACTGCTGGATGGCGACAAAGTGGTGGAGATAAGGAGTGCCGAAGTAAATAAGGGACGGGCAACACTGGATATCCTGCATGGCAATCATTATGATTTTATACTGGCCATTGGCGACGACCGCACCGATGAGGATACATTCGAAGTGCTCCCCGAAACGGCCATTACCATTAAAGTGGGGGATGTAATGTCCGCTGCCCGCTACTATGTCAAGCGGTGGCAGGATGTGCGGCAGTTGCTCGGATCGCTCATTCAATAACAGACCGGCAGGCTCCGTTTTTTACGGAAGAAAGATCGGACGATCCAATTTCATTGAAATCCGGTAGGCTGCGTTCATCAACCCTACGTGGCTGTAAGCCTGTGGAAAATTACCCCACTGGCTTCCGTCGTTTTCATCGACATCTTCACTGAATAGCATCAGGTGGTTGGAATAACTCAATAGCCGTTCAAATGTCGAAACAGCTTCGTCAATGCGTCCAACGCATGCCAGTGCTTCCACATACCAGAAAGCACAGATTAAAAACGTGGACTTCGGCCGGCCAAAATCATCGGCATGGAGGTAACGGTAAAAAAGGCCCTGAGGGGTCTTCAATTCCTTTTCCAGCGCCCGGAGATGATGCTGCGCCCGGTCGGACGCCGGATCGAGATAATGCATCATGATCAGCTGTAGCGTACTGGCGTCCAGGTGCGGGCTATCTACCGCATTAGTATACACCTGTCGTTTTTCGTCGTAACACCGTTCGACATACTGGGCAGCCCGCTGCCTAAGTGCCTTGGCACGCTGGATGAGCTCGTCGTCACCGATGGCCACGCCGATTTTCTGGGCTGCAGCGCAGCCGGCCCATTGAAATAAATTGGAATAGCAGTGGTGATTGGCGAAATTCCGGAACTCCCATATCCCTGCATCCTGTTCGTCAATGGTCTCTTCTATTTTTTTAAGGATGTAATCTACCCATCTGGCAGTGTCCGATCGTTCCCTGAATACAAACCGGTGATCAGTATACAACGGCAGCAGGGCAATCATAGCCTGTCCGTATACGTCATTCTGAATGTGCTCATAAGCCTGGTTACCCACTCTAACGGGTTTATTGCCCTGATAACCGGCGAGATGGTCAAGCATTTTCTCGCTAAGCTTCAGCTGCCCGTTAATTCCATAAAGCGGCTGCAGCCGACCGGGGTCGGCATGTGTGATATCCGTAATATAATGCGCATATTGTTCCATTTCCTCAAACTGACCGATATGGTTCAGGGCCGAAAGGACATAATAGCTGTCCCGCAACCAGCAATATCGGTAATCCCAGTTCCGGCCACTGCCGGGGTATTCAGGCAGACTGGTGGTACTCGCGGCGATAATTGCGCCGGTATCTTCGTACTGGTGTAGTTTTAACGTAAGTGCCGAACGGATCACTTCTTCCTGATAAAACGTTGAAATGGTCGCATGTTTAATCCAGGTACGCCAATAGGTAATGGTTTCCCGCAGAAATTCTTCCACGGTCCGCTCAAGCGGAGCTTCCAGGGGATTCCCATACGTGAGTACGAGGTACTTGGTTTCGCTTAAAACGATTGGGGTTTCCCCGAAAAAATGACTTACCGGTATATTGGTTGTAAGCCGCAGCTGTTCTGTACCATTCCGGAATTCCACGTGGTTGCTGCCCCTGTATTTTTCGAAGTGCCCAAGGCCATGCGCGTGCACCGGCCGGCATTTGATACGGATCCGGGGCCGATCGGTCAGCGGTTCGATCTTACGGATCAGCATCAGCGGCTTGAAATAGCGCTGGTACTGCCTGAAGCGCGGGGCAAAATCCGTAATCCGATAGGTACCGTCACCGGCCGTTATTTCGGTGCGGATGATATTGGTGTTTTCAATGTAATACTGTTTGCTGCTGTAATCACCTACGGGAAGTATGGAGAATTCCCCGCCCTTGTCCTCATCGAGCATGCTGCCAAAAATAAATGAACTGTCAAACGACGGCCAGCACAACCAGGAAATATTGGTGTTCATCTGCACGTGAGCCATATAGGCGCAATTTCCGATAATGCCGCTTTGGTAGAGGTGTTTATTCATGTTATTATTATTCAAATTAATATGCTTCGTCCATTGATACCCTACTGAATACGTTGTGTTACGTCGTCTAGGGCTTCGACCTCCAGCAGGTGGAACGGTTGGATTTTACCCTGTCTGGCCAGCACCGGCAGGGATACGTTCCAGACGTTCGTACCGTCTGCAGTCTGCCCCTCGTATTGGCCCATATGCGCATGGCCATGAAAAACTGCAGCCACTTTATTGCGTTGCAACGGTTCCAAAAGGCGCGAAGATCCCAGGAAAGGATAGATCTCCAACGGTTCTCCCTCAACGGTGGCTGCCAGCGGCGCATAGTGCATGATAGCGATCTTATTCAATTGACCATGATGCTGCCCCAGTCGAGCAAGGGCGCGTTCCAGTTTGAGCGCCTCTTCCACGGCTTCCTGCACAAACGCTTTCATCATGCCCTCACCGAATTTAGCGAGCATATGATTGCCAAAACCACCGCCAAAGCCCTTTATCCCTGCAAAACCCACCCCCTGTATAATGGCTGATTCTCCATCCAGGATCTGAACGCCTGCTTCATTAAGTACCTGTTTGATTAGTTTCTGCCGGTCCTTTTCATAATCATGATTCCCCAACACCCCCACGACAGCTAGGTTACACCCTTTCAGTTCTTCCACCAACAATGCCGCCTCATCCTCATCGCCCGTATCTGTCAGGTCGCCCGCTAACACCAGGATGTCAGCCTCCTGACAGATTGCCTTGAAGTAATCTTTCCATTTCCCGCGATCGGTTTCACGGACATGCAAATCGGCTGTGGCCGCAATGCGGACCCGCTTTTTTACTGCTTCCATTGTGCTCATACGGTTTTAATGGTGTACGCTTTATATCCCCACGATTTGATATCGGTCGCATACTGGGTTTGATCAATTAATGGTCCACGGCATACTTTTTCAACGGGCGGAGGCAGTTCATATTGTTCCCGGGCCCGGGCCAGCAAATCGTGGTACAACCAATCCGGAATGATATCCCGGTAATCAGCCGGATAAACGAACTGAAAAATGGTCAGCTGTGAAAGTAGCAGGTGCCAATGTGCATCGAGCCGCTGCAGCAGGCGCGACCAATCCAGGCTACGCCCATATTTCAATAAAATATGATTAATGTCGGCGCTGTCATACCGCTCTCTGTTCTGAACGTATATTTTGCACCAGATCAATTCTTCCGGCGGAATGAATTTCACATCCAGGCCGCAGAAATTACCCTTCTGCGCATGATCGAACCATACATCGTCCACCGTGCAAATGTTGTTTACGGTATCAAAGATAATGTCGATAAAACAGTCATTTTTAAAGATTTTCGCAAGCCATCTCACGTCCGTCAGTTCCGTTCGGTATCCGTTATTGGCGAAACATTTCAGTATTTTTGGATAATCTGCTGCCCTGCAGAATACATCCAGGTCTTTGGTATCCCGAAAAATGCCGGTATATTGAACAACCGCGAAACCGCCGCCCACCATAAATTCACATCCTGAATCGAGCAGTAACTTCAATGCATCCCGATAAATAGTTGTCAGTTCCTGTTTCACTACTTTCATATCCGTGATTACTTTTATTCGGCGTTATCCGCTGTTTTCCGGATAAGAAGATGAAGTTTGGTGATGTTATAATCAAGCTCGTCCCGCTGGCTCTGGAGCATATCGCCGATCGTTTCATCCTGCAAGTCGGCTTGGGCCATTTCATAAGCCAGCTGCATCGCCTGCTCAATGTGCATCAGTTGCACCGTGGATGGTCGATCGCGTATGGCCGCCACCTGCCTGCACCAGGTTTCATAGAACGCCGGTCGGTCGGATTCATTCCCAATGTCCGACAGTTCACCATAGCCAGTTATTGCTTCAATAAGGGCCTGCTTGAACATGCGCGCTTGGGCAATCAGGTCTTCCAGTGCCGACCGCAATTCGATGGGATTTCCCGGCACATGCCGCACTAGCTCTTCGTACAGCGCGATGCGTTCTTTATGAATTGCAATCAGTGCAATAAGTATTTTATGTTGACTTTCATTATGATCCATGTGCGGAACGTCTGTTTGTCTGTTAAGGTAACAACCGTAGCCCGTTTTTGTTAACATGAATTCGAAATTGGCTTTTTTTAAAACATCTGGCAGAAGCCACTGTTGCTTTCAGTAAGCACACATAATACAGACGACGATGACTTCTTATTCGAACACTTCACAACAAAAAACACCGATCCTGAAAGCGGGCACGCTAGTCCTGCTGATTTCGGTTAGCCTGATGGTATTATCCTGCGGAAACCGCGGGCAAAATGAAGAACGATCGCCTTACCCTGACCGTTCGGTCGGCGATTCCATGTTAACTGATACACTGTCGGATGACTCCCCGACCTGGGGCGACACTTCGCGCGCCAGGAGCGTGGACTCATTAAAAACCACAGATTCCATGCAGAGTCCTTCGTTTCCCTAAGTTTCTCCCTACATTTTTTTACCTTTGCGACAAATCACAATGCATGGACTTATTACCGCTTACGGCTGTTTCTCCTGTTGACGGCCGCTACCATAACGCCACGAAGGAATTGGCGGACTACTTTTCCGAATATGCGCTCATCAAATACCGGGTGTTTGTTGAGGTTGAGTATTTTATCCGTCTTTGCAACAGCGGTATCCCGCAACTGCAGCATTTCGACGGCACACTTAATGGTAGATTAAGAGCCATTTACGAACAGTTTTCACTCGAAGATGCGCAATGGATCAAAACGAAAGAGAAAGAAACCAATCACGACGTAAAAGCGGTCGAATATTTCCTGAAAGACCGTTTTGAAGCAATGGGGTTGACCGATTCGCTCGAATTTATCCATTTTGGCCTGACTTCACAGGACATAAATAATACCGCCATTCCCTACTCCTGGAAGAAGGCCCTCATGGAGGTTTATCTGCCACAGCTGAATACGCTGATCGATGCGCTGGACCGCCTGGCTACCGATTGGTCAAAGGTACCTATGCTTGCCCGGACACATGGGCAGCCAGCTTCTCCTACGCGGCTGGGGAAGGAAATACGTGTCTTCACCGAACGGCTGATCGCGCAGCGCCAGCAACTGGAAGCGATACCCTATGGCGCTAAATTCGGGGGGGCTACCGGCAATTTCAATGCCCATAAGGTCGCCTACCCGGAAACGGATTGGGTTGCTTTTGGCAATGCATTCGTTGAGGACACGCTTGGTCTGCACCGTTCAAAAACCACCACCCAGATTGAGCATTATGATTATTTTGCCGCACATTGTGATGCGCTGAAACGCATTAATACGATCATGATTGACCTTTGCAGGGACATTTGGACGTATATCTCCATGGATTATTTCAAGCAGAAGATCACCAAAGGCCAGATTGGCTCGTCGGCTATGCCCCACAAGGTGAATCCCATTGATTTTGAGAATGCGGAAGGTAACTTGGGTATCGCCAGTGCGTTGCTGGAACACCTGGCGGCTAAATTGCCGATTTCCAGGTTGCAGCGCGACCTGACCGACTCCACTGTACTGCGTAACATCGGCGTTCCGATGGCGCATATATTGATTGCAATAAAATCAACCGTCCGTGGGCTTCAGAAACTCATTCTGAACGAAAACGCATTAAAAGCCGACCTGGAGCAAAACTGGGCTGTGGTGGCTGAAGCCATACAGACCATACTGCGACGCGAAGGCTATCCGAAGCCCTATGAAGCGCTTAAGGAACTGACCCGAACCAATGAGGCGGTGACACAAGAGGCAATTGCTGGCTTTGTGGACGGGCTTAACGTCGATGAGCGTGTAAAAACCGAACTTAAGTCCATCACACCGGCGAATTATACGGGGGTTTAAACCCGTCCGTTACCGGTCTGCGACCTCGTCGATGGCCCGCTGTATAGCTGGGTCATCGGCACTAATCGCATAATAGCTAGCGATATCACCTTTGGGATCAATGACCATGTACCGCGGAATCCAGTTCAGGTCGATGTAATTCGTAAATGCATTTTTCCACCCGGTTTTAAACCAGTAATGCTCACCTTTTAGCTGATATTTTTCAATCCCATCGGTCCATCGTTGCGCTTCTCGATCCAAGGAAAGGAATAAAAAATGAACATCCGGATTAGCGCGCTGGAGCGCATAAAGTGCCGGAAACCCCTTGATACAATCAGGACACCAAGTAGCCCATACGTATAGCAGCACAGTCTTTCCCCGGTTGGCAGCCAATACCTGGCCTACGGTGGTCTGCTCACCGTCCACCGCAAATAAACGCTGGGCCAAGGCGGAATCTACTAATACCGTTTTAGGCGTTGCGGGCGCTTCCTGGCCGGTGGCTACGGCAACAGTTATAAATAACCCGGCTAACAATAACTGAATCGCTTTCATCAAATTAGACGTAATTACTATAGCAGCAAAGATACGAGTATTGGTTATTTCCTATTGGAAAGATCCTAAAAAATGACTTCCTGACTACCATACTGGTAAAGCATTCGATTCCCCAAGCGAAAGGAAGACTATCTGCTACGTGCGGTTAACCGGGCTACAAAGGCCTCCCGTCTTCTGGTGGACACTTCAACACTGGACCCGTCGTTCAGGGTCACAAATCCACTTTTATGGTATTTATTGATATGATTCAGGTTGATCAGGTGTGCGTGATGAATCCGGAAAAAACCTCGACTCTCCAGCAACTGTTCGTACCCCTTTAATGTCTTGGAAACTAGGAGTGGTTTTGCTTCTCGCAAAATAAATAACGTATAATTACCCTGGGCTTCACATCGAATGATATTATCGATCGAAATAAAATCCCACCCTTCCGCAGATGGTAACGCAATTTTGGCCTGCATACCCGGCGGATAATCTAAATGCTCAAATAAAAGTTCATATCGGGCAGCTGCTTCTTTTTTTTCGATATTATCGGTTACTTTTCGTAAGCTTTCTATCAAATCGTCGCCATCAACAGGCTTGAGGAGGTAGTCCGTTGCGCTGAACCGGAATGCCTGCACGGCATATTGATCATATGCTGTGATGAAAATAATGGCTATCCGACTGGTATCAAGCTGGCGCAGTAGGTCAAAACCAGTCTGTCCCTGCAGTTGAATATCCAAAAATAGTAAATCAGGTTTCAGTTCTCCAACTGCAACAATCCCCTGTTCAATATTCTCAAATGTGCCCAATAACCGCACGTTATCTTGAGCATAGTGTTGCAGGAGTCGCTGCAGATGCTGGATACAGTGTGGCTCATCGTCTATAATAACGGCATTGATCATGCGATATCTGATTAAAATTGTAGCGACAGTGGCAGTTTAATTGTTACCGCCAGCCCATCGGGCAAATCGTCAAACAAAATAGCCGACGGTTTATTTTGATGCGTACCCGCAATCGAAACCCGCGCTTTTGTCAAAGCAATTCCCATGGACCGTTTAGCTGTGGCAGACTGCCCGTTTACATTCGTCCTTCCTATACCATTGTCTTCCACGGTATAGCAAAGCGATTCTTCTTCCTTCTGTACCCGAATTTGTATGTGTCCAGGACCTTCCTTCGGCAGGATTCCATGCCAGATACTATTTTCGATCAATGGTTGCATAATCAGCGGTGGTACAAGGGTGTTTTCAGGATCGATATCTGCCGCGACGTCTACTGAATATGTGAATTTTCCTTGTAAACGCATTGATTCGAGCTGAATGTATCCCGTTAACAGTTCCAAATCGGTGGTTAAGGAAATTTCCTTACGCTCTGAATTTTCCAGAATCTGCCGAATGAGTTTGGCAAATCGGGTGAGGTAACTTCCCGCAGTATCAAAATCCCGCTCAGCAATACTGTTGCCAATGGCATTCAATGCGTTAAAGATAAAATGTGGGTTCAATTGGGCCCGCAATGCTTTCATCTCCGTGTCGGCCACCAATGCTTCAAATTCAGCGATCTTCTTAAGCTCATCACTGTCACGTTTACGCTTGTACAAGCGCCAACCAAAAGCAAATGCGCCCATGATCACTAAAGCCACGCCAATGACGGCATAGGTGATGCTTCGTTGGCGTACCATCTCAGCAACAGCAGCCGCCTCCTGTTTCTCCAATGCAAACTGCATTTCCTTACGGGTGATCTCCGCTTTCTTTTCATCATTTACAGCGCTGTCACGAAGAGCGATGAACTGTTTATAAGCGTGCAACGCCTCACCTGGCTTGCGTTGGCGTTCATGGATGTTACTTAACGTCTGCCAGGCATTAGCTTGCCATTCGAGGGCAGCTACTTTTTCCGCCAGTGCAAGTGCCTCTTTGCTTCGATCTTCGGCCTGGGCATATTGGTGCCGATTGAACATGATTTCGGCGATGCTATTGAGCACGTTGGCTTTGATGCCGTCGCTACCCAATTGTTCGGCGAGCTGTAAACAATTGTTGAAATGCCCGAGCGCCAACTCATCATCACCCCGTTTAGCCAGTGCCCTTCCCAGGTTATTTTGGATAGCCATTTCAAACCGCTTATTTTTAATATACTGGGCTAATAAAAGTGCCCGGTTCAGACTAGCGATACCCATCGACAGCTGTTGCTGTTCGATATACACACTGGCTATGTTTACTGTAGCAATTATGATCTTCGTCGTGTCCTGAAGTGCTTCGGAAACGGTTAATAAGCGCCTGTAATGGTCAAGCGCCATATCGTATTGTTTCAGATCGCTGTAAATATTGGCAATGTTGTTATAAATAGAAGCCTCGAAAGATCGGTCCTGCAGCGATTCTGCAGCCTTCAGTGCGTCGTGAAACCGGTCCATTGCACGTGTTGGATCTGATTGCTCATAGTATATAACGCCTTCTTGCCGTAAGGCATACGCTTTACCCTTTTGCCATCGGAGATCGTCGGTTAACCGGGCCGCCTGTTTTACGTATGTTAAGGCTTCCTGTGGATCATTCCACACAAGCGCATCAGCGATATTGAGCAGTAAGGTTACGCGGGTTGTATCGGCAGAGGAAAGGCCGGCCAATTCATTCTTAAGCGAATCAACGAGCGTTTGCCCCGTAGCAGATAAACAAATCATTGAAACACAGGTAAAGGTTGTCAGTTTCTTCATTTGCAGAGATTTCTGAATCAAACTTACAGAAAGATAAGGGCATATACAATTTAAAATATCGCAATGCCATGGGTGATCAGCCTGCAGCTATCAGGCCCATCACACATATTCATCCGGCATCAGCAGTTAATCATCATGAAGCGGCAGTTAATCATTGAGTGTTGTTTTTTTCATAGAAGAAGCTTCTATTTGAAAAAAAATCACCACGATGGGCAATTATCCTTTACGTTTTATCGCCATACTGGTTTGTCTGGGATTTTTGGCAGGTGCATGCAGTAAATCGGATGATGTACCCATTGAAGAAGCGGATGCTCCCGGGGCATATTATATTCGATATAAAGCCAACGGGGTAAGCCACGAATACACAGATGAGCAACTAGTCTACGCAATATTTCTTACGCTACCCGATACTGATGCCAGGCAATGCCTCATACAAGGACGTTTGCAGGAAAACGATCAGGATAGGGATGCGATTTTCCTTGCCGTTACGGACGCCGGACCACTCAAGACAGGCACGGTCTACCAACTTTCGGAACGGCTTGAGTGGCCCGAATACAATCAACGTATTTCGAAGGTCTTCGGTTCGCATTACAGCGCATCGGCTGAAAAGTACCATGCGCAGCTTTACCAATCGCCATCACTTCCATTTGAAGTGAAAGACGTTGCATCTGCCCAGTTTAGCCAGATTAACGATACAACCGTCAAGGGCACATTTTCGATGCGTGCTTATACACCGTATCCAGACCTGAAAGAAGTAATCATTACCGATGGCGAATTTTATGTACCTATCCTGCTATCCAACCAGAATCGTTAACACATATCGTATTATGTTATTTTCCTTTATTACTCTGCTCGTACTCTTCCTCATCGTGGCCGCCAGTTCTTACAATGGATTGCAGAAATTGGCGCAGGATGTACGTGAAAAGGCTTCCAATGCCCAGGTAGCAATCAGCAAAAAGTTAGCATTAATTAACCAGTTAATCGATGTGGTGAAAAATTACCAGGAAGGTGAGCAGCTGATCCAGCTCAAGGTATCGCAGGATACGTCGGCTACCAACCTAGCCAACTCCTATCAGCAATCCGGCACTGTATTAGCCACAGTGCAGGGAATTGCTGAAAAATTTCCCAACCTAAAAGCCAATGAACAGTATCACCGGTTGGTGGATAGCATACAGCAGTGCGAGCAGAATATCCAGGAAAGCCGCGAAAAATACAATCACGCCGTTAAGGAATACAACACGAAAAGGTTACGGATTCCAACAGTATTCATTGCCAGGGCAATGGGGTTCCCTGAAGCACCTTATTTGCAGTTTGATGTATCGGGGATGAATGAGGTC
Source organism: Parapedobacter lycopersici (assembly GCF_040395035.1). Taxonomy (GTDB): domain Bacteria; phylum Bacteroidota; class Bacteroidia; order Sphingobacteriales; family Sphingobacteriaceae; genus Parapedobacter; species Parapedobacter lycopersici_A. The sequence continues at coordinate 45,283 of NZ_JBEBRB010000006.1, read as the reverse complement.
ACTTCACTACAGGATTTCAAAACGGACGATGGCGAGCGGTTACAGCAGTTATTTACAGGAGCGGGTAATAAGATTGCCGATTTAGCCACACAAGCAGGCAAAACAGGTAAGGAACTCGTTAATAAGGTGAAAGAGTCACAGCAGGATCCAGCGCCTCCTGCTAATGACGCCGAATAGACTCTCTTATTCATTTCCCGGCGATAAGCGTATAAGCTGGCCTATGTATGCGCTCCCCGCGTTTCAGAACCTACAAACCTTGATACCCATTGCAGCAGTTTGCAGGTCTGGGTGTCTTTTTACGTGACGAATCTGACTGAACTATCATCACATAAATGTACCCGTATACGCACGTAACATGTGGAAATCTACCCTTTGACTTCACGCTGACTGAAATACACATGGAATTTAATACCTTTGTAAAAACAGTGTATAAAATGGCTACTATTAACGTATATACCGAATATACCCCTAATCCGGCAACGATGAAGTTCCTGGTCAACAAATTATTGATCAACGGAAGCTTGGATTTTCCGGATCGGGAAAAAGCAAATGCCTCCCCTTTTGCACGCGAACTTTTCAAGTTTAATTTCGTAAACGGTGTGTTCTTTGCCAGTAATTTCGTAACCATTACCAAAACCGACGATGCCGAGTGGGAAGATATCGAAGCGATCCTCAAGGATTTTGTCAAGGGCGCGGTAGAAGCCGAACTTAAGGTACAGGAAATTGAAAAAGACGAAAATGTAAATTTTGAAGGCACGGAAACGGAGATTAAAATCCAGCAGATCCTGCACGATTATGTACGGCCGGCGGTAGAACAGGATGGTGGTGCCATCAGTTACAAATCCTTTGCGGAAGGAACCGTGGTTGTTGAACTGCGTGGTTCGTGCAGTGGCTGTCCTTCGTCGACTATTACGCTAAAAGCGGGTATAGAGGGCCTGTTAAAGCGGATGGTACCTGAGGTACAGGAAGTGGTAGCAGAGGCTATGTAACTCCACCGCCGATATGAAGTCTGTTATTCTTCCTTTTCTCTTAAAATATAAGCTGCCGGGGGCGTTTTTTATGTTGGTTGCGACTTTTTTTGCTGCCTGTAGCAATTCGTCTGAGCAAAAAGAATCGGCTAGCGCAACCGGAACATTACAGGATACGGCAATTCGGTCCCAGGAAAAAATCAAAAACATTCTTTTTTTCGGCAACAGCCTTACAGCCGGACTGGGTCTGGAACATCAGGACCTTGCCTTTCCTGGAGTTATTCAACAACGGATTGATTCCCTCGAACTGCCGTACCGGGTAATCAACGGCGGATTAAGCGGTGAAACATCGGCGGGTGGAAACGAACGCATCGATTGGCTGCTTAATGAGGAGATAGCTATTTTCGTACTCGAACTGGGGGCTAATGACGGGCTTCGAGGCATCCCTACAGATGAGACGCATAAAAATCTGCAAAACATCATCGACAAGGTAAAAAAGAAGTATCCGGAGTGTCAATTGGTACTGGCTGGCATGATGGTACCACCGAGTATGGGAGGCACTTATGTACAGGCCTTCAGGGCCATATTTCCGGCATTGGCCAAAGAAAACAACATGGCATTTATTCCGTTCCTACTTGATGGTGTGGCCGGAGAGACAGCACTGAATCAACAGGATGGCATACACCCTACCGCAGAAGGCCATCAGATACTGGCAGACAATGTGTGGAAGATACTGGCACCTATGCTATAGTCGCAACACCGTATCATCGTTCCAACCGGTACTCCGTGTTATCCAATCTGACATCTTACATCCCATATCTAACCTAAAATAACTAACTTTAGCACCAAAATCTGAAGCAAGTATATAAAATGAGCGAAGACATCACCAAACTGGAAAAAATTGCATCGCAGGTCAGGCGCGATATCGTGCGTATGGTACATGCTTGTCAGTCGGGACATCCCGGTGGATCGTTAGGCTGCACTGACTTTTTTGTAGCCCTGTATTTTAGCATCATGAAGCGGAAACAGGGGTTTGAAATGGATGGCATCGGAGAAGATCTTTTTTTCCTCTCCAATGGTCACATATCCCCCGTGTTCTACAGCACACTGGCCCGGGCCGGGTATTTCGAAGTCAGTGAACTGGCGACGTTCAGAAAAATTGATTCCCGCCTGCAGGGTCACCCTACTACCCACGAGGGGCTTCCGGGCATCCGGGTGGCATCCGGATCACTGGGACAGGGACTCTCCGTGGCAATCGGCGCAGCACTGGCAAAGAAGCTGAACCACGACGATAACCTGGTTTATGCGCTGATGGGAGACGGTGAACAACAGGAGGGACAGATTTGGGAAGCCGCCATGTACGCTCCATACAATAAGGTGGACAACCTGATTGCTACCATCGATTATAATGGCCAACAGATCGACGGCGCTACGGAAGACGTTTTATCGCTCGGCAACCTGAAAGCTAAATGGGAATCTTTTGGCTGGGATGTACTGGAGATGAATGGCAACAGCATGGCCGAAGTGGTGTCAGGGCTTCAGGAGGCAAAAGCACATACCGGCAAAGGAAAACCGGTATTAATCCTTATGAAAACCGAGATGGGTAATGGTGTAGACTTTATGATGGGGTCACACAAATGGCATGGCGTGGCACCTAATGACGAGCAACTCGCCGCCGCACTGGCCCAATTGGAGGAAACCCTGGGAGACTATTAACGGATAACCATGAAAAAATATACATATACTGAAAAGAAAGATACCCGTTCAGGATTCGGGGCGGGATTATTGGAAGCTGGTCGCCGCAACGACCGGGTGGTTGCATTGTGTGCGGATCTGATCGGTTCGCTTAAAATGAACGATTTTATCAAAGCGTTTCCCGACCGATTCTTCCAGATCGGAATAGCTGAGGCCAATATGATGGGTATCGCAGCAGGGTTAACGATCGGCGGAAAGATTCCTTATACGGGGACGTTCGCCAATTTTTCAACCGGACGTGTTTACGATCAGATCCGGCAATCGATCGCCTATTCCGACAAAAATGTAAAAATATGTGCTTCACATGCCGGCCTGACTTTAGGGGAAGACGGAGCAACGCACCAGATTCTGGAAGATATCGGGCTGATGAAAATGCTGCCCGGAATGACGGTAATCAATCCGTGCGATTATAATCAGACAAAGGCGGCTACTATGGCCATTGCCGATCTTCACGGCCCCGTTTACCTGCGTTTCGGTCGGCCGGTTGTTCCTGTTTTCACCGATACCAATCAAAAATTTGAAATAGGCAAGGCCTGGATGGTTAACGAAGGTAAAGACGTAAGCATTTTCGCCACTGGCCACCTGGTGTGGGAAGCGATACAGGCCGGTGAGCAGTTAGCCGACCTGGGTATTGATGCAGAAATTATTAATATTCATACCATTAAACCACTCGACGAGGAGGCCGTGCTGCGGTCAGTAGCCAAAACGGGTTGCGTGGTCACTGCCGAAGAACACAACCGGCTCGGTGGGCTGGGTGATAGCATTGCCCAGGTATTAGCCAAACACCGGCCTACTCCCCAGGAATATGTGGCGGTAAACGACAGCTTCGGCGAAAGCGGTACACCGGCGCAATTAATGGAAAAGTACGGCTTAAACGCGGCTAACATCGTGGCTGCCGTACAACGGGTAATTAAACGAAAGTAATCCCTGCGTGTGTGGCTTCGCACATGTCTGAGCTATGGAAGACGCCCAAATACTGGAAAAATTTGCAGATGAGCGTACACGTGACGAGGCGTTTGCCCAGTTATTGAAAAAGTATCAGCAAAAGATTTATTGGCATGTGCGCCGGCTGGTCATCGACCACGATGATGCCGATGACCTGGTACAGGATATCTTTGTCAAAGTGTGGAAAAATCTGGGAAACTTCCGGGAGGATGCGCAACTATACACCTGGCTTTATCGGATTGCCACGAATGAATGCATCACATTTTTGAACAAAAAGAAACAGCGCCAGCAAATTTCCCTGGATGATGAGGGTTCGGCATATTTAGTTGATTCGCTGGCCGACCATACGTATTTCAATGGAACCCAAGCGCAGCTGAAATTACAGCAGGCATTGCTGACCCTTCCTGAAAAACAACGATTGGTCTTTAACATGAAATATTTTGACGATTTGAAATATGAAGAAATTTCAGAAATTGTCGGCACCAGTGTCGGGGCGTTGAAAGCCTCTTATCATTTGGCAGTAAAGAAAATAGCGCAGTTTTTTGAGGCGCATGATTAAACCTTCGGATACCATTTGTATCTAAGCAGTACCATGAAGGAAAAAGATACACATCATGATTTGAACGGATTGGAGGAAGTAGCTGGTTCCCTGCAAGCTACTCCATTTACCGTGCCGGATCATTATTTTGAAGAATCAAATCGCCGTATCCTTCAACGGTGCCAGCACATCGCTGCTTCAGAAGCCGCATTCACTCCACATGCGGATTATTTCGATCAACTGCAGGATCGAATACTGATTAAGGTTGCAGAAGAAAAGCTAAGGGAGAAGGCCGGCACATCGGGTTTTACCGTGCCAGCCGGCTATTTTGAAGTCTCCCAAGCCTCCCTACTCAACCGGATAAGCCAGGATAAACGTGCGCTGGCAGTTCCCCCGGTCAGGCGAATAATCCCCCGGACATGGCTGCGATATACCGCGGCGGCGTGTGTGGTGGGTGTATTGGGCATAATGGGATATCTCGGATTAGTCAACCGGGAAGAAAGCCGTTTAGCAACGGTATCTGATCAGGAAATACTGAGTTACCTCGAGTTTTACGGCGAGCCAGCCGATATCACATATATTGCGGAGTACCTGGACCGGGACGATGACATTGCCGTCGAATTAAACGAATTAAGTGAAGAGGATATTGAAGCATACCTCAATAATACGCTGTAACATGACCATGGTTAACTATTTCAAGATCGTGATCGCTGTATTGCTATCATCCGTAGCAACCAGTGTATGGGCGCAAGAAAGCCGGGCAGCGCGTTTTGAGCGGATCGAAATGGAAAAGATTGCGTTTATCACGAAGGAGCTCGACTTATCACCCGGAGAGGCGGAAAAGTTTTTCCCGATTTATAACCAATACCGGGCGGAGTTTTCCAAGCTGCGGCAGGAAAAACGGGACAGGCGCCCAGCCGCCCGTACTTACCTGCAAAGCCAGAGCCAATCGCTGCAACCTAATGGATTTAATTCCAGCCGTGATGTCCTGGCGTTTGACGCTAAGGAACTGGAACTTAAGAAAATTTATCGCCAACGCTTTTCCAATGTCATTGGTGCGGCACGTGCTTCGCAGTTCTTCGCTGTGGAAGAAGAATTTCGCAACTACCTAATGCGCGAACTACAGCAACGCCGTAATGGACGGGACCAGGAATAATTAAGTCCATCAGTACGAAGTATGCTTAATAATCGCCAGCTCTTCTTATTGAATACTGCCCAGACTTCGGATGCCCCACGGCTTATTGAGATCGACCGTGCAGAAGGAGTCTATCTTTTTGGCCCCAACGGCGAGAAATACATCGACCTGGTGTCCGGTTTTGCAGTCAGCAACATCGGTCACCGCCATCCCAAAGTGCTGGAAGCCATATCCGATCAACTCAACAAATACCTGCACGTAACGGTTTATGGTGAATTTGTCCAGGCGCCGCAGGTACAGCTGGCTACCGCGCTACTTACATTACTTCCCCAGCACCTCAACAGCGTCTACTTCACCAATTCCGGGACCGAAGCCACCGAAGGGGCAATGAAAATCGCTAAAAAGTCTACTGGCAGGCGGGAGATTATTGCAGCAGACAAGGCATATCATGGCAGTACCCAAGGTGCGCTGAGCCTTATTGGGAACCCCGAATACAGGCAGGCTTATGCTCCCCTGTTACCGGATATCCGATTTATCCGATATCACGATTTTGATGATCTCGACCGGATTACCGATGCTACCGCAGCGGTTATACTTGAGGCCATACAGGGCGAAGCAGGCATTCAGGTGCCAGCACCGGCCTATATACAGGCCGTCCGCAAACGTTGCGATGAAGTGGGCGCCGTGCTTATTTTCGATGAGATACAGACCGGTTTCGGTCGCACAGGCCGGTTATTCGCTTTTGAACATTACGGAATAGTACCCGACATCCTGCTCCTCGCCAAAGGCATGGGCGGCGGTATGCCCATCGGGGCGTTTATCGCCAATAAACGGATTATGGATGTCATTAAAGAAAACCCCATATTAGGACACATTACCACCTTTGGTGGCCATCCAGTCAGTTGTGCAGCCGCGCTGGCGTCGCTTCGCGTAATTACCGAAGATGGTCTCCTGCAGCATGTGGAGGAAAAAGCGCAGTTATTCCGGCAACGACTGCAACATCCGGCAATACGCGAAATTCGCGGAAAAGGCCTGATGTTATGCCTGCAGCTAGACACCTTCCGCCAAGTGTCTGCCGTCAGCACCTATTGTGCTTCCCACGGTGTGATGATTGACTGGTTTCTGCATTGCGAAACTGCCCTGCGTATCGCGCCGCCACTCACCATCAGTGAGGCAGAAATCATTGCTGCCTGCGATGTGATTCTGGCCGCGCTCTCCCAAAAAGACTAACCGCCCTTTCCTTATATGGAATAAACTTACCTTTGCGTATTTATCGCATCGCTATCCCTGCACCAAATGCCGTATTTCTGCCGCTTTATACTACCCGGACCAGTACCCCCTTCAAGTACTCCCCTTCAGGAAACGAAGCCCTTATTGGATGGTCTTCCGGTTGGGAAAATTGATGGATAAACTGAATTTCCTTATCAGCATCCATTGCCGCCCAGGCGAGTACCTGTTTAAATGTATCCATATCCATGGCTGCCGAACAGGAGAACGTAGCCATCAAACCGCCGCTTTCGAGCAGCAATAGTCCCCTCCTATTTAACTCTTTGTAAGCGCGGGCCGCCTTATCGAGGCTGGAGCGCGAAGGGGCATATTTCGGTGGATCAAGTATCAGGAGATCAAACCGCTCCCCAGCATCTGCAAAAGCACGTAACTGTTTGTTTACGTCGGCATGGATCATCCGGTGATTACGGCGGTCAAATGCATTCTGATCCATATTTTTTCCCAGTGCCTCAAGCGCCAACGCCGAGCTGTCAACGCTGATCACTTCACGGGCACCGCGGGCAAGTGCGTTAAGTGAAAAACCACCCGAATAACAAAAACAATCGAGTACCCGTTTATCACGGGCATATCCAGCGGTAATCAACCGATTGTCACGCTGGTCGCAATAGAAACCCGATTTCTGCCCTTCCGCAATATTTACACCGTAGTAAATCCCGTGCTCCTTTACCGTTACCCATTCCGGGGGTAATACACCTGCCAACAACCCATTCTCCGTGGTCAGTCCCTCATGTTGCTGCGCCCGGGCATCACTACGTTCATATATCCCATGAGGGTGTAGGAGCGAATTCAGCTCATCAATGATGACTGGTTTCATCCGCTCCACGCCGGAAGCATGAACCTGCAGTGAAATAAAATCGGCATAACGGTCTACAATTAAACCGGGCAGGTAATCAGCTTCCCCAAAGATAAGCCGAAAGGTATCGGTATCCGCCGACTGTAGCAGAGCTGTCCTTGCCTGCACGGCACGTCGTATTTTTTGACGCCACCACTGCTCATCGGGAGGGCAGTCGGCACGCCACTCGAGCAACCTGATGGCTACACGCGATTCGCCGTTGTAATAGCCATAGGCAACAAAATCACCTGCATGATTAACTACCTGTACCAGTTCTCCGTTTTCCGTGACCTCCGGTGACTGCGCTACGGCCCCGGAAAATATCCACGGATGGTACTGAAAAGCGGCTTTGTCTTTCCCTTTTTTGAGTTGTATGATATGCATGGACCGCAAAAATAATTTATTGGAAAACGTGATAATCATTTTTTTTTCAAAAAGGTGCAACGCCCCGGTGATTTCAACGTCTATTGATCAAGTGAATCAGAAGCAGAGGGACCGTCAGTGAAATCATGTATTTTTGGATAGTATAGCAAAACACAATTAATTGAAAGCCTCATTCAATGATGAACACTATGAGTTGGTATTGGCCTGTAAACGGGGTGATCGCCAATCGCAATTCAGGCTGTACCATTTATATGCAAAAGCCATGTACAATACGGCGCTTCGCATTGTACAGGACGAAGCGGAAGCAGCAGATGTATTGCAGGAGGCGTTCATCGATGCATTTTCCCGGTTGGATAATTTCCGGCAGGAAAGCACCTTTGGCCTTTGGATGAAGCAGATCGTCGTCAATAAATCGATCTCCGCATTGCGCAAACGGAAAGTCACATGGTGTCCGATTGAAGACGGGGAGTATGTGGCTGAAGAAGATACCGAAGAACAAGATATTACCTTCCGGGTCGAAGCGGTCAAACAGGCGATCAACAGGCTGCCCGAAGGTTACCGGCTGGTACTGACACTATATCTACTCGAAGGTTACGATCACGAGGAAATTGCACACATTTTGCATATCAACGAGGCGACCTCCCGGAGTCAATTTTTACGGGGTAGGCGAAAATTGCTGGATTATCTGGCTAATTAAGATCGAAAGCGAGTATAGAAAAAAGAATAAAGGTAAGGAGATGAAACAGCAGCTAAAAAAATTCATACAGCATAACCGGGCAGATTTCGACCATGCTGTCCCACCAGAGGGGCTTTGGTTATCCATTGCAGCGGCACTTGATGCACAGCAAGAAAGCCAACCTCCGGCCCGCAAATTCTGGAAAAGGCGGTTGATACGGATAGCCGCCACAATCGTACTGGCAGGGATGGCGGGCCTAACGATCTATCATTACGGAAGGCAGCGGGCATATGACGATTACAGCCGCATCAATCCCGCACTTGCCGCGGAACAGCAGGCCTATGCACGACTGGTAACACAAAAGCGGGATTCCATTGCCGATTTTGCAGCCTCCAACCCGGTGCTTTACGGCGAGTTTTCCGAGGTGCTCCGTCAGATGGAGACCAATTATAATGCGTTGAAACAGGAACTTTCGCAGAGCCCCAACAAGGAATTAACCCTGGAGGCAATGATCCGCAATCTGCAGGTACAAATTGAAGTACTTGGCCAGCAGATGGAAATTATGAACTATGTAAAAAAAGAAAAACATAATGCCACCAAAAATGAACAGATTTAACCCATACCTGTTATTCGCGCTGCTCCTGTTACCTGCAGTCCCCCTGTTGGCCCAGTCCCACAACAGCAATAAAGATATCGATGAAGCAATCCGGGATATCAGCGAAAACGCACGCCGGATCGGTATGGAAGCATCAGATGCCATCAGGCAGATTGACATCCCGGCATTGGTGAAAGATGCCCAGCAACTGGCCCGGGTATCCGAAGTACAGCGGCAGGAAATCAGGGCTCAAATAGAAAAAATAGATGTTCCGGCGCTTGCAGAACAGGCCCGGTCGCTGGCCGCTGAAGCAACGGATATGGATTGGCAGCACCTTTGGGACCAGCCGTTCGCCACCGCTTTTGCATTCCAAAAAGAAAAACGCATTGAAAAGAGCTATCCGGTTACCGGCAGCCATTCACTCCATATCGACAATCGATACGGCAAGGTGGCCGTACATAACTGGGATCGAAACGAGATCAAAATAACCATCCGGGTGCGTACCGCTGAAAGTTCCGAGAACCGGGCCCAAGAAGCATTAGACCGGGTATCCATTGATGAATCCAAAACAGGCAACCGTATTACGTTAAAAACAGTCATTGGGTCGGCCGAATCCAGCAACTGGTGGTCGATGCTGACGTCCGGGGGTAATAACCGGGCGTTGAATATTGACTATGAAGTTTACATGCCCCGGCAGAATGCGCTTGCGGTTTCCAACAGCTACGGCGCCGTTGAACTGGATGACCGCGATGGCCAGGCACATATTTCCGTGAGCTACGGCAGCCTGGCAGCCGGCCGGCTGAATGCGCGTGGAAATACGCTTTCCATTGCCTATTCCCGGGGCGATGTCGCTTATGTCAATGAAGGCGAAGTATCGGTACGGTATGGTGGTTTCACCCTGGGTGAAGCCGAACGGTTGACCTTAGCGCTGAGTTACACCAGCGGAAGTGAAATCGGCCTGGTTAACCGGGAGGCCGATGTTAGCTTAAAATATAGCGGAGGCTTTGAAATGGGATTAGGGAAAAACATTCAAAAGGCCAACGTCGCTGCCGCTTATTCCAGCGTTGACATTAATCCCGCTCCCGGCGCTGCATTTAATTTCAATGTAGCGGTAAGCTACGGCGGGTTCGATTACAACGACCAACATGCTTATATCAATAGCCAGTCGGGTGGGAACACCTCAAAAAGCTATACCGGTTATTGGAGTAAATCAGGCAGCAATTCGGTCAGCATCAGTTCCCGATATGGCAGTGTACGGCTCGATTAATTGCCAAACCGTTTCCGCATAACGGCATATAACTTATCGACGGTCGCCGGTTTTTCGGCCCAGTTATTCTTCTGCGCATAGTTGGTTTGCAGAAAAGTCTCCGCCGAAGCAAAATCATCGTAGCGGTTGAGCAATTCAATCGCTTCGCTGTAGGCCAAGCTATACCCATTGAACAAATCCTTGATAAAAAGCAGCTTATCATTCAGGCTGATGGCTGATTTCAGATCGGTTATTTTAGCCCCGTCGCCCCGTTGCATACCCAAAACCGGATTACTTCCCGCCTTGCGCTGGGCCGACATGATTTCGTTAATGGACAGGGGTCGTTGTGGTTTTTCTTCCGCCGGAGCAGGCAGGTCCGCTTCCGTCGCGGCAAACGTTTTCTCCTCAATAGTCACTTCATGGGTAGCCTCATTGGCGTCCCGTTGATCGTCGGGTGCGGGCTGACCGGTATCTGGCTGAACCGGTTCATCTTTCACATCATCGGCCACTGGTACCGATGCCGCAGGTGCAGACTCCTGTTCATCACCGTTACCCTGAGTCGCCTTTGGATCGGCTTCGTCCGGTTGCTCACCCTGATCCGCTGAACTGTCTTCCTTCATCTCCTTCGTATCTTCCACAGGTTCGTCCGCCGGATCCTGATCCACTATTTCTTCCACGGGCTCCGCTGTTTCCAATGGCTCATCTTCTACATCGTTCGACTGCGATTCCGGTGTAAAGATAATCGCACTTTCTTCATCTGCCGGTTCTTCCGTTACTTCATCTGATTCCCTGACTCCATCGTCCACCCCCGGATCATCCAGTTCCTCCGTCGTCGTTCCTTTGCCGTCTTCCGCTATTATTTCATCATCTGCCGGAACAGCAACGGTATCCGCGATATGCTGTTCAGCGGTTCCCGTTTCAGCCGGTTGCTTCAATTCTTCTTTCAGCAGCTTATTATAAACACCAACATGTGCTGCAAAATAGTTTACCGTTGCTTCAAACAAATCCGTTTTCAGCGTATCGCCTTCCACGCCCGTTCCAAGCGCCTGCATCTGGTCGTTAATATCTTCCAGCAATACACCTATCTTCTCAAAAATCTGCTGTTTCGTAGCCATATCATTGATTATGTACACATTTGAATATCCATCAAACTTAGTTAAACTTGCGTTTATATACAAGTCAAAAGCGGCACCTTAATTGATGAAATTTAATATTAATTTGGATATTAGCGGTTCCGTTTATGCTCCTGCATCACAGCAAAGGCATAAGCGGGTTGATAAAACCCTGCACCATGTTATTTTCAGAACATCGTTTTATGCATAATGATGCGCGGTACGGCAGCATTGAAGTCATCTGTGGGTCTATGTTCTCGGGAAAGACCGAAGAACTTATCCGCCGGATGCGCCGGGCACAGCTCGCTCGTCTTGATGTCGCAGTTTTCAAACCCACGACCGATACCCGGTACCATGCAGCCGACGTCATTTCCCACGACAGTAACAGTCTTAGGTCAAAATCGGTAAGCCATGCATCGGATATTTTATCGCTCGACAGCGCAATCAGGGTTGTGGGCATTGATGAAGCGCAGTTTTTTGATGACGGGCTGCCCGGTGTATGCAACACCCTAGCTAATCAAGGTATCCGTGTGATCGTGGCAGGGTTAGACATGGATTTCAAGGGTCGGCCCTTTGGCCCGATCCCGGCACTGATGGCAATTGCCGAGCATGTCACCAAAGTGCACGCGGTGTGTATGCAGTGCGGCGCGCCGGCAAACTATTCGTTCCGGATTGCCGATAATGACGAAAAGCTACTGCTGGGCGAAAGAGAGAGTTATGAACCACGCTGCAGGGTCTGCTTTTATCAACTTGTTTAACAAAAATTAACATAAAAAATCAGGCTACCCAAAATATTGCGTGTATCTTTGTACCAAAGGATGGCAGGTAACAAACCGGCAATCCCTAAACGAAGACTTTTCATAATTTTAGGTTTATAATTGGTTAGTTTGAAGCCTCCTGCCCATCAGGAGGCTTCATCATTTTGTATTGTGCCCGGACTAAAGTTTGCTGGTCAGCTCCAGACTCATGGGCTCTACGTCGGATCGGAACCGGTGAACCAGATTCCCTTGTTCATCAATCAGGAATTTCTCAAAATTCCATTTGATTTCGCCTGTGAAATCCGGGTTGCTCGCCGTAATGAGGTATTGGAACAAGGGTGAAATATCTGCGCCTTTCACGCTGCTCTTTTCCGCCAGCGGAAAAGTTACGCCGAAATTCTTCTGGCAGAATCCCAGGATTTCCGCATTACTCCCTGGCTCCTGCCCCCCGAAATTATTTGCCGGGAAGCCAATCACCACCACCTTATCCGCATACTGCTCGGCCAGTTCCTGTAGTCCCGCATATTGCTTGGTAAAACCACATTCCGAAGCCGTATTCACAATCAGGATTTTCTTGCCCTTATATTGGGACAGTTGAATCGGTTGGCCTTCTACGGATGTAACCGTAAACTGATGCACATTATCGGCAGATGCCATCACCGACATGCTTAATAATAATGATAACCATTTCATTGCTTTACGTATTTAATTAATCATGTGTTATTGCGGCTAATCCCTAAGGATTAGGCTGTGTTTCGTAGTAATGTTCACGTTCAACGATAAACTTGAACAATTCCTCGATGGGACTCTTGAGTATTTTCCCGGCCTTAACCCCGTATTGTTCACAGACCTGACGTAACTGGTCACGGAAATAAAAGGCAATAGCTCCCACAAAATGGCATACGTAATCGCGGTAATCCGGAAAGGGTTTGATATTGGTCATCACAAACTCCCGGAACCCATCCCGTAATATCCCATCGATATAGGGGTGGTCAGCGTGGTCGCTCATAAATGGTGCGAACGAAGCCAGGTATACATTAGGAGAGGCCCGTTGGTATACATTTTTTATAACGGCCTCCTTATTCAGGCGGAATCGCGCGTCAAAGCTATCCCGCAGATCAGCGGGCATGGTCTGATACAGGAATCCCGTAATCAGCTTTTTACCAAACCACACACCGGAACCCTCGTCGCCGAGGACATAGCCCACACCCTGACGGGTAGGTAACACCTCTTTCCCGTCGAAGAAACTTACATCGGACCCGGTTCCCAGGGTAGCAATGTACCCTTTCCGGTCGCCACATGTTGCATATGCCGCACCGATCAGCTCCGTTTCGACAGAAATAAATGCGTTGGCAAACAGCGGTGATAGCGCATTGGATACCAGCTCACGCCGATCCGGACTGGAACAGCCGGAGCCAAAAAAATACACTTCCCCAATGTGATCCATATAAGGTTGAATATCCGGCACATGCTGGATAATCTTAGCGATTTCCTTTTCATTCACAAAAAAAGGATTAAGCCCCTTCGTCGTAAACGACAACGTGTTGCCGTCAGGCAGGGCCAGCATCCAATCCGATTGTGAAGAACCACTATCAGCAACTAATATCATTGAACCCTCAACTATTTAGCCAGTTAGCTTTATAACGAACAATTGTTAACACAAATTTACACAAAAAAAGAAGAAAACACAGCGCATGTCCGGGTCTTCGCGTACGGGGAACGGTGTTCCGGTATAGTACCGGGAAAAACGATTTTTCCGGGCACAAGTACCGGTATTCTACTCCATTTTCAGGGCACCGGCAATCTGGTGCAGGGATATTTCAGCCAGCTTCGCCTGGTACTGCGCGGTGCTGTACCGTGCACTGGCATCCACGAAATTACGCTGTGCTTCCCGGAATTCCAGCGGCGCAATACTGCCCAGTTTAAATTTCTCCAGCGTAATATCCATATTCTCCTGGGCAATGGCCCGATTATTTGCCTCCAGCCGGACGAGATCGAGGTTCATCAGATACGTCTGGAATGCAGTAAGAAGCTGTGCTTCAATATTTTTTTTCACCTGATCAACCAGGATAGTGGCCGATTCAATGCCCAACTCGGCATTCTGTTCATTCCGCCGCTGTAAAAATCCGTTAAACAGGTTGACGGAAGCGGTAATGCCGTAATTAAAATTATTGTTCTTTGACTGTGTGGAAAACCCAAGTTCTGTACGTGAACGGGACCGGGTATAGGCCGAGGAAACATTGACTACGGGATAGCGATTGCCTTTTACCAGCTTAAGTTCAAGCTCGTTGATTCGCTGGTTAATCTGTGCTGACTGTAATGTCGGGTTCTGGTTATGTGCTGAAAGCAATAAGTCTTCATAATGCACATCGCGAGAAATAATCACCGTATCCACCACGCCGAAATCCGTGTCCACAGCGCGACCCAGCAGTTCATTGAGCCGGACATGGGCACTGTTATACAGGTCGCGCTGACGCAGCAGATTCGTGGTGTCCGTATTCAGGTCGACGCGGGCCGCCAACACCTCCAGCTTGGACGCGCGCCCGATCTGATACTGATTCTGCGCCGTCTGTAACCGGAAGGCCGACAGTTCCAATGCAGTTTGCGTGGCTGCAATCAGCTGTTTCTGATGCACGAGGTTGAAATAATTACTGACAACCTCATACACCGTATTCAGGATGGAAGCCTGCAGGTTGGCCTCACCCAGGGCCCTGAAGGCCTTCAGTTGCTCGTAACGGGTAAACATCCGCATGCCATCGAATATGGTCCAGTCCAGGCTCACTCCGTAGGCACTGGAGTGGCTCTCGCCGTTACGCACCGAGCGGGTCTCGCCATCCAGCAGTGTCTGCGTGGTATTCTGGATGCCCGCAGCGGCCGACACATCAGCGCTGACGGTCGGCAGCATCCCCGCGTTACCGATGTTTACATTATTTTCGGCAACAGCAACATCGGTCGACACCAGTTGGATGTCATAATTGCTTTCGAGTGCCAATGCAATGGCTTCGTTCAACGTCATGATCGACTGGGTCTTTCCCAAAAAAGGGAACACCAGCAGGGCACAACACAATAATATCTTCATTATCATCAAAGAATCAGGCCGTCTATCCATCTCGTTTCAACTAGGCGTGGGTCATACTTACCACCTCTTGTTCCACCTTTTCCGCCTCCTGCAGTTCGCGGTTTGCCTTGTATTCCCTCGACCACATGGCATACACGGCCGGAATAACATAAAGGGTAAGGATCAATGAAAACAGGGTTCCCCCCACGATAACCACCCCCATGCCGATGCGGCTTGTGGCCGCAGCGCCCAATGCCAGGGCAATCGGCAATGCACCGAGTGCAATGGCCAGACTTGTCATCAAAATAGGCCGCAGCCGTGCCTCGGCGGCCTCCACAATGGCCTGTTTCAATGGCACACCCTTCTCTTTCAGCTGATTGGCAAACTCCACAATCAATATTCCGTTTTTCGTAACCAGCCCGATGAGCATGATCGTACCGATCTGGCTGAACACATTCCATGATTCGCCGGTAAGCCATAACGAGAGCATGGCGCCCGCAACCGCCATGGGAACGGTCAGGATGATAATAAATGGGTCCAAAAAGCTTTCAAACTGCGCCGCCAGGATCAAGTATACCAGCAATAACGCCAGTCCGAACGCAAACGCCGTGTTGGAACTGCTTTCCGTAAAATCGCGTGATTCACCACCCAGATCCGTTGAAAAGCTATCATCAAGCACCTTGCTGGCGATGCTATCCATCGCGCTGATTCCATCTTCAATCGTATGCCCCCGGGCGAGGGATGCAGAAACCGTAGCCGACATAAACCGGTTGTTATGATACAGCTGCGGCGGGCTGCTGTGTTCAGCGAGGCTCACCAGGTTATCCAGCTGTACCAATTCACCCGCTGCGTTACGCACCGATATTGTAGCCAGATCAAACGGCGAACTCCGGTCCTGATCCATAAACTGGCCAATGACCTCATACTGTTTGCCATTCATAATAAAATAAGCAAAACGCTGGCCGCTGAGCGATAGCTGCAACGTTTGCGCAACATCCAGCACGGAAACCCCGAGGCTCTGTGCCTTTTCCCGATTGATGCTGACATTCAGTTCCGGCCGGTTAAACTTCAGGTTAACATCCACATTTTCAAACGCCGGATCAACCGTCGCCAATCGCATAAACTCAGGGATTTTTTCTTCCAGTTTTTCAAAATTGGGTGCCTGGATAATGTATTGGATGGGCATGCCCGCGCGGCGGCTCACCGAAATGGTGGGTTGCTGTGAGATAAACGTACGGGCCTCGGTGAACCGGTGGGTTTGCCGGCTCAGCGCCTCGGCAATTTCATCCTGCGAGCGCACCCGTTCATCCGGCGGCACCAGTACAATGCGCATCCGCCCCGTATTGGGCGATCCCGTACCGGAGAAACCGGGTGAGGTATTGACCATATTAACCACTTTTTCGGGTACCGAGTCATTCACTAGTGTCATGAGTTTCAGCATGAACCGGTCCATATACTCAAATGTACTTCCTTCCGGGGCCGTAATACTGGCATTGATTGCCCCCCGGTCTTCATAAGGCGCCGTTTCCTTCCGCAGGTGTACCCAAAACCAGGCAATCAGCCCAAAGCAGATTGCCAGGATGGGAAAGCTCAGCCATTTGACATGCATGAACCGGCGCAGGGAAGCTGCATATCCCGTTGTCATCTTTTCAAAGTATGGTTCGGTAAAATGATAGAACCTGGAATGTTTAGGCCCTTCACTCCGGATCAGGTAAGCATTGAGCATGGGTGTCAGGGTCAGCGATACAAATGCCGATATGAGTACGGCCGATGCGATGACTACGCCAAACTCCCGGAACAGCCGCCCCACAAAGCCTTCCATAAACATGACCGGCAAAAAGACTGCTGCCAGCGTAACGGAGATCGAGATAACCGCGAAAAAAATCTCATTAGCCCCTTTGATGGCCGCTTGGATGGGCGACATCCCCTCTTCCACTTTCTTATAGATGTTCTCGGTGACCACAATCCCATCATCCACTACCAATCCGGTGGCCAATACAATGGCCAGCAAAGTCAGCACGTTAATGGAGAAACCACATAAATACATGACAAAAAAAGTGGCGATCAACGAAACCGGGATATCGATCAGCGGCCGGATGGCAATTCCCCAATTCCGGAAGAACAGAAAGATAATCAGAATCACCAGCACCAGGGCAATCAATATCGTTTCAGCGACTTCCAGAACAGATTTTTTGATAAACAGCGTGTTATCCATCGCGATATCCAGCTGCACATCGGCGGGCACCTCGTTTTTGAGCTGTTCCATGCGTTCATAAAATGCATCCGCAATATCGATGTAATTCGTCCCCGGCTGAGGGATGATTGCCAGCGCCACCATCGGAGTACCCGATTCCCGGAATTCGGTTTCCAGGTTCTGCGGACCGAGCACGGCACTGCCGACGTCGCTGAACCGGATGATACGGTCGCCATCGGATTTGATGATCAGGTCATTGAATTCCGTTTCCGTGGTAAGGTTGCCGATCGTTTTAATGGTCAGTTCCGTATTATCCCCGATAATTTTCCCCGATGGCAGTTCCACATTCTGCCGGTTCAATGCGTTCCGTACGTCCAGTGGCGTCAGGCCATATGCAGCCAGCCGCATCGGATCGATCCATAACCGCATGGAATAGCGCTTTTCTCCCCAGATCTGCACCGAACTGATTCCCGGCAGGGTCTGTAACCGCTGGGCCAGTACGTTGTCGGCAATATCCCCAAGGTCGAGCGGTGAGCGCGATTCACTCCGGGCCGTCATGACAATGATCGGTTCGGAATCCGCATCCTCCTTCGAAACCACCGGAGGCGCGTCGATGTCCTGCGGCAGGCTCCGCATCGCCTGTGATACCTTATCGCGAACGTCATTGGCCGCTTCCTCGAGGTCTTTGCTCAGTAAAAATTCGATGTTGATGCGGCTTGACCCCTGGCTGCTGGTTGAGGAAATGTTGCGGATGCCGTCAATCTGATTGATGGACCGTTCCAGCGGCTCTGTAATCTGCGACTCGATAATATCGGGATTCGCCCCCGAATAACTGGTTCGCACGGACACAATCGGGGGATCGATCGACGGGAATTCCCGGACGCCCAGAAATGTATAGCCAATAATACCGAAGAGGATGAGCATCAAACTCATCACGATGGTCAGCACGGGCCTTTTAATACTGGTGGAGGATAAACTCATCGTCGGTTAATTATTTGATTCAACTAGATCGACCTGTACCGGGGTACCGTCGGCCAACGACATCAGGCCGGAGACCAGCACCGTATCGCCAATGGCGATCCCTTCGTTAACCAACACCTCGCTGGCCGTTCGGTTTTCCGCTTCCACCGGCGTGGCCTTTGCCTGGCCATCTTTAAATAGGTAAACCTGTTTCCCATTCTGTACGGGAATCACTGCCTGTGTAGGGATCAGCACCGCCGTGTCGATGCGCTCCAGCGGCAATTCAATGCGGGCAAACGAACCCGGGAATAACCGTCCCCCGGGATTGTTGGCCAGCGCACGGATGCTGATCGTGCGCGTTGCCGGATCGACTCCGGGTTCAATGGCGTAAATCTTCGCATCGTACTTGGCGTCTGAACCACTGACCGAAAATTTAAGGTCCTGCCCGTCGAGGATCTGCGTACTGTATTTCTCCGGCACGGAGAACAGGATTTTTACCGGATTGATGCTCAGTAGGTTGGCCACTACGGTAGTGGGCGTAAGGTATTCTCCTTCGGAGACCGACCGAAGTCCTACTTTGCCGCTGAACGGCGCACGGACAGTTGTTTTGGCGATCTGCGCACGGATCAATGCCGTTTGCGCCTTAGCCGATTCATGGTCCGCATGGGCCACGTCGTATTCCTGCTGGCTGATGGCTTCCTTCTCCAGCAGCAGCCGCGCCCGGTTTTCGTTATCTTCTGCGAGTTTTTCACGGCTTTGGGCCTGGATCAGCTGGGCCTGCAACTCGGAATCATCGATGTGCAGCAACAATTGGCCTTTCTGCACCATGGACCCTTCCTGGAAGCCAAGGCTCCGTACGATGCCCGACACTTCACTCCGGATCTGTACCTGTTCATTGGGCTCGATGGAGCCCGATAGGGTAATGATGTTGGCAAAGGCACGAGGTTCGACAACAAGGGCGTTCACGGTCATGGGGCCACCCCGTTGCCCCGCTTCGGGAGCGGCTACTTTTGCCTTGCCGTTACGTGTCAGAAAGTAACTGACAAACGCCACAGCGACCACCGCTATCGCAATATAAAGGTAATTTCGTTTCATTTTTAGTATCTGGCATGCTAAACTGTGTTTTATCCGCTTTAAGGAATAATAAATATACACACTTAACATGTCAAAACTACTGTTCTCACCCGGGTAATTAATACCTGTATCACATTTTTTACAGCAAAACCGTTAATTCCTTTGGCACATCGTCCTATACTTATACTTTTGCATTACGCCTAGTCTGACATGAGCATGAAAAATTTTTTTACCAATCTGTTTATCATTATGGTCACCTTCACCGCCCCTGCCTTTGGTAACACCCACATCCGATTCGAGATTTCTTTCAAAGAACCCCAGGCACACTATGCCGAAATAAAAATGGAAATTTCTGGACTGAAGAAGGATTTCATCGATGTAAAAATGCCCGTATGGACACCCGGTTCATACCTGGTGCGTGAGTATGCCAAACATGTGGAAGGTGTTGCAGCACACGATGCTTCAGGGAGTTCCCTTGAAATAAGTAAAATCAATAAAAATACCTGGCGCGTTGCTTCGGGTAAAAGTGACCGGATCGTTATCAACTACCGGATTTATGGCTTTGAGGTATCGGTCCGCACCAATTTTATTGACGACAGCCATGCATTCCTATCGCCTGCGGCGACTTTCCTGTATGTGGACGGGATGCTGGATCATCCCGCGGAAATTTCCGTAGTCCCCCACCCTGCGTGGTCTTCGGTTTCGACCGGACTCGAACCTGTGGCCGGGAAGCCCAATACATTCGAAGCCGCGGATTTCGATCAGCTGTTTGACTCGCCCATTGAAGTCGGCAACCAGGATATTATCACATTCGAGGCCGCCGGCGTCCACCACGAAATAGCCATGGTGGGCGGCGGCAATTACAATAAAGAGCGGCTCATCCGCGACTGCTCGACCATCATTGAGGAGTGTACGCGAGTCTTTGGTGTGAACCCCAACAAACGCTATGTATTTATTGTGCACAACTACCAGTCAGGCGGCGGCGGACTGGAGCACCTCAATTCAACCGTGCTGGGCGCCAGTCGCAACGGCTACCAGAACGAACGTTCCTATGTGGGATTCCTCGGTTTGGTGGCCCATGAATATTTTCACCTATGGCATGTCAAACGGCTTCGCCCCATCGAACTCGGTCCATTCAATTACGACGCGGAGAATTACACCCGGTCACTGTGGATCATGGAAGGCTTTACCGCTTACTTTGACAACCTGATTCTCCGGCGGAGCGGCTTCCTGACCGAATCTGCGTACCTGCAGGCGCTGGTCAACGATGTCAATGCCGTTGAGAACCGTGCGGGCAACCGGATACAGTCTGCCGCACAGGCCAGTTTCGACGCCTGGATCAAGTATTACCGCCCGGATGAAAATTCGGCCAACACGTCGGTATCCTATTATAACAAGGGGGCGTTACTGGCCCTGATACTCGACCTGCGGATACTCGAGGCGACCACCGGGGCAAAACGGCTTGACGATGTGCTGAAAGCCGCTTACCAAACCTTCTACGTCGAAAAAAAGAGGGGCTTCAGGGAAGCGGAGCTGCAGCAGTTGATGGAGGAAGTGGCGGGTACATCGCTGGCCGATATTTTCCAGGCCGCCCAAACGACCGAACCGATCGACTATAACCGCTACCTGAATGCAGTGGGTTACGAACTGGTGGATTATCATGAAGACCGGAATATTCCCGAGCTTGGCTTCGCTACCTCGGTAAACGACGGGCGCATTATGGTATCTGCCGTCAGCCGCGGTACCGGGGCCTGGGACGGCGGCATCAATGTACGCGACGAGGTGATTGCCATCAACGGCGAACGGCTCGATGCGGGCGGCAAAGAACTGAACCGGGTGATGCAGACGGCAGCGGTAGGTGATGTGCTGCAGGTGTTGGTGTCGCGTGATGGCCGGGTGCGGGAACTGGCGATCACGTTAAGACAGGAAACAAAGGGTGCATTCAATATTATGCCGCTATCCGGTGCAACCGAAGAGCAGGAACGGCTGGGCAGCATCTGGCTTTCACAGCCCCAGCAATAGCCGACAGGCTGCCGGCATTCCGCGGGGATGCCGGCATCGTCCATATCTTTAAAAAACAAACCGGATAGACAGGCCAATCCCGTCAAACCGTACGCCCGATTCGGGTGTCAGTTCCATCGTAGGCTTCCAGTCGAGCGAAAGGTTGATCGGCGCCGTGGGGATTTTATAATCTGCCCCGACTACGCCATCGAAACTCCAGGCCATGCCATTTTCGTCGATATCTTTATAACGGTATACCCCAAGCCCGCCACCAAAGCCGTAGTACCATTGCAGGCCTTCCACATCGATAAACGTGATGGGACGGTGAATTTCGTATAATCCCAGCAATTTAAAGATGGTGAAGTTCCGGTTACCCTGAAAATTCACAATCCCGTCTATCGCATTATTCTCCGTTAGAAAATGCTTATAGGTAATCCCGTTTGCCACACCAAAGCGACCACCCACGGCCCGTGAATAGGTTGGACCCTCCTGGGCCAGCGCCGTTTGCTGTGCAACCCCGATGACCATCAAAACCACTAACCAAACAAATCCTTTTCTTTTCATGCGATAACGAGCTAATATGTAATGTAAACGATAAACGAAAGTAAGCTATCATAGCCTTTCTTTCAAAACAAATGCCAAATGTAGGCTAATTCTTCGATTTCAGAACGACAATTTCAGCGAATAATTGTTATCTTTAGTGTATTATATCTCAAACACGATAAACCGGGATAAAATAACCTGATATGGCAGCTCCAATGCGCATTTTTGACATTCTCCCCCATTATAAAGCCAACCACGCCAAATCCGTAATGGTCGCCGGAAAGGCGAACGGACAGTGGACAACCTACTCCACGGACGACTTCCTGACCGTTGTCGACCAGCTCAGCAGGGGCCTGGCCGCCCGGGGGATCGGCAAGGGAGATAAAATTGCGTTAATGTCTGCAAACCGGCCGGAATGGAATTTCTGCGACTTTGCGGTCAGCCAATTGGGTGCGGCGATTGTTCCGCTCTATCCCACATTATCCAGCCAGGACCTTTCGTTTATTATCCACGATGCAGGCGTAAAAATCATCCTGTTAAGCGACACCGAGTTATATGAAAAAGTGCAGGAGGCGCTTAAGCAACACGATCTGGCGGCTCCTATTTATACGTTCGATCCGGTAAAGGATCAGCCTTCGTGGCAGCAGCTGATCGATGAAGGCAAGCAAAGCGACATTGACCTAACCCCTTACCGGGAGGCTGTGAGCGCGGACGACCTACTGACACTGATCTATACTTCGGGCACCACGGGTAAACCGAAGGGCGTATTCCTCTCGCATAGGAATGTGATGAGTAATGTAGACGACTGCCAGCACCTATTGCCCGGTTTCTTTAAAAAAGCCATCAGTTTTCTGCCGTTGTGCCACATTTTTGAGCGCATGGTGGTGTACCTATACTTCCTGAAAGGCGTGGAAATCCATTATGCCGAAAGTATGGATACCATTGTGGCCGACATCAATGAGGTAAAGCCGGACGGGTTTACGACGGTTCCCAGGGTGCTTGAAAAGGTATATGACCGTATTGTAGCCAAAGGCAAGGAACTCTCGGGTGTGAAACGGCACCTTTTCTTCTGGGCACTGCAACTGGGTCTCCGTTATCAGGAGCCGGGAAAAAACAGCTGGTGGTTTGCCCTGCAGCTTGGAATTGCCCGCAAACTGGTATTCAGCAAATGGCAGGCCGCCCTGGGTGGTCACATCAAACTACTCATCTCCGGTGGTGCAGCCCTGCAACCCCGTCTTTCACGTGTTTTCTGGGCTGCCGAAATACCCGTTCTCGAAGGGTACGGGCTTACCGAAACATCACCGGTAATTGCCGTGAACAGTCTGGAGAAAGACGGCGTAAAATTCGGTACCGTAGGCCGGGTGCTCCGGAGTGTCGAAGTCAAAATTGCCGCCGACGGTGAGATCCTCTGCCGTGGTCCCAATGTAAGCATCGGCTATTACAAAAATGACGCGGCCACCGCCGAGGCGATTGATAGCGAGGGGTATTTTCACACCGGTGATATAGGCGAACTGACTCCCGATGGATTTCTGCGCATCACCGACCGGAAAAAAGAGATGTTCAAAACCGCTGGCGGA
The DNA here is from genome assembly GCF_040395035.1 of Parapedobacter lycopersici. Classification (GTDB taxonomy): domain Bacteria; phylum Bacteroidota; class Bacteroidia; order Sphingobacteriales; family Sphingobacteriaceae; genus Parapedobacter; species Parapedobacter lycopersici_A. The sequence continues at coordinate 21,645 of NZ_JBEBRB010000006.1, read as the reverse complement.
AAGTATGTCGCCCCCCAGGCACTGGAAAATAAATTCATGGAATCCACGCTGATTGCCCAGGTGATGGTGGTGGGCGAAAACCGGAAATTCCCCTCTGCATTGATTGTGCCCGCATTTGATGAACTTGAAAAATGGTGCAAAGTGAAGGGCGTTCCCTTTAAATCAAGAGAAGAGGCCATTAAATCGGATGCGGTTATTGACAAATACCAGCGTGAAATTGATCGGCTCAACCAGGGGTTTGGCCAGTGGGAAAAGGTGAAGAAGTTTGTGCTATTGCCAAAGGAATGGACGATTGATGCCGGCGAGCTAACGCCGAAGCTTAGCCTGAAGCGCAAAGTCATCCTGCAGCGCAACGAAACCGTGATCGACGGCATCTATCCGGAAGAATAATGGCGCTTTATTAACGGAGACGACTCCATTTTCAATGATATTGGCCCATGAAGGCGTTTAGTATTTCCTTTTACAAAGAAATAGGAGAGCTCATAATGGAAACCTACCGTTCGTTTTCAAGCGACCGGGCAATGAAGATGAGCGCTTCCCTGGCTTATTATACCCTCTTTTCCATTGCACCGCTGCTCCTGATTGTCATCTGGACGGTAGGGTTTCTGTATGGCGAGCATGTCGCCGGGCAGGAAGGTGTGCGGACCGAGGTATTTGACGAGCTGACCTCCCTGTTCGGCGCCGACGTCGCCGCACAGATCCAGCAGCTCATCGAAAAGATCAGTTTCGCCAATGAATCCGGTATCGGCATTGCCATTGGCATCGGCACACTGATCGTGGGTTCGACCACGATCTTTATGGAAATACAGGACTCGCTGAATACCATCTGGGGCTTAAAACCGAAACCTAAAAAGGGATGGCTGAAAATGCTGATTAACCGCGCTCTTTCTTTTTCCATGGTACTTGGCCTGGGCTTCCTGCTGATTGCTTCCCTCCTCCTGAACGGAATTATTGTGGCACTGAGTAACCAGATTGGACAGTATTTTCCCGAAATCTCCCTCTGGATGGTGGAGTGGATTAATATCGGGCTTACGTTCCTGGTGATTACCACCCTGTTCGGCACCATTTTCGGCGTGTTGCCCGATGCACGCCTGCGTTTTCGTGATACCGTCGGCGGCGCCATTTTCACCGCACTGCTGTTCATGCTGGGCCGGTACCTGATTTCATTGTACATGCAATACAGTGCGCCGGCATCGGCTTATGGAGCGGCAGGTGCCGTCATTGTATTGCTGCTATGGATTTATTATTCGGCGGCAATCCTATATTTTGGGGCCGAATTCACGAAAGCCTACGCACACCGGTATGGCAAGGGCATTTCACCCGCGTCCTATGCGGTAAGGATCATCCAGCAGGAACTCGAGGTTGAGCCCGGGGCGCCGCCACGCAGCGGCACATAACCATGCCTCAGTTTATCGTATACCGGTAGATCGTCCGGCCGATGTTGCCATGCACGTCCGTGCCCTCTACAACGACACGGTAACTGCCTTTTCCATCTGCATTATAGTAACTGACCCGCGCTTTCCCGTCGTCACCCGTAGTTACATCCGGATTCCAGTATATTGTGGAGCGGATGTCATTTACCGCGCGGCGTTCGGGGGTGTCATATTTCGGCACGTAGAATTTGCGTTCCTTGACATATCCCAGCGGTGTAAGGTCAATAATATTACTTTTAGGCAGCATGCTTTCAATTTCGCTCAGCGACATCCGGGGTGCCTTTTCTTTCTTTTTGGTGTATATGGAAACGACGCCATTATTCTGGTAGCTGCGGCTTACTACGCCCAGCTCATCACGCATAAATATTTCAATACCCTCAATTTCGGCGGGTACAATGCCATTCAGCGCATTTACATCCACAGCCATGCCATTCAGAAAAAACTGCACGGGTATACGCCCTCCGGCATTGTAATCACGCGTAATGTAGAAGTTCTGGCTGCGATCATCGTAGGTAATTCCCGTCAGCACCGTACGCAGGCACATCATCAGCACGTTGCAGCCCTTCAGGCGATCCGGCTCAATGCGGTGGTCTGCCATGCTTAGCCCCGAAAGGGCTGGATAGTCTTTATGTGTGAATGCCGGGCCGGTTCTGCCGGTCACCTCCACTTCTTCCAGCAGAATGGAAGTCCGGTATTCATTGCGGCTGTTACTGAGGTACGGGGCGAGCGATGTGTCGATGTTCAGCAGGTTATCGGCCCGGTAGCTGCTCGAATCGATTGCCGGAAACTGCGTGGGGTTTACATTAATGACCATATTCCGGTAATTATCATTACCACGCGCATTGATCGTCACCCGCACGGAGTCCGTAAACACCAGGTCCTTAAAAGCAAACTCCCCGTTTTCATTGGTGTAGGTATCCGTCCGGAAACTCCGCTCGGGTATGGAAAGCAGCAGTCCGCCATTGGGTACCGGTTTCCCGTTATTCAGGCGCAACACACCCGAGATCTCGATCCCCTGTTCCGGCAGGAAATACACCTGTGGATACTGCCCGGCCAGCACTTCCTCATACGAAAAGCGGCGGTAGCCCTGGGTCAGCAGCAGCACATCCAAAGCCTCCCACCGGATGCCGTCCGGCCCGTTAAAATAAAAATTCGGCTGCTCCACATATCCCTGAATATCCGATGTGAGCAGCAGGTTACTAAGAATCGTAACCGACTGATTATCATCAAAAGGAACCTTCGTTTCGTCTGTCACTGAAATCGAATAGCCGCCCGCGGTCGGGTCACCATTGTTATTTACCGCGATATCAAGGTTCACCGGTTCCTTTGCGTTGTAAGCCGGTTTATCCGACGTCACCTGGATATCGAGCGGTTTGATATTTTCCACAAAAGCCAGCCGCTCGCTGATCGGCTTACCGTTCGATGTAAACAGGGTAAACTGAGCGATACCCGTTGGAAAACGGTCCTTCGGCAGGTTGATCAGTACCGAGGAATTCCGCAACGTAGCCTGGGCGGCATAGCACAGGATGCCGTTGCTTTGGGCGATCACGTAATACACCTCATTTTCGTGGGTTTTATGAAAGGCCTCATTGGCCACAATAGCCAATTGGATCTGGGCTGTATCAGCCTTTAAAAATGTCAGACCGATACCTTCGGCAACCACCGGCGGCAACGGATAGGTCCGTTCCTGCCCGTTTTCAAAAGTTACTTTCGCGGTATAGGAACTTCCGGCCTGGGGAACGAAAGTAAATTGTCCCATGCCCAGGTGTGTGTCGGTGAAGGATGCTGCGGCCCGGTTATCCGGACCGACTACCTCGCCCTTCACAGGAAGCCCCAATCCGTCATTTCCGACCGCCTTAAAGGCTATTTTCTGGGTCAGTCCGGCGATCAATTCACCACCTTCCGGAAAAAACTGCACATCGGCATCCCAAAGGGCTGCCTGAAGCGGAAACCTTCCGACAAGCGGCGATGCCGATCCGCTTTGCGGGGTTAACGATACATGCAGGTTGCCCGCGCGCAGCAGCTCCCGGTCATTTCCATTAATATTGATAATGACGTTACCCATGGCATCCGTTTCCCCTTTTCCATTGTCCAGGGTCTCCCAGCCCGAAGTCACCTGCCAATTGATTTTTCGGTTGTTCAGAATCTTCCCTTCACGATCCCTGAATTGAATGGTAGCCTGCGAACGGGCGTTTTTGCCATTGCTGACATCCTTGAATGAGATGGTATGGTGCAGGTTATTGTTAAGCACATCGCCAATCGGGATAATCTTATTGAAGAAATAAGCCGGGTCAAAATTGACCATCCATTTGGTATAGGCGCGGAACCGGTAATTGCCCTGGGTATACCATTCCTGGTCGAGCACCAGGTGGCCGTCGCCCATCCGGTCGGCAAGTGGGATACGCAGCGTCTGCATCAGCGAATCGCGGCCGTTCATGACCTCCACGTACACGACCTTACTCAGGTCGTAATCGTACATGTTACTGTTCAGGTAGGCTTTAAACCATACCGTATCGCCGACTGCATAATAAGGTTTATCAAAGTGAAGGTGTACCTTTTCGATCGGGTAGGCGTCCAGCAGTTTCTGGGTACGCTCAACCAACGTGTTGATACTAACGGTATCCTGCCGGGCAAACGCAGCTACGAAAAACAGACTAAAAAATAAACAGGAAGCGATTTTTTTGATCAGGCTCATTCAAGTCAATATTAGCTTTGCACACCCGGCTAATATATTCTTTTTTGCCCAATCACGCCAATGCTTGCGGCAATTTTAACATTTCATTACGCCGTTTTATGCCGGCGTGCCGCTGCCTGCTCTTCTACTGCGGCAATAACCGTCGGAAAGAAATCCGTGCCGTGCAATTTCCCTGCGTGGCGCAATCCACCCGGACTGAACACGTTTATTTCCATTAACTTATCCCCAACTACATCGAGCCCGACCAGAAACATACCGTCCTTCCTGAGTTTCGGCGATACGACCTCCACAATTTCCCGGAGCTGTTTGTTCAGGGTCGCCTTCTTTGCTTCGCCGCCCTGGTGGATATTACTGCGGATATCTCCCCCCTGCTGAACCCGCCGGATAGCGGCCGGTTTGCCGTCCGTCTCCAGCACCTCGCCATTCAGCAAAAACAGCCGGATATCTCCTTTCCGCGCTTCCGGCAGGTATTCCTGGGCAATGGCAAAACCATCCCTGCAGATGGCTTCCACGATCTGTTTCATGTTTTTGCTGTCTTTTTTATCAACGAGAAACACATTCTTTCCACCGGATCCTTTCAGGGGCTTAAGGATAATTTTGCGTTGGTGGTCGCGGTAAAAGGCCTCCACATCAGCGATATTCCGGGTAATGATGGTCGACGGGCGTACCTTTTCCGGAAAATACTGCAGGTACATTTTACTCGATGCGTAAACCAGCCCGTGGGGGTCATTAAGTACAGTAACGCCCTGTTCGCTGGCAAGCTGGCCAAAGGAGATACCAGCATCCTGCGCCCATGGCCGGCTTTCCAGATCCGCTGCCGGATCATTCCGGAGGAGCAGTGCGTCCAGTTGTTTCGCGCTGACCGGTTCCTTCTTGCTCTCACGCAAGGCCTCCAGTAAGGTGGCGGGCGACCGGAATTCCCGATCCGGCAGGCTGCGCGCATGGGCGCCCATCTGCCCGTTAGCCAGGTAAGCCAGGTCGCCCACACCGATATAATATACCTGGTGACCCATCCGATGGGCTTCCAACGCAAGTCCGGTAGTCGTATATTCAGCCCCTTCCTTGTGTGTTTGATTAACTAAAAATCCAATATTCATGTTGCGTGAGTTAGCGATAAAAGCGTTAATTAACCGATCATTTTAAAAATGCTGCCGCCGTTTTTAATATCATCCAGCCGGTCGATGAATGGTTTATCCAGAAACCTGGGGCGCAACGGCGACGGATTAAGCAGGCCACGGTGCATCAATTCCTCAATGACCGGCAGGTAGTCCTGCCTGATTTTGCCAACAAGCAGTTTGGTGATATCCTTTCCCTGCTTAATGTACTCGATGACATTGAGGAGGCCCTTCAGGTATACGGCATCCTTGGTGAGCCCTCCGCCGCGGTATACCCGCATGGCAATGTGAAAGGCTGTTTCCGATTTAAACTGATATTTATCCGTCAGCATAAAAAAAGTATCCGAAAACGAATTGCCGGCAATCATGTGGTATACGGCCACCACGCGCGCGGCAAGCGTGCGGATCCGCTCGTTGGTAAGCCCGCCAACCAGGTATTCCGCTAGTACGGCAAGCCCTTCTTGCAATTGTTCATAACCGGGTACGCCCAGGTAAAACAATTTCAGCGGCTGCGCCATCCCATTATAGTAGGTCACCACGTGCGTACCGATCTCATGCTGGACCAGCGCAAATGCCCGGGCCCGGGAAATCCGGTACCGGCTGCTGACGTTCAGTGTACCCCGGGAAACCATCACCCCTTCCACATCCTCCCGGATCCGGACGGCCGTCGATACCTGGCCATACTGCCGTTTTAAGAATTGCAGTTCGGCCTCAGCCAGGCTGGCAAATTCGGCCGCCTGCAGCATTTCACGTTGTTTCGGCAATTCGCTGGGCTCGGCGGCGACCAGTATGGCACGGGCTGTCTCAAGCAGGCTTTCCTCGATATTTCCGAAAAGCTGCTGGCTGCTGTACAGGAAATCGGGTTTCTCCCGCTCGCCCAGCATGTTCAGCATGCGGTCGATCTCCTTCCGCTTGTCGCGGAACAGGTACGCAAGTGTCGGGTCCGAAATGTGCTCAATAGGCAGGTTATACAGTTTACGTTTAATCAGCTCGGGGTCTATCGGCATCGGACGGTAGTGGAACGAAGGTGTGCCGAGGTACTTGCTTTTGGAAAATCCGGCCCACTCCTCCTTCACGTTGATTGGCGTTACCAGCAACAGAAAATCAAACAGCTGGGTATACTCGGCCAGCTTGTCGTCAATTTCCCATACCAGTTCGTGCAGCTCCGTCGTTCCCAGCATTTCAAAATGCGCCGCATTGTATGAAGTCTGCATGCGCACGAATTCAAAAAAGCTCTTTTTCAGTGCTTTGCCGAACCCTTCACGCAATTCCCGCAGGATCAACGGGTAAGGCAATCCCGTTTGCTGGTCGATGTAAATGGGTGCGATTTCCAGGCCAATCAGGATGATCTCACTTTTACGGGCTTCCTCATTGCCCATCAGCGCATCATAGTACGGTGGCGCGGGCATTTTTTTCTCCCGTTCCAACACGGCTTCCATCTTGCGACTCTGGCTCAGCCGGATTTCCTGCAATTCATTCCGCAGCTTTTCGGCTACCGGCAACGCACTTTTCTGGTTCAGGTGAATGGTAAATGCCGCCGCATCCGCCTGATCCGAAAGCCATACCTCAAGCAGCATGAATCCGCCAAATTTATCAGCAAGGCTATTGGCAATCGTTTTGATCGTCAGCCGGGTCGATTCATCATCCGGATGAGCGGACGAAACCAGGTAGGCCGATTCCGTTTCACCGAGTGTGGGTGTAAATGTGTCTTCAGCCCCGGGCGGTATCCGATAAACCAGTAAAAAAGGTACGGGGCGATCCAGGTGCAGTTTTCCGCCATTCGGCAGGTCCATATGCAACGGGTTGCCCTTTTTGAGTTTGTCGGCAATACGGTTGATGTATTTTTTTGCTTCAGTGGTCATCAGGCCTTTCCTTTTGCTTTTCGTCAAGCATATCCAGTAAATACGGGATACTGCACCGCAGCAGTTGTTTCAAGTCATTCAGGTGCTGTATGTCTACCCTGCCGGTCCATTCGTCCATGAATACCTTTTTAAACTCCAGCGATAAAACACAGCCATAAGACCCGTACCGGTCATTGATCCATTCCGAAAATCCGCCGCCGCCAAATTTGATGTTCTCCCGGACATCAGCGGGGTGATTGCTAATCCGGTGGTGCGTTAAAAAACGGGTAAAGCGCTCGCCGAAGGTTTTCCATGGCGCCCGATTATGCGCCGTGCCGATATTGATTTCCGGATTCTCCGCCGTTTCGGCTTCGGCATCCGGCGATTCACGCCGGTAATTGTAACTGTGAATGTCCAGCACCACAAAACCACCAAATGCCGCTATCGTATCGTCCAGCAGTGCAGCCATGTCCCCGTAAAAGGCATCGTATTGCTGCAGCAGTTCTTGGCGCAGGGCATTGGGCAGTTCCGGCTGCCAGACCTGCAATCCCCACGCGTCCTCGGGCCGGTGGTAGATAGCGCTGTCGCGGCGCCGGTTTAAGTCGAGCTGAAACCGAGATGTCTTTACCGTTACCCGGTTTACCGGCAGCATGGCCAAGTAATCTGTATACGGGTCCTCTTCCCGAAAACGTTCATGTTCCTGCAGGGTTAGGTAAGCACGCAATGTGCGGTCAACAATATGGCCATCGTGTATTGCCGCAGCGACAATGGGACTTTGTGCCCTTGTTATCGAATAGTGTAACTTCATATCCGTTATTCCGATGGTTCATCATCCCCTCCCGTTGACTCCGTAATCGAAAATAGTAACACGCAAGCTACCTAAATGTTTGATCGTGCCCGGACGGCCAAGATGAACCTTGGCATGTATTCTGACTTTACCTATAACAACCGCGGCTTACTGAATTGCGGCAACAGCATCATCATTAACAACAGTACCAGCTATTAGAACATTAAACGAGAAACAGCTATGAGCATCAAAACCGAAAATAAAATTAACACATTAATAATCAGCACTTTAATAGGAATATCCAGTATTAATTTTTCAAGTTGTACCATCGGATCGTCCAAAACGAACGAGCGGGAACAGGCCGCATTGGCGTTGCCCGTACACGTTGTAGACACGTCCACAGCCATTACTGTAAGGGACTATCTGGGAACGATAGAAGGCACAGCCAATGTAGAAATACGTCCACAGGTTGAGGGCATTTTGGAAGAGATTTACGTGGATGAGGGAGCCTTTGTAAAAAAAGGCCAGAAACTTTTTAAGGTCAATCCACTGCCCTATCAGGAACAGCTCAATAATGCGATTGCCAGTGAAAATGTGGAGAAAGCCAAATTGGAAAATGCCAAGCTGGAAGTCGAGCGTTTACGGCCACTGGTAGTGAATGAAGTAATTTCAGAAGTGCGGCTCCGTACGGCTAAATCGGAATACGATGTAGCCAAAGCGTCGCTCGACCAGGCCACGGCCGCTGTTGCCACGGCACGGATTAATCTTGGATTTACCACCATAAAAGCACCGGTAAGCGGCTACATCGGACGGATCCCGAAGCGGATCGGAAACCTGGTTACCAAAAGCGATTCGGAACCCATGACGGTATTATCGGATACGCATGATGTATTTGTGTATTTCGCCATGAGCGAATCGGATTTTCTCTACTTCAACAAAAGACAGAACCAACCGGAAACGGAAAAGACCGCGCAGGAAGACACGTTGGGCAAATCGGGATCGTCCGACCTGATTCCTTACGTATCACTCGTATTGGCTGATGGCGAAACCTATCCGGAAAAAGGCGTGGTTGACGCGGTCAATGGGCAGGTAAACCGTACCACCGGGGCTATATCCCTGCGCGCTACATTTCCCAACCCCGATAATATTCTCCGCTCCGGAAACAGCGGTACGTTGAAGATGGAAGAAAGTCAATCCGGCGTATTGTTGGTCCCCCAGGTTGCTACAACCGCCTTACAGGACAAAATCTTTGTCTATACGCTGACACCGGAGAACACGGTAAAACAGCGGGCGATTAAAGTGGGTGGAAGCAGCGGTTCCAATTACATTGTGGAGGCGGGCCTTGAGGTGGGCGACCGGATTATCCTGACCGGTTTTGATAAGCTTACCGACGGCATGGAGATCCAACCCATTATCAAAAACCCCGCAGGCAGTTAGTATACCTGGCTACTTACTGATTTTTTAACAGCTTTTAATAGGGCCGTGCGCATGTAACAGCCTCCCTCGGGCTATTGCACAGGCAGAACAAGTTACTTTTTATGCTTAAAACATTCATCAACAGACCGGTCTTAGCTACCGTAGTATCCACGTTGCTCGTCATCATCGGGCTCGTTAGCATGTGGCAGCTGGCCATTACCCGTTTTCCGGAAATTGCCCCGCCAAGTGTTACGGTATCCACATCGTATCCCGGCGCAAACGCCGAAACGGTGGCCGGTGCGGTACTCCTGCCCATAGAAGAGGCCATCAACGGTGTGCCCGACATGACGTACATCCGTTCATCCGCCACTAACTCGGGGTCGGGCAATATCAACGTCTTTTTTGAAACCGGCACCGATCCCAACCAGGCAGCGGTGAATGTACAGACCCGTGTTTCAAAAGCCAACGCCAACATTCCCGCCGAGGTAATCGAATCGGGCATTACTGTAGAGCCCCGGCAAAGCGGGATCATCATGACCATCGACATTTACAGCGACCATCCCGATACCGTATACGACGAAACATTCCTCCAGGCTTATGCGCAGATTAACCTCATGCGTGAGCTATCACGGGTGGATGGCGTCGGGCAGGTCAGGCGCGTCGGTGCGCGTGATTATTCCATCCGTACCTGGCTGAACCCCGAAAAGATGGCACTCTACGGCTTGGTGCCCCAAGATGTGACCGCTGCAATACGCGACCAGAATTTTGAGATTGCCCCGGGTAAATTCGGTGAAACCTCCGATGAAGCTTTTGAAACCATCCTCCGGCACAAAGGCCGGTTTACGTTACCGGAAGAGTTCGAAAAGATTGTAATCAAAACCAATGAGGATGGGTCCGTACTCTACCTGCGCGACATTGCCCGGGTTGAACTTGGCGCCACCAACCTCGGGAGCGACAACAAGGTTAACGGCTATCCCGGACTTACGCTGAATATCATCCAGACATCCGGCTCAAATGCGCGGGAAATTGACATTCAGATCAGGGATGTGCTGGAACGGTTATCCCGGAATTTTCCGGATGGCATCCACTACAACATCAGCTACAGTGTACGCGACCAGATTGATGAATCGATCAGTCAGGTGCAGCACACTATTTTTGAAGCGTTTATCCTGGTCTTTCTCATTGTATTTATTTTCCTGCAGGATCTCCGTTCCACGCTCATTCCCGCCATCGCAATCCCCGTATCGCTCGTCGGTACGTTCTTTTTCCTGCAATTGTTCGGGTTTTCGATCAATGTGCTGACCATGTTTGCCCTCGTGCTGGCGATCGGGATTGTGGTCGACGACGCCATTGTGGTCGTCGAGGCCGTACACCAGAAAATGGAACGGACCACCCTCGGCCCCCGGAAAGCTACGCTGTCGACCATGGGCGAAATTACCAGTGCCATCCTTTCCATCACCATGGTCATGGCCGCTGTATTTTTTCCGGTGGGCTTCATGAGCGGGCCATCGGGTATATTCTTCCAGCAGTTTGCGTACACACTGGCCACGGCCATCCTGATATCGGCACTGAATGCGCTCACCCTTACACCGGCACTTTGCGCGCTTTTGCTCAAACGGCCGAAACACCAGGATGGACTGACAGCCGAGCTCCCGCAGGAAAAACAGGCGTTATCGGGTCTGAACCGGCTTAAAGATCGATTCTTCACGGCATTCAACACCGCCTTCGATTCCTTTTCCGGCAAATACATCGGGTCATTGCATTTCCTGATCAAACGGAAGGCACTCAGCATCGCGGGATTGGTGGTCATTACGTTGCTGGGCATCTGGGCGATGGGTCGGACACCGTCGAGCTTCATTCCTACAGAAGATGACAGTTTCATCACGTACTCCATGGCGATGCCGCCGGGCGCCTCGCTCGCCCGTACAACAGACGCATTGGCCAAGGCCGACAGCATTCTCCAGCAGCGCGAAGCAATTGAGGGGATGACGACGGTTTCCGGTTATAATGCCATTGACGCGAGTGCCAGCTCTGCATTTGCTGTGGGGTACATTAACCTCAAGCCCACGAAGGAGCGGGGCGAAATCCGGAACATCAATGCCTTTATGGACACCATACGCAAAGACCTGGAACAGATTAACGAAGCCTCATTCAGTGTGTTCCCAAGACCGACCGTACAGGGATTCGGTGATTTCTCCGGCCTGGAGTTTGTGCTGCAGGACCGGATGGGTGGTTCCATGTATGATTTCGGACTGGCAGCAGATTCGTTCATCACCATCCTGGAAGGCCGAAAGGAAATTGCATCTGCCTACACGACCTTCAACGCCAACTTCCCCCAATACGAGCTGGCCATTGACCCGGTGAAGGCAAAAGCCCTGGGTGTGGATGTCAACGACCTGATGCGTACTGTCCAGGGGTATTACGGCCGTGTGCGGGTAAGCGATTTTAACCGGTTCGGGCGGCAGTATCGGCTATACATGCAGGCCGATTTCGAATACCGCCAGAATCCGGAATCATTCAAATCCATCTTTGTTCGCAACGACAAGGGGGAAATGGTACCGGCCAATACACTGATCACCCTGAATAAGGTGATGGGGCCCGAAATCGTAAACCGTTATAACCTGTACAATGCCATCGCGATCAATGCCAGTCCTGCGGAAGGTTACAGTACCGGCGAGGCCATGGATGCCATGGAAGAAGCGGCAGCCGAACACCTGCCGGCGAATTACAGCTATGAATGGACGGGAATGAGTCTGGAAGAACGGCAATCGGGCAGTCAGACCACGCTGATTTTCACACTCAGCATCCTGTTTGTCTATTTCCTCCTTGCAGCACAGTATGAAAGTTACATCCTGCCGCTGGCCATTTTACTGTCGGTACCCGTGGGATTAATCGGTGTTTATGCCGCCGTAAACCTCGTTGGACTTGAAAACAACATTTACGTGCAGGTCGGGCTCATCATGCTGATCGGCCTGCTGGCCAAGAATGCCATCCTTATTGTTGAATTCGCCGTGCAGCAACGCCGTGCGGGACTGAGCATTTTAGAATCGGCAATTGAAGGCGCTCGCATGCGTCTTCGTCCCATTCTGATGACCTCACTTGCATTTGTGGCCGGATTGATTCCGCTGATGTGGACCGTCGGCCCCTCTGCCCAGGGTAATCATTCCATCAGTTTCGGTACGGCCGGCGGGATGCTGGCCGGCGTTACGCTGGGTATTTTTATCATCCCCGTATTGTATGTGCTATTTAAGCACCTCGACGAACGGGTTAAAAACAGGCTGAAGACGGAAGACGAAGACTAACGAGCGGACCATTGAAAATAAACGAATGAACATGAAACAATCCAGTATGCAGTATAGCCGATTAGCATTGCTTTTTATTCCGCTGCTCGTCGCATCGTGCAACGTAGGGAAAGATTATGTCCGACCGGATCTGGACCTGCCGGATACGTACCGGCAGGCCGATAGCCTGAACCGCGACACCACCCATATCGGCGATATTCCCTGGCGCGACTTTTTTACTGACAGCACCCTGGTCGGACTGATTGATACCGCCATCGCCAATAATTATGACATGCAGGCGGCACTGAAAAACATTGAAATCGCCAACCAGTCGCTTCGGCAGTCGCGGGCGGCTTTCCTCCCCGAAGTGGAAGCACAGCTTGGCGGAGTCAATCAGCAGTGGCGGTCGCGTGATTACTATTCCAACCCATCGTCCAACTGGTACGAACGGCCCGGCGAGGGCGAGGCACCCGAAAACCTGTATCGATTGCAGTCGCAGTATTTTTCCGAAATCAATGTCAGCTGGGAGCTCGACATCTGGGGTAAAATACGCCGGCAAAAGGAAAGCGCCCTTGCGGAATACCTACAAACTTATGAGGCCCGGAAAGCCGTGCAGACCGCGCTCGTTGCGGCCATTGCCGATGGTTATTACAACCTGCTGATGCTGGACGAACAGCTGGAGGTAGCCCGGCGCAACCTGCAACTAAACGACAGCACATTACACATTGTCAAACTGCAGCGCGATGCGGGGGAAGTAACCGCCCTGGCCGTACAACAGACGGAGTCGCAGATGCTGGTTGCCGCCTCGTTAATCCCCCAGTTGGAACAGGAAGTCACCGTACAGGAAAATACACTGATGGCCCTGACCGGACGAATGCCGCGGGATGTTGTACGCTCCGGCCGGTTGGATGATTTCGTAACGGAGGATAACCTGGCCGCGGGCGTTCCATTGTCTATGGTAGCCAACCGGCCCGACGTGCGGGAGGCCGAACTGGCCCTCCGGTCGGCCAATGCGCAGGTGGGAGTAGCCCAGGCGTACCGCTACCCTGCATTGACCATCAATGCTTCGGGCGGACTGAATGCGATGCTACCACAGAACTGGTTCAATATCCCGGGCGCACTCTTCGGTGGGATTATCGGCGGGGTTACGCAGCCGATATTCAGTGGACGACGGTTGAAAACCCAGCACGAAATCGCCAGGCTGGAGCGCGATAAAGCCGAACTTGGTTTCCAGCAGGTCGTGCTCGATGCCGTCAACGAAGTAACCAATGCACTGGCCATGATAGACAAATTACATGAACAGTACGAAATTGCGGAAAAGCGGGTGACCACTTCCCGTTTGGGAGTTAAAAATGCAAACCTGCTTTTCCGGAGCGGTTATGCAACCTACCTTGAGGTGATCACCGCCCAAAGCAGTGCACTCACCAGTGAATTGGACCTGGTGGCCATCAAACAGCAGCAACTGAATGCGAAAGTAGCACTATATAAGGCGTTAGGCGGTGGGTGGAAGGATGTCCGTGAGGACAACGGTTAGCTCGGCCTGCAGGGATTTCCCCTTATCGTTATTGTACCAATGCTGCAGATCGGTTTTAACCCGTTCGAAATCCGCCCCGGTAGCCAGCAGCTGCTGATACACCTCCTGGCATGCGGCCGGCCGTGGCCCCCAGGTAGCCAAGTCTTCGCCGGCGCTGTTCCGGATAATCAGTTTCGGAATGGATTTACTTCCGGCAGTAAGGTATTCGTTGATCCGGAAGGGCGGGGAATCGCGCAGTTCGAAGGTCACCGAAATCAGTGGGTTATGCGTACTGGCAAGGTGCAGGAAAGGCAGGGAATGTGCCGCGTCGCCACACCAGGGTTCCGTAATCACGATCCATTGCTGTGGATGGGAAATACGCGTTACTGCTCCGACAAACGCTGGATCCAGCTGCCCTTTCTTTAGCCAGCGGTTCATCCTCGACCAATTGAGCCGCGTATAATCAAGATATTCGGAGCGATCATAAGGTGCCGGTGGGTTGGGGTTATTCAGGATGCGTCCGAACTCGGACAGGTAAGCGGTAAAATCCATAACAATGTGCTATTTGCTGCGCTGCAAAAATACGCATTACCGATGAGCAGCCGGTCTTGCCAATGTCAAAACTGGCACAGGAATTAACGCAGCATCTCCCGGTCTTTCCGGGGCAGCCCGGCCACCACCAGGTCGTAGCTATGGTCAATGAATCCGGCTAATGTCCGATCATCCAGCTCGCCGTTACACACAACGGTGTTCCAGTGCTTTTTATTCATGTGATATGCACCTGACACGGAATGCGGGTGCTGTTCGCGCAGTTCCAGCGCATACGCCGGATCGCATTTCACGTTAAACGACAGGGGTCGGCTGTCCATCCCGGTCAGGAGAAAGATTTTCCCTGTTACCTTAAACACCAGGGTATCCGGTCCGAAGGGACAGCCTTCCGTAACCCCGGGCTTCCGAAGGCAGTAATCGCGCAATTGTTCGATGTGCATAGGCAAACAGTTTACTAATGAACATCAATTATACGCAAAAAGCAGCAATCCAACCAGCGGCATCATCCACTTTCTGTGTCGCGGCTGCCCCCTTTCCGGCGCTTATTCGGGGATCCTTCGGGGGCGCTTCGAGTGCGCGTCGGGACTCCTTCGGGGCTCCTTCGACTGTTCTTCGAGGCGGGTTCGACCCGTGTTCGACTCCGCTTCGGGGCTGCTCGGCATGCAATCCGTTGCGTTCCGAAGACGTTCGAGGAATCCCCGAAGGAGTCCCGAACCAGTCTCGAAGAACAGTCAAAGCAAACGGCAAGACGACCGCAATGTCCGCTGAGTACAATGTAGCAGATTCCGCAGCGTCCCCCGCAGCAAAAAATGACACAATGTCAGGATTTTGTAACCCAACCTGTACTTTATACGTTAAACTGCAAATAATTGGCACGGTACAGGGATTGGCACAGCCATTGATACACCTTAAAAGGTAAAATTTTGTTCATCAACGTATAAAAGGAAAATTTAGATATGTCAAAAATTATTGGAATCGACTTAGGTACTACCAACTCCTGCGTAGCCGTGATGGAAGGCAACGAGCCGGTAGTGATCACGAACAACGAAGGAAAGCGCACAACACCGTCTATTGTGGCTTTCGTGGAGAATGGCGAGCGCAAAGTGGGAGATCCTGCCAAACGTCAAGCCATTACCAACCCCAAAAAGACCGTATATTCCATCAAACGGTTTATGGGAACTACCTACGATGAGGCCAGCAAAGAGGCTAACCGCGTACCGTACACCCTCGTTAAGGGCGACAACAACACCCCCCGGGTGGAAATTGACGACCGTAAATATACGCCTCAGGAAATCTCTGCCATGATTCTGCAGAAGATGAAAAAAACCGCTGAGGATTTTCTGGGCCAGGAAGTAACAGAGGCCGTGATTACCGTGCCGGCTTACTTTAACGACGCCCAGCGGCAGGCAACTAAAGAAGCAGGTGAAATTGCAGGCTTAACCGTAAAGCGCATCATTAACGAACCTACGGCTGCTGCGCTGGCCTATGGATTGGACAAGGCCAATAAAGACATGAAAATTGTCGTGTTTGACTGCGGTGGCGGTACCCATGACGTTTCCGTACTGGAGTTGGGCGACGGGGTATTTGAAGTAAAATCCACGGATGGCGATACGCACCTGGGTGGGGACGACTTTGACCAGGTTATCATCGACTGGCTGATCGACGAATTTAAAAGCGAAAACAGCGGTTTCGACCTCAGCAAAGACGCGATGGCGCTGCAACGGTTGAAAGAAGCTGCTGAAAAGGCCAAAATCGAACTGTCAAGCTCCTCTTCTACGGAGATTAACCTGCCGTACATCACGGCTGATCAAACCGGGCCCAAACACCTGGTGCGCACATTAAGCCGTGCGAAATTTGAACAGCTGGCCGACGGATTGATTAAGCGTACCATTGATCCCTGTAAATCTGCATTGAAAAATGCAGGCTACTCTCCCGCTGATATCGATGAGATTATTCTGGTGGGTGGTTCCACCCGTATTCCTGCCATACAGGATGCCGTAAAAAAATTCTTCGGCAAAGATCCGTCAAAGGGTGTAAACCCGGACGAGGTAGTAGCACTTGGTGCCGCTATCCAGGGCGGGGTATTGACCGGAGAGGTGAAGGATGTATTGCTCCTGGACGTTACCCCGTTGTCATTGGGTATTGAGACCATGGGCGGTGTAATGACCAAGCTGATTGAATCGAACACCACGATCCCGACAAAGAAATCGGAAGTGTTCTCCACCGCGTCTGACAACCAGCCTTCAGTGGAAATTCACATTCTGCAGGGCGAGCGTCCAATGGCTGCGCAAAACCGCACCATCGGCAGGTTCCACCTGGACGGCATTCCACCCGCACCGCGTGGCATACCACAGATCGAAGTAACGTTTGATATCGATGCCAACGGTATTCTGCATGTTTCGGCTAAGGATAAAGCTACCGGAAAGGAACAGAAAATCCGTATCGAAGCTTCTTCCGGCCTGTCGGAGGATGAGATCAAGAAAATGAAGCAGGAAGCAGAAGCCAATGCCGAATCCGACAAAAAGGCGAAAGAGGAAATCGACCTGCTGAACGCAGCAGATGCGCTGGTATTCTCCACCGAAAAGCAATTGAAGGAATACGGCGATAAGATCAGCGCCGACAAAAAAGCACCGATCGAAGAAGAGCTGAAAAAATTGAAGGATGCACATGCCGCCAAGGACTTCGCCGCGATTGAAACAGCGCAGGCTGCACTGCAAAATGCCTGGAATGCAGCTTCGGAAGAATTGTACAAGGCGTCACAGGACGCAGCAGCTTCCGGACAGCCAGCCGGTGATGCCGGTGCCGGACAGCAGGCAGGCGGTGGCACGGATGATGTGACCGATGTGGAATATGAAGAAGTGAAAGACGACGATAAAAAATAGTCGGAAGGAACGGATAAAAAGTAAGCCCCGCAGAAATGATCTGCGGGGCTTTTTGCTTTAGCTTAAAACAGCTTTTCAGGATAAACACCATCCCGGACCAGCCGGGCAATGCTTTCCTGTACAATGGGTTTATCCTCCTGATAGGTTACACCAAACCATTTTTCCGAAGTGGGCAGCACCTTAAACCGCGCTTTACCGCTTTTAATAAGTGCGTCAGCCACCAGCGGAATAAAGAATTCTGCCTTGGGGTTGTGTTCATTGGCGGCTACAAAATCTTTGAACAGGGCCTCGGTTTCAGCAAATACCGCCGGTGTGAATCCCCAGAAGTTCATGGATACGCGGCTGCTCCGTGGTAATTCGGTTTCCTTTCCATCTTCCTCATAAAAGATCCGCTTCTGTCCGTCTACGTCTTTAAAATAGACTTTGATGCGTTCATTAATGCCGGTCATGTTGCCTTCGTCATCCACCTGGCAGACCCCCCTGGACACCGATCCATAGTCAGAAAGCGTCTTATCTATCTGGTATCCCATCAGGGAAAAGGTATCATCCTTTACGCCGGCTGTCAGGAATTTCGCCATTTTTTCGAATGCTTCGTAGCCATAAAAATCATCAGCATTGATCACGCAGAAAGGCTCGTTGATCTGATTACGTGCCGAAAGCACCGCGTGGGCAGTGCCCCAGGGTTTAGCCCGTTCGATTTCCTTATCGATACCAAAAGGCGTAAGATCGAAATCCTGAAACACGTAATCGGTAGCAATCCGGCCGTTCAGTTTCGGCTCAAAAATATCACGGAACTTTTCCTCAAATTCCCGGCGGATAATAAAACTGATTTTGCCGAAACCGGCGCGTATGGCATCGTAAATGGAGTAGTCGATAATAGTCTCTCCATTGGGGCCAAAGGCATCAGTCTGTTTCATGCTCCCATAACGGCTCGCCATTCCGGCGGCAAGAATCAATAATGTCGGTTTACTCATGTTTAACTAATGTATGTTTTTAAAGCAATAAACGGAATTTCCCATCGATTGTTGCCAAACTTAGGTAAAGTTGCTTCGATATGCAAACGATAATCGCAGGATAAAAACCAGCGTGAATAAATCGCGTTGTTACCGTTAGCATCCCGCTTTTCGCGGCAATGTACCGCTTCCGTTACCGCTTGCGGCGGAACATGGCGGCCAATATGCCGTTTGCGATCCTACCGAGCAGCTTTACTCCTTCACGGGCCAGGGTTGCCGAAGCCGCTTTGGTCGCGGCTTCCATCGGGGTTTGCCGGGCACTTCCGCGCCGGGCCGTGGGTTTTGTGCCTGTATTGCCCTCCCGGAACTCTTCCGCTTTCCGGGCTTCCTCCCGCTCATCCAGCATCTCGCTGGCACTGCGACGGTTTACCGTTTCATGGTATTTGGCATAAAAAGGCGAACCATTAACCAGCTGCTGATAGGCTGTTCCCTCCAAGGGTCCCATTACCGCGCGGGGCGGGATCAGGTGCGTGGCCACCACTTCGGTCGGAATTCCTTTTTCGTTGAGTACCGTAATCAGCGCCTGTCCCGTTCCCAGGGAGGTAAGCGCACGGTCTATTTCGTAAAAATCGGAATGAGGATAAGTACGTACTGTTTTGCGGAGTGCTTCGGCATCGTTTGGTGTAAACGCCCGCAGTGCATGCTGCACCCGGTTTCCCAGCTGGCCCAGTACCGTTTCGGGGATATCCGTCGGTGCCTGGGTGCAGAAAAATACCCCTACCCCCTTGGAGCGGATCAGTCTGACAATCTGCTCAACCTGCGAGAGGAATGGCTTTGGCGCATCTTTAAACAGCAGATGTGCTTCATCAAAGAAAAATACGAGCTCGGGCTTATCCAGGTCGCCCACCTCCGGAAGATTCCTGAACAGCTGCGCCAAAAGACTCAGTAAAAACGTAGAAAACAGAATCGGCTGGTGCTGAATATCCGAAATATTCAGCAGGCTGATGACGCCTTTTCCGTCGACACGCTCAAACAAGTCCTGGACATCAAACTGCTTTTCGCCGAAAATATGGGCAACACCCTGTTGCTCAAGCGCAACTATTTTCCGTAGGATGGCACCGGAAGTGCTTCCGCTGATACGGCCGTAGGTCGCTTTAATCGCTTCGGCCCCCGGCCCGTCTGAAAGATAAGCCAGCAGTTTCTTTAAATCCGCAAAATCCACCAAAGGCATCTGCTCATCTTCGGCATATTTAAAAAGTGCGGCCAACACACCGGTCTGCGTATCGTTAAGCTGCAGGATCCGGCCCAGCATTACCGGACCGAAATCCGTCACGGTGATGCGCATCGGATTGCCCGTCTCTCCCGATAGGGAAAACAATTCAACCGGAAAGCCGGCAGGTACAAAGGGCCATTTTAATGCCTCTCCCCGCTCAACCAGCGCAGGATTCGATGCGCCGGGCTGATGCAGCCCGGACAGGTCGCCCTTCACATCCAGCATGAACACCGGCACGCCGGCATCCGAAAGCTGTTCGGCAATCAGTTGAAGTGTACGGGTTTTCCCCGTTCCGGTAGCGCCGGCAATGAGTCCATGCCGGTTCATCATTTTTAACGCCAGGTTTACTTTGGCGTCGGCAACAACCTGGCCGTCCAGGATTCCTGCACCGAGAAAAATAGCGGCGCCTTTCGGGCGATAGGAGGTGGTAATTCGCGCGATAAATTGGGTTTGATCACTCATGAAATTAAACTATACTGAAACTAAGGTTTATGACAAACGGCATCGATGACGCATGACGGTATTTTAGTCCGGATCCTGCTGATAAAGCAATTGATGTAAGTTATGCAATACCGTTTCCGGCATTTTGATAACTGCCCTGTCGTATGTCATGAGCCCGTTGGTTTCAATCTCAACATCGGTGGTTTGAGTATATACGGCAGCGGAGAGGCCCAGCGGAATCAGGTGTGCCAGGTCGTTCACCAGCCCCTGATAACGTTTTTGAAGTTCATCCGCATTTTTGAAACTTTGGTACCCCCAGTTGTCCTGCTGTTGCCAGGTATGACCGACAATGGGCAGTCCCAGACCACCGAATTCGCCCAGCACCAATGCCTGATTGGCACCGAACAGCTCCGGACGTGGCATCACGGCGTCCGGATAATTGTGGACATCCAGCACATGGCCCACGCCAAAAAAATTCCCTCCGCTGGCGCTGTTGACCAGCCGCGAGGGGTCGTGCGCCATGGTCCATGTTGTAATATCCCGGGTTTTGAACTGCCCCCATGCCTCATTAAAGGGCACCCATACCACAATGCAGGGGAAATTATAAAGCGCATCCATAATCGCTGTCCATTCCTTTCGGTAGATGGCCTCAGATTCGGGGGTCCGCTCCTTATCGTACTGCCGTCCGGAGGTCAGGCCCGGCCGCATATCCCAGTGATTGCCGCCCAGATCGCCACTTGGCATATCCTGCCATACCAGCAAACCCTCGCGGTCACAATGGTAATACCACCGGGCAGGTTCCACCTTGATGTGCTTCCGGATCATATTAAATCCCATTGCCTTGGTCTTTTTAATGTCAAACAGCAGCGCTTCGTCTGTCGGCGCGGTATACAAGCCGTCCGGCCACCAGCCCTGATCGAGTGGGCCATACTGGAAGCGGAATTCATTATTGAGCAGTATACGCTGGATGCCGTTGCCATCTTTGCCCATGGAGATTTTCCGCATGGCAAAATAGCCTGAAGTTTCATCTATTGGTTTATTACCACGGATCAGGGCAACTTTCAGGTCGTACAGGAAAGGATCGGTCGGTGACCAGTGCCGGGCATTGGCGATGGGCAGCAACGCATCGGTGCCGACAGGCACGGTTTCCTCCGCTATTTTCGCTGTACCGTTCCAGGCGGAGACCCGGATCTGGTCGCCCGGCTGCGCCGATTCGACCACGGCCTGTATCAACACTGTTCCCTTATCAATGTCAGGTGTATGCTTTGTAGCCACCACATAACTTTCCGCCACCCCTTCCAGCCACACGGTCTGCCAGATACCGGTAACCGGTGTATACCATATTCCATTCGGTTTTACGACCTGCTTTCCATTGGGCTGCGGCCCTTCATCCGTTGGGTCCCATACACCTACCACAATTTCCTGCGGTGCATTCCCCTTTTTCAGCAGGGGTGTGATATCGAAAG